>NZ_DASXEP010000126.1:0-39882 GCF_036490025.1 Mycobacterium sp. | reverse complement strand
GCTCACTGCGATCGAGGAAGGCCGCGAGCTGTGGCGGCGGGTTCAGGCTGCGGTGTCGGTGCTACTAGGCGGCAACGCCGGCGAGGTCGCGTTCGCGATCATCGGCGCCGCCATCACCGGCAATTCGCCGCTCAACACCCGCCAGCTGCTGTTGGTGAACATCTTCACCGACGCGCTGCCTGCCGCGGCCCTGGCGGTCAGCAAGCCGAGCGGACCGGTGCAGACCGAAGGACGCGGCCCCGACGAGCAGGCGCTGTGGCGCGCCGTCGCGATCCGCGGCGCCACCACCGCGGCGGCGGCGACGGCCGCGTGGGCGATGGCCGGGGTCACCGGACGGCCGCAACGGGCGTCAACGGTGGCGCTGGTCGCCCTGGTGTCAGCGCAGTTGGGTCAGACTCTGCTCGAGTCACACACTCCGCTGGTCGTGTTGACCGCGGGCGGCTCGCTGGCCGTGATGGGAACGCTGATCAGCATCCCCGGCGTCAGCCAACTGCTTGGCTGTACGCCGTTGGGCCCGCTCGCCTGGGGGCAGGCGCTGGGCTCAGCCGGGGCGGCGACCGCCGCGGTGGCCGTCGCCACCCGGGCCTTCGCCGATAAGCGTCCCTTGGAGCTGGAGGCCGGCGATCCGACTCCGACCGAGTCGCCACGACATCCACAGCGCCGAAGCGCCACAGAACGGCGTACAACTGGGTCAACGGAACAGTCAGAAGGTCAGCCACAGCTCCGCTTAGTGGGTCGGCGAGAGCGTCAGTCGTCGACATACCTTCGACGGTGACCGCATCATCAGTCACAACGGCAACGCTTGAGTTACTGAAAGGCAAATGATGGTCGAAAAGGTAAAGTCGCGCCGCGGTACTTCCCAGGCAGATGCCGTCGCTCATATGCGGGAAGGTGAGACGTTCGCGGTCAACCTGCCGGTTTTCGGGCAGGTGCAGATTCCACGGCCGGAGCAGCTTGCCTATTACACCGGTTTGGCGGCGTTAGCCGCGTTCGAGCTCATCGATTGGCCGGTCGCGGTCGTCATCGCGGCGGGTCACCTACTGGCCAGCAATCATCACAACAAGCTCCTCGAGGAGCTCGGCGAGGCCATTGAGGACGCCGGGTAGAAGTTCCGACCTCAGCCCGCGCCGTTCTGCAGCACTCGGCGGGCGGCCTCGGCGTCGTGGTGGATCGGCATACACATCAGCTCGGCCACCCGGTACATGAAGCTGTCCGGCGCCAGCACGATGACGATCGCATCCTCCGCGAGCAGGCGATCCAACGCCGCGAACCCGGCACTGTCGAGGTATTTGATGCTGCTCAGCTGAAGAATGATCGGCCGCGCGACCGGCAGGTCCAGTAGCGATCGGGTGAACACGTGGACATTGGACGCGTCGACTTCGCCCATGACCGTCACCTCGCCGGACGTTGCGACGCCGTCGCTCTCGGTGACGTGCAGCTCGAATTCCGCCCGGCTCATGTTTTCAGGCCCTCCACCAGACCGGATTCCGAAAGAACGGCGCCCTCAAAACTCAACGTGATTCTGGTGCCGCCCGGGCTGCGCGCTGTCTTCACGTGGTCGGCGAGGCCGTTGATCATGGTGAGCCCGCGTCCACGCCGATGGCTGCGTTGGCTGGCCGACGAATCGCCCGACCACTGACCGGCGTCGCTGACCGTCGCGGTGACGGTGTGGCCGCGCACAAAAGCTTCGACGGAAACCGTCATGCTCGCGTCGGCGCCGCTGCCATGCTCGATCGCGTTGGTCACCGCCTCCCCGGTGGCGAGCAGGATGTCGCATTCACGACGCGGATCGACGTCGACGCGGGAAAGCCAGTCGCGCAACCGATGTCGCGCCTCGACGATGCAGTCCAGCGAGGCAGGCACCACAGTGGCGAAGCTGCGGGCCGCGCGATGGCATGGCCGCAAAGCCAACAACACGACGTCGTCGGTGTACCCGCCGGGCGGGGTCATCCGTTCGAGCAACTCGTCGCACAGGTCCCCGACCGGAAGATCTGCCCGGTATGCCGCCGCACCCTGCAGCCGGGTGAAGCCCTCGTCGAGCGACTCCCCCGGCCGCTCGATCAGTCCGTCGGTGTAGAGCAGAATCACGCTGCCCGCCGGTAATTCGTGCACGGCGGTGTTCTGCTCGAGCGGGCTTTCCCAGGCCGCGACCGGGGGACGCCGACCGCCTGACAAGAACACCGGCGGCTCCTCCGGGCTCACCAGCAGGGGATAGGGATGTCCCGCACAGGAATAGCTCATGCGGGCGGTGCCGTCTCGGGTTTCGAAGTCCGAGCCGGTATCGATCACCGCGTAGCTGACCGTCGCGCAGCGTGCACCCGCGACTGTCGCCGCGTACCGGTCCAAGGTGGTCAGGACTGCGCCCGGGTCGGCATCGGTCAGCGCGCTGGCCGCCACCGCCGCCCGCAGCCTGCTCATCGCGATCGCGGCCGGCAGGCCGTGTCCGACGACGTCGCCGACAGATATACAAACCTGGCCCTGGTGCTTCAGCGGCACCGTCAGATACCAGTCACCACCGACCCGCATCGCCTCGCCGCCAGGTTGATAGACCGCGGCGACGACCGCCGCGGTCGACCCGTGGTCGAGATCGAGCAGATGGTCTTGGAAGTCGACGGCGATCCGATGTTCGCGCGCAGCGTTGCGGATACGCTCGACGGCCGACTGGGTGGCCTTGACAACTTGTGCGGCCCAGTCGAGTTCAGCGGGATCGAATTCGCGCGCTGTCGGCCACAGCATTCCCAGCGAACCGATGACCTTCCCGTCCGGACCGCGCAGCGGCTGGCTGATGCAGGCCCGCACCGTGTGCAGCGTTTCGCCCACGACATGCCGGTAGCGCGAGCTGAGACTCAGCGTGTCCGTGATGATCATTGGTTGACCGGTTCTGACGACGTCGACTGGCACGATCGGGGTGTCCATTGACGCTACGTGGTAGCGATCGCGCATCTCCGGCGGCACCGGACCGCCGTATTCGAACCGGAGGTTTTTGCCTTCGGCGTCGAGCAACCCCAGGCAGATGACCGGTGGATCACCGGCGTCGAATGCGCAACCCTGCAGCGCATCGACGATTGCGACGTCCGACCCGGCGGCCTGTAGAGCCGCATCGAGCTGCGCGAAATCCAGGGCCTGCCGCGCGCGGGCGTCACTGGATCGCCGACTGGCCCGTTCTCGCGCGGCGGCCGACAATCGCGCCGCGACGCGATCGATTAAATCCTTGGAGCTGAACGGCTTTGGCAGGTAGTCGTCGGCCCCGCCGGAGAAGCCCTCGCTGACCGCTTCGGCGCCCGCCCGCGCCGACAGCATCAGCACCGGGGTCGCCGCCAGCACCGGGTCGGCGCGAATGGCTTCGACGAACTCGAAGCCGTCCAGCCGGGGCATCATCACATCGGTAACGACGGCGTCCGGGCGAAGCTTGCGCGCAGCTTCGATGCCTTCTTGCCCGTCGGCGACCAGGACCGTCCGCCAATGAGCCGACAGCACCTGCTCCAGATGCGCACGCATGTCAGCGTTGTCGTCGGCGATCAGCACCAGCTCCCGCGTGTCCGACACCGGCGCCGCACCCGCCGTCGACGCCGGACGCGATGTCACCCACTCGTCCGCCTCGACAACGTAGGAACTCTCCAGAAGCCCGGCGGGTGAATGATCGACGGGCCTGCCGTCCGCCGACCGGGGCAACCCGATGGTGACCGTCGTGCCGTGCCCTAGTTCACTGGCGAATTCAATGGTGCCGTGCTGCAACTCGACCAGCCCGCGCACCAACGACAAGCCGATTCCGGTGCCTTCGACACTGCGCCCTTGGGCACTGTCGGCGCGGAAGAACCGTTCACCCAGCCGCTTCAGGTCCGCTTCGCCGACGCCGACGCCGCTGTCGCGAATCACGATGCGGCACAAGGTCGAATCGATGTTCACCGTGACCGTGATCGAGCCGCTCAGGGTGTACTTCACCGCGTTCGACAGCAGGTTCAGCACGATGGTTTCCCACATGCCCGGGTCGATATCGGCCAGTGCCCGGTGGCAGTCGAGCACCAGTTCGAGCCCGGCGCGCTGGCACAGTTCGGAGAACGACGACGCGATGTCCGACGTCAGTGCGCCGACGTCGGTGCAGCGCAAGTCGGCGGTGGCACGACCGGCTTCGATGCGGGAGAAGTCCAGCAGCGAATCAACCAGCCGTTGCAGCCGTCCCACGTTACGTCGTGCGGTACCAAGCCGATTCGTCAGCACGCTGTTCGGGCCGCTCTCCGACAACGCATCGTCGAGCGGGCCGAGTAACAGCGTGAGCGGAGTGCGGAACTCGTGGCTGACGTTGGTCAGGAAGGCCGTCTTCGCGTGGTCGAGTTCGGCCAGCGCATCCGCCCGCTGGCGCTGCTGCTCGTAGGAGACCGCCGACGCCATCGCCGAGGACAACTGGTCGGCAAGCAACTGGCAGAAACCGATGTACTGGTCGTCCAGCGGGCAGCGCGGATTCGTTCCGACCAGCAGAGCCCCGGCAGCCGGGCCTTCACCCAACGGCAGTAGTAACGCCTGGTCGGGACAGTCACCGGCCAACAGATCGTGGATGCCATCGATCCTTGCCGCGACGTCGTCGATGACCTGCATCTCCGACCGCGTCCGCGGAACCGCCTCAGATTTGGTCAACCTCGCCAGCGTCGGCGGCAACAACGGCAGCACCGACGCGGTGGCCCCGCGCAGCGTCACGTCAGCCGTCTCGGGATCACCGATGTAGGCGGCCACGAACGGCACATCGGCGGGTTGCTCAGCGCACACCGCGACGGTGGCATTCGCCGCATCGTCAATCGTGTTGGTATCCATCAGGGCTGAGGCCACCGCGTTGAGCAGGTGCAGCCGGCGCTCGCTCAGCACCCGTTCGGTTGTTTCGAACGACGGGCAGAAGATCCCATAGGTCTTGCCGTCGTCGCCGATCAGTGGGCTGTAGGTGAAGGTGAAGTACCGCTCCCGACGGCGGCCCGCGGTCACCATCGGCAGCATCAAATCGTAGGACCATGTCGCCTCGCCGGACTTGATGACACTGGCAAGCATCGGGCTGATCCGCTGCCAGATATCCCACCAGGCGTACTGGCCGCGCCGGCCCAGCGCCTCGGGGTGCTTGTCGCCCAGGATCTGGATGTAGGCGTCGTTGTAGACCAGGAACAGGTCTTCGGCGCCCAGCCACAACACGATGGGAAAGCGCGACGTCAACACCAGCGCGACCGCGGAGCGCACTTCGGGCTGCCAGGACTGCGGCGGGCCCAACGGATGAGACGTCCAGTCGAATTCAGCGAACAACCGGCCCATGGTCCCGCCCAGTGCAACAGCTGCGGCGAGGTCAGGTGGTAGCGCCTGAGGTTCGCGTGGCCAGCCGCGACGATGCTCTCCGCTCACGACCCCTGCTCGGAATCACGGCCTTCCAGTGCATCGGGCAATGTCGGGTAGAGGTCGAGCAGGCTGTCCAGGTTCGTCACCTCGATCGGACGAACCACCAGACCATTGTCGGCGACCAGCCGAACCGACGTCCCGGCCCGAAGACCTTGCTTGTGGCAATCCAGCACGGCGTTCAGCCCGGCACTGCCGAAGTACGTCACGCCTTGCAAATCGACGATGAGCAATCGAGAAGCTTGGCTTTCGGCTTCCCGCAGCGCCGACTCCAGCCGTGACCTGAGCTCGCCGGCGGTGCTGGAATCGATCTCCCCGGTGGCATGCACCAGCACAGCCTCTGGTCGAACCTCGGAGTCGACCACCAACAGTTCCATCGCGTTCACCCAATTCGACGCACTCAATTCGAGCCTATCTGGCAGCGCGCCTAGCCGGTGGATTCAACCGGAATACGCTGATGCACCGTTAACAGCAGATGGTCGAAGGCGCTTTGGGTCTCTGCCGACGGCGGTGGCAGCTTGGCATTTTCGATGATGAGCTGCTTTGCCAGCGAGCGCAGCTTGGTGTTGGTCTCCTGTGATCGCCACCGCAGCACGCCGAAGGCCTGCTCAGGGCTGACCCGGTAGACAGCCATCAGGACGCCTTTAGCCTGCTCGATCACCGCACGTGCCTCGAACAAGTCGGGCAGGGCCTCGTCGAGGGCGACCTGTCGGGTCTCGACGAAGGTCGCCGTGAGGTCGAGGTAGTAACCCGCGGTTCCGACCACCACACCGGCGTTGTCGGACACCCGGTCGGCCACCACGATCGCGTCGTGCACGGTGCCGGCGGTGTCGATGAAGCGGTGACGGCTCGAGAACGAGCCCTTCGACAGCAGCGCCCGGTCGAGCAGGTCCTGCACATGACCCCGGTCGTCGGGATGATTGTGCGACATCAGCAGCTCGGTCGTCGGCTCGACCGTCCCGGGTTCGTAGCCGTGCATCCGGGCCAGCTCGTCTGACCATTCCCAGCGCTGGCCGACAAACCAGAATCGGAAGGCGCCGACGCCCGGTTTGTCGGCGTCGATCGCCGGCCACCGGGCAGGCCAGGCATCCGTGCCGATGGTTGTGTCGGCGACCTCTCGCACCGTGCACATCTTTCCACCGTTGGCATCGCTTGCCTACCGATTGGACACGAGTTGATCAGGCCGGCGCGCGTCCATGGAACGGCAGGTGCACAGCATCGCCCGGCTGCGCTAGCGTGGGGAGCGCACGATACTGCTGGACAACAACACGGGAGCGCACGCCCGGTGCGCTGAGAGGACGGCTCGGGGCCGTCGACCGTACGAACCTGACCGGGTAATGCCGACGTAGGGAGTGACAAATGACCGATGTAGCAGTCGAGCCGTCCGTGACCACCGGTCCGATCGCCGGCAGTACCAAGGTCTACCGAGACCTACAAGGCCCCGCCGGCCACAATCTTCACGTCCCGTTCCGCCGGGTGAATCTGTCCAATGGCGAGCACCTGGACCTTTACGACACCTCCGGGCCCTACACCGATCCCGACGCGGTGATCGACGTGACGACCGGGCTACCGGGACGCCCGGGCGTGGTCCGCGATCGCGGCAGCCAGCTGCAGCGGGCCCGCGCCGGCGAGATCACCGCCGAGATGGCCTTCATCGCCGCACGCGAACAGATGCCGGCCGAGCTGGTTCGCGACGAAGTCGCCCGTGGCCGCGCGGTGATCCCGGCCAACCACAACCATCCCGAGAGCGAGCCGATGATCATCGGTAAGGCCTTCGCGGTCAAGGTCAACGCCAACATCGGCAACTCGGCGGTGACGTCGTCGATCGCCGAAGAGGTCGACAAGATGGTGTGGGCCACCCGCTGGGGCGCGGACACCATCATGGATCTGTCCACCGGCAAGGACATCCACGCCACCCGCGAGTGGATCCTGCGCAACTCACCGGTGCCGGTGGGCACGGTGCCGATCTATCAGGCTCTGGAGAAAGTCAACGGCGACCCGACGCTGCTGACGTGGGAGATGTACCGCGACACCGTGATCGAGCAATGCGAGCAGGGCGTCGACTACATGACCGTGCACGCCGGTGTGCTGCTGCGGTACGTGCCGCTGACCGCCAAGCGGGTGACCGGGATCGTGTCCCGCGGCGGCTCGATCATGGCCGCATGGTGCCTGGCGCATCATCGAGAATCCTTCCTGTACACAAACTTTGAAGAACTCTGCGACATTTTCGCCCGCTACGACGTGACGTTCTCACTCGGTGACGGGCTGCGGCCGGGATCGATTGCCGACGCCAACGACGCCGCTCAGTTCGCCGAGCTTCGCACGCTGGGCGAGCTCACCAAGATCGCGAAAGCCCATGGTGCACAGGTGATGATCGAAGGACCGGGACACGTCCCGATGCACAAGATCGTCGAGAACGTGCGGCTGGAAGAGGAGTTGTGCGAGGAAGCTCCGTTCTACACGCTGGGGCCGCTGGCCACCGACATCGCTCCGGCTTACGACCACATCACCTCGGCGATCGGCGCGGCGATCATCGCTCAGGCCGGTACCGCGATGCTGTGCTACGTCACTCCCAAAGAGCACCTGGGCCTGCCGGACCGCAAGGATGTCAAGGACGGCGTGATCGCCTACAAGATCGCCGCCCACGCCGGTGATCTGGCCAAGGGTCATCCGCATGCGCAGGAGCGCGACGACGCGCTTTCGACGGCGCGGTTCGAGTTCCGCTGGCACGACCAGTTCGCGCTGTCGCTGGATCCCGACACCGCACGGGAGTACCACGACGAGACGCTGCCGGCCGAACCGGCCAAGACCGCACACTTCTGCTCGATGTGCGGGCCGAAGTTCTGCTCGATGCGCATCACGCAGGATGTCCGGGAGTACGCGGCCAAGCACGGACTCGACAGCGAGGAAGCCATCGAGGCAGCCATGGCGGAGAAGTCGGTCGAGTTCGCCGAGCACGGCAACCGGGTGTATCTGCCGCTCGCCCAACAGTGAGTTATCTGCCGCTGGCGCCGTCGGGTACGACGCCGCTGCGGGTGCTGACAATCGCCGGATCCGACTCCGGTGGCGGCGCGGGTATGCAGGCCGATCTGCGCACCTGCACCCTGTTAGGGGTGCACGCCCTCTGCGCGGTGACCGCGGTGACGGTGCAGAACTCGGTGGGCGTGAAGGGCTTTCACAAAATCCCACCCGAGGTGATCGCCGCGCAGATCGAGGTCGTGTGTCACGACATCGGGCTACAGGCCGCCAAGACCGGGATGCTCGCGTCGTCCGAGATCATCGAGGTGGTCGCGCTGAGTTGGCGCGAGCATGGCGGCGGTGTGCCACTGGTCGTCGATCCGGTGAGCGCATCGATGCACGGCGACCCGCTGCTCGATGATGCCGCGCTGAATTGCCTTCGTGCCGAACTATTTCCACTGGCCACATTGGTGACGCCCAATCTGCACGAGGTGCGACTGCTGGTCGACATCGACGTCGTCGACTCGAAGACTCAGGCCGACGCGGCTCGCGCCCTGCACGCGCTGGGCCCGAAATGGGCAATGGTCAAAGGCGGACACCTGCGCGGGTCGGCCGACAGCACCGATTTATTGTTTGACGGCAACGAGTTTCACGTGTTCGAGTCGTCGCGGGTGGATACCACCCACGACCATGGAGCCGGCGACACATTGGCGGCCGCGACGGCCTGCGCGCTGGCTCACGGCTACACCGTGCCCGATGCGGTCTCGTTCGCCAAAGGTTGGGTGACCGAATGTCTGCAGGCCTCCTATCCGCTCGGGCACGGTCACGGCCCGGTGTCGCCGCTGTTCAGCCTGTTACCATGACCGGTCTCGAGCAGATCGCGGGCATCAGCCATGAGCCCGAACACGCTCCGAGCGGTGTCGTGGTGCTGACGCACGGGGCCGGCGGCGACAGGGAATCGCCACTGCTGCACAAGCTTTGCGACGAGTGGGCCCGACGCGGCTGGCTTGCGGTCCGCTACAACCTGCCGTACCGACGGCGACGACCCAAGGGTCCGCCGTCGGGTTCGGCGGCCACCGACCGCGCCGGCATCGCCGAGGCCGTCACCGTCTGCCGTGAACTGGTCGACGGTCCGCTGATCGCCGGCGGTCATTCCTACGGCGGCCGGCTGACGTCGATGGTGGTGGCCGCCCAGCAAGCACAGGTCGACGTGCTGACGCTGTTCTCCTATCCGGTGCATCCGCCCGGTAAGCCCGAGCGCGCCCGCACCGAACACCTGCCCGACATCGCGGTGCCGACGGTGTTCACCCACGGCACCTCGGACCCGTTCGGCACTCTCGACGAGCTGCGCGACGCCGCGGCGTTGATTCCCGCGCCGACCCAGATCGTCGAGATCGCCGGCGCGCGACATGACCTCGGCTCCAAGACGCTCGACGTCCCCGGCCTGGCCGCGGCCGCGGCGCTACGACTGCTCGGCCGCGATTAACTCAGGGACCGATGCCAGGACTGGGCCGGCGGCATCCCGAACGATGTCAGACGCGATCTCGGCGAGCTTGACATTGGCGGCTTGCGACCTTCGACGGAGGATGTCGAAAGCGTCGTCGTCCGATACCTCGTCGCGGATCATCAACATCCCGACAGCCTTACCGATTGCGCGGTTGCTGGTGAGCCCGCGTCGCAGCGTTTCCGCTTCTTCGCGGTGCGCTGCAGCGTTGGTAGCCATCGTCGCGAACGCTCCCAACACGATGGCGCCGTCGAGCGACGAGTCGTCGAACACGTTGGGCGCATCGGAGAACAAGTTGAGCGCAGCGACTTTGGACCTGTCTACGGGCACGCGAACACTCAGCGCACCGCGCACCGGCGTTTCGGCGACCACGCGGGCGGCCAGCCCCGCCCACCGACCGCCTGCCCTGAGATCCGAATCGAGTTGAGCGGCGCCTTCCTGAAAGGCATCGAGGCACGGCCCGATGTTCAGCGTCAGTTCGAGATTGTCGATCTGACGCGCGATGGCATCGCTGACAGCGACCGTTCGGTAGGAGGGGCCGTCCCGGCAGACCATCAGACTCGCGTGGTCGCATCCGGGGACAATCAGGGTTGCCGCTACGCATATCGCGGCATATACCTCTTTCGGTGTCGAACCTTGCTGGACGATGTCGGCCAGCGACGCGAACACGCGTGCCGAATCGGCACTCCCGCAAGACAACACGGCGCTCTCCCTTTCGTGCGAGGCGGTCGATGGGCGGCAGCGGGCTCACGCCTCGTGCTGCCGCCCATCGAGCGGTCAAGCGTTGACTACCTCGTGGGTGCGGGGACCATCGTTGAGGGCTTGATGCCCGCCTCGACGACCGACGGCGATCTTGCGTGGTTTAGCCTTCTCGGACACCGGAATTCGTAGTCGTAGCACGCCCTCGTCATAGGACGCATCGATCCGGTCGGTATCGAGATTCTCGCCCAGAACAAGCTGCCGGCTGAACACACCGCGCGGTCGCTCGGTCGCCAACATGTCGCGGTCCGGGTCAACGGCCGGTCGCTCGGCGCGAACCGTCACCACGTTGCGCTCGATGTCGAGGTCAAGCGATTCCTGGTCAATGCCGGGAAGATCGAACTCCACGAAGAACGCATCGCCTTCACGCCAGGCGTCCATCGGCATTACTGCGGGGCGGGCAGCTGTGCCCAGCGCCTGCTGGGCGAAACGATCCAGCTCCCGGAACGGGTCGGTACGCATCAGCATGGTGGTCACCTCTGATCTCCAATCCTCTGAAAAATTCCACCTATAATCTGTGTCTGATGACACGGATTTCATATAGCATGTCGAAGGCGATTCCACAAGTGTGATACAAAGATTTCCTGTATGTCCAACCGAGGATGATTTCGATGACCGATCGACCCGACGCCCCCGGCATGCCAGGCGCGAACCAGGGGGTCTATGGGATCTCAGTAGCCGCCGAACTGTCCGGCATCGCGGTGCAGTCACTACGCCTCTACGAGCGCTGTGGCCTGCTCAGCCCTACCCGCAGCGACGGCGGCACCCGCCTGTACAGCGCCGACGACCTGGCTCGCCTCCGCCGCATTAGCGAATTACTCAGCGCCGGCGTCAATCTCGCCGGCATCGGCCAGATTTTGCAACTTCAAGACGACAACGCGGCCTTGCTCGGCGACAACCGCGCCATGGGCGGGCGGCCGAAGAAGAAAACCAAGTCCGATTAAGCGCCCGATATCATCAATCCGACACGCGTCAACTACTAACTTACTCTGAAGTAAGGTATGGTCATTTCATGAGTGCGGAGCACTTCGAGGTCCTGATCGTCGGGGCCGGCTTCGGCGGCATCGGCGCGGCGATCCAGCTCAAACGCCTCGGCTACGACAACATCGCCATCCTGGACCGCGAGGACGACTTGGGCGGTACCTGGCATGTGAATCGCTATCCGGGCCTGGCCGTGGACATCCCGTCGACCTCCTATTCCTACTGGTTCGAGCCCAACCCGTCCTGGTCGCAGGTGTTCGCGCCGGGCCCGGAAGTCAACCAGTACGCCCATCAGGTCGCCGACAAGTACGACGTGCGCCGTCACATGCGCTTCAACACGACGGTGGAAGCCGCCCGCTGGGACGAGGAGGCGCAGCTGTGGCGAGTAGCGCTGGCCGGCGGTGACACGCTGACCACCCGGTTGCTGATCACCGCCACCGGCTTCTTGTCCCAGCCGCACATGCCGGACATCCCGGGCATCGCCGGCTTCGGCGGCAAGGTCGTGCACACCACCGCATGGGACGACAGCTACGACTTCGCCGGTCGTCGGGTCGGGTTGATCGGTACCGGGGCCACCGCAATCCAACTCATCCCCGAATTGAGCAAGACCGTCGCCGATCTGACGGTGTATCAGCGCACCGCGATCTGGGTGGCACCCAAGCTGAACTTCCGGATTGCCCCGCTCATGCAACGGCTGTTCGCCCGCATCCCATTCACCCAGCGGGTGCTGCGGTGGGTGAGCGACAACCTGCTCGAGTTCATGACGCTCACCGCCGTGCTGAATTACCGGTACTTTCGGCGGCTGGCCATCGCGGGCATGGACATATGCAAGCTTCACCGATTCGTGTCGATTCGGGATAAAGAGCTGCGCCGCAAGCTAACACCCGACTATGACCTCGGATGTAAGCGGCCGAGCTGGTCCAACGATTACTACCGCAGCTTCACCAAACCGCACGTGCACCTGGAAAACGGCGGCATAGCCCGGATCGAGCCCGACGGCATCGTCACTAATGACGGGCAGAAGGCCACAATCGACACCCTGGTGCTGGCCACCGGCTTCGATCTGTGGGACGCCAACTTCCCGGCCATCGAGGTGATCGGCCGAGAAGGCCGAAACCTGGGAAAGTGGTGGCGGGAGAACAGGTTCCAGGCCTACCAGGGTGTGTCGATTCCGTATTTCCCGAACTACCTGAGCCTGGCCAGCCCGTATTCTTTCTCCGGCCTGTCCTTCTTCAACACCATGGAATGCCAGATGCGGCACATGGACAGATTGCTGGGCGAGGTGAAGCGCAGGGGCGCAACCTCTTTCGAGGTCACCGAGGAAGCCAACGCCCGCTTCCTGGACCGGATGACCAAACACCTGGACAGCTCGGTGTTCTACGCGGGTGACTGTGCCACGTCGCGGTCGTACTACTTCAACCAGAGCGGCGAGGCGAGCCTGCTGCGACCCACATCGGTACGCAACGCCGTGCGGGACAGCTCCCGGTTCCCGCTGAGCGATTACGCAATCAGCTGATGGCGGGCGGGCGATGCTATCCGGCACTCCCAAAAAGTGTCGCATCCATCAGTTTTCGCACACACGCCTGCGGATAGGCGGAGTTGTCGGCCGAGTCCTGGTAATGCACCAGCCGGCCCACGTCGACCACCAAGGCCATCGCCGCGTGCACCAGAACACGCGCCTGCGTCTCGGTGAGTTCCGGGCGCGCCGCAGCCAGCAGCCGCATCCAGGCGTCAATCGTTGAACGCTGCACGCTGCGCAGCAATTCCTGGTCCACCCGTGTCAGGTTCACGCGTTCGGTGTAGTAGATCGCAGCCAGTTCCGGGTTGGCGAACGAGGTCGCCACGTACGCCTCGATGAGAAGGGTAAGCATGTGGGCTGGCTCGGCCAACCCGGTCAGGATGGCCGACAGGCGGCCCGACACCCGATCGGCCGCGCGCCGTAGCCCGGTCGCGAGAATGTCGCACTTGCCGGGAAAGTATCGGTAGATTCCCGACACCGGAATGCCGACAGCCGAGGCGATCTCCGCCATGCTGGTCGCGGGATAGCCCTTGGCGTTGAACAACACCATCGACGCTTGCAGCAGGGCTTCATACACCCCGGTATCGGATTCGAAGATCCGCCACGAGGCCGGCCGGTCCAAGGTATCCGCCGGTGCGGGCAGGTCGACGCCGAGTACGGCTGAGCCGGCGCCGGCCAGTAGCGCGCGGACCTCGTCGACCGGCAGCTGAATCCGGTGGTCGACGGTGCTTCCGATCACGCTGAGCAGCCCCGACGACAGCATCCAGCGGTGCGACGAGCTCAAGGTCGGTCGAATCACGATGAGCGGCCGCTGGATTCGCCGATTGACCAGGCGCAGTTGATCGCCCAGCGCGGACTTATCTTCGCCATGCAGATAGCGGGCTTGCCATCGGTACAGGCCGCCGGACTCGCGGTTGGCCAGCGTCACCTCCACCAGCGCCTCGACCAGTCGATTCAGCGTCTCAGCCGGGTCGCCTTCGGCGGCGTCGGCGAAATCGGTGCAGTCGACCAATTGCTGGCCAAGGGCCAGCACCGCGTCGCGGAACAGTTCGTACTTGCTGGCATGGTGCCGGTACAGCGCCGCCGCGGAAATCCCGACCTTGGTCGCGATGGCTTCCATGCTCACGGCGTGGTAGCCCTGCGCGCTGAACGCCTCCGCGGATGCCCGGGCGATCTGATCCTTGCGATCCTTGGGCCGTCGGCGTACGACGGGCTGGGCTCGCGCTGTCGTCACCGCCTCACCCTAGCGTGCAGATTGGTGCCAAAAAAACCTACCGCCGAGTCAGAATCATCATTAACATAACGGATGCTGGACGTGCTTGCACAGTGCTGACGAGCCGCCAGATCGGATACGACGACGATGAGGGCCGTGTCGGAGGTAGCCAAGGATGTTGGAGACAATTCGCCGTATCCTCGGCTTCCAGCTGACGATCGCGCAGCTGATCGCGCTTGGATTGATCCTCGGCACACCGTATTTAGTGGTGGGCGCAATCTGGTCGATGACGCACACCGCACACCTGGTGCACATGCACGGCGCCGATCTGGTGGTGTCGTTCCTCGGCTCGATCGTGTCCTGGCCGGTGCTGCTGTTCTCGGACGTCTGCATGACATGAACGCTGACACGGTGAGAACGTCGTCGATACCCGAGTTCACATATCTCGCCCTGCAGTCCGATCAGAAGGGAGACCGGTGAGCAATCGTCAGGTAGTGCTCGGCGTCCTGGGGGCCGCGCTGATCGTGGCCGGACTGCTGGCACTGTGGTTTCCGGTGCACTTGAGTCAGTACGACCAGTGGGGAATGCAGATCAGCTGCGGCAGAGGCTTCAACGCGAGCCTGTCGCAGACGTCGGAGGTCAACGACGCCGGTCTTGTCGGCCAATGCGGGACAGCGCTGCTGGTGCGCCGCCTCTGGGCCATCCCGACCGCGGTCATCGGCTGGGTGTTGCTGACCGTCATCGTGACAATTTGGGTCCGCTGCACCCCGACCGCCGCGGAAGAGAGCACGCGTTTCTGGGAACTGCGCGGCGACGCCACCTAGAATCTGAACAGCCCAAACTGTTCAGTCTGGCCTGTCTAATGTATGGTGGAGTTCGTGGACGGGATCAGCGAGTCGGCAGCGGCCGCCGCACGGGATCTGCGGGTGATGTTCAGCCGATTGCGCCGCCAACTCAAGGACGTCACGACCGGTGGCGGTCTGACACCCTCGCAGACCGCGGTGCTCACCCGGTTGTGGAAAGAAGGCGCATCGTCGACCAGCGCGCTGGCCGCCGCCGAGCGGGTGCGGCCGCAGTCGATGGCGACGATACTGGCGGGACTCGGCCAGCATGGCCTCATTCGGCGCGCGGCCGACCCTGATGACGGTCGGCGACAGATGATTTCACTCACCGCCGCTGGTCGGCGCCGCGCCGAAAGCGACCGGCAAGTCCGCGGGGAATGGCTGGCCCGTTCCATGCAAGAGCGCTACTCGGAGCGGGAACGCCGCGTCATCAATGACGCGTTGACTCTGCTTCAGCGCTTGACCGATTAACGAAGGGAACTACCAATGGAATTGGGCATACACTTCATCGACTTTCTGCCGGGCGACCCGGCCCGGTTGGCCCCGACCCTGTTGTCGACCGCCACGGCCGCCGAAGACATCGGTGCGACGATGTTCACGCTGGCGGATCACTTCTTCCAGATGGAAGGTGTTGGGCGCGCTGAGGATCCGTTCTTGGAGGGCTACACCTCGCTGGGCTATCTGGCAGGCCGGACCACCAGCATCACCCTGGCGCTACTGGTCACCGGAGTCACCTACCGGCATCCGGGGCTGCTCGCCAAGACGGTGACGACTCTCGATGTGCTCTCGCAGGGGCGGTCGATGTTCGGTATCGGCGCCGCCTGGTACGAACGTGAGCATGTCGCCCTGGGAGTACCGTATCCGCCATTGCGTGACCGGTTCGAGATGCTCGAGGAGACGCTGCAGGTCTGTCTGCAGATGTGGGGCGAGGACAACGGGCCCTACGACGGCAAGCACTACCAGCTGGCCGAGACGATCTGCGAGCCTCAGCCGATTCGGCGGCCGCCGATCCTCATCGGTGGTGGCGGTGAGAAGAAGACCCTGCGGCTCGTCGCGCAGTACGCCGACGTCTGGAACTCCACTGACGCCGAGATCGACGTCCTCACGCACAAGATCGACGTGCTGACACGTCACTGCGAGACGGTCGGCCGCGACGTCGCCGAGATCCGCAAAACCGTTGGCTTCTTCGAAGACCCGTTCGCCGATGTCGACGGATACCTCAACAGGCTCGAGCGCTTCGCCGAACTCGGCGTCGACATGATCAACACGGGTCCGGTGCCGGGTACACCGGATCCGGTCGGCTTCGTGCGGCGCTTCGGCGACGAAGTGATGCCAAGGCTGTCTGAGATCGGTTGATTCGCAGCCGATTCAGTGGCTGGAAATGATCCGGGCACGCTCTGCGGTGTATTCAGCTTCGGAGATGGCGCCGCTGGCCCGCAGGTTCTCGATCTCCTGTAGTCGTTGCGACGTCGACGCGGGCGGCGTGGACGGGACGGGCACAGCGCCGTCGTGCTGCCAGTGCCGGATCGTGGAGCTTGAGCCGTCACCGAAGTTGAGCAATCCCAATCGCAACAACAGAATCAGCACGCCGATACCGGCGGCCGGCAGGCCGAAGTAGAGCGTCCAACCGCCGGACAGGCCGAACTGACTCAGCACGGCAAAGCGCACGACGAGCGATGAAGCGAAAAGCGCGGCTATCGCTCCGGCCAATAGGACTACGGGTTTGTTGAGGTTGTTCATGATGTTCCTTGTGTCTGGATGCTTGATGGATTCACGACCGGTGCCGCCCGGCCACCGAATGCCGCTGGGGCGACACCGGTGGCCGGACCGGCACTAGGGGCAAGTGACGTCGAGTTCGAACAACTTGTTCACCGGGCCTGCCATCGGGTTGGACATGTCCACACCGGTGGCGGTACCGCTGATCTTGTAGGCGTTCCCGTCCTTGGTGGCCTTGGCCTTGCCGGTGGTACCGCCCACCCCCAGCGATACCCCGTTGACGTTGCCGAGCGCAACCGATGTGACGACGGGCGGACTGGCATCGGTCAGCACGGCGCCGATGCCGGTGGGGACCCCGACCGAACCCGACCCGCCGATGGCGATGTTGACAGCGCCGCCGGCGGTGGTGCAGGCAACCTGCCCCTTGACGTTTTGATCCTTACCGTCGACGAGCACTTTGGTGTTCGATGCGCCGGCCGGGGCTACAGCGGCATTGCCGACGCTGACGGCCCTGTCGTGCGAACAGCCCACCACCGCCGCACCGATGATCGCCGCGGCGCCTGCCGTGATCATGATTTCGCGTTTCATTACTGGACTCCTTGTCTATGTTCCTGATGTGATGCGTCATCACAGTGCGGCAGCGGGCTTTATGAATCCTTAATGCGGACCTGGCCTGCTGCGGCTAGCGGTCGGAGTCGGTCGACATATCCACGAACATGGACTGCAGCCCGATGCGGCCCGGGCCGGTGAATCGGTTGAATACGAGATTGCCTGTCCCGCCGAATATTCCGGTGCGAAGACCGAATACCTGCGGGCTCATCTGCACACTCTCGTCGCGGTAGATCCAACTCCCCGGCTCCACATCGATCTGCTCCCCAGGTGCGAGAACCTTCTCGAAGACATTGCCGTAGCCGTGCAACCACACGACTCCCTCGGACTGCGTCGCGGCGAACCGATCAACAAAGAAGCCGGTCGACCCGAACAGCATGTTTCCGACCCCCTTCTGCCGGACGAAGCCATACTCCAAGTTCCCGGTGGCTGCCAGGTATTGGTGCTCACGGACCTGGACGGCAGCACCCGGGCGCAAATGCAGCGGGAATACGTGCCCGGCGCCGTCTCGGGAAAATGCAACCTGCCCCGGCCCGCGGGCCTCGGTCAACAGCAGTTGCATCCCGGCGATCATCCGCTTGAGCGCACCCGTGCCTCGAAGGCTGATGGCGAGGGCCGGGTCCTTCCACAAAATCACATGGTGCTCGAAGAACACCGGCACGCTTCCGTCGAGCCAAATGTGCAGCACTGGCACCAATTCGCCGTCGATGCGGTAGAACACACCGGGCGCGCGCCCGTCCGCGACGGTGGTCGGTAGCAGCTGCGGCGGCTCGGGTCGATAGGTATTGCTCATCTTCGTGCTCCCTTGTAGGCATCCGGAATGACAGCGTCCGACGAAGGGCTGAACGGATCCTAAGTAGCCGGCTACGGGGAGAGACGAGGTTTGGTCTCGAGGATGAATTCCTGGTCGCCGATGCGAATGCGATCGCCCTCGTGCAACTCGGCGCTGGGATCGATTTGTTGGCCGCGGACACGGACCCCGTTGGCCGAGCCCAGGTCGGTGATCAGGAATGTCTTGCCGTCGTCGGTGATGACCGCGTGATGGCGGCTGACTTTGGCGTCGGGCAGCACGATGTCGTTATCGGGGTTACGACCGATCCGGGTGGCCGTGCCGATCAACGCATAGCGCTGTCCATCAGCGCCACGGAGGGCAGCCGCGGCGGGTCGTCGAGCCCGAATTGCGTTGTCGGACCCCGCGACGATGGTGTCTTCGGCATGGGATTGCGCGATCTTGCGCACGTCCAGCGGCTCTTGGCGCAGAATCCGCTCGTGCAATTCACGTATCGTCCATCCCGGGTCGATGCCCAGATCTTCAGCGAGCAGCGTCTTCAACCGAAGGTACGCATCCAGAGCGTCTGATTGGCGATCGGCCAAGTAGTACGCGATAATCAGCTGCGCCCACAACGGCTCTCGGTAGCCGTGCGTGGCGGTCAGCGCCTCGAGTTCACCGATCACGGCATGCGGCCGCCCGCAAGCGATTTCGGCCTCTGCATGAGCGATGTGGACCAGGACCTTCTCCTCGTCGAGTGCGACGGAAAGGGTCTCGACGAATTGGAAGTCGCGCAGGTCCTCGAGTACTGGTCCACGCCACTGGGCCAGCGCGGCCGCAAGGTGCCGACTGGCGTGCTCGAACTGCGCGGCGGCCGCGGCCTGCACTCCGGCGTTCTTTTCGGTGACGAACCGGCCGAAGTCGTATTGATCGTCACGGATGGACAGCTGATATCCCGGCGGCGTGCTGGCCAGGACCGCACGGTCGATACCGACACCACTCATCAACCGCCGCAGATTGGAGATATAGGCATGCAGAGTGGCTCGCGCTCCCTGCGGCGGCCGCTGATCCCAGGCGGCGCTTATCAGCGTGTCGACGCCCACCGGTCGGTTCGCATTGACAATCAACACCGCCAGCACTACCCGCTGCTTCGGAGTGCCCAGCGGCACCGCAGCGCCCCCGAAGCACATCTGCACCGGACCCAAAACCCCGAATTGGACGGTGTCGGCGCCCGTCTCGTCGTCAGGTCCGGTCGGTGACGAAGCCACAAAGCCCCGCCCCGTCCCCAAGCCCTCGGCCATCATGACGTTTCTGCGCTCACCAGGTTCGCCGGCTAAACAACAGCAGCATAGCTCGGGGATCGGGATGAATTGATCATGCTGTGCAAACCGCCAGCCTAGGATTTGCCCATGCCGGTGTCAGTGGGCGAAGTGTTCGCGGGGTTCACGATCCTGCGCGTGCTCGGCGCCGGAGGCATGGGCACGGTGTATTTGGCCGCGCATCCACGATTACCGCGCCAGGACGCACTGAAGGTCTTGCCGGCGCAGTGGACGGCGGATCCGCAGTATCGGGGCCGGTTTCTGCGTGAGGCCGACCTGTCGGCGAGCTTGTCGCATCCGAACATCCTGGGTGTCCATGACCGCGGTGAATACGACGGTCAATTGTGGATCTCGATGGACTATGTCGGGGGCACAGACACGTCCCGGCTGTTGCGAGAGCACCATCCCGATGGCCTGCCCGCCCGGCAAGCGCTGGAGATCGTCACCGCCGTGGCTTCGGCGTTGGATTACGCGCATCAACGGGGGCTGTTACACCGCGATGTGAAACCGGCCAACATCTTGCTGGATCCACTGGCGCAACGAATTTTCCTGGCCGACTTCGGTATCGCGCGCCTTATCGATGACCCGGCCGGGTTGACCGCGACGAATATGGCGCTCGGCACGATGGCGTACGCGGCGCCCGAGCAGCTCAGGGGTGAGCCGCTCGACGGGCGGACCGATCAATACGCGCTGGCATGCACCGCCTTTGACTTGTTGACCGGCAGCCCACCGTACGTCGATTCCAACCCCGCCGTGATCATCACCAAACACGTTGCTGCGCCGATTCCTTCGCTAGGAGAACGCCGTCGCGAATTGGCGCTGCTGGATCCGGTATTGGCCCGGGCCTTGGCCAAGGCACCCGCCGACCGGTTTGCCAGCTGCCAGGACTTCGCCAGGGAATTGAATTACCTGCTCAGCCCGCCGTCCGGTCAGGTTCACCGATCTCCGCCACCGCCGCCACCGAGCCGTCATGCGCCGGCGTCCACCCTGATGACCGTCTCACGCGGTGTTTCGCGGCCGAAATTGCTTGCCTCGCTTGCTGTTACCACGCTACTGCTCGTTGCTGCGGCGGTGTTTGCGGGCGTGACACTCGTGCAGCGCCATGATCGGCCCGGCCCAACGCCATCAGCCGCCACCGCGGCCAGCGCCCATACGTTCTCCGGCACCTATCGGGCCGACTATGGTCCGGGCACCGATCTCGAAGGTAAACCGGTTGCAGGTGCTCCGCCGATGACCGGCACCTGGGACGTGCGCTCGACATGCGGCGCGGGCGGCTGCGTCGCGACGGCGTCCTACATCGGCGGCAGCGGAATCGTGCTGGTGTCCAACTTGGTGTTCGACGAGGTGGGCGGCAGTTGGGTCGCCGTGGGGCTCGGCTCGACGTCGTGCAATGACGCTCCGGTCGAAGTCTGGGTGGTGTTCACCCTGCAACCGCAGCCCGACGGCACCCTGTCCGGCGAAACCACCAGGTCCACGACGAACAGCTGCAGCGCCGCGAAGCGCACCGTAACCTTCACCCGCACTGGCGATCCCGACGTCTCGAAAGTTCCCGATCCGGCTGCCTTACCGCCGCGCGCGGCGTCGCCGTCCACAGCCTTACGCGGCCGCTACCACGAAACAATCACCTACGCGAGCGGGGGTTCTGCGCCGGGACAAGACGATCTCACCGTCCGTACCGTGTGTCTGCGCACCGGCGACCGGTGTATGAGCCTGTTCCACGCAATCGACGGAGTGGTGCCACTGGTGTTCAGCGGTGGCAAGTGGACCCGTGACGACGAGGGCACCGTGCCCTGCAATCTCGGCGGGACCGTGCACATCAAACTCAGCGCCGAGTACCCGTTGCCCGACCCGCTGCAAGATCCGATCCCGCTGCTCACCGGACACGGGCATAATGTTACGACTGAAAGTACTTGCGCCGGAGGCGATTTCGAAGACAAGTTCGAGCGTACCGGCGACTGACCGGGCGTTAAGGATTCATTCAGCGCCGCTGCTTAGCGTGATCACCATGAACACCAATCCGAAGCGTATCTTCGCCGCTGCACTGCTGTCCGGTGGCATTGCGGTCGCCGGTTTGGGAGCGGCTGCGGCGACTGCACAAGCTCAGCCCGGGGACAACTTCTCCCAACCGCACCAATGGTGCCCAGGACAACCGTTACCGATGGACGACGTCCACTGGGACACCAACATCTGCCACACCTGGTACTGGGTCCCCGTCGGCGGAATGGGCAATGCCGGCCAATTCGTGTGGGACGGGGCTACTCCGCCACCGCACGGTCCGCCGCCCTGCTACGGCGCTCCGATCTGTCTGCCCGGGCTGTAGGCGGCACTCATTTCTTGTTGGGCTCGTGACGGGTCCGGTCCTCACGGACCGGAATACCGTTGCGGCCGGACAGGTCTTGGGCGTACAGACCGGTCGCATAGGCCACACCACCGCCGTTGATGCCGAGTTCGGCGCGGTCGATGTGCTCCAAGGTGTCAGTGCTTTTGTGATAGTTGGGATCGAACGGCTGGTCCGGCGCGCCACCCCACAGCTTGGCCTCCTCTGGAGACTTCTTGTTCTCGGCGCCGGAGAACAACCCGCCGGACGGAATGCCGGCCAAGGTGAAGCCGTCGTAGTCGGACCGGCCGTCGAACGACGTGTCCTGTGGTGTCTTGCCGGCGGAGTTGAGGTAGGCCGTCAGCGAGCGCTCGATTCCGGCGGAGCCTTCGGGCACCACCGGACTGCCCCGCTTGTCGGCCGGCAATGACTGATCCCCGTCGTAGGTGAAGTAGCCCGGGTTCGGCGAGGCGAGCATGTCAAAGTTCAGGTACAGCGCAATGTCTTTGAGCGCGTCGATATTCAACGACTCGACGTACTTTCGCGATCCGATCAGCCCGAGTTCCTCGGCACCCCAGAAGCCGAATCGCACCGCGTTGTGGATCCCCGGCGCGCTGCCCAATTGCAGCGCGGTCTCGAGGACGGCGGCCACCCCGGACCCGTTGTCGTTGATGCCCGGCCCCTCGGGAACGCTGTCGAGGTGCGCTCCGGCCATCACCACATCGCTCGTCGACCCGGTCTTGGTCTGCGCGATCACGTTGCGGGCCGCGATGGTCTTGGTCTCCGCGGAGAGTTGCACCGTCGCAGGGCCCACATCGGTCCGAAGCAGTGCACCGTCGGCCTTGGTGACGCTGACGACCGGGATTTTCACGTCGGTGGCCTCGCCGAGGGTGCCGCCCATCTGCTCCTCGACGACATTGTCGGCCACAACGACCGCGACGGCGCCGCGCTGTGCGGCCGCGCCCTCCTTCTGGGCGAACGGGCAGGTGCCACGATCGACCAGCACCACGGCGCCGCTGACCGGAAGGTTGTCGTAGTCGGCGGCGTTGCAGCCCGGGCTGGCGTCGACCGGGACGGCCACCAGCGGACCGGTCACCCCGGCCGGCGGGGTGGCCGGGCTGTACTCCAGCGCCCGCGCATCGAACTTCTTGCCGGCGACGGTCACCGACCCCGGCTCGGCGTGAAACACGTGCGCGTCGAACTGCATGGTCTGTACGTCAAAACCCTTGTCCCGCAACTTGCTCACGACGTAGTCGACGCTGGCGTCGTAGCCCGGCGTGCCGACCGCGCGGGTGTTGCCATTGGCATTGGCGATGTCCTGCAGCTTCGTCAAGTGGGCCATCATCGCGTCGGCGCTGACCCGCCCGCGCAGAGCGGCGGCGAAGTCCGGACCCGATATCGGTTTCATCGAATTTGCGGAATCGGACGACGCGCACCCGCCAGTTGCCAACATCAGAGCCGCAACGGCGACCAGCGTCGGTGTTGATTTGTTAATCATCGCGGCCCAGGTTAGACGCACGCGTCGAATTGCAGCCAGCAGGAGGGCACGTCAGCCGGTCACTTCGGAGGAATTGCCGAGCCGGACATAAGCCTGGATCGTGGTACCGGCGGACGTCGTGTACGTCCGCAACAAGTCGGCGATCGCGTTCACCACGAAAAGCCCATAAGGACCGGAGCGACCCGCAGCAGGTGGTCGACGCCCCGCGAGCGGGTCGGCCCAGTAGCCCAGGTCGCGCGCCTCGCAGACCACGCATCCGCTGTCGTACCAGAACGCCATTCGGCACGCGCTCCGGGCGTGGTCGAGGCTGTTCGTCGCCAGCTCGGTGGCGACCAGCAACAGGTCGGCGACCCGGTCGGCCGGCATCCCGAGCAGCCGGGCATAGCGTTCACCACACCTGCGGGCGCCGGCCAGGTCCGCGGCTTGCACCACAGTGTGCGTCACTGCGGCCGGGCTGGTCGTCAACGGCTGGTTGCACTGATCGAGTGCGGTGTCGACCGCGTATTCCGGACAGTGTCGTCGGGATCCGCCCAGCCAGATGTCGGGATGCGTGAGGCGGACGTCGGCCAACACACTTTCATCCAGGCAAGACGCGTCGTACGGGCACAGCCCGGTGACCTCCGAATCCGCAAACGCGAGGTTGGCCAGGGCTTCATGTTGCATGCACGCCAGATACTCGGACTCAGTCCGGCCTGCCCAGGCCGGTTCGGCGATAACCCGGACATGCTGCCCCGCATGCCGTTCGACGAAAGCCAGTTGCCCCGCGAGGATGCGGCCCGGGTTGCGGCCGGCATCGGTGATGTCAGCCATCGTCACATCGGCGGCCGCGTCGCCCAATGCGCTGCGCAGCGATGCCAATTTGTCCCCGGGGACTGCGACCAAGACGGGCTCCAGCAGGTCCAACCCGTCGCCGATGAATTGCACCAGCCAGTCCACATATTCGCGGTCTGAGTAATACAGCAGCGCCGAATGGTCGTAGCCCCGGCGGTGCACGGGTGTTCTCGCTGTCATGTCGACGGATTAATCCTGCCGTGCTCGCCTGCGTAGTTGCCTGGTTAGATTTACCCAGGCCCCCAAAACCTAATCAGTCGGCGTCGGTCTGCTCCAGAATCAGATCGGCCACCGCCCGCATACCCGCGGCGTTGGGATGGAACGGCGCCGGACGCCACGGCAACGGCAACCCCGCAGCCGCCGCCCAGGGGTCGGTTGACCAGCCATGACGGTTCCGGCTGGCGTGCCCGGCGCGCACGAGCTCGCAGCCGGTGGCCTGCGCCGCCGCCGCGGTGGCCTCTTCCAGGCGCGTGCCGATGAATCGACCCAGATCGGCGTGCTCCGCCGAAAGCGGTGCGGCAGCGACGCCTTCCGCGGGCAACAGCGTGAGGTAGTCGACGAAGAGCACCCGTGCTCGGGGGGCCCGCCGGCGCACTGCGGTGCCGACGGCGCACAACGACGCACCGATCCCGTCAAGCGCCTGCTCGCGGGCGTCGCGGTCGAACAGCTCGCGCACGCGACCGGCCAGCGGGGCCAGCCGGCGAGCGAACGCGGGCAGCGACGCAGCCATCAGCAGCGGCACGTACCCGACGTCGTTGCCGCCGACCGTGATGGTCACCAGCTCCTCGGTGCCGTCCAGCGCGTCGATCTGCGGCCGGGCCCTCCGCTGTCGCTCAGCGAGCAGGTGCGCCGTGGTGGCACCGGAGAAGGTGACATCGACCAAGGCGAGGTTCAGTCGGTCCGCGACCAGATGGGCGTAGTTGCGCGCGGACCGGCCTGACCCGAACGGCGCACCCGGGGCGGCGGGCCGGATGCCGGGGCCGGCCGCCATCGAACTGCCAAGCGCCACATACCGCCGGGTCATGCATCGTCGCCGAGGGGGCTCGACGCCTGCGCCCAAAACCGCTTCGGGACCCGCCCGGCCCGCCGGGCCAGGTATCCCGCGGTGACAGCGGCGGCCATCGCAGCGGCCATCGCCGGCGGATCGGCGGCGCGGGTCACCGCGGTGGCCAACAGCACCGCGTCGCAGCCCAACTCCATCGCGAGCGCGGCGTCGCTGGCGGTGCCGATGCCGGCGTCGAGCACGACCGGAACACCGGCTTGAGCGACGATCATCTCGATGTTGTGTGGGTTGGCGATGCCCAAGCCCGTGCCGATCGGGGAACCGAGCGGCATCACCGCCGCGCAGCCAGTGTCTTCCAGACGTTTGGCCAGCACCGGATCATCGTTGGTGTATGGCAGCACGGTAAACCCGTCGTCGACCAATTGCTCTGCGGCACGGACTAATTCGATAGCGTCAGGCAGCAGTGTGCGCTCGTCGGCGATCACTTCCAGCTTGACCCATTCGGTCCCAAGCGCTTCGCGCGCGAGTTGCGCGGTCAGCACCGCTTCGGCGGCGCCGCGACAACCGGCGGTGTTGGGCAGCGGCGCAATACCCAATCGGCTCAACAGGTCGAGCATGCCGGTGCCGCCCACTGCGTCGACGCGGCGCATCGCGACGGTGGTCAGCTCGGTACCGGAGGCGACCAGTGCCTCCTCGAGGACGGCAAGGTTGGTCGCGCCTCCGGTGCCCATGATCAACCGCGACGCGAAGCTGCGCCCGGCGATGGTCAGTTTTGAATCAGCCACCCTGCACCGCCGTCACTACCTCGATATTCGCACCGTCGGAAAGCGTTGTGACCCAGTCGGATCGCGGCAGAACTGCTTGGTCAACCGCGACCGCAATGCCGCGGTCCGGGTAACCCAGCGACTCCAGCAGCGTCGCAACCGTCGTCCGGTCGTCGACCTCGTGTTGTTCAGCGTTCACGCTGACCCTCATATATGAGCTCCTACCGGAATGAGTTCGGACACAATCTGTTCGGCCGTCCACGGCGCCAACAGGAAACCGGACCGGCCGTGGCCGGCAGCGACCAGCGTCCGGGCGTCCAGGCGCCCCACCAGCGGCAGGTTGTCCGGCGTCATCGGTCGCAGTCCGGCGAGGCACTCCGCCAGTTCGTACTCGCCGAGTGCCGGCATGACGGTGCAGGCGTCATCGAGCAGATCCCGCACACCGGACACCGTCGGTGCGGTGTCGCGGCCGTGCTCGTACTGGGTAGCACCGACCACCACGCCGTCGGCGCGTGGCACCACATACACCTGGCGTCCGTGCACCCGGGCCCGAATTACCCGCTGCGGCAACGGCATACATCCTTTACGCCAGCGCAATCTGAGCACCTCACCCTTCACCGGCCGGATCGCCAGACCGGGCCACAAGGCGGGGGCGTCGATACCGTTGGCGATCACGACCGCGTCCGCCCGCACAGAATTCAGATCAGCAACCGGCCCGTCCCACTCGACGCCGAGCCGCTCGCACGCCGCCGACAGTCCGTCGATGAGGGCTCGGTTGTCGACGGCCAACTCGGTGGGCGCCCGGAAACCATGCCGAATGCCCTGCGCCAGCATCGGTTCCACGTCACGTACCGACGATTCCCAGATCACCGGGTGACCCTGCGCGGACAACCAGTCGGCAACCGTGCGCAGCTCGGCGACATCGGCGCGGTCGACGGCGACCGCCAATGACTCCCGCGCGGTGATCACCTGTTCCGGCAGGCCGTCGGTGAATCCGCCCTGCTGCCATAGCCGCAGCGAGTCCAGGCCCAGCCGCAGTAATCGCTCTTCGCCGGGCCAACCTTCGCTGTGCGGCGCCAGCATCCCGGCAGCCACCCACGACGCACCGGGTTGCCCGGAGCGATGCACCCGCACCGACCAACCCGCTTGGGCCGCGCGGCGTGCCACCGACAGCCCGATGACGCCGCCGCCGATGACGGCCAGCGATCCCGAGTCCGGTGGCATCTTCGCTCCCTTCGCCGGCATGATCCGGATCAGGTTCGACGGTAAGGGCGGCGCACCCACTCTCAGACCCCGTTCCCGGGACTCCCGTGTCGACTCACCACGGTAGTCGTTAGCGTCTCGGTGTGCACGAAAGTGATCGGCTCGCCGACGCCAGGCTGTATCTGTGCACCGATGCCCGCCGCGATCGGGGCGACCTGGCCGAATTCGCCGATGCCGCCCTTGCGGGCGGGGTTGACATCATTCAGCTGCGGGACAAGGGCTCGGTGGGTGAGCACCGGCTGGGCCCGTTGCCGGCTCGCGACGAACTGGCGGCGCTGGAGGTGCTCGCCGACGCCGCGCGCCGGCACGGTGCCCTGCTGGCCGTCAACGACCGGGCCGACGTCGCCCGCGCCGCCGGCGCAGCCGTGCTGCACCTGGGCCAGGATGACCTGCCGCTTCGGGTCGCGCGCGACATCGTCGGCGCCGGCACGGTGATCGGCCGATCGACCCACGATCGTCAGCAGGTCGGCTCGGCGATCACCGAGGACGTCGACTATTTCTGCGTCGGGCCGTGCTGGCCGACTCCCACCAAGCCCGGACGCCCGGCGCCCGGGCTGGCGCTGGTGCAGGCAGTCGCCGCGCTGGCCTGCGACAAACCCTGGTTCGCCATCGGCGGCATCGACGCGGTTCGGCTGCCGGATGTGCTGGCGGCCGGCGCGCGGCGAATCGTCGTGGTACGGGCGATCACCGCCGCCGAGGATCCGCGGGCCGCGGCCGAGCAGCTCAGCTCGGCACTTGCAGCAGCGAGCTGATCCGGGAGCTCAGCTGCGACGGCGGCTGATCCGGTTGGCCCGCCGTGCACCACACGAAGATGCCCTGCTCGATCTCGAGCGTGCGTGGCAGATCGCGCCGCAACCGGTCGTCATCGCTTAACGGCAGGGTTTCGGGTGCTGTCCGCAGTCGTTGCCAACTCGCCGCGAAGCCGGGGTGCAACGGCAGCTCGGCCACTTCGTCTTCGGCGACCCAGCGCATCTCCGCGCTCTCGTAGTTGGGCACGGTCTGCAGCAGGTCAGCCGCGTCGGCGACGACGGTGGTGTAAGTCCAGTGCGTGCCGCTCGCGACGGCGGTGATCACGGTTGCCCGCACCGACAGCAGCTGGCCGGGCAGGCCGGCCTCCTCGTGAGCTTCCCGGACCGCGGCCTGCTCGGCGCTCTCATGGCTGTCGCGGGCACCGCCCGGCAGACCCCAGGTGCCACCCTGGTGACTCCACGGCGCCCGGTGTTGCAGCAGCACCGCCGGTGTGCCGTCGGACCGCGGCGCCCTGACCAACAGGCCGGCCGCCCCGTACCGACCCCAGTAGTGATTGCCGGTGTCGGACACCACCCATCCGTCACCGTCGCCACGCACGCGTTCAGGATAAGCAGACCCGACGACGGCGCTGCGCATGTAGCGGGTGGATAACGAGTCGGCAAACCTGAGCGGGCAGTTCCCCGCATCTCAGGAAAACGCTCTTAGACTTCACTTATTGAGTTCTGACACGCACGCCCGACAGATGAGGCCCGAACAGACGTGACCGTTGAGTTGGCGCACCCGTCGACTGAGCCCCTGGGTTCGCGGTCGCCGATCGAACCGGCCCGCCCCCGCTGGTGGTTCGTCGCGACGACGCCGGGCCGCATCCTGTCCATCGGTCTGGTCTTGGCAATCCTCGGTGGGCTCAGCGCGTTCGCCACTTCGACCACCATCAACCAGCGACAGCACGCCCTGACCATGGTGTTGAGTCACACCGAGCCGCTGGCGTTCGCGGCCGGGCGGCTCTACACCACGCTGTCGGTGGCCGACGCGGCGGCCGCGACCGCATTCATCGCCCAGGCCGAGCCGCGCACCGTCCGGCAGCGCTACGAGCAGGCGATCACCGACGCGGCGGTGGCGGTGACCCGGGCATCGAGCGGTTTGACCGATGAGCCGTTGGTGCAGTTGCTCGGGCGGGTCAACGCGGAGTTGGCGGTGTACACCGGGCTGATCGAAATCGCGCGGACCAACAACCGGGCCGGCAACCCGGTCGGCTCGTCTTATTTGTCCGAGGCGTCCACGCTGATGCAGTCGAAGATCCTGCCCGATGCGGCCCGGCTCTACAGCGAAACCTCTGAGCGGGTGGACACCGAAACCACGGCGTCCACCCAGATCCCCGCTCCAGTGATCCTCGTCGTCATCGCGACGGCAGTTTTTGGCTCCTTCTCCCACCGCTGGCTGGCCCGGCACACCAATCGGCGAATCAACCCCGGTCTTGTCGCCGGTGCCCTCGCGATTCTGGTTATGGTGGTTTGGGTGGGAACCGCGCTCGCGATATCCACCGGCGGCAGCCGCAGTGCGAAAAACACTGCGGCAGAGTCACTGAAGACCATCACCAACATGTCCATCAGTGCGCAGCAGGCGCGAGCCGACGAGACCCTGTCTCTGATCCGGCGCGGGGACGAAGAGGTCCGCAAGCAATCCTTCTACGAACGCATCGACGCCATGCACAAGCAGCTCGACGAATACCTCGGTCGTCGCGACGCCGTCGACAAGAGCGATCTGCAGGGCGCCGCTCAACTGCTGGCTCAGTGGCGGCGGGCCGACGATCGAATCAACGCCTACATCTCCGTCGGCAACTATCGGGCCGCCACCCAGGTCGCTCTGGGCAGCGGCGAGAACGACTCCACCCCCGCCTTCGACAAGCTCGATCGCGCGCTGGTGAAGGCCATGGAGCAGAGTCGTCACGAATTGCGCGACGACATCCTCAACGCGCGTCGCGGACTGTCCGGGGCCACGGTCGGCGGCGTGGTGCTGAGCTTGGGCGCGGCCCTGGCCGTCGCTCTTGGATTGTGGCCGCGGCTGAGCGAGTACCGATGAGGACCCGCCCGCTCCGGATCCTGTGCGCCGCGCTGGCGATCGGCTTGGGTCTCTCGTGGCGACCCGCTGCGCGCGGCTTCGCCGCGCTGGCGATCGCCACGGTGCTGGCGGGCTGCAGCGAGTCGGGAGGGATGGTGGTGGCGCCCGCGCCGACGCTGCCGCCGCCCACGCCCGCCGGGATGCAGGAGATGCCGCCGCAGCCACCGTTGCCGCCGGACAACTCCGCCGACAACTGCAACCCCACCGCCAGCCTGCGCCCGTTCGACAACTCGGCCGACGCCGACGCCGCGGTGGCCAGTATTCGCGCCCGCGGCAGGCTGATCGTCGGCCTGGACATCGGAAGCAACCTGTTCAGCTTCCGTGACCCGATCACCGGTGAAATCGTCGGCTTCGACGTCGACATCGCCGGCGAGGTGGCACGCGACATCTTCGGTAACCCATCGCAAGTCGAGTACCGAATTCTGTCGTCCGACGAGCGCATCACCGCGCTGGAGAAATCGGAAGTCGACATCGTCGTGAAGACGATGACCATCACCTGCGATCGGCGCAAGCAAGTCAACTTCTCCACCGTCTACCTCGACGCCGCCCAGCGCATCCTGGCCCCGCGCGACTCCCCTCTCACCAAGCCGGCCGACTTGTCCGGAAAGCGGGTCTGCGTGGCCAAGGGCACCACGTCGCTGCATCGGATCCGGGAGATCTCGCCGCCGCCGATCCTGGTCGAGGTGGTGAACTGGGCCGACTGCCTGGTGACATTGCAGCAGCGCCAGGTCGACGCGGTCAGCACCGATGACTCCATTCTGGCCGGGCTGGTTTCTCAGGACCCATATCTGCACATCGTCGGACCCAATATGGGCACCCAGCCTTACGGCGTCGGGGTCAAGCTGGACAACACCGGACTGGTTCGTTTCGTCAACGGCACCCTCGAGCGCGTCCGCCGCGACGGCACCTGGAATGCGTTGTACCGCAAGTGGTTGACCGTGCTCGGGCTCGCACCGGCCCCGCCGAGCCCCAGGTACGAGGACTGATGACCGAGCACCCGGTGGACCCGGAAAGCCAGGACCCGGACGACGTCGGCCCGGGTACTCAGCCCGCCGACTCGATGGTGGACTCGTCCTCTCAGGGCCGACCGGTGGCCACCCAGGCGATCTTCCGGCCTGACTTCGACGACGACGACACGGGTCTGCACGCTGCCGACACCACGCCGCGGGAGCGGGTGAAGCCGGCGACGCGGGCCCCGGTGCGACGGCTGGGCGGTGGACTGGTCGAGATCCCGCGGGTACCCGACATCGATCCGCTCGAAGCGTTGATGCCCAATCCGGTTGTGCCGGAATCCAAACGGTTCTGCTGGAACTGTGGACGGCCGGTCGGCCGGTCCAGCAAGGACAGCAAGGCGCTGTCCGAAGGCTGGTGCCCCTTTTGCGGGAGTCCGTATTCGTTCCTGCCGCAACTGAATCCGGGTGACGTCGTCGCCGGCCAGTACGTGATCAAAGGCTGCATCGCACACGGTGGGCTGGGCTGGGTCTACCTGGCACTCGACCGCAACGTCAACGATCGCCCGGTGGTACTCAAAGGCCTGGTGCATTCCGGCGACGCCGAAGCCCAAGCGATCGCGATGGCCGAGCGGCGATTTCTCGCCGAGGTGGTGCACCCGTCGATCGTGCAGATCTTCAACTTCGTCGAGCACACCGACCAGCATGGCGAGCCCGTGGGCTACATCGTCATGGAGTATGTCGGTGGGCAGTCGCTCAAACGGCGCAAGGGCGACAAGCTGCCCGTCGCCGAGGCCATCGCCTTCGTGCTGGAAATCCTTCCGGCACTGAGCTATTTACACTCCATCGGTTTGGTCTACAACGACCTCAAACCGGAAAACCTCATGCTCACCGAAGAGCAACTCAAACTGATCGACCTGGGCGCCGTGACCCGGATCAACTCGTTCGGCTACCTCTACGGCACACCCGGTTACCAGGCGCCCGAGATCGTGCGGACCGGCCCGACAGTGGCCAGCGACATCTACACGGTCGGCCGCACGCTGGCGGCCCTGACGCTGAAATTGCGCGCCCGCTCCGGCCGCTACGTCGACGGGCTTCCCGAAGATGACCCGGTGCTCGCCAAATATGACTCGTTCGGCCGGTTGCTGCGTCGCGCAATCGATCCGGATCCGCGGCGGCGATTTGTCAGCGCCGAGGAGATGTCCGGCCAGCTCTCGGGTGTGCTCCGTGAGGTGGTCGCACAGGACACCGGTGTTCGGCGGCCAGGCTTGTCGACGATCTTCTCCCGCAGCCGCTCGACGTTCGGGGAATCGTTGCTGGTCGCTCACACCGACGTGTACTTGGACGGCCATGTGCATTCGGAAAAGTTGACCGCCAAGGAGATCGTCACCGCGCTGCAGGTACCGCTGGTCGATCCGGCCGACGTCGCTGCGCCGCTGCTCCAGGCGACCGTGCTGTCTCAGCCGGTTCAGACGCTGGATTCACTGCGCGCATTCCGCCACGGCGCAATGGATTCCGACGATATCGATTTGTCGGATTCCGTCGAGCTGCCGTTGATGGAAGTAAGGGCCTTACTGGACCTTGGCGATGTCGCAAAAGCCACCCGTAAGCTCGACGACCTCGCCGAGCGGGTCGGTTGGCGTTGGCGACTGGTCTGGTACCGCGCCGTCTCCGAACTGCTGACCGGCGACTACGATTCTGCGAGCAAGCATTTCAGCGAGGTATTGGACACCTTCCCCGGTGAATTGGCGCCCAAGATGGCCCTGGCCGCGACCGCCGAATTGGCCGGCAGCTCAGACGAACACAAGTACTACGCAGGGGTTTGGAAGACCGACGACGGGGTGATATCGGCGGCCTTCGGGCTGGCCAGGGCGCAGTCGGTCGAAGGAGATCGGGGCGGCGCGGTGCGCACGCTCGACGAAGTACCGGCGACCTCAAGGTATTTCACCACCGCACGACTCACCAGCGCGGTGACGCTGCTGTCCGGCCGGTCGGCCAGTGAAATCACCGAAGATCAGATCCGCGATGCCGCGCGGCGGGTAGAGGCCCTGCCGCCCACCGAGCCGCGGGTGCTGCAGATTCGCGCGCTGGTGCTCGGTAGTGCCCTGGATTGGCTCGGCGACCACGAGGCCAGCACCAATCACATTCTCGGCTTTCCGTTCACCGAACACGGGTTGCGGCTCGGCGTCGAGGCGTCATTGCGTGGGCTGGCCCGCGCAGCTCCTACCCAGGCGCACCGCTACAAGCTGGTCGACATGGCCAACCGGGTGCGGCCCACCAGCACGTTTTAGGGCGCTACGCACCCGTCGCAGGGTCATGGTGGGATGGTGTCCTGCGACTACCCGGATGACGATCCAGCCCAAACGTTGTAGCGCCTCCAGCCGTCGGATGTCCTTGCGGTATTGCAGCAAATCGGTTCTATGGTGTTCGCCGTCGTACTCGACGGCGACCATGCTGTCTTCCCAGCCCATGTCGAGGTAATACGTCTCCTGGCCGGCCGGCACCGGGAATCTGGGTTCGTGGTCGTGGCAAGCCGCCTTCGATGAGAAGTAACCGCAGATAGGTTTCCTGTGGCGACTGCGCACCTGCGTCGACGAGTTCAACGGCCGTCTCGAGATTTCGCAGTCCGCGCGCGCCGGCGTGACGCTCAGCGACGGACATGACACCGTCGAGCTTGAGACCCGTTGCGCGTGCGGGTGCATCAAGTCGGCTAACGGCCACGCGGTGCGGTTCGCGGCGCCCGATGTCGAAGGCCGTGCGCTCCGGTGTGGCGACCGCCAGCCCGTCGACGGAGGTGACTTCGCCGTCGAGCACCACGTCGGGGCGGGTCAGCATGCCTGATGGAGGACGATTGTTGGAATAGATGAGCTCGATGGTGACGTCGTCGTCGATCCATTTAGCGCCGTGTAACGCAGCAGCGGCCAGCCCGGCGATGGTCGCCTCGCACCGCGCCCACAGCCAGGCTGCCGCAATTCGGCGGTCGAGCGACAGCCGGCTCTGCTTCGAGAGGTAGACATTGGGGAACACAAGCCGGTTCCGCGTCCTTAGCTGATGCCGGTTGAGCGAACCATACGCCAACGCCTCACTGCCGAGGAAAGGCTCTGCCATGTCGCGCCGCACGGCTGAAGGCTCGCACGGGTAGCGCTAATCGCGTTTCCCGTTGTCCACAGGGTCTAGATCGCTCGCAGGCAGTCGCGGGCGATCGCGAGCTCTTCGTTCGTCGGAACCACCAGCACGGTGATCGGCGAGGCGTCGCTGGAAATTCGGCGGGCACCCTTGCCGGGCTGCGCGTTTCGTTGCTCATCGATTTCGATGCCCAGCCCTTTCAGACCGGTCAGGGCATCGAGGCGCACCGCGGCAGCGTTTTCTCCGACACCCGCGGTAAAACTCACGGCATCCGTTCGGCCCAGGATCGCCAGGTACGCGCCGATGTACTTGCGCAGCCGGTGGATGAACACGTCATAGGCCAATTGCGCTGAGCTGTCGCCCGATTCGATCATCTCCCGCAGCCGGCGGAAATCCCGCTCCCCGGCCAGGCCGAGTACTCCGGAGTGGTGGTTGAGCATCGACTCGATCTGGTCGACGCTCATGTCGGCCTCGCGATGCAGGTAGCTCACGATGCCCGGGTCGATGTCACCGCTGCGGGTGCCCATCACCAGGCCCTCCAACGGGGTCAATCCCATCGAGGTGTCCACCGGGTGACCGCCGGCGATCGCCGACGCAGACGCACCGTTACCCAGATGCAGCACAATCTGATTCAGCTTCTCCCACGGTTGGCCCAGGAAGTCCGCAGCCTGTTCGCTGACGTAGCGATGCGAGGTCCCATGAAATCCGTACCGCCGAATGCGAAACTTCTCTGCAAGTTCTCGGTCGATCGCGTACGTCGCAGCAGCAGCGGGCAGATTGTGGAAGAACGCGGTATCGAACACCGCGACGTGCGGCACCTCGGTCAACATCTTGCGGGCGACCTCGATGCCCTGGATGGCGGGTGGGTTGTGCAGCGGGGCCAGCACCGACAGCTCCTTGAGTTCTGTGATGACCGAGTCGTCAATGAGGGTGGGCTGGTAAAAGATTGAGCCGCCATGGACGACCCGGTGCCCGACCGCGGCGAGCCCGCAGTCCGCCAGATCGATGCCGTCGTCGGATAGCTTCTCGAATGCCACCTGCAGCGCGGCACCGTGGTCGGCGACGGGCGACGATGGCTCACCGATCTGCTCGACGGTCCCGTCCGCCAGCGACTCGCCCGAATCAGGCTCGATCAGTTGGTATTTCAGCGACGACGAGCCGGCGTTCAGCACCAGCACTGTGCTAGTCATCGCCGCCCTGCGCTTGGATGGCGGTGATCGCGACGGTGTTGACGATGTCTTCGACCAAAGCGCCGCGAGACAGGTCGTTCACCGGCTTGTTCAAGCCCTGCAGCACCGGGCCGATCGCAACAGCGCCCGCGCTACGCTGCACAGCCTTGTAAGCGTTGTTGCCGGCGTTCAGATCGGGGAAGATCAGCACGGTGGCCCGGCCGGCCACTGGTGAGTCGCGCATCTTCGTGGCCGCAACGGAGGGCTCGACCGCGGCGTCGTATTGGATCGGGCCCTCGACGAGCAGCTGCGCCGCCCGGCTGCGAACCAATTCGGTTGCCTCCCTGACCTTGTCGACGTCGGCGCCGGTGCCGGACTCGCCGGTCGAGTATGACAGCATGGCCACTCGTGGCTCGATGCCGAACTGCGCGGCGGTCTGCGCGGAGCTGATCGCGATGTCGGCAAGTTGGTCGACCGTCGGGTCCGGGACGATCGCGCAGTCTCCGTACGCCAGCACCTGATCCGGCAAGCACATCAAGAACACGCTGGATACCGTCGAGATGCCCGGCACGGTGCCGATGATCTCGAAGGCCGGGCGAACAGTGTGCGCGGTGGTGTGCGCCGCACCGGACACCATCCCGTCGACCATGCCGTTGTAAACCAGCATGGTGCCGAAATAAGACACGTCGTGCATGATCTCGCGGGCCTGTTCGACCGTCACGCCTTTTTTTGCGCGCAGCTGGGCGTACTGCTCGGCGAACTGGCCGCACAAATCGCTGGTGCGCGGATCGAATACCGCGGCATCGCCCAGGTTGACGCCGAGTTCGGCTGCGCGGGCGCGGATCTGGCTCTCGTCACCGAGAATGGTCAGGTCGGCGATGCCCCGCTGCAGCAGTCGGCCGGCCGATTTCAGGATCCGATCGTCGTCACCCTCCGGCAGCACAATGCGCTTGCGATTCGAGCGGGCCCGCTCGCGCAATTGGTAGGTGAACATCTGCGGTGTAGTCACCTTTGGGATCGGAATAGCCAACTGCGCCAACAGGTCGGCGAGATTGACATGGCTCTCGATCAGTTGCAGTGCGGTGTCGATCTTGCGCTGCGACGCGGTGGTGACGCGGCCGCGGGCGGACGCCAACGCGCTGGCCGTATCGAAGGTACCCAGTGTGGTGGCGACGATCGGCAGCCGCAACCGCAGCCCGGCCACCAGCGCCGCGACCGACCGATGCAACTCGAACCCGCCATTGAGGATGATGCACGACAACGACGGAAAGCCCTCGGCGGCATGGGCACTGGCGACGGTGAGCACCACGTCGGAACGGTCGCCCGGCGTGACCACCGCGGCGGCATCGCTCAATCGCTCCAACACGTGATCGGCCGTCATGCCGGCGACAATCACGCCCATCGCTTCACGGCTCATCAGCGCAGCGTCACCGCTGACCAATGTGCCGTTCACCGCGGCCTGCAGATCGGACACCGTCGGCGCCACCAGCAGCGGATCGTCAGGCACCGCATACGTCCTCGGCGCGAGTGGGCGCAACGCCTCGGTGATCGAACTCAATTGTGCCGGCTCGCAACGGTTGGCTACCACAGCCGCGGTATGCGCGCGCTGGGCGCTCAGCTCGGCCAGACACACCTCGACAACGTGCACAACCTGCTCGGTGCTGCGACCCTTGGCCCGCACCGCCAAGACCACCGGCGCGCCGAGGTTGACCGCGATGCGCGCGTTCACGCTCAGCTCGGCCGGGCTGGCCCCTTCCATCAGGTCGCTATGATCACTGCCGACGATGACGACCGCGTCGCACTGCGCGGCCATCGCGTGATACCGCTCGACGATGTCGTCAATGGCGGCGTCACGATCGGCGTGCAACTGCTGATAGGTCACGCCGATGCAGCATTCGTAGGGCAGGCCTGCGGTGCTGTGGGCCAGCAGCAGATCCAGGATGTAGTCGCGATCGTCTGCGGCACTCGAGCGGTTGATCGGCCGGAACACGCCGACCCGGGCCACCGTGGCGGCCAGCCGATGCAAGATCCCCAGCGCGATCGTCGACTTGCCGGTGTCTCCCTCCGGCGCCGCAATGTAGAGCCCAGAGACGTTGGGCATCGCGGTATCAGCCCAGCCGTCGCAACCGCGGCTCGAGGTCCTTCTGGAATAGCTCCAGGAAGCGGCGCTGGTCGTGACCCGGCGCGTGGAACACCAGATGGTTGAGGCCCCAGTCGACGTAGTCCTTGACCTTCGCGACGGCCTCGTCGGGGTCCGATGCCACGATCCAGCGCTTGGCGACCTGCTCGATCGGCAGCTCGTCGGCGGCCTTCTCCATCTCGAGCGGGTCGTGGATGCTGGTCTTCTGCTCAGCAGTCAGCGACAGCGGTGCCCAGAACCGGGTGTTCTCCAGTGCCAACTCAGGATCGGTGTCGTACGAAATCTTGATCTCGATCATCCGGTCGACATCGTCGGGGTTCTTGCCCGCGGCCTCGGCGCCCTCGCGCATGGCGGGAATCAGCTTGTCCTTGTACAGCTCCTCGCCCTTGCCCGACGTGCAGATGAAGCCGTCGCCGGCGCGCCCGGCGTACTTGGCCACCTGCGGGCCTCCCGCGGCGATATAGATCGGGATGCCGTCCTCGGGCACGTCGTAGATCGAGGCGCCCTTGGTGTGGTAGTACTCGCCCTCGAAGTCGACCCGGTCGCCGAGCCACAGCTCGCGCATCAGCCGCACCGATTCGCGCAGCCGCGCGTAGCGCTCCTTGAACTCCGGCCACTCCCCCTCATAACCGGTGGCGATCTCGTTGAGCGACTCCCCGCTGCCGACGCCGAGGAAGATCCGGTCCGGGTACAGGCAGCCCATGGTGGCGAAGGCCTGCGCGATGACGGCCGGGTTGTACCGGAACGTCGGCGTCAGCACCGACGTGCCCAGCTGCAGCCGCTTGGTGCGCTCGCCGACCGCGGTCATCCAGGCCAGCGAGAACGGTGCGTGGCCGCCCTCGTGGCGCCACGGCTGGAAGTGGTCGCTGACCGTTGCGCTGTCCATACCGTGTGCTTCGGCGGCGACCGCCAGCTCGACGAGTTCCCGCGGCGCGAACTGCTCCGCCGACGCCTTGTATCCAAGTTTGAGTTCAGCCACGCTGTCGTTTCTACTCCACTATCTCCCGTTGCTTAGACTCTGGGACATGGCACCGGTGCTGAACGCCGTCACCGAGACCGTCCACCTCGTCCAGGGCGGGGCGGTGAACTGGTTGCTCGTCAGCGACAACAGCGGGGTCATGCTGATCGATGCCGGATATCCGGGTGATCGCGACGACGTGCTGGCCTCGCTACGGCAACTGGGATACCAGGCCGAAGACGTCCGCGCCATCCTGCTGACGCATGCGCACATCGACCACCTGGGTTCGGCGATCTGGTTCGCCAAAACCCATGGCACCCCGGTGTATTGCCATCCCGACGAGGTCGGCCACGCCAAGCGGGAGTATCTGGAGCAGGCTTCGCCGATCGATGTCGCTATGCGGATCTGGCGTCCCCGGTGGGCGCTGTGGGGCGCTCATGTGGTGCGCAACGGCGGGCTGAGTCGCGAGGGCATCCCGACCGCGCAGCCGCTGACCGCCGAGGTGGCGGCGGGGTTGCCGGGGCACCCGATGGCCATCCCCACCCCCGGCCACACCGGCGGTCACTGCTCGTATCTGGTCGGCGGCGTCCTGGCCAGCGGCGACGCGTTGGTGACCGGGCATCCGTTGTTGTCGCACAACGGACCACAGCTGTTGCCGGCGGTGTTCAGCCACGACCAGGACGGCTGCATCCGCAGCCTGGCGGCGCTGGCGCTGCTGGATACCGAGATTCTGATACCCGGCCACGGCGGCTTGTGGCGCGGGCCGATTCGCGAGGCTGCCAAACAAGCGACCGCGTTGGCGCAGTTACCGGTCACAATTGGGTCACGACTCACGTCACAATTCTTTAAGAGACGCTGACGTTTTTTAAGAACGGAAGCCCGGCTCTTGTAGGTTACTTAGCGAAAGCCGCCTCATCTGCGACTCAGTTCACACCAGAAACCTGAAACGCACTGCCCACGAACGGTTCCGACGTGTTCGGCAAACGTCACCTCGCCTCGCCGATGCGTACCTTGGACTTTGGGTCTCGGCAACCTGTTACGTCAGTGCGACCTCAAGGAACCCAAACAATGACGAAATTCAGTGGTAAGACTGCGCGTCGGCAAGCCGCCGGCGTGTCTCTGCTCGCCGGTCTGGCCGTTGCCACGGTTGCCGCGCCGTCGGCGTGGGCTGCCCCCGATTGCAGCGCCGCCGGGGTGAGCAACACGGTCAGTTCGGTGACGGGCTCGGCCACCCAGTATCTGAACAATCACCCAGGCGCCAACGCGGTAGTGACCGCGGCGAAGAATGAGCCGCGTCCGCAGGCGGCGACGGATCTGCGCGGCTACTTCACCGAGCACCCGCAGGAGTACGTGGAGTTGCGAGGAATCCTCGCGCCGATCGGTGACACTCAGCGCCAGTGCAATACCACGGTGCTGTCGCCAGATCTGCAGTCGGCCTA
>NZ_DASXEP010000121.1:0-13169 GCF_036490025.1 Mycobacterium sp. | reverse complement strand
GGAAGCTGAGCGGGAAACGGTAGTACAGCCAGACACAGTGGTTGATGATCTCCGCCGGAAACCGGAACCCCTTGTACGACGGCGCACCGGTGCCCACCAGCCCAGCCCCCTCGACCCTCCACACAGACACCGATCATCCCAGCCGCCAGGCCGCCTCCCAAGTTGACGATGCCAACCGAGGCAACACCAAGGCTTGACGCCCACAGTCCTTTCAGGGATGACAATGCCGATTACACGCATCTGGCAAGTTCGGCCTAGAGCAGATGGAGCTGTTGCAGGTCGGCGATGTACTTGCGAATCAGTGCCGCAGACAGGTGAGGAATGTCGTGGTCTGCACCCGCACCGAGGGCCTGGACAGCGGCCCGGAAGCGATCAGCTGACACGGCCGATCCGCGCACTGCTTTCGCGGGGTGCCGGTAGGCGGCCAGCACGGGCAGCACCGAGTGCTGCCGCTGCTTTGCGGGCAATGCGCGGAGTGGGGTTTCGAACCGGATCATCCACTTATCGTAATCGTCGATACGCCGAATTGGGCACCTGGCATCGATGAGCCAGTCCACGAACTGGTCTAGGGAGACTCCGTCGTCGTACGGGTTGGTGACGTTGTAGGTGTGAAACCCATCGGTGGCCTGCGCGCCCAACGTGGTGATCGCCTCGGCGGTGAAGTCGACGGGCAATCCGTCGTAGTGGGCCCGCGGCCGACTCCCCGGTTCGTCGCCGCAGTAGAACGAATGCGGCGCGATCTCCGTGGTGAGGAGGCTGAAGATCAAGCGGGTGAACGTATCCGGCACGTTGAGCTGTCCGGCGTAGCGGCTGTGTGCCATGATCATGTTGGATCGGAAGACCGCGACAGGAAGATCACACAGGTCGTGGGCTTCTCTCATCAGCACCTCGCCGGCCCACTTGCTAATCGTATAGCCGTTGGCGTGGGCGTCTTCGATCGTGCGCACCGGGATAGCAATCCGGATATCGGCGTCTTCACTAATGACTTCGTCGCTCTGCTCGATCACCGCAGCGGTGGAGATGTAGTTGACCGTTTTCTGCTTGCTGGTGACCGCGAGGCGGATCAGCTCGGCGGTGCCGACGACGTTGGGGCCGAACAGTTGCCTGTAGGGCAGAATGTGGTTGACGTGAGCAGCTGGGTGCACGATGAGGTCGACGGTGTCGCCGAGTCGTTTCCAGGTGGCCTCGTTCAGGCCCAAGTTCGGCTCGCCGATGTCGCCGGCGATTACTTCAAGGTGATCGGCACTCAGCCTGCGGAATCGCTCGATCAGCTCAGCGTCGGTGTCAAAGGTTTTTTCGATGCGCTTTCTGGCCGCGATTGCGTCGCTTCCCCGGGCGATGCAGATCAACGTGCTGCCCGATTCGGGTAGCCGCTGAAGCCATTCCAGGGCGAGGAAGCGTCCGAGATAACCGGTCGCCCCGGTGAGTAATACGGTGCGAATAGCACCGCTCGGCCGCGGCAGCGTCTTGGCATCCTTGAGCGTTCGTGCGGCGATGAACTTGTCCAGTGTCAGGTCGCCGGCATGTGCTTCGGAGGCGTTGCGGCCGTGCACCGTCGCGAATGTCGGCCGCGTGGAAGCCGAGCCGCGCAGTTGCTGCATGTAGTTCGCCAGCTGCCGCAGGTCACTGGTCGGATCGACGACCACACTCACCGGTACCTGGATGCCGAAGATCTGTTCGAGCAGCGTCGAAAAGCTGAGCGCTGACAGGGAATCACCGCCCAGATCGATAAACCGAGCATCGGGACTCACGTCGGCCGAGGAGAGGCCTAGGGTGACCTGCGTGGCCCGGCTGAGCGTGTCGAGCACCGGCGCGTCACGGCCACCCGCGCGCAGGGCGCGCAATTCGTCGGCTTGTTCAGCGGCGATGTCGGCATATATCTGCTCCAGCCGCTCGCCGTAGCGGGCCCTCAGCGCGGGCCGCGCCAGCTTGCCTGTTCCGCTAAGTAGGCCGTTGTTTTCGCTGAACGGTGCGGTTTCGATCAGGAAGTCACGCGGGATCTCATAACCGTTGAGACCAGCGTCTTTGGCGATTTTTTGCAGCGACTCACTGATCGAGGCCCTCAACCGCCCGGTGCCGCTGTCGCTCGTCACCTGTTCGAGCGCCTCGGGGGTCGGAACGATCACGGCAAGCAGGAACGAGCGTTCGCTGTTCCCGTAGACGAAGATCTGCCAGATAAGCGGGCTGCTGGAGAACACAGCCTCCAGGTGGGAGATGGCGACAAACTCGCCCTGCGACAGTTTCAGCACAAAGTTGCGGCGGTCGACATAGCTTAGTCGGTCGGGACCGGTCTCGGCCATGACGTCGTTGGTCTTGTAGAAACCGTCCTCGTCGAAAATCGTGGCGGTGACATCAGGGCGCTTGTAGTAGCCGGGCGTCATGTGCTCGGCCTTAACCAGCAGCTCACCGCGCGGATAGGGCTTGTCGGTGCGGAAATAGCCCAGTTCGGGAACGTCGAGGAGCTTGTAGTCGATGACCGGCGGGCACTGCACCTGGTTGTCGAGCAGGATGATGCTGGCGGTCTCGGTGAAGCCGTAGATGTTGCTCAGATGCATATCTAGCACCGATTCCATAAACGCCGTCATCTCCGCGGATAACGGCGCGGTGCGGCAGGTCGCCTGAAGGAACCGGCCGCCCAGCAAGTTGTGCCGCAAGTCGGCCTTGACATCGTGGTCGATGATGTCGGGGTCGGCGCATTCGACGGCTCGCCTGTCTAGTTCATGTTGGTAGCGCTGAAAGATCATGTCGCAAACCCGCGGCACCAGGTTCAGCACGGTGGGCCGCACCAGGGCGAAGTCGTCGAACAACGTCGACATATCGCTCTTGGCCGCGATATATCCAGTCCCACCGTTGGCCAGCGTCCTTGCTAACAGGGTTCGCCCGAGCCCGTGGCTCGATGGCATGTAATTCAGGGAAAGCAGCGGCAGCTCTGAGGATTGCAGCCATGGCGTGGCCCACATGTCCTGCGTGTAGATCACACCTTTAGGTGTGCCGGTGCTTCCGGAGGTGTAGACCAACGTGACCGGTGCATCATCGGTGTCGGGGATGTGCAACGGCGTGGTGGGCAGCGCCTTCCCACGTTCGGCCACGTTGTTGAGCGAGTGGATGACCAACGGGGTACCCGCCAAGTGCCGGCACGCAGCCTCGAGTTTGTCGCGCTGGTCGTCGTCGTGTGGCTCGTAGTCAAAGACGATCAAACGTTGTGGCACGGCACCGGCCAGCGCCGCTTCTGCGGCGGTCTCTAGATAGTCGATGCCGACCGCGAGGATACGAGGCTGTGTCTCGGCGATAATCGCCAAGAGCTGGGCGACGGGCGCGCTGGTCTGAAGAGGCACCGACACCGCGCCTAGGCGGATGCACCCCAGGTCGATGGTGGTGTAATCCGTGCTGGTGAAGCCGAGGATGCAGACGAAATCGCCTGCACTGAGCGGATGCTCAGGATCGTGTTGCCACTCGCTGGCAACTGCCCCGACCCTGGCCCACAGTTCGCCGTAGGTGATGGTTTCGAGGCGGGGTAGTAGATGCACCGATGTGCGACCCGTGGCCGGGTCGGTCACGAATTCACGGGCGGGTTGCCCCAGCGCCGGCCGGTCGGCGTAGCCCTCCATTACCGTCGCCACCATTTGCGAAAGCCGCATCCCTGGTTGCTGCAGCGCAGCAGCAATCTCCCGCAGCGGGCGAGCATCCTGGAATTGCGGGTCGTGGGCATACAACTCGGCCGCGCGGCGTGCCAACCGCTCCTCGCGAGCGTTGGTCGCCGCGCCCTCGGCATGAGGCCCCGTGCCAATCGTCATGGCCACTATCTCCTCAAGTGGCAGATAGTCACATTGTGCACAAGCCTATCACAGGTAGCTTACCATAGTTTGAGTGAGCTTCCAGTCAACGACGGCGGAAGCATCGCTTGATATTCGCCCAGGACGGATGTTGACCAGCGTGGTCAACCCCTCCCAATAAAAGGCATGGTCGTTGGAAGAACGGTAAGGAACTGCACATTAGCGTCCAAAGGCATCGACGCCATGAATAATAGCGCTTCAGTGAATCGCTCCACAGGAATTGTCGCCTCGACAGCCATTGTTCCGTCGGCCTGCATGGCAGACGGTTGGGGCCTCCCATCTCCTGATGCCACGTTGCCAACGTCGATTTGCCCGCAGGCAATACTGTATTTTCGGCCGTCTAGTGACAGGGCGCGAGTTAATCCGAGAACGGCGTGCTTGGCTGCGGTATAGGCGACCGAGTTCGGCCGAGGAGCATAGGCAGATGGGGCGCCATTGTTGATGATCCGCCCACCCATTGGCGACTGTTCTCGCATCAGAAGGAAGGCCTGCTGGGCACAGAGGAAGCCGCCGGTAACGATGGTATCTATTACCTGGCTCCAGTCCCCGAATGGCACCTCCGTGATCGGCCTACGGAGGGTAGCTGCACCCGCGTTATTGAACAGCAGATCCAGTCTTCCAAAGTGTTGCCGGATGGTTCTAAACAGGGCTATGACCTCATCGGGATTTCTGATATCAGTAGGAACGGCCAGTACCCGCCGTGGGTCAGCGCCGGAGAGCGCTACCGTCTCCTCGAGCGCCTCTTTGCGTCGACCGGCCAACACGATCGACCATCCGTTTCGCAACAAGGCCAATGCGCTTGCTCTTCCAATTCCGCTGCCACCGCCGGTGACAACGCCGACCTTGCTGTTTTCCTCCGCCCCGGTGGTCATAGGACCTCCGTGTTCATCCAGACCCTCAACATGCGCCGGGATCGAGGACCGGCTTCGTCGATGAAGGGTGAGCGCCCGTGCAGGACCCGGCTGTTGTGGATAACCAGTAGGTCACCTGGTGCCATTAACAACCCGAACGCGATCTCTGGTCGGTAAAGAACCTTGTCGAGAACGTCAAGGGCCTCCCATTGGCGCGCGCTTAAGGAGCCCCTGTGCGGAGTAGATGCCCGTACCGTGCGGGTCTGGTAGTAGCAGCCCATGGTCCCGTCCTGCTGGGTGAAAAAGATCGGAGAGACGATGATCTGCTGGCCGGCGCGGCCGGTCCGGTCGAATACCCACGGCTCTTTGAGTGTGGTCAGTGCGTCCGGCCGTTCTTGCTCAATGATGTCGTGGACGTATCTGACACTCGCTAGTTTGGTGTTTCCCCCACCCTGGACGGCGGGTTGGAGACACAACAGGATGAGTAGGTCGCACGTGTCGCAGTGAAACCCAAGTTCGGTAGCCCCGTCGCCGTCGCGGTCACGCAGTATCTGGATTAGGTCGCCCTCGGCGTTTTGGGCTATGACCTCCCCGAACTCCCGCAGCAGGAATGACAGGCTCGTCACGATGTCATCGTCGGGGGCACACGGATCTATCAGGTTACGGACATGTGCGAAACCCACCGCCCGGATGCTGGCTAGCACAAAGTTCCGTAGCATCTTGCGCACCCGATCGGCGTGGCTCCACCGCCTAGCCATCGAGTCTGCCCAGACAAGCTGGCGATCCTCGTCAGTGTTCGCCATCGACCAAAGCTCGCGCCGGGACTCCAAATACGCGCTGTTCCAGCCGATGTCGGGTACCGTGTCGTTGGACATACCGTGGATCGTTCCCCTCATCAGCGACGCTGGGTGTTCAGTGCGTCGCGGCGGCGACGGCCTTTGCCCACAGCGCCAGTGCCTCGTCGATTTGCTCGGCTGTGACCACAAGCGCTGGCATCATGCGGACGACGTTGCCGTACACGCCGCAAGTCAGCAAGAGAAGACCGAGGTCGGTGGCGGCCTGCTGGGCGCGCTGCGCGGTAGCGAGATCAGGGGAGCCGTCAAGATGGCAAAACTCGCTGCCTACCATGAGCCCCAGTCCGCGCACGTCGGCGATGGCCGGCGTGGCGGCGGCGACCTCGCGCAGGCCGTCGACTAGTCGGCGTCCCTGTTTTGCGGCGTTGTCCACCAGGTGCTCGTCGCGGATGACATCCAGCGTCGCAATCGCAGCCGCGCATGCTACTGCGTTTCCGCCGTAGGTCCCGCCCTGCGATCCTGGCCAGGCTTTGCGCATCAACGCAGTAGGCGCTGCGATCGCGGAGAGCGGGAAACCGCTGGCTAGTCCCTTGGCCGTGATCAGTACATCTGGTACGACGTTGTCGTGGTGCTGGTGGGCCCAGAACTTTCCGGTCCGGCCGAAACCGGTTTGCACCTCGTCGAGCACCATCAAGATCCCGTGACGGTTCGCGCGTTTCCGCAGACCGGCTAGGAAACCCGGCGGGGAGGGCACATAACCCCCCTCGCCCAGTATTGGCTCGACGAACATCGCGGCGGTCTCGTCAGGCGCGCTGGTGGTGGCGAGAATGTGATCGAGCCCGCGCAAAGCGTGGTCTACGGCCATCTCCTCGTTCATACCGAGCCAGAATGCGTACGGGAATGGCGCCACCGCCACACCAGACATCAGCGGACCGATGCCGGCGCGAAAGCGCGTGCCCGCGGTGGTCAGTGCCGCCGCGCCCATGGTGCGGCCGTGAAATGAGCCGTGGAACACGATCACGTTTTGCCGGCCAGTGGCGTGACGGGTCAGTCGCAGGGCCGCCTCCACGGCTTCGCTGCCGGAGTTGACATAAAACAGCGAGTCCAGACTGTCGGGGAGCACCTCGCCGAGACGCTGGGTAAGAGTCAGCAACGGTTCGTGTCGTACGGTCGTGTACTGCCCGTGAATCAATTGGCCGACCTGGCGCTGCGCGGCTTCCACTACTCGAGGATGACAGTGTCCTGTGCTGGTTACCCCCACTCCGGCGGTGAAATCGATGTAGCACCGGTTGTCGGCGTCAAACAGGTAAATCCCGTCACCTTTGACGGCGATAACAGGCGTGGCCTGCCGGAGTATCGGGGATAGTTGAGTCATGGGTTTGCTCCCTCTTCGTTGTGGGGACACGGTCGGTCACACTAACTGAGCGATGGGCAGTGGAAGAAAATCGACGTTGATCGCCCAGGAGAGGGCGGAGGACCACCACTGTGCGGTCGGCGCAGTGAAATGCACGCCGAGTCGGTTAAGAACGGAGGTCGTGTAAGAGCTGTCGATGACGATGTTGCGGTCCTCGAGCTGAGCCCATGCCGAGGCCAGCCGGGCTTCGGTCGGATGGGCCTGTTCAGCACGGGTCATTGCAGCAACGAATGTGTTGTCATCGGTCAGAATGATTGCATAGCCATAGCGAATCATCCATTCCACGAGCTCGTCGTGGGATACCTGGTGAGTAGTTTCGACGTGGTACACGCCCGGAGCGGCGTGCGGATACGTTGCAATCGCCGCAATGCCCGCAGCCACCGTGTCGACGTAGGAGAACTCGAATGTCGTAGATGGCCTTGTCGGTGCGGTCCCGGCCAACACATAACCACGGAGAGTCTGGTAGATCCGATTGTCACCAATGTTGCGCTGGAATGCACCGGTACGGCTGTGTGCCGCGATGTGACCGCTGCGGTGGATGTAACACTGGCGGCCCAATGCCGCCCAGGACCGGACCGTCCGTTCGGCGTCGAACTTCACCCTCTCGTAGGGAGTGCGGAAGCTCTGGCCGATCCACAGGTCAGCCTCGCTGAAGCGACGGGCGGGCCCGTTGATAGTGCCGGCGACGGCCAATGTGGAGACGTGATGGAAACGTGCTCCGCGGGTCTCAGCGTCGATCCAGGTCAGTAGCCGCCGCACGGCGGTGTTGTTGGTCTGCTCTAGCTCGGCGGGTGAGGCCACGAGGCGGACGTCGGCAGCGGCGTGAATGACCACGTGGGCCTCACGAGCACGGGCGAGGCCAGTCGGGGACAGACCCAGGCCGTCCTGGTTGATGTCACCGGCGATCACGTCAACGCCAGCGCGATTGATGTCCAGGCGCCGGACGGCGTCAGCGTCGCACTCCCCGCGCACCAAGCAGGTGACCTGTGCGCCCCCTTCGACAAACGCGGTGACTAAGTGGCTGCCGAGATAGCCGGTGGCCCCGGTCAGCAACACGCGGGTTGGCTCGCTTACCACCCGGCAGCCGCCCAAACACATCCCGGTACCGGGGTGCAGCACCTGACCAGAGGTCGACACCATCGACCTGGCATGCGACGGAGCGGTGGCCCCCGCTGCGGCCGCCACGTCGCGAGCGAAGGAGGCCATGATGCTATCCGCACTGTCATGAGATAGACCCGGCCACCCACACACCAGATCGGTCACCAGCTTGCCGTCGATGATGCGGGCGGTTAGGCGCAGCCGGTAAAGCGGATCGCCGCTGGGACAGCGTGCTGTTCCGGCCTGCTCGGGGGCTAGCGACCAGTTCAACGACGGTTCGTCAGGCACGCGGAAGGTTCCAAGGAAGTTGAATCCAGCCTCGGGACGGCTACCCGCCACATCCATGGGCAACTCGGGGGCATGCTGGATGCGACGTTCAACCTCGCGTATCCGTGCGGCTACGGCGCCAGCGTCTGTTCGGTCCCCGCGGTCGGTCTTTTCGGACCGATCAACAGTCACCCATTTCACGGCTGTGAACCAGCCGATGGTGTCCATGTACTTACCGCTGTCGCCCAAGTAAGCGCGGCCGTGGGTTTCGACCTCTACTTCAAAACAGACCTGACCGCTCCAGCTCAAGGTGGCTTCGGCGAACGCTGTCAGCAGGAGCGCTTCGAGTCGTTGGGCTCGCCCATGGCGCTTGACGAGCAGGGCGGTGGCGCTCTCGTCGAGAGCCCAAGTCAGCGCCGCTGGTTCAGCACAATCGGCCACATCATCCACAGGAAGGCTTGAGGCGGACGCCTCAGCGATGATGGGTGACGGTGGTAACGCTGCGGCCCATTCGTAAAAGTCGGCCGTCGGAGGCAAGTCAGCCTGCCTACCGGCCAGCGCCGCCCGATAGGAGCAGGCGAGATCATCGAGCAGTATTCGCCAGGACAGGCCGTCGATGGCCAGGTGGTGAGCAATCACCGCAAGTCGGTCCTCGACGCCGACGACGCCGGCGAACAGATGTACTCGGAGAAGGAGCCCGGCACCCGGGTTGAGGCTGCGGTGCAACTCGGTGCACACGCCATTGATCACTTGTGCGATCGACTCCTTCGACGGTCCGATCGAGGAGAAAGTCACCACATGCAGCCCATCTGCAGGTCGCGGATCTCCAGGACCGTCCGGGCCGACTGGTTGACGTAACACCTGATGGCGAGCCAGCACGCCCTCGACGGCCTTCGACAAAGCGGCGGCGTCTACGGCTACTCTGCACTGTAGAACGACGGACTGGTTCCAGTGCCGCAACTCGTCGACGGGTTGCCGAAACAACCACCGCTGCGCCGGGGCCAGTCGCCGTGCTCGACCGCTGGCCGCCTTTAGGGCGGGAAGTTGCGCACCACGACACATGGATTGGGCGACGGATGCCAACAACATCGGCGTTGGATTATTGTATAGGTCCTCGAAATTCGCGCAGTGTCCGGCCCGGCGCAAGAACGCGATTGTTTGCATCACCAGGATCGAGTCCCCGCCTAGATCAAAAACGTCGGCATGTACATCGATGAAAGGAAGATCGAGTGCTTCTGCCCACAGCTCTGCAATAGCGTGAACTAGTGTAGTCTCGATCCCGTCCGATGCGACGACCCGCCTGGGACCCTTCTGTTGTGCTTGAGTTTCGACAATCCCCTGCATGATCTCGCTAAGGCGCTCGAGGTCAAGTTTCCCGTTCGAACCAATCGGGAAATCCGGCAGCGCGAAGATCGGTCGAGGAACTGAGTACCCGGGAAGCCGATCGTGCAAATGCGAGCGGAGCGCATCAATCGTCTCTTCCTCGCCATGCCCGATCGCTAATCGTACGGCGGCCAGTAATTGACGGCCCGTTGGGATGTCTCGCACGATTACCGCAGCCTGCCTAATGCTCGGCAATTCTTCGATTACCCGCTCAACCTCGGCGGGATTGACACGGAAGCCTCGTATCTTGACTTGACGGTCGGATCGGCCTACGAAGACGAAGTTGCCGTCGGGTCGACGACGACACACATCGCCCGTTTGGTACATGCGCTTGCCATCGTGCCGAATAAAGCGACGTGCGGTCTCGGAGGGCCGGCCGAAATAGCCGCCGGTGACGCCCTGACCCGCAATGAAAAGTTCGCCTTCCGCACCGGCGGGAACCGGCCGTCCGGCGCAGTCCAGCAGTCGCAGTCCTACTTCGCCGATCGCAGTACCGATAGGCACCGTCGTCTCGTCGCTGGGCAAATCGTTGGGCGCCGAGGCGATAAAACAGGTGGCGCCGACCGTCGTTTCGGTTGGGCCGTAGTGATTGACTACCCGCTGTGTGACACCCTTGTCGAGCAGCTTGGCGGCAAACGACCGTGACAGTGTTTCGCCACCGAGGATCACCGTATGTAAGCCAAGAGCCGCAGCAGGCCGACCTTCCAGCAGTGCCGCCAGGTGTGAGGGGGTCGTCTTTAGCACCGAAACTCCGGCGCTGCGTATCGACGCCCAGAAGGCCTCACAGTCGCGCGTTTGATGATCAGGTATAACGTGCACCGAACCGGCCGTGGCCAGCGCAAGAAGCCAGGAAGTATGGCCGAGGTCGGCGGCCAGCGTGGTGACGTGTGCAATGCACAACGCATCGGCGTCGGTGAACCCGAGTCGACAGCGCAGCGACTCTGCGTAGTGCATCGCATTCGCGTGGGTCACCGCCACTGCCTTCGGCTCTCCGCCCGAACCTGAAGTGAAGGAAAGGTAAGCCAGATCGGTGGCCAAGGAAGAGACCGCGACAGGTAGGTTGGGAAGGTCTGCCGCGGCTAGCGCGTCGACATCGATAGCCTCGGTGCAATACGGCCCGGGCGCGCGGATCGCCGGGTCGGTGGTAAGCGCGTAACAGGTGTCGACAGCGTTGAGGCGCCGGTGCACGTCCGACATGCTCCAGTCCGGGTCGATCGCGACTGCAGCGCCCCCTGAGCGCAAAATACCGTAAATCAGCACGAATAACCGGGCATCTCTGGGTCCCAGGACGGCCACCCGATCTCCACGACCAATACCAACCTCACGCAGGCGGTCAGCAAGATGGCCAGCCACGACGTGAAGTGTTCGGTAATCAAACGCGCGGACATTGTCGGTCACGGCGAGTCGGTACGGATAAGCCAGCGCATTACATGTCAACAAATCCGGCAATGAGAGGCTCGGTCGCATCAGGCCTGTCACGTCTGCTGACACGCAGTCTGCACGTGCTGCGTCTCGACGTCTGCTTTATTTTTCGCGTCAAGTACCCGCAGATCACGAATATGACCAGCGATGAATGCCTCCAACCGCTCCTCGCGTGGTAAGCGCTGGCCCAATTCCCACGCGAGCATGCGATGCAAACCGTCAACGTGAAAAAGACCATTTCTAATGCGGAGATCCGCGTAATCCCCATGCGGCATCGGCTGAGTACTGAGATAAACCGTGGTGAGCGGCGACCGTTGCAAAAATTCGATCTTTGCCGTGCACACCGGGTTCGCTTTAACAATTCTCGCCCAACCCGATCGAAGGCGCTCTACGGTCTGTCCCACCGTCAGCCCAGACCGCGGAACGAGTTCATACTCGCCGCCTTCGCTAAGGTGCCACGGCAGAACGACGTCGAGAACCTCCACTCGGGACAGTCGGACCCTGAACCAGCTACCGAACAGGAGTTGAGCACGCTCTAGGTTCTCCACTCCATCGCGGTTGGTGTTTGCTTGGTGCGCCCGCTCAACGGGATGATCTCGTAGATAGGTCTGCCGGACCTCGGTGAAGGCAACCGATCCGACAATCTTCATGCCGATGCTCTCCTTAGACCCTTGCGGTGTACTCGGTGAAGTGCCGGTCCGCGAACAGCTCCGGCCACTGTCCGTCGCCGATATTGAGCGCTCGCGCTCTGGCGAGCATGTGTCGCCAATACGGCTTGACGGGTCGCCAGCGCGCTCCTATCTGGCAATACGACGCATCAACGAAATAACGCGGTCGGCCAAACCCAGGTGGGGAGGGTCTGCGGGCGTGGAACAACGCTGAATGGATCAACACAGTGGAGCCAACTGGCAGGTGGTCGATCACAACCTCGCCCTCCAGCTCAGCCGTACCGAGATGGGCACGCGCACACTTGTCGACCAGCTGGCGGTGAGAACCAGGCAGAACCACCAGGCTTCCCATCGTTTCATCCAGGCCACCAAGATAGTGCAACATATGGATCATCAACAGCGACCGATCCGCGCGTTCGTTGGGCTCGTAATCGTGATGCCATGGCTTGCCCTCGACCCCGGGACCTTGCCTGTCGCTGTGTAGGTGGTGAAAAACAAACTGGGTACCCATAAGATCTGCGAGCACATGCATCAACGGCGGATAAGTGATTAACTCCCCATGACCTTGCAACTCCAACTCCAGTATTGGGGGCCGGCCCTGGGTGAGCGGATCAACGCAGCAAGCTATCGAACGAGCGCGCAGTCCCTCATCCACCCAGCAGTCTACCTCGGGCACGAGCCGGTGCAGCAGAGGCTCGGGTAAGAGACCACGAAGAACGAGATATCCCAAGTCCGCGAACTGTTTCCTTCGCGCGGAGACAGTCTCACTGCTTTGGTCAAGAAGCTGCCGCGTCAAGCACCACACCTCTTTCGAATACGATGATTCGGGTCGTCGGCTGATGACGCAGCAGGCCATTTCAGAAGTCGGAGAACCGTAGACCAATTCGGCATAATGGGCGCAGCACTACCTTCACCGCCCAGCCTATCTGGCCGATAAAGATTACGATCAGACCTGCCAGCCTGACGGCGAACACAAGCCGGTTAGAACCCGCCTAGGCTCCCTCCGTCTGCCAGCTTTGGCCAGGCCATCGTAGACACCAATCCAAGGGGCACAGGATCGTGAGCAGGGCCATGACAATCAGTAACGCGCTGAGGCTTTCGAGGTAACGCACTGTACCCAAACTATGCACAAAGGACCTCGTCGTAACGAGGTTGTCCCGGACGTCGTGGAACTTGACGAGCGATCCCCCGCCTGATGCGTGCCGTGAGCTAGGTGTTGGGCGACCGCCAAGTCGACCCGACTCGAGACAGGGACCGCTGTGAAACGGCATCGTCAACTTGGGAGGCGGCCTGGCGGTTGGGATGATCGGTGTCTGTGTGGAGGGTCGAGGGGGCTGGGCTGGTGGGCACCGGTGCGCCGTCGTACAAGGGGTTCCGGTTTCCGGCGGAGATCATCAACCACTGTGTCTGGCTGTACTACCGTTTCCCGCTCAGCTTCC
>NZ_DASXEP010000118.1:0-4718 GCF_036490025.1 Mycobacterium sp. | reverse complement strand
CGTTGCCACCAACACCCCGTGCACCACGTGGTTGGCGGCCAACTCCCCGGGCGTCGGCATGGCCGCCATCGCCGCGGTGTAGGCGGCGGCCGCGGTCTCGTGTTGAACAGCTGCCGCCGCGCTGTCGGCGCTGGCCTGCGTCAACCAGGCCAGATACGGCTCATGCGCTACGGCGTACTGCTCGGCGCTGGGGCCTTGCCAAACACCGGACCGCACGCCGGCCAGGACCGCGCTCAATTCGTCGGCAACCTCGGCGTATTCGGTGCTCAGCGACGACCACGCCCTCGCCGCGCTCAGCAGCGAACCCGGCCCGGGCCCGCTGCTGAGCAACGTCGAATGCACCTCCGGCGGCAACGCCAGCCAAATCGGCGCAGTCACAACGCACCGTCGAAAACGTGCTCGCGATCAGCCGTCGATGAAGTCACGACGGCATTGAAAACTACATTGCGTCGTAGTCGCAAGACCCCGTCGGGGTATGGGGTGTTCGCAGGTCCGGGACCTGGGGGGAGGGTCAGGCCCCCAACAGAGTCGGCAGCGCCAGCGCCGAATCGAGTGCCAAGGCGCAGAACACCACCGCGAGGTAGTTGTTCGACTGCAGGAACAATCGCAGCGGCTTGACCGGCTCTCCGCGGCGCACGCCCGCATACAGCTGGTGCGCCATGGTCAGGAACCACGCTCCGGCCACCGCGGCCACTACGGTGTACAGCCAGCCGGTGGCCAGGGACAGCGCCAGCGTCGCCGCCACGGTCAGCCAGGTGTAGATCAGGATCTGCTTGGTGACCTGACGTTCCGTCGCGACGGCCGGCAGCATCGGCACACCCGCCGCCTTGTAGTCGTCCTTGTAACGCATCGCCAGCGCCCAGGTGTGCGGCGGCGTCCAGAAGAAGATGATCGCGAACATCACCAGGGCCGGCCACCCGACGGTGCCGGTGACAGCCGACCAGGCGATCATCACCGGCATGCAGCCGGCCGCACCGCCCCACACCACGTTCTGGGAGGTGCGGCGCTTGAGAAGCAGGGTGTAGACGAACACGTAGAACGCGATCGTGGCCACCGCCAGCAAGCCCGACAGCAGGTTGGTCGTCCACCACAGCCAGACGAAGGACGCGACACTCAGCCACAGCCCGAACACCAGGGCGTTGCCGGTCGGCACGGCGGCCCGTGCCAACGGACGCCGCGCGGTCCGCTTCATCAGCTTGTCGATGTCGGCATCGGCCACACAGTTCAGCGTGTTCGCGCCGCCGGCAGCCAGCATCCCGCCGATCAAGGTGTTGAGGATGAGCAGCGGGTTCACGCTGCCGCGGTGGGCGAGCAGCATCGCCGGAATTGCGGTGACCAGTAGCAGCTCGATGACTCGAGGCTTGGTCAGCGCCAGATAAGCCAGCAAGGTGGTGCTGACTCGACTCGGCGCAACGCGCTCGCGAATGCTCACGCAAGGACTCCTCGGATCACAGCAGCGCGCAGCTTCTACTACGCACGATGGTAGACGGCACGACTTGCCCAGCATGCACCGCAGGGGCCATTGGCAGCCAATCGGCGAGCACGGGCTGCAACGCGCGGTTGCCGGCGCTTGAACAGTCAGGAAGTGAAACAGGCTCTGACACGCGCGCAAGGTTCCGGCATTAGGGTGGGAAGAGGATCATTCTGCCGACCCGAGGACTTCAGTTCGTGACCACACTCGAAGACATCTCGACCCTGACCCAACCGCATCTTCCGGACGATTGGACCGAGCTCGATTCGGCCGCCGTCGACACCGTCCGGGTGCTGGCCGCCGACGCGGTGCAGAAAGTGGGCAACGGCCATCCTGGGACGGCGATGAGCCTTGCCCCGCTTGCCTATACGCTGTTCCAGCGGGCGATGCGGCACGATCCCAGCGATCCCCATTGGCTGGGCCGTGACCGCTTCGTGCTGTCCTGTGGGCACAGCAGCCTCACCCTCTACATCCAGCTCTATCTCGGCGGTTTCGGCCTGGAGCTCTCGGACATCGAATCGCTGCGGACGTGGGGCTCCAAGACGCCCGGGCATCCGGAGTTCCGGCACACCAAGGGCGTGGAGATCACCACCGGTCCCCTCGGCCAAGGCTTCGCATCGGCAGTAGGCATGGCGATGGCCGCCCGCTACGAGCGCGGCCTGTTCGACCCGGACGCCGCAGCCGGCACCAGCCCGTTCGACCACTTCATCTATGTGATCGCGTCCGACGGCGACATGGAAGAAGGCGTGACGTCGGAAGCGTCGTCGCTGGCCGCGGTCCAGCAGCTGGGCAACCTCATCGTGTTCTACGACCACAACCAGATCTCCATCGAGGACGACACCGACATCGCGCTGTGCGAGGACACCGCTGCCCGCTATGAGGCCTACGGCTGGCATGTGCAGCGCGTTGAGGGCGGCGAGAACGTCGTCGGAATCGATGAGGCCATCGCCAACGCCAAGGCCGTCACTGACCGGCCGTCGTTCATTTCGTTGCGAACGATCATCGGCTATCCGGCGCCCAAGCTGATGAACACCGGCAAGGCGCACGGTGCCGCCCTGGGCGACGAAGAAGTAGCGGCGGTCAAAAAAATCCTGGGGTTCGACCCGGACAAGAAGTTCGAGGTCCGCGACGAGGTGATCGCCCACACCCGTGAGCTGGTGCAGCGCGGTAAGGAAGCTCACGAAAAATGGAACGTCGACTTCGAGGCGTGGGTGCAGCGCGAGCCCAAGCGCAAAGCGCTGCTGGACCGGTTGACCGCCGAGAAGCTGCCCGACGGCTGGGACGCGGACGTTCCGCACTGGGAGCCGGGCTCCGATGCGATGGCCACCCGAAAAGCGTCCAACGAGGTGCTCAACGCTGTCGGACCGAAACTGCCCGAGCTGTGGGGCGGTTCGGCCGACCTGGCCGGCAGCACCAACACCACGATCAAAGGCGCCGATTCCTTTGGGCCGCCCTCGATTTCGACCAAGGACTACACCGCGCACTGGTATGGCCGCACGCTGCATTTCGGTGTTCGCGAGCACGCGATGGGCGCGATCCTGTCCGGCATCGTGCTGCACGGCCCTACCCGCGCTTACGGTGCCACGTTCCTGCAGTTCTCCGACTACATGCGCCCGGCGGTGCGACTGGCGTCGCTGATGGATATCGACACCATCTACGTGTGGACGCACGACTCGATCGGCCTGGGCGAAGACGGCCCGACACACCAACCGATCGAGCACTTGGCGGCGCTGCGGGCCATCCCCAAGCTGTCGGTGGTCCGTCCTGCGGACGCCAACGAGACCGCGTACGCCTGGCGCACCGTCCTGGCTCGGGGCAACGGCAGCGGTCCGGTCGGGCTGATGCTGACCCGCCAGGGTGTACCGATTCTCGAAGGCACCAACTATGACGGCGTGGCCAAGGGCGGATACATCCTCGGCGACGACGGCGGCGACGAGCCCGATGTCGTCCTGATCGCCACCGGCTCGGAGGTCCAGCTGGCCGTCGAGGCACAGAAGTTGTTGGCGGACAAGGACATTGTCGCACGCGTGGTGTCGATGCCATGTGTGGAATGGTTCGAGTCGCAGTCCGACGAATACCGCGACAGCGTGCTGCCGCCGTCGGTGTCGGCGCGAGTCGCGGTCGAGGCCGGCGTCGCACAGAGCTGGCACAAGCTGGTCGGCGACACCGGCGAGATCGTTTCGATCGAGCACTACGGGGAATCCGCCGATGAGAAGACTTTGTTCCGTGAATTCGGGTTCACCCCGGAAGCCGTCGTCGACGCCGCCGAACGAACACTAGACAACTAACCGAAGGGAAAGCCGATGACTCAGAATCCCAATCTCGCCGCGCTGAGCTCCGCGGGCGTATCGGTCTGGCTGGACGATCTGTCCCGGCAGCGTTTGCAATCCGGCAACCTGCAAGAACTGATCGATACCAAGAGCATCGTCGGTGTTACCACTAACCCGTCGATCTTCCAGAAGGCGCTGTCCGAGGGCGATGCCTATGACGCTCAGCTGGCCGAGCTCGCCGAACGCGGCGCCGACGTGGACGCCACCATCCGCACGGTGACCACCGATGATGTCCGCAACGGCTGCGATGTGCTGCGGCCGCAGTGGGAGCGCTCCGACGGGGTCGACGGCCGGGTATCGATCGAGGTCGACCCGCGGATGGCGCACGACACCGACAAGACGACCAAGCAGGCCATCGAGCTGTGGAAGATCGTCGACCGCCCCAACCTGTTCATCAAGATCCCGGCCACCAAAGCCGGCCTGCCCGCCATCAGTGCGACCCTGGCAGAGGGGATTTCGGTCAACGTCACCTTGATCTTCTCGGTCGAACGTCACCGTGAGGTGATGGACGCTTACCTCGACGGGCTGCAGGCGGCCAAGGCGGCCGGCCACGACGTGTCCAAAATCCATTCGGTGGCATCGTTTTTCGTTTCACGCGTCGACACCGAGATTGACAAGCGGCTGGAGAAAATCGGCTCGGAGGATGCGCTGGCGCTGCGCGGAAAGGCCGGCGTTGCCAACGCCCGGCTGGCCTACGCGGCCTACCAGGAAGTGTTCGTCGGCGGCGATCGTTTTGCGCCACTCGAGGCGGACGGGGCGCGCGTACAGCGGCCGTTGTGGGCCTCCACCGGCGTGAAGAACCCCGATTACTCCGACACGCTCTATGTGACCGAGCTGGTCGCGCCGAACACCGTGAACACCATGCCGGAGAAGACCATTGACGCGGTCGCCGACCACGGCGTCGTCACCGGCGACAC
>NZ_DASXEP010000056.1:0-28654 GCF_036490025.1 Mycobacterium sp. | reverse complement strand
CCTCGCCGCAGTGAAGCTATCAGCGCGTCGCGTGTTTCGCGGGGATCGATCAGCTCGTCGAAACCCATGTGCTCGGCGGAGCGGTAGGACGCCTGCAGCTCCGCATCGCGCAGTTTCGCGGTGAGGTCGTCGCCGGCGTGCGACGCCTTACTCAACGCCGCCGCGCTCATCGCGCCCATCGTCGCACCGGGATAGGCGAAGGTCGCGCCCTGGCCGTCAAAGCTCAACAGCGACATGACCATCGAGCCGAACCCATACGCCTTGCGCAACGTGACATGCAATTTCACGGTGCTGGCCGCGGTCTGCGCGGCGAACATCCGGGCACCGGCCCGCAGCACGCCGCTGCGCTCGGACCGGCTACCGGGCAACATGCCGGGATTGTCGGCGAGGAAAACGATTGGGAGGTGAAACGAGTCGGCCACCATGATGAAATGCGCCGCTTTGTCCGCGGCGTCGGCGTCGATCGAGCCGGCCAGCACCTGCGGCTGGTTGGCCACCACCGCGACCGGGTGGCCGCCCAGATGGGCCAGCCCGCAGATGATTGCCCTGCCGAACCGCGGCTGCACCTCGAACCAGTCCGGCCGGTCGAAGATCACGTCGAGCACTGCGCGCACGTCGTAGACGCGGCGATTGTCACGCGAGATGATCTCGGTCAACTCCGGTGTCTGCCGCGGCCGCGTCGTCTCGTCATCGGGCAGCGGCGAGGGGTATGACCATGCACTGGACGGGAAGTACGACAGGTAGCGGCGGATGTCGTCGAGGACGGTTTCGTCGTCCTCGGCGACATTGTGGATCACCCCGCTGGGCAAGGCGACGTCGGGCCCGCCGAGATCCTCCTTCGAGATGTCTTCTCCGGTGGATTCTTTGACGACGGGAGGCCCTGCCGTGAAGATGGCGCCGTGCGCGCTCATGATTCGGAAATCGCACACCGGCGCCACCAGCGCACCGTGCCCGGCCGACGGACCCAACACCGCGGCGACGGTGGGGACCCGGCCCGAACATTGCGCCTGAGCGAGTAGATCGGTCGGCGAACGCCCGTAGTGCCCGCCGGTGGGTCGAAAGCCCGCACCTTCGAGCAGCATCACCAACGGAATCTTGTCGCGCAGCGCCAGTTCGGCAATGCGGTAACGCTTGGAGTTCCCGCCGGGCCCAATGCTGCCGGCCAGTGTGGTGAAGTCTTCGGCTCCGACCATCACCGGCGAGCCGTTGATCAGGCCGGACCCGACGACGATGCCGTCGGCGGCGGTCTCACCGCCGACCAACGTGCCGAGTTCGCGAAACGTCCCCGGGTCGAGAAGGTGATCGATGCGCGCCCGGGCATCCAGCTTGCCCTTGTCGTGGTGCTTGGCCAGTCGTGCCGGACCGCCCATCGCCCGGGTGTGCCGGCGGCGACGTTCGAGGTCGTCGAGCGTCTCCTGCCAGTCGGGGGGCTTCGTCATTGGCACGTCCTCACTCGTCGGCCGCCACCTACTGAAGTGCTTACTGTAGCGTCTGCCAGGCACGCCGCTATCGACATTGACCCTACCGAATTGCTTACTGTAGCTTCACGAGTATGACGCTGGAGCGCTCAACACAAGCGCGCGGCCTCAAGGTCGACGGCGGCGTCTTCACCGACCTGGCTCGCGTGCCGGAGCTGGCGCGCGAACTCGAGCAGCGGGGCTACGACGCGTGCTGGACCGGCGAGATCAACCATGATCCCTTTCTGCCGCTGCTGTTGGCCGCCGAACACACGACGCGACTCGAGCTCGGCACCAGCATTGCGGTGGCATTCGCGCGCAACCCGATGATCGTTGCCAACCTCGGTTGGGATCTGCAGACCTACTCGCAGGGCCGCTTCATGCTGGGGTTGGGTACCCAGGTCAAGCCGCACATCGAGAAGCGATTCAGCATGCCCTGGAGCCATCCGGTGGCCCGGATGCGCGAATTCGTGCTTGCGCTGCATGCGATCTGGTCGGCGTGGAAGGACGGCACCCGGCTGCGGTTTGAAGGCGAGTTCTACACCCACAAGCTGATGACGCCGATGTTCACGCCCGAGCCGCAACCCTTCGCCGCGCCCAAGATCTTCATTGCCGCGGTCGGTGAGGCGATGACCGACATGTGCGGTGAGGTCGCGGACGGCGTTCTGGCACATGCCTTCACGACGCGGCGGTATCTGCACGAGATCACCATGCCCGCGGTGCAGCGTGGCCTGCAGCGCTCGGGTCGTGATCGCAGCGCGTTCCAGGTTTCCTGTCCGGTGTTCGTGGTCACCGGCAACGACGACGCCGAAATGAGTGCCGGCGTCGCCGGTGTACGCAAGCAGATCGCGTTCTACGGGTCGACGCCGGCATACCGCAAAGTCCTTGAACTGCACGGCTGGGGTGACGTGGCGACCGAACTGCATCAGCTGTCGCTGCAGGGGGAATGGGACGCGATGGCGACGCTGATCGACGACGAGATCCTGAACGCGTTCGCCGTGGTCGCTACGACGGACAAACTTGCGGCCGCGCTCAAGGACCGCTGCGACGGCGTCATCGACCGGGTGATGCCGTCGTTTCCCCGAACCGTTTCCGCAGACACCGTGACCGCGGTGTTGCACGAGTTGCGTCGATGAGGAGCTGTCCATGAGCACACCGACGATGGATGACGCCGCCAAGGTCCTTGCCGACCCGCTGGCATACACCGACGAGCCGAAGTTGCATGCGGCACTGGCGCATCTGCGGGCCAATGCCCCGGTCTCCCGGGTCGAGGTGCCGAACTACCGGCCGTTCTGGGCGATCACCAAACATGCCGACATCATGGACATCGAGCGCGACAACACGCTGTTCACCAACTGGCCACGCCCGGTCCTGACCACGGTGGAGGGCGACGAGCTGCAGGCTGCCGCGGGGGTGCGCACGCTGATCCACCTGGACGATCCGCAACACCGCGTGGTGCGAGCGATCGGCTCGGATTGGTTCCGGCCCAAGGCAATGCGGGCGCTGAAGGTCCGGGTCGACGAGCTGGCCAAGCACTACGTCGACAAGATGTTGGCGGTGGGCCCTGACTGCGATTTCGTCCAAGAGGTCGCAGTGAACTACCCGCTGTTCGTGATCATGTCGCTGCTGGGGATCCCCGAATCCGACTTCCCGAGAATGCTCAAGCTCACCCAGGAGCTGTTCGGCAGCGACGACCGCGAGTTCAAGCGCGGCAGCAGCAACGAAGATCAACTGCCGGCCCTGCTCGACATGTTCGGCTACTTCAACGGCGTCACCGCGTCGCGTCGCGAACACCCGACCGAGGACCTGGCGTCCGCTATCGCCAACGCCCGCATCGACGGCGAGCCGTTGTCGGATATCGAAACGGTGTCCTATTACCTCATCGTCGCCACTGCCGGCCACGACACCACCAGCGCGACCATCTCCGGCGGCCTGCATGCCCTGATCGAGAACCCCGGCCAGCTGCACCGGCTGCGCGACGATCTCGACCTGATGCCGCTGGCCACCGAGGAGATGATCCGATGGGTCACTCCGGTCAAGGAGTTCATGCGCACGGCGTCGGAAGACACCACGGTGCGCGGGGTGCCGATCGGGGCAGGGGAGTCACTGCTGCTGTCCTACGTGTCGGCCAATCGGGATGACGAGGTCTTCGCCGATCCATTCCGTTTCGACGTCGGCCGTGACCCCAACAAGCATCTGGCTTTCGGCTACGGCGTGCACTTCTGCCTGGGGGCCGCGCTGGCCCGCATGGAGGTCAACAGCTTCTTTTCCGAATTGCTACCGCGGCTGAAATCGATTGAGCTGAACGGGGATCCACAGTCCGTGGCGACGACGTTCGTCGGTGGTCTCAAGCACCTGCCGGTCCGATACTCGCTGCGCTGAGCGAACTTGGTCAAGCAGCGTCGCACCGTCGCGAAGTGTGTCGGCTGCCGCCGATTGTGTCTAGGGTTCGTTAACGGCCACCGCAATGTCGCTGTGGTCGATGGTATGGGGAGCGGCTTGTGATCACATTGGACCGCTTGGTGAATGTGTTGGGCGATTACGGAGTCCGCCTGAATTGGTCAGCTGTGCCGCGGACGACGGAATTGCGCAGCGTCGTCATCCACGAGACCACGGGTAACCGCGTCGTTGTCGGCGATGTCTTGTTGGCCATCGGTGCCGACACGGCGACTCAAGCTGTGCAGTGGGCAGTCTCGGCTCGGGCCGCCGTCGTGCTACTGCGCGCCGACGGTCAGGAGGTGACTTTCGAGGGTGCCCCCGAAGCTCTCGCGATCATGGCTGTCGACGCGGCGATGGCCTGGAGTGAAGTGGCGGCGGTCGTCTACGGGCTGGTGCTAGAGGGCCGCGAGACAGCGTCCGGCCGTGGTCCAACCGATTTGTTCGCACTGGCGGACAGCCTGGCCGACGCCATCGGCGGTGCAGTAGTCATCCACGATGTGCTGTTGCGTGTGTTGGCCTATTCGAGGCAGCAGCAGCACGCCGACTCCGCGCGGGCGGCGACAATCCTGGAACGACAGACGCCCGAACAACTGCGCGGATTGTTCGAGGCCCGTGGAGTCTTCGCCCACCTGGCGGTCTCCGACGAACCACTGTTCGTCGCAGCGGAGGCTACCCATGGCATGAACGGGCGCATGGTGGTGGCGGTGCGCTCGGGACGAGAACTCGTCGGGTCGGTGTGGGTCGCATGTTCGGCGCCACTGCAAGGCGGCGCGCTCAGCGCCTTGGCCGATGGCGTGCACACGGTGGGCCTGCACCTCCTGCGGTCACGAGCCAGCGCGGACCTGGAGCGCCAGATCGAGTCCGAACTGGTGATCCGGTTGCTGGAGGGCACCCCTGACGCCGCCACTGTGGTCAGCAGGCTGGGCCTACCACATAGCCAATTGCGGGTGATCGCACTCCAAGCGTTCGCCGGCGCCGAGCGCGATGCCCCGCTGCTGTTGGCTTTCGAGCGCGCCACCACCGGGTTCGGTTGGTCACGTCCAGGCCGCAGCGCCTTGGCGGCCAACACCGTCTACACCGTGCTTCCCGGCGACCAGGTAGCGGCGGCGCGACATTGGATCACCGGTTTGCGGGCAGCCCTGCCTGCACGGGTCACGGTGTTGGCCGGCATCAGCGGGGTGGCCGAGGTGGCGGAGCTCGCCGCCGCCCGCGACGAGGCCGACGAGTGCCTCGCGCTGCACGAGGTGACGTCCCGGCCCACGCCACCTGCCTACGACGAGTCATGGGATGAAATCCTGCTGCAGCGGTTGCGCACCGCATCGCGGTCGGGTCGTTCCCCGAATCGTGGGCCGGTGGCCGAGCTGCGCCGCCACGACCGCGCCCACGAGACCGACTACGTGGCGACATTGCGGGCCTGGCTGGAGGCCCAGGGCGACCCGATCGAGGCCGGCGAGCGTTTAGGAGTGCACGAGAACACGGTGCGAAACCGGCTGCGCAAGATGGCCGAGATCACCAACCTGGCATTGGACGACGCCAGAAAGCGGCTGGCCATGATGATCGAACTCGCCGCCACCGACATGGATTAGCCGGCGGCGCTGTCGAACCGCAACAAAGCGCGGGCCCGCCGTTGTGCCGCTGCGGCAATGCGCGCCGTGGCCATACCCACCACCATGGGGGTGATAGCTATCCACCGACAGGACATATCCGATGACCACCCCGCATCCCGACCATCAACGCCTTACCGGCCACCGGCTGGACGAGGACGCCGCGATGGACACCTTCACGCTGCGCTTGCCACGGTGGCGGTTTCTGCGGCTGTTTGGCCGCAACCCGCTGGTACGCACCGGCGATCGGATCGAGGCACTGGTTTTGGTGTTCGCTGTTGTCGTATCGCTGCTGGCCGCGTTGATCGCCGCCGCCGCGGGCACCGCGGTCTATGACTCGCGGAGCCACCTGTACGCCGCCCAAGCCGAGAATCGGCGCACCGTCACCGCCACCGTCACCGGCGACAAGTTCGTCCGCCACGATACGTTCGGCCGGACCGTCACCGTGCCTGCCCGATGGTTTGCTGCCGGAGCCGAACACACCGGCGCAGTCTCGGCGCCTCCTAAAGTCAAGACGGGCGATTCGATTGACATCTGGGTGGCTGAGGACGGTTCCCACATCGGCCCACCGCTCAGAACCGCCTTCGACGCAGCGGTGGCAGCAGCGGTCGCGATCTGGTTCGGCGTGGCCATCGCTGCAGCGGCGTTGTACGCCGGCACCCGGATACTCCTCAATCGGGCCCGCCACGCCAGGTGGCAACGGGAACTGGCTGTCCTCCTGACCGCAACCGACAGCGATCGATGAGGATCTCGGCCAGCAGTGCGGGTTCGCTGATCATCAAATCGTGACACGTGTCGACGGGTATCAGTGTCTGCACACCGCCGAGCGCGGCGATGCTGCGCAGTTGCGTGCGTCGAAAAAGTGCGTGATCCCGCAGGGTCAGGATCCAGGTCCGTGGAACATCGTCGGGCAGGTCACTGCGATCGACAGGTTCGGTGATGATTGTCGCTGCCTCGGGGTGCATCCGGGATAACGTGTAGCGGCGCTGCGCGCGCGTCATACCGTTGCAAAAGATCAAGGCGCTGAGCGCATTCGGCGTTGTCGCCGGCGGCTTTCTCAGCCGAACGGCCCGGCGCACGTACCACGCCAGCGGCCCAGCGAGGGTGTCGACGATCGCCTGGCCTTGCACGGGTAGACAAGATGCCGCCAAGATCATCTCCCGCACTCGCGCGGAGCCCAGCGTGGCGACGATCCCGGGTACTGTCAGCCCGGCAAGCGAGTGCCCAACGACGATCACGTCGCGCAGTCCGGCGTTCTCGATCTGCCCGACCGCCGATCGCACGCAGTCGGCAATGCTCACCATGGTCAGATCCCCGGGTGTCGCGCCGTGGCCGGGCATGTTCACGGCCAGCACCGGCAGCTGCGGTGCGCGTCGACGCAATTCGTCGATGGTGAGCTCCCAGCAATCCGCCGAGTGCTCGCCCCCATGGACGAGAACCAGGCCCGGCGAACGCACGGATGTCCTCCCGGGAAAGCGAAGCTACACCACTCCGAAATCGATGATGCCCCGGACGATTTCACCGTTGAGCAAGTCGTCATATGCGTCGTTGATGTCGTCGAGGCGGTAACGCTTGGTGATCATCTCGTCGAGCAGCAGCTGGCCGTTCTGGTAGAGCCTGGCCAGCCGGTCGATGTCTGCCTTCGGGTTGCACGAGCCGAATATGGTGCCCGCCAGCGTTTTGTTCATCAGGATGAAGTCCTGCAGATCGATCTTGACCGACCGGGTCAGCTGCGAGGTCATCCCGGTGAGCACGCAGGTGCCGCCCTTGCGGGTCAGTTGCACGGCATCGCGGACATCCTCGGGAGTTATCAACGACGGCGAAACCACAACGGCATCGGCCATCACGCCGTAGCTCAGACCCCGCACCAGATCAAGTGCCTCGGCGACCGTTGCGGTGCTGTGCGTAGCACCGAATCGCAACGCCGACTTCTGTTTGAACTCAACGGGGTCGACGGCGACGATCTGCGCGGCGCCGTTGATCCGGGCACTCTGTATCGCGGCCGTGCCGATGCCGCCGACGCCGATCACGACGACAGTATCGCCGGCACGCATATTGGAGCGGTTGGCGACGGAGCCGTAGCCGGTCGGGATCGCGCACGACAGTAAAGCGCTGGGCGCCAACGGCAGATGTTGCTCGATTTTCACCAGTGAATTCGTGGAGACCACCGTGTGTTCGGCGAAGGTCCCGACCTTGGCGATGTGGCCGAGGTCCCGGCCGTCGGCGGTGTGGTGACGGAATGTGCCGTCTGTGGGCATGCCCGGGATCATGGTGCCGATGCCGACGTCGCAGAGGTACTCGATTCCGCTTGCACACCAGCGACATTGGCCGCAGACTGCGACGAAAGACATCACCACGTGGTCGCCCGGTGCGAAATCGGTGACGCCGTCGCCGACTTCGCGCACGATGCCCGAACCCTCATGCCCGCCGATCATCGGGAACATCGTGGGCAACCCGAGAGACCGCATCACCTCGTTGGGCGCCGACATGTCGCCCTTGAGGATGTGGTCGTCGGAGTGGCACAACCCGGCGGCGGCCATCTCCACGAGGACCTCACCGGCTTTCGGGGCGTCCAGGTCGAATTCCTCGACGGACCACGGGCCGCCGACATCGTGCAGGATCGCCGCGCGGCTTTTCATGACACCGCGGTGAAGGTGACGGGAAGCTTGTTGGGCGATCGGAAGATGTGTCCGACGATCTTGGCCTCCTCGCCGGTGCCGTCGTCGGCAACGAACGCCAGGTCCTTGACGCCGTCAAGCAGGCTGTTCAGCATCACCCGCGTTTCCAGCCGGGCCAGGTGCATGCCCAGGCACATGTGGATTCCGCCGGCGAAGGCGATGTGCGCATGGCGCGGCCGGTCGATGTCGAACGTGTTGGGGTCGGGCCAGCGACTCTCGTCGCGGTTGGCCGAGCCCATGCACATGTCGACCTGCGCACCGGCCGGGATTGTCTTGCCGCCCATTTCGACTTCCTCGGTGGTGGTCCGCATGACCATGGTCAGCGGGGTCTCCACCCGCAGGCCCTCCTCGAACGCGACCGGAATCAAGGACCGGTCCTGCCGGACCATCGCCAACTGCTCGGGATGGGTCAGCAAAAGGTAGAGCAGGTTGCCCGAAGACCGGTAGGTGGTCTCCAGGCCGGCGGGCAGCAGCAGGCGCAAGAAGGCGATGATGGCCTCGTCGGTGAGCTTCTCGCCGTCGATCTCCGCGGCGACGAGGTCGCCGATGATGTCGTTGGTGAGTTTGCGGCGACGCTGCTCGACCTGGTCGAGGAAGTAGCCGTGCAACTCGTTGGCGGCGGTCAACCCCGCCATGATGTCGGTCGAGATCGAGATGAGGTCTAGCGACAGCCGCCGGAACATATCCAGATCCTCGCGGGGCAGCCCCAGCAGTTCGGAGATGATCCGGGTCGGAAACTCGAACGTCAGCGCTTTGACCAGATCGGCGTGACCCTCGTCCTTGATTTCGGCGATCAGCTGGTCGCAGACCGGCCCGATCACCGACGGCTCCCAGCGTTCCAGCGCGGTCGCCCGGAACGCCTTGGCCACCAGGCTGCGATGGTCGTGGTGCTCCTTGCCGCCCATCGCCAGGATGGTGTGACCCATCACCAACCCGATCGTCTTGTCGTAGGCAGCGGAGGTGAAGACGCGGTCGTCGCGGAACCCGCGGAACACGTCGTCGTAGCCGAACAGCACCCACTCGTCGCTCGGCCGCAGTTCCTCCGGCATCTGTTCGGCATCCATGAAGGAGCCGTGCCAGACCGGATCGGTGCGCCGCATGTATTCGAAGAAGTGATAGGGGCTGGTCTCCCCGGTGGTGTCGAGGGTGACGGGCTGGTCGTCGGGATCGGTGCGCAGCGTCATTGCCGCTCCTTCGGGCTGCCGGGAATCTCGCTATCATAATATAAATAGCAACGAAGCCCAATGGCTTGTGGTGGTTACCGTAACGAGGACAGTATTGACCCGTGCTGGAACGCCGATTCGTGTGTTCGCTCGACGAGCTACCGCCGGGCGCGATGAAGCTTGTCGACGTCGGAAAGTTCGGAGTCGGGGTCTACAACGTCGCCGGTTCGCTGCACGCGATCGTCAACTACTGCTCCCACGAGGGTGCCCCGTTGTGCGAGGGCCTGATTGGCGGCACCAATGAGTACGCGCCAGATGAGCCCGACGGGCTGCGTCGGGTCCGCGACGGCCAGATCATCCGATGTCCTTGGCACAACTGGGAATTCGATGTCACCACGGGTCAAAACCTCGCCGACCCCAAGCGGCGGGTCCGCACCTACGACGTCGATGTCGACGACGGGAAGGTGTTTCTAACCGCATGATCATCGACGCCAACGTCCAGCCGCATTTCCGCGACAACGCCGAAATCAGGCGCTACCTACCTGCCGCCCATCGGCTACGGTCGATCCCCGACGTCGAAGCGCAGTGGTATCAGGCACCGGGTGGGAACTACCGCCACGACCTGTACGGCGAGCACTATCCGGCGTCCGATCGCGAGACCGTTGCCCAGCACCTCTTCGACGAAGCGGGGGTCGATTACGCCGTGCTGAACCCGTTGACCCGCGGCAACATTGCCGACTATCTGCTCAACAGCCGAATCTGTGCCGCGGTCAACGACTGGCTCCTGGACCGGTGGCTGGAGCCGGATTCCTCGAACCGCTTCCGCGGCACCATCCGGGTCAATCCGGAGGACCCCAAGGGTGCGGTTGCCGAAATCGAGCGTCTTGCCGGCCATCCCAAGCTGGTGCAAGTCGGTGTTCCGATGCAGTCCCGCGAGCCCTACGGCAAACCGATGTTCGAGCCGATCTGGGAAGCCGCTGCCGCGCACCGGCTTCCGGTAGCCGTACACATCAACGGAGGCAACGGCGTCGACTATCCGCCCACGTTCGCCGGTCACGCTCACACCTATCCCGGCTACGCGGCGTTCATGCCGCTGAATTACTTCGTCCACCTGGCAACCCTGATCGTCGAAGGGGTCTTCGGACGTCACCCCGATCTGAGGTTCGTCTTCGCCGACGGCGGTTACGACATCCTCACCCCGCTGATGTGGCGGCTGGACACTTTCTGGTTGTCGATGCGCGATCAGACGCCTTGGGTCGACCGGTATCCCAGCGACTATCTGCCCGCCCACGTTCGGTTCTGTTCGTCGTCGTTGGACGGTCCAACCGATCTGGGCCAGATGCAACGCTGGATGGAGTTCTCCGGCAAGGCTGATCTGCTGATGTACGGGTCGGGCTACCCGCATTGGTCTACGTCCTCACCCGAGCAGGCCGCCGATGGGCTGGAGGAGGCACAACGCGACAACGTGTTGTGGCGAAATGCCGGCGAACTTTACCGACTCGCCGCGCCGGCGAAGGGAAGCATCCGATGACCACGATCGAACGAGTCGGACCGGATACCGAGCACGATGAGATCGCGGTGGCCATTGTCGACACCGATGTGCACCCGATGCCCGTCTCGACCGACGTCCTCAAGTCCTATGCGCCCCCTGAATGGGTGGACAAGATCTGGCCAACCGGAAACGCGGTCACCCCGGTCCCGCACTTCTACGACACGCCGGATTCCTACAAGACCATGTCGATGCGCATCGATGCGGCCCCACCCGGCGGCGGCTTTGCCGGCACCGATCCCGACTATGCCGCCAAACAACTGCTGCTCGACGCTGGAGTCAGCATTGCCACGCTGGAACCGATGTGCGACGCGCAGCTGCCGCAAGCCGAGCACGCGTTGAAGTCCACCTACAACGACTGGCTCGCCGATGTCTGGTTGGACCGCAACAACGCACACGGCCGCTGGCGCGGATCGATTAGCGTCAGCGCGCAGGTGCCCGAGTTGGCGGCACGCGAGATACAACGGTGGGCGGGTCATCCGTACATGGCGCAGGTGTTGATGACGCCGCAGACGCGTGGAATCCCTTTCGGCAACCCGCATTTCGATCCGCTCTATGCGGCTGCGGCGGCCAATGGGCTGCCGGTGGCCACGCATCTGATGGGGCAGACGCCGTTCGAGCTGATTCCGCTGTACCCGGTCGGCAATCCGGCGCACTGGCATGACTTCTTCGCGTCCTGGCCGCTGCTCTACGTCTCGCATTTGATGAGCCTGGTGTTCGACGGCGCTTTTGACCGGCATCCGGATTTGCGGGTGGTGTTCGTCGAGGGCGGTTTCACCTGGGCGATGCCGGTGATGTGGCGGATGGACCGGATCTGGGAAGCCCGTCGCGACGACCTCCCGCACGTCCGGCGCCGGCCGTCGGAGTACGTCCGCGAACACGTCCGGTTCACCACCCAGCCGCTGGAAGACGCCGATGTCAAACAGTTCCGGGAGTATCTGGAAATGATGGACTTCGGCGACAACTTGATGTTCTCGACGGACTATCCGCACTGGAGCTACGACGCGCCGACCTACGCGATCAACCGGTTCCCTGCGGACCAACGCGAGCGGATCATGCGTGGCAACGCGACCGCGCTGTATGGGCTGCCGTCGACCGTCAAGGCGCTTCCCGGCGATCGACCGCCCGCCGACGTCAGCTTCGACTGAGGCGGTGGCACAGACACCGCGAGTCATACGTCCGCCTTGCCAACGGCTTAAATAGGGTGACCTAACACCGCTGAAGGACGAGAGCATGACGACTGAGACTGATCGCGCGCGCCCTAATGGGATTCGCAAGTTTGGTCTGGACGATCCGGGCGCAGGTTGTCCAGATTTACCGTGCAATTTCGGCGCCGACCCGATCGATCGGCCGAGGCAGCAACGAATAGCGTCGGTGGGTTCGACCAGCGTAGAACCGCGACTACTTGCGGTTTGCCGCTGTTGCGGCCCGTGAAGCTCAGCGCAGCATCGTGTTCTTGCTCATCGCCGCGCTCGCGTGGCCGGCCGCCTACCCGTCGGTGTTCTGTCCGTAGCTGAGTACGTGCTCGCGGATGGCTGTGGGTTTCACACCCAGGCTGGCGACTGCCTTCGCCGCCGCCGACTGGTCCTGCCACATCAAGGCCGCGAAGATATGAGGGGGTTCCACTTGGCCGTGTCCAGGTACCTGGGCCTCATACCGGCTGCGCTCCAACGCCGACTTGGCCCTCGGGCTGAACGGCGCATGACCCGGCTGCGGCTCACCCACCGGGCCGATCATGTCCTCCACGCGCGACCGGATCGCCTCGCCCGTGAGTCTGAACGACCGCAGCGTCTTCCCGACCGCGTCGTCTCCGCCTCCCTCAAGCACCCCGAGCAGCAGATGCTCGGTACCGATGTAATCGTTGCCGTGTCTGCGGGCCTCAGAATGGGCCCGTGTGACAGCGCTGCGAGCTGGCATGCTGAATACGTCGAACACGCCAACACGCTACGCGCACTACCCATCACCACCGGTCCGGATCGTGCGCGGCGACAGCAGCTACTGCCCCGAACGCGGCCCGGTGAAGCGAACCGGGTTTCATGCACACCTCGTTACATGTGATCGGTGTGCTGTCCGACCTGGAGGTGAGCGTAGTACTCGCCTTCGGCTTCTGCCGGAGGACGGCGCCCGAGGCGGTGCATGAGCCTCCAGGTGTTGTACCAGTGCGCCCACGCCGAGGTAGTCCTCGCGCCCTACCATGTCGTTCCCTGCAGAGACGGTCCCTAGCGGAGCTGCAGGTGGGTTAGCAGCATGGCGAGCGCCCACACGAATAGCGCCGTCATGAATAGGATCTCTCGCCACCCGAGGGCCGGTGTGGCCTGGATGGCATATGACATGAGTTTGCGTGGCGGCGTGGGTGTTTCGGGCATCTGCTCCGCAGGCAGCACGCGACTGAACCGATGGAAGAAGATCTGTATGGTCAGCATCCCCACAATGAGGCCGGTGATGAAGCTGAGGTCATGCATCTGCGTCAGGAACAGCAGCACCACCAGCACCCCGATGATGATCAAGGTGATGGTGTCGTAGATGCTGATGGTTCGCCCACCGCGGTCGTAATACGAGGCAATCCTCCGGATCCGGATGGGATACGGCACCAAGAAGCCGACCGCGAACTTCACCAACCCTTGCAAGCAGAACGCGATGAGCAGAATTTGCAGGGCAAAAACCATGTGCACTCCATCGGGGTAGCGGTCAGAACGAGCCGACCAGACTTCCCGGCGCACCTAGAAGAAATATACTCCCACAGGCCTTTTCGAACTGGGCCCCCGTTTGAGGTTCGCTTGGCACGGTGAATGGACCACCGTTTTGCCAAGAGCATGAAACCGGGCTTGCCCGGTCGAGGGCCGTGTGGTGATGGTGGCTTTTACCGGGCTGTTCTTAAACTCGGTTAGCTCCGAACGTGAGAAGTGGCCCCATTTTTTCCGCCCCAGTTGTGATGCCAGCGGTCCAGCAGCGCTGGGATCTCCCCGAGAAGAAAGGCGTAGAAGTCCCGCATCTGCGCCAGACGCCGTCCGGCCAGGCTGTCGTGTCCGGTGGCCTCGATACCTACTTCGGCGGCAGCCTGCATGGCCGATATCACGGCGTTCTGGTTGGTATACAGGACCGCCCAGGCATCGTCGGGCAGCCGGTAGTGGTCGCGGCGGCTCCCCGGTGCGGGCACCCGCTGGGCCAGGCCGACGGAGGTGAGCATCTTGATGGCGCCCGAGATCGCGCCCGAGCTGGCCTGCAGCCGGGTCGCCAACTCGCCCATGGTCATGGTGGTCTGCTCGGTGAACAGCAGCGCGGCCAGCACCCGGGCGGTCATGCGTTGCAGCCCGTGGTTGGTGAGGACGAGCGCGAGCTGCTCGGCGGCCTCGTTGGTATCTGCGGCCTCGGTCACCGGAATCCCCTCCACCCAAAGAGTCTTCAATAATCTCTGAAACTTCAGTATAGTGGCTGTCGGCGCTCCGGGAAGTCTGGTCGGAACTTGGTAACCGTATTCGTGCGGTGACGACGGCCGACCGACGCACCGCTGACCCAGAAGGCGACTGAGCATATGCATACCGTCTCCGCGGCAGCCACATCATTGAGCGCCACGACCGAGGTGATCCGCGTCCGCGGGCTCACGTTCAGCTATCCAAAGGCATCCGAGCCCGCGGTGCGCGACATGGACTTCACCGTCGGCCGCGGTGAGATCTTCGGGTTCCTCGGCCCCAGCGGCGCTGGCAAGTCCACCACCCAAAAGCTGTTGATCGGCCTGCTGCGCGGTCACGGCGGCGAGGCCGCGGTGTGGGACAAGGACCCGCTGGCCTGGGGACCGGACTACTACCAGCGCATCGGTGTCTCGTTCGAGCTGCCCAGCCACTACCAGAAGCTCACCGGCCTGGAGAACCTGCGTTTCTTCGCCTCGCTCTATGACACCGCGACGCCGGATCCGATGGAGCTGCTGGATGCCGTCGGCCTGGCCGACGATGCCAACACCCGAGTGGGCAAGTACTCCAAGGGCATGCAGATGCGACTGACCTTCGCCAGGTCGCTGATCAACGACCCGGAACTGCTCTTCCTGGACGAGCCCACCTCCGGGATGGACCCGGTGAACGCGCGCAAGGTCAAAAACATCATCCTTGACCTCAAGGCGCGCGGGCGCACGGTTTTCCTCACCACCCACGACATGGCGACCGCCAACGAGCTGTGCGGCCGGGTGGCCTTCGTCGTCGACGGCAGCATCGTTGCCCTGGACACGCCCACCGAGCTGAGGATCGCCCGCAGCCAGCGGCTCGTGCGCGTGGAGTACCGCGGCAAGAAGGGCCGCCTTGAGTCCGCCGAGTTCGAAATGGATGGCCTGGCCGACGACCCGGCGTTTCATGCGGTGCTGCGCGGCCAGCGCGTCGAGACCATCCACAGCAGAGAAGCCAGCCTCGACGACGTTTTCGTCGAGATCACCGGCAGGCGGCTGTCATGACCCGGCTGGCGAGCGCATTTCGGCTCGAGCTGACCCTTCAGATCCGGCAACGGTTTCTACACGCGGCCGTCTTCTCCGGCCTTATCTGGCTGGCCGTGCTGCTGCCGATGTCGCATGGGCTGCGCCTGGTCTCCGCGCCCTACATCCTGCTGGGCGACATCTCGATCATCGGATTCTTCTTCATCGCGGGCACGGTGTTCCTCGAGAAGCAGGAACGCACGCTGGGCGCGGTCATCTCCACCCCGCTGCGGTTCTGGGAATACCTAGCCGCCAAACTGGCTGTCCTGGTACTGATCTCACTGTTCGTGGCCTTGATGGTGGCCACGATCGCCCACGGCTTCGCCTGCCGCCCGGCGCCATTGGTTGTCGGGGTGGTGGTGGGGACGCTGCTGATGCTGCTGGTGGGGTTCACCACGTCGCTGCCGTTCGCCTCGGTCAGCGACTGGTTTCTGGCCGCGACGGTCCCGCTCGCGATGATGACACTGCCGGTCCTGCACTACTGCGGCGTGTGGCCGAACCCGCTGCTGTACCTGATCCCCACGCAGGGACCGCTGCTGCTGCTCGGGGCGGCCTTCCACCAGGTGAGCTTGACGTCGTGGCAGGCCGTGTACGCGGTGGCCTACCCGCTCGTGTGCCTGGCGGGGTTGTGCTGGGCGGCCAAGGCGGCGTTCGGCCGCTACATCATCGCCAGAGGCGGCCTGTGATGGTGCTATACGCCACGGGCGCAAAGGCATTGGCAGCGTTCGGCCGCAACGACCTGCGCGGCACCTACCGCGACCCGCTGCTGATCATGATCGTCGTCGCCCCCGTCATCTGGACCACCGGCGTCGGGTTGCTCACTCCACGCGTGACCCGAATGCTGGCCGACCGCTACGGATTCGACCTGGTTCCTTACTACCCGTTGATCCTCACCGCGTTCCTGCTGCTAACCAGCATCATCATTGCCGGAGGGCTGGCCGCGTTCCTTGTGCTGGACGAGGTCGACGCTGGCACGCTGACCGCGCTGCGGGTGACCCCGGTGCCGCTTTCTACCTTCTTCGCCTATCGGGCGGCCACCGTCCTGGGAGTGACCGCCGTCTACGTGGTCGCGACCATGTCCTTCAGCGGGATTCTGGAGCCCGGCCTGGCCCTGTCCCTGGTCCCGATCGGCCTGCTCGCCGGATTGACGGCGGTCGTCAGCATGCTGCTGATTCTCGCTCTGGCCAGCAACAAGATTCAGGGTCTGGCCGCCGTCCGCGCCCTCGGGATGCTCATCTCCGGCCTGCCCTGCCTGCCGTGGTTCATCGACTCCGGCTGGAACCTCGCATTCGGCGTGCTGCCGCCGTACTGGGCCGCCAAAGCGTTTTGGGTCGCCAGCGACCACCGCACCTGGTGGCCCTATCTCCTCGTCGGCGTCGTCTACAACCTGGCCATCGCCTGGCCCCTGTTCCGCCGCTTCCTTGCCAAAAACACCTGACATCAACGAATCGATACCTCCAGCACCGGAGTGGGTGGTCTCGAAGGAGAGCACCGCGTTGCACGCGCTGACGCTTCGCCGGTCATTCGCGGTCGATTAGACCGACCGACGACGATGCGGGCCGGGGTCCGGCCGAGGAGGAGTCGGTCTATCAGACGGGGTCGAATTTGGTGATCAGCCAGTCCCCGTGCAGCTTGGTCAACGACACCAGCACGCTACTGGACGCCATCGCCGGATCCGGCCGTTCCTTGCTGGTGGTGGCCTGGTTGACGAAAACCAACACGACCGCCGAATCCGGGTGCAGCTGAGTCGCCGCCGCGCCCACGACCTGAGCGGTAGTCATCACCGCCTTTTCCTTAGCGGCCGGAGTGACGACCTGCTTGGTGAACTGGTCGTAGTAGTTCAGGAAGTCGCCGGCGAGGTGGGATTTGGCCGCGGCGAAGTCCTGGTTGAGGGTGTCGGGTTTGTATGACAGCAAGGCCACGGTGCCGTCTCGCGCCGCGTTGACCGCGCTCTGCGCGACCGCGTCGTCGGTCTGGGTGTCAGCCCGGTACTGCGAGAAATACAGCCATCCGGCCAGCCCGCCGGCCGCCAGCAGACCCAGCACCAAAACCACCGGGATGGTGCTGACGAGTCGCCGCCAGGATGCGGTCGAACCCTTGCTGCTGTCTGCGGACGTGTCGATCTCGACCCCGTCGGTGGCCTCGATGTCGGGGGTGGCCTCGTCCTCTGCGCTCACAGCACGAACTCCACTTTCGATACCTTCAGCTGATCACCGTCGTGGACCACCGACACCCGGAACCGGAAGGTCCGCGGTTGGTCTTTGGCGCCGGCAATATTGGTGACACGCTCGTTGGCCAAGACCAGAACGACGGCGGAATCGTTGTTCATCGACTCGATCGCCGTCGCCGCGACCGATCCTTCGGTCACCGCTTTGGAATCCTTCACCACCGCCTCGAAATCGTCTGCGCGCCTTTGGAAGTCATCTCTGAATTCGCCGGTAGCACTGTCGAGTACCCGCTGGACGTCCTCCTTGGCCTTGTTGAAGTCCAGTGACGTCAGGTTGACGACGCCTTGTCGGGCGGTGGCGGTGAATGCTGCGGCGCGCTGCTGCTTCTGCAGGACGTTGTGGTGGCGCGAGGCCATCCAGCCGCTGGCCCCGAGCAGTGCGCAGATGGCGATGACTGCGGCGGCGGTCAGCGCCAGGGACAACTTCACGGTTGGTAACCGGCGGCGGCGGGGCTCGGGTTCGGCCGCCTCGGACGGCTCGAGTGGCTCCGGTGTCTCGACGGTCTCGGTTGCCTCGACGTCTTCGCCGACCACGGTGGTTGCGTCGGCGTCTTCGTCGGCCTTTTCCTGCGCTTCTCGCCGCAACTTGATGGCACGGGCCCGTGCGCGGGCGGCCGCGGCGAGCGCCTCGGCCTCAGCGGCTTCGGCCTCGGCTTGCTCTGCCAACGCGATCGCATCGGTCTTCGCCTTGGCGGGATCCTGCGGCGGCTTGTCGATGTCAGCCATGGCGAGCGCGGCTTCTCAACGTCATTATCGAGTGAACTCCGGTATCTCTTACGGTATTGCTCATTGCTACCATCGGGTCACCAGCTACCACCGACTGGGACACACGCCCGGCCTTCATCCGCAACGGTGAAGGAAGGTCCAGGAAGGTCCAGGAAGGTCCCAGCCAACATCATGACTGCCGTCGATTCTCCCGAAAAGATACTCTTCGCCTCCACCACCCAAGCATTTCTGCAAAAAGAGGTTCCGCTGAGCCGGGTGCGAGAGTTGCACAGCCAGGGTGTCTCGTTCGAGCCCACCTGGTGGCAGCGGGCCGCCGAGCTGGGTTGGACTGCGTTGCTGGTCCCCGAAGAACTGGGCGGCGGCAGCGTATCCGGTGATGGTGTCGCCGATCTGGTGATGGTCGCCGAACAGCTCGGTAAGACGGTGGCGCCCGGCCCGTTGTATCCGGTCAGCACGGTGCTCGCCGGACTGGTGGATTCCGCCGACCCGCATTCCCACGCGGCGACGATTGAATCGCTGATCGCCGGCGAGACCGTCGCGTCGTGGGCGGTGTACGAGCCGGGGCACGGGTGGGCGCCTCATCAGCCCTCGGTCACCGCGACCGCGACCGCGTCCGGCTACCGCATCGACGGTGTCAAAGACCGCGTAGAGTCCGGCGCTCAAAGCAGCCTGCTGCTCGTGGTGGCGCAGACCGACGACGGCGTAGGCCAGTTCCTGGTGCCAACCGACGCATCCGGGCTGCACATCGAGCCGCAGCAGTCGGTCGACTTGGTCAAGCACTACGCCCGTGTGCACTTCGACGGGGTCGAAGTCGACCACAGCGCCGCCGTCGGCGGCACCGCCGAGCTGATCGACCGTCAAAGCCAAATCGCCCAACTGCTGCAGTGCGCAGAAGTGATCGGAATTCTGCAAACCGTCTTCGATTTCACCGTCGCGTGGGCGTTGGACCGGCACACCTTCGGCCGGCCACTGGCGTCCTACCAAGCGCTGAAACACCGTTTCGCCGATATGAAGATGTGGTTGGAGGCGTGCAAGGCGACCACGACCGCGGCGGTAACCGCCATCTCCGGCCGCTTGCCCGACGCCGCCCTGTCGGCCAGCATCGCCAAGTCTTACGTCGGGGAGATGGCCACTGAGATCATCCAGGGCTGCGTGCAGATGCACGGCGGAATCGGCGTCACCTGGGAGCACGACTTGCATGTGTACCTGCGCCGGGCTGCGCTGTACCGGTCCATGTTCGGCACGCCCGAGGAACACAACCTGCGGGTCTACCAGCTGCAGGAGGCAGCACAACAGGCTCCGAGGTCCGCCTGATGACCGACACCTATCGCGCCGACACTGACGCTGCGGCCGAGTCCATCGACGGGTTTCGGGTCCGGGCTCGCGCCTGGCTGGCCGGGCACATGCCGGCTATCGATCCCGCGGCCCCACCGGCGGCCCATCGTGACGAGGAGCGCTGCTGGCAGCGAGCTCGCGAGCTCCAAAAGCGGCTCTATGAAGGAGGATTCGCCGGTATCTGCTTTCCTCGCGACTACGGCGGGCTCGGCCTGGACTACGAGTACCAGAAGGTGTTCAACGAGGAGAGCCTCAGCTATGAGATGCCGCTGATCCTCAACACCCCGACGTTCACCATCTGCTGCGCGACGCTGCTCGACACCGGCAGCGAGGAGCAGAAACGCGAGCACATTGCCGCGGCGCTGCGGGGTGACGAGGTACTGGTTCAGCTGTTGTCCGAGCCCAGTGGCGGCTCTGATCTCGCCGGCGTGATCACCCGGGCCGAACGGCACGGCGACCGCTGGGTGATCAACGGCGCAAAGACGTGGAGTACCAGCGCATTCGGCGCGGACTATGGGCTATGCCTGGCCCGCACGAATTGGGATGTGCCCAAACATTACGGACTCACGATGTTCCTGGTGCCGATCAAGCATCCGGGAATCACGTTGCGGCGCATCACTCAGCTCAACGGCTCCACGGAGTTCTGCGAGGAGTTCCTCGATGGCGTCGACGTCGGTGACGACGCTGTCGTCGGCGAGGTCAACGACGGGTGGTCGGTTGCCTCACGGCAGCTCTATCACGAGCGCCGAGCGGTGGGCATGGGTTCGGAATTCGCCAGCGGCAGCGGCAGCGAGGGCGGCCGAGCCACACCGGTGAACTATCTGCGGCTGGCCGAGAAGACCGGGCAAGCCGACAACGAACGAGTGCGGCAGATCGCTGGACGGGCACTGGTGCACCGGGCGGTCAGCGATCAACTGGGCGCCCATGTCTTCCGCAGCGTTCGCGACGGCACGCTGCCGCCCGCTGCCGGGACCCTGCTGCGGCTATTTCACGCCGAGACAGTCACTTTGGAGATGGACGCCGGGTTGGCCATCACCGGAACGGCCGGCGTCGTCGGTGCGGAGGGCGATGGCCTGGAGGCCGGCCTGCGCTACCTATCCCGGCAGACCGTCTGCATCGGCGGCGGCACCAGCGAGTTGGCCCGCAACGTCATCGGCGAGCGGGTGCTGAATTTTCCTCGCGAGTACGCCGCCGACCGCGGTGTGCCGTTCAATCAGGTAAAGCACGGCAATTAGCCGCTACACCGTGCGTGCCAGCCGGTTCGCCAGCAGCTCGGCGAACCGCGACGGATCCTCGGGTGCGTTACCTTCGGCGAGAAGAGCTGCGCCGTAGAGCAATTCAGCGGTTTCGGTATTCGTAGGATCGTCGCCGCGGTCTTTGTGGGCCTGCAGCAGACCGAAGATGAGTGGGTGTTTCGGGTTGAGTTCCAAAGTCCGCTTTCCGACCGGGACGTCCTGCCCGGTGGCGCGGTAGATGCGGGCCAGCGACGGGGTCACGCCGAAGGCGTCGGTGATCAGGCAGGCCGGCGAGTCGGTCAGACGGGTGGATAGCCGCACTTCCTTGACGTGCTCGCTCAGCGTCTCGGTCAACCAGCTCAGCAGATCGGCGAAATCCTGCTCCTGCTCTTTACGTTCGGCCTCGTGCGCCGTCTTCTCTTCCTCGGAGTCGAGGTCGACGTCGCCCATGGCCACCGATTGCAGCGGTTTGCCGTCGAACTCGGTCACCGATCCCAGCCAGATCTCGTCGACCGTGTCGGACAGCAGCAGCACCTCGTAGCCTTTGGCTTTGAACGCTTCAAGATGTGGCGTATTGAGGATCTGCTGAGGCGATTCGCCGGTGGCGTAGAAGATCTGTCGCTGGCCGTCTTTCATCCGTTCCACATACTCGGCCAGCGTGGTGAGTTGGTCTTCGCTGTGCGTCGAGGCGAACGAGGAGACCTCCAGCAGCGTCTCCTGGTTGTCGAAGTCCCTCATCAGGCCCTCTTTGAGGACCTTGCCGAACTCACCCCAGAAGGTGCGGTAATCGTCCGGCCGCTCAGACTGCAGATCCTTGATGGTCGACAGGACCTTCTTGGTCAGCCGGCGCCGGATCGCGTTGATCTGCCGGTCCTGTTGCAGGATCTCGCGGGAAACGTTCAGCGACAGATCCTGCGCGTCCACCACACCTTTGACGAAACGCAGGTACCGGGGCATCACCTGGTCGCAGTCGCCCATGATGAAGACGCGTTTGACGTACAACTGCACCCCGACGGCCGCGTCCGGCTCGTACAAGTCGAGTGGGGCCCGCGTCGGGATGAACAGCAGGGCTTGGTATTCGAAGGTGCCCTCCGCCTTCATCGAGATCACTTCGAGCGGCTCGTCCCAGGCGTGCGCGATGTGTTTGTAGAACTCCTTGTACTCCTCGTCGGACACTTCGTCTTTGGGCCTGGCCCACAGCGCCTTGCCCGAGTTCAGGGTCTGGGTTTCGATGGTGGCGGTTTCTTCGCCGCCGTCCTCGGTAGCAGGAGAGCGTTGCTCGACCTCCATCCGGATCGGCCAGGCGATGAAGTCGGAGTACTTCTTGACCAGCGTCCTGATCTGCCACTCCGAGGTGTAGTCGTGGATTGCGTCCTCGGCGTCCACCGGCTTGAGGTGCAGGGTGACCGATGTCCCTTGCGGAGCGCCCTCGACCGTGGCGATGGTGTAGGTGCCGTCGCCACTGGACTCCCACTTGATGGCTTCGCTGTCGCCCGCCTTGTGGGTGAGCAGTTCGACCTTGTCGGCCACCATGAAAGTGGAGTAGAACCCGATGCCGAATTGACCGATCAGTTCCTCGGAAACTGCGGTGTTTTTAGCATTCTGTGCGTCCTTTAACTGCTGACGCAGCTCGGCGGTACCGGACTTGGCCAGGGTGCCGATCAGATCGACCACCTCGGCGCGGGTCATGCCGATGCCGTTGTCGCGGATGGTCAGGGTGCGGGCGTCCTTGTCGACGTCGACCTCGATGTGCAGGTCGGAGGTGTCGACGTCGAGGTCCTTGTTTCGGAATGCTTCGATCCGCAGCTTGTCCAGCGCATCCGAGGCGTTCGAGATCAACTCGCGCAGAAACGAATCCTTGTCGGAGTAGACCGAGTGGACCATCAAATCCAGCAGTTGCCTTGCTTCGGCCTGAAACTCCAGCTGCTCGACGTCCGCTGTCATGATTTCCCCTTACGCCCTCCACGAGACTGGCATTCGAGGGCAGGCTACAGGATTGCGCCGCTGTCCTTGGCCGCGGCGATATCGTCCCACTCGAAGCCGAGCTCGAGCAGGATCTCCTCCGTGTGCTGGCCGTGTTCGGGCGCACGTCCCGGGCCGGGCGGTGTCTCATCGAACTGCACTGGCGCAGCCACCATCTCGTATTCGACACCCTGATCGTCGACATTGGTGATCAGGTAACCGTTGGGTTTGCTCTGCGGGTCGTTGAGTGCCTCACGCGGGGTGGCCAGCGGCGCCCAGACCCCGGGCTCGTCGGCCAGCACCTGCCGCCAGTGGGCCAGGTCGTGCCCGGCGAACTTGGCGGCGAGCAACGCGGTCGCCTCGGCCGCGTTGGCGACCAGATTGGACGACGGCACGAACCGCTCGTCGGTGGCCAGCTCAGACAGGCCGATCCGGTGACAGAAGCCGGCCCAGAACTTGTCCGGCTGCAGGAACACCAGCTGGATCCACCGGTCGTCCTTGGTCTTGTACCTATTGACGAGCGGGTTCATCGCCAATCCGGGAGGCGCTCCGGGGATGCCGTCGATGCCGAACAGATCGGCGACCGAAATCGAGGGCGCGATGCTCCACATCGCCTGGGCCAGCAGCGAGGAGTCGACAATGGTCGGCTCGCCGGTTCGCTGGCGGTGGAACAGCGCTGCGCAGACGCCGCCGGCCAGGGTGATCCCCGCCTGCAGGTCACCGAAAGCCGGGCCCTGCACGGCGGGGTTTTCGGTGCCGAACGGCGTGAGCGTGTAAGCCACCCCGCCGCGGGCCAGGTAGGTGGCCGCGTCGAACCCGCCTCGATCGCGGTCGGGGCCGCGCACCCCCAACCCGGTTCCGCGCGCGACGATGATGTCGGGGTTGAACCCGCGGATGTCCTCGACCGTAAGACGGGCCCGTTCCAGCGCTGCAGGTAGCCAGTTGGTGAGCAGTACGTCGGCCTCGGCGAGCAGCCGCCCGAAGAATTCACGGCCGGTCTCACTCTTGAGATCTAGTGCGATGCTTCGCTTTCCGCGATTGCTGAGTTCGAGGATGAAGTCGGTATCGGCTCGCGCCGCTTGCCGGGTGAAGCCTCCGACCACCAATGCGCGGCCGGGATCACCGCCGACGATGCTCTCTACCTTGATGACGTCCGCGCCCCAGTCCGCCAATGCGACACCGGCGGCGGGCACGTACGTCCACGAAGCCAGTTCGACGACCCGGACGCCGGTGAGCACGCCTGTCATCTGTCCACCCTTTTCGGTGTCTTTTCTATTTTAGGTAGTATAGATACTATAGGTATTTGTCAGCCTGTCCTGCAATGACGCAGTGTCGTGGAAGAGAAGCGATGAGTCGAACGCTCGTCCGGTCCCAGTCGATGACCGGGTCAGCGCCCTTGCTGAGCCCACGGCGACGACGGCAGATCCCGGTTCCCGTATCGAATGGCTTGAGCCCCAATGTACGTCGCATTGCTGAGCGCATGGGAAGGGATGGGCTATGGGCAGGGTGACGGGCAAGGTCGCGGTCGTCAGTGGAGCCGCACGAGGTCAAGGCCGCTCGCATGCGCGGATGCTCGCCGCCGAAGGCGCCGACATCATCGCGATCGACTTGTGCGAAGACATCGAAACCAATGAGTACCCGCTGGCCCGGCCGGAAGATCTCGACGAAACCGCTCGTCTGGTCGAGAAGGAGGGGCAGCGTGTCATCACCGAGATCGCCGATGTTCGTGACCGCGCCGCATTGTCGGCGGCGATCGACCGCGGCGTCGCCGAGCTCGGCCATCTCGACATCGTGGTCGCCAACGCCGGCATCTGTCCGCTGACAGCGGGCCTGCCGGCGCAGGCATTCGCCGATGCCGTCGACGTGGACCTCGGTGGCGTACTCAACCTGGTGCACGCCGGCCTCAAGCATCTCCAGTCCGGCGCGTCGATCATCGTGATCGGGTCCAACGCGGCATTCATGTCATCCATGAACACCGCCGGCATCGACGGCGGTCCCGGCGGCGCTGGGTATGCTTTTGCGAAAATCGCTGCCGCGCACTATGTCAACGATTTCGCACGGGCGCTGGCGCCGTTCTCGATCCGGATGAACGCGGTGCACCCGACCAACGTCAACACCGACATGTTGCACAGCGCGCCGATGTACCGGGCTTTCCGTCCCGACTTGAAGAATCCGACCCGCGAAGATGCCGAGCCGGTTTTTCCACTGGTGCAGGCCATGCCCATTCCCTACGTCGAACCCGAGGACATCAGCGAGGCCGTGCTGTTCCTTGCCTCCGACGCCGCCCGCTACATCACCGGCCAGCAGCTCCGCGTCGACGGCGGGGGATTCCTGAAGGTGAAGCCGTGGTCGGGCGGCTGATGCTCGGTCAACCACGCTGCACCGCAAGCGAAATGAAGGAGTGGCATGCCTAAAGGGATCATCTACCTGGAGACCATGCCGGTGTCGGCGGACCGCGAGGCCGAGTACCACAAGTGGTACAACGACACGCATTTGGCGGAGATCTGCTCGGTGGACGGGATCGTCTCAGCGCGCCGTTTCGCGCCGACCGACGGCGAAGGCCCGTTCGTCGCGATCTACGAGCTCGACTGCGACGACCTCGACGCGGTGGTCCAACGGCTGGGGGAGCTCGGCGCCAGCGGCAAGATGTCCTCGCTCGAGCTACTCAACATGGAAACACCGCCAATTCCCAACGTCTACGCCGAGATTGGTTCCTACCCAAAGTGACTCCGGCGCCAGAGGTCTCTGCAGAAGTCCAGAAACGCCTCTATGCGTTGATGGTGCTGATGAAGGCGGCTGACGATCGGCTCTCCAAGGGCATCGGCACCGGAGAATTCATGTGCGTGTACTGGCCGTCGCGCGGCCAGGAAGCGATCGCCGCGGCGATGGGTGTGTCGCTGCGGCCCGACGACCAGCTGGTCACCACGTACCGCGGACTGCACGACCTGATCGGCAAAGGTGTACCGCTGGTGGAGATCTACGGCGAGATGATGGGACGCACGGTCGGCGCAAGCCGCGGCAAGGGCGGCACCATGCACATTGCCAAACCCGAGAACGGCGTCATGCTGTCGACCGGGATCGTGGGAGCCGGGCCGCCAGTGGCGGTCGGTCTGGCGATGTCGGCCAAACGCAAAGGGCTGGACCGGGTCACGGTGGTCAGCTTCGGCGACGGCGCGACCAACACCGGCTCGTTTCACGAGGCGGCCAATATGGCTGCACTATGGGATCTTCCGATGGTCTTCGTATGTCAGAACAATCTGTACGCCGAGATGACGCCCACCAGCGACACCATGAAGCTCGAGCAGGTCGCCGACCGGGCGGCCGGCTACGGCATGCCGGGTGTGCGCGTCGACGGCAACGATCCGCTGCCGGTGAAGTCGTCGCTCGACGAGGCGCTGCGACGGGCACGCACCGGCGCCGGCCCCACCTTCATCGAGTGTGTGACGTTCCGCTTCCGGGGCCATTACTTCGGTGACCGGATGCCCTACATCCCCAAGGATCAGCTGGCCGCGGCGATCGATGCCGATCCGGTGCCGAAGTTCCGCGCCCACCTGGCCGAAGCGGGCATCTGCGGCGAGGACGAGCTGGAAAGCATCGACAACGAGGCGCTCGCGACGGTGGAGTCCGCGCTGCAAACCGTGATGAGCGCGGATTCACCGTCGGTGGACGAGCTCGACCGCGACGTGTACGCAACCCCGATCAAGTTCCCGGTGTAAAGGCATGGACGACAAAGAGATGACGATGCGCGAGGCGCTGAACCTCGCGTTGGATCAGGCGCTACAAGCCGACGATCGGGTGTTCCTGCTCGGTGAGGACATCGCCGACCCCGGGGCGTCGGGCCCCACGGCCGGGTTATCGACGAAGTACGGCCACGATCGGGTCCTGGACACCCCGATCTCGGAAGCCGCGATCGTCGGCGCGGCCATCGGTGCAGCCATCGACGGGATGCTGCCGGTGGCCGAGATCATGATCATGGACTTCATCGGCATCGCGGCCGACCAGCTGATCAACAACGCCGCCAAGCTGCGATTCATGACGGCTGGGCGCACCACGGCGCCGATTACCGTCCGCACCCAGGTGTACGCGGGGCTGGCCACCGGGGCGACCCATTCGCAGAGCCTGGAGGCATGGTTCATGCACATCCCCGGCATGAAGGTGATCGTGCCGTCCACTCCGCGTGACGGCAAAGGCCTACTGGCGTCGGCGATTTTCGACGAGGACCCGTGCCTGTTCGTCGAAACGATCCGGCTGCAAGGCAAGAAGGGGCCGGTGCCCGTTGATCCGGGCTTCCGGATCCCCCTGGGCCAGGCCGACATCAAGCGGCCCGGCACCGACGTGAGCCTGATCAGCTATGGCCGCAGCGTGCACGACGCGCTGACCGCGGCGGAAACACTGGCGGGCCAGGATGTCAGCGCAGAAGTCGTTGACCTGCGCACCCTGGTCCCGCTCGACGTCGACACCATCGTCGAATCCGTACGCCGAACGCGCCGCGCCGTAATCATCCACGACGCAGTGCAATTCGCGGGCCCCGGAGCAGAGATCGCTGCGATCCTGCAGTCCGAACTGTTCGGCGAGCTGGTCGCGCCGGTCGAGCGGGTCGCTGCCAGATTCATCCCCAATCCCGCCGCGGCCTCCCTGGAGGCGCAGGTGTACCCGTCGCCGGAACGGATTGTCGCCGCAGTTCAGCGGAGCATCGCGAAGGCGGGAACCCTTGGCTGACTTCATTATTCGCATCCCGCGGGTATCGGTGGCCGTCTCGGAGGCTGAGCTGACCGAGCTGCTCGTCGAAGCCGGCGAGCACGTCGACGAGGGCACACCGATCTACGTGATCGCCACCGAAAAAGTGGAGCAGGAAATCCAAGCCGGAGCCTCCGGCACCGTGCAATGGACGGGCCAGGCCGGTACCACCTACGACATCGGCGCAGAAATCGGCGTCATCACTTCATCGAGGAAGGATTAAAACATATGGACCTCAACGAGACTCGCGAGAGGATCATCTACCAGAAAGACGGGGCTATCGCGAAGATCACGCTGAACTGGCCGGAGAAAGCCAACGCCCAAGACCAGAAGCTGGCCGAAGAAGTCGACGCCGCGTTGCTGGATGCCGACCGCGACTACGACATCAAGGTTTTGGTGCTGAAGGCCAACGGCAAGGGATTCTGCTCCGGGCACGCGATCGGCAACAATGCCGTCGACTATCCGGCCTTCGTGGAGAACGCCATGGTGACCGGCCACCCGTGGAAGGCGCAGTCGGATCTCTTCGTCAAGCCAACCCTGAATCTGTGGGAGTTCTCCAAGCCCACCATCGCGCAGGTCCACGGCTACTGTGTGGGCGGTGGTACGCACATGGGCCTGACCACCGACATCGTCATCGCCTCCGAGGACGCCTACTTCTCTTACCCGCCCCTGCAGGGGTTCGGCATGCCGTCCGGTGAATGTTCCATAGAGCCTTGGGTATTCATGAACTGGCGCCGCGCCGCCTACTATCTGTTCACCGCCGAGGTGATCGACGCCAAGAAGGCGCTGGAGGTCGGCCTCGTCAACGAGGTGGTCAAGCGGGAGGACCTGGACGACCGCGTGGACGCGATCGCCCGCCACATTGCCCAGGCACCGTTGACGACGCTGATGCTCACCAAGGCCAACCTGAAGCGAGCCTGGGAGCTGATGGGAATGCGGGTGCACTGGCAGAGCTCCAACGACCTCGTCGCGCTCGCCTCGATCAGTAAGGATGTGCAGCAGCTGATTCAGACCGTGTTCAAGGACAAGGTGTTGCCGTCCGAGCACGCCCGGCGCCAGGCCGCTGCCGCCGCATCGACCGACGGC
>NZ_DASXEP010000047.1:0-39135 GCF_036490025.1 Mycobacterium sp. | reverse complement strand
GCGGAAAGTGCTGCCGTGCAGCGCTACTCGTACTCCACCAGGACCGACGGGGTGTCCGGCACGGCCTGGCAGGTCAGGATGTAGCCGTCGGCGATCTCGTCGTCCTCGAGCACGTCGTTGGTGCGCATCGTGGCGGCGCCCTCGACGAGTTTGGCCATGCAGGTGCCGCAGTTACCGGCTTCGCAGCTGAACGGTGGCGACAGGCCCGCCCGTCGTGCGCTCTCCAGCAGCGTCTCCCCGGCGACCCGTGGCACCGACGCCTTCTTGCGCTCCAGCTTGATGGTCACCGTGCCGCCCTGCTCAGCGCCGCTCTCGGCGGCCGCGGGTGCGGGCGTCTTGACCGGAGGTGACGCGTCGAAGTCTTCGACGAGGACGTTCGCGCCGGCCGGCAGCGCTGATCGCACCACGGCCATGAATCCTTCGGGCCCGCACACGTAGCAGTCGGCGCCGGTATCCGCGCCGACGAACTTCTCGACGGCGGCCGAGTCCAGCAGTCCGTGCTCGGCGTCGATGTGACGGTCCACAGAGAGCCGGCCCGGGTACCGCGCGACCAGATCGTCGATCACCGTCTCGAAGATGACCGATTCCTGGTCGCGGTCGGCGCACAGGATGCGCACCGGCCGGTCCGTGCTTGCCAGGGCGCTCTTGGCCAGCGACAGGATCGGGGTGACGCCGCTGCCGCCGGCGAAGGCGAGCAAGGGCACCGCTGCCGAAGTCAAAACGAAGGTTCCCGCCGCCCCGGTCATGGTCAGCTCGTCGCCTTCGACGACGTTGTCGATGATCCAATTCGACACCTTGCCGCCGGTAACCCGCTTGACGGTGGTCATCAGCTCGGTGTCGGTCTCTGGTGCGCTCGACATCGAATACGAGCGGTACACGTCCTCACCCTCGACGTTGATCCGGAACGTGCAGAACTGGCCGGCGCGATAGGAAAACGGCTGGTCCTGCGGGGCGAGCAGGTAGCTGCGGGTGTCGGCGGCCTCCTTGATGATCCGGGTCACCGTGGCCTGTTGGAACACGTGGCGGTCCGCCATCCCTGCACCTTCCACACTTGCGTTCTTCCGTTCAGAGAATACTATTCTCTCAAACCGATAGGATGTTCTCAAATGTTCTCAGCGTCCGCGTCCGCGTTTGCCTTCGAGGAGCGGCACTACACGCTGCCGCAGCTCGACGCGTTGGCGGACGGCCTGGCGGCAACCTTGCGTGGCCGGGGTGTGATGGCCGGCGGGCGCGTTGCGTTGATGGCGTCGAACCGCCCGGAATTTGTTGTCGCGCTGAAAGCGATCTGGCGGCTGGCCGCGGTCGTCGTGCTGATCAGCCCGGCGTGGAAGCGGCACGAGGTCGAGCACGCGCTGGGGTTGACCAGCCCGTCGCACGCGGTCGGCGACCACGACGTGCTGTCGGATCTCATGCCGATGCTGCACCTCGACGAGCCCATCGCTGCCGGTGAGCCGGAGTTCAACCAGGCGCCACCGCACGCCGATGCCGTGTTGGCGTTCAGCTCGGGGACGACTGGTCTGCCGAAAGCGGTTCGGCACACCCATAATTCGCTGCAGGCAGCGGTCAAGCACTGGCGCGGCGCGATGGGTCTGACCGACCGCGACCGCATTCAGATCGCCACGCCACCGTCGCACATCCTCGGTTTGCTCAATATCGTGACGGCATTACAGACCGGGGTATGGCTGCGCCTGCATCGCCGATTCGACGTCGACCGCATGCTGCAACACATCCAGGATGATCGAATCACCGTCGAGATGGCTGTCGCGCCAATTGCTTTGGCCATCGCCTCGCATCCGCACCTGGAGTCCTACGACCTCTCGTCGTTGCGGTTCATCATGTGGGGAGCGACGCCGGTCAGCGCGAGCGTCGCCGAGACCGTCACCCGGCGCACCGGCGTCGGGTGGGTTCCCGCGTACGGGACCACCGAGTTGCCGGTCATCGCCTGCAACCCGGTCGGCGGCGCCCGGCTCGACTCGGTCGGCCGTCCGGTGCCGGGCGTGCAGGTGCGGGTGGCGTCGTTGCAGACCGGTGAGCCGGTCGGCCCCGGTCAGATCGGTGAGATACAGGCGCGGTCGGAGTCGCTGATGGCCGGTTACCTGCCGTCTGAGGCGACGCGGGATGTGTTGTGCGACGGCTGGTATCGGACCGGCGACGTCGGCTATCTGGACGCCGGCGGCTGGCTGCGGATTACCGACCGGTCCAAGGAGATGATCAAGGTGCGCGGCTTTCAGGTCGCGCCCGCCGAAATCGAGGCCGTGCTGCACGGTCATCCCGCCGTCGAAGATTGCGCGGTGTTCGGCATCCCGGATGGTGCAGACGGGGAGTCGGTCGTGGCTGCCGTCGCGACGCGCAAGCCCGTCGACGCCGCCGAGCTCACCGCCCGGGTGGCTGAGCGGCTCGCGTCCTACAAACGTCTGAGCCGTGTCGTGTTCGTGCCCGAAATACCTCGGCTGCCTTCCGGGAAGGTGCTACGCCGAGTTCTCAAGGAGCGTCATGGATGTACGTCTGACAGCTGAACAACAACAATTGCGCGACGCAGCCGCGAAGCTTTCCGACGATATCGGACCGGGATCGGTACAGGATCTCGCCGACGACGGACGAATCGCCAGGCTCGACAAGCAGATCGAGCAGACAGGCTGGCGATCACTGCGGTCCGACGGTGCCTCCGGGGTCGAAGTGGCCATCGTCGCCGAAGAGTTTGGCCGCGGATTGGTGGATGCCCCGTTCCTCGGGCCGGTGCTGGCCGACGACCTGGCCCGGCACGTGGGCGACGACGGCTCAAGGTCGACCATCGCGGTCGGCGCGCATGCGATCGACGCGCGAGGATTCGGGCGCGCATTGAGGTTGGACGGCACGTCGGTGTCGGTCGTCGACGTCGGCGATGCCCGCGACGCCGTCGACTTGACCAGATCCTCGGCCGATGGCACCGGAACAGCAACTACGGTAGGCGATCTGGACTCCGGCGCCGCCCAGCGCTGGCTGGCGCTCGCGCTCGCCACGACGTCGGCGGACCTGGTTGGCACGGCCCGCGGTGCGCATACCCTGGCATGTGACTACGCCAAAATCCGTGAGCAGTACGGCAAGTCGATCGGCTCGTATCAAGCCGTCGCGCACCTGCTGGCCGAAAGCCTTGCCCTGATCGAGGGCTCGGTGAGCGCGCTGCGGCACGCGGCCTGGGCGGTCGACGAGCTGGGCCCGGCCGAGGCGATCCGGGCCGGTCGGGTCGCGAAGGTCTACTGCGCGCGCGCCGCGCGGACCGTCTGCGAGACCGCGATTCAGGTGCACGGAGGTATCGGCAACACCTGGGAATGCCTGGCGCACGTTTATCTGCGCCGTGCGCTGACATCGACCCAACTGTGGCCCGTCAAGCTGGAGGAGATCAACGTTGGACTTCCGTGATTCGGCCGACGAGGCCGCCTTCCGGGATCGGCTCCGGTCCTGGCTTTCGTTGCATGCCAAAGAATTTCCCAGCTCGGGCGACGAGTATTGGGCTCGACAGGGCCAGTGGCACCGAGCGCTGTACGAGGGCGGCTTCTTCGGGCTGTCCTGGCCGCGGGAGTACGGCGGCCAGGATCTGCCGCCGGTGTACGACGTCATTCTCGATGAGGAGCTTGCGCGGGCGGCCGCTCCGCCGCGACCCAGCCTGGGCTATCTGGTCTCCGGCCTGACCCGACACGGGAGTCAGCAGCTGTGTCGCCGGTTCCTGCCCGGCATGATCAACGGCACCGAGCGATGGTGCCAGGGTTTCAGCGAACCGGGCTCGGGCTCCGACCTCGCGTCGCTGACGACCACCGCCACCCGCGACGGTGACAACTACGTCATCCAGGGCCATAAAATATGGACCAGCTACTCCGACGTCGCGGACTGGTGTCTGCTGTTGGCCCGCACCGATCCGGAGGCCAAGCGGCACAGGGGAATTTCGGCATTCATCATTTCGATGAAACAGCCTGGCGTACAGCAACGTCCACTGCAAATGATCAACGGCGTGACCACCGAATTCGGACAGGTGTTCTTCGACGGCGCGACGGTGCCTGCCCAGCACATGGTCGGTTCGCCCGGTGAAGGGTGGCCGCTCGCGATGACGGTGGTCGGTCACGAACGCGAACCCTCGACACTGGGTTACGCGGCCCGCTACGGCAAGCTCGTGCGTGAGCTGGCCGCCCGCACCGACGGTCCGGCACCTCCCGAATTAGCTTGGGCCGCAGTGCAGACCGAGATGCTCACGCACCACGTCCGGCGACGGCTGTCCGAACAACTCGACGGCGTGACGCATACGTCAGACGGATCGTTGGACAAGCTGCTGATGACCTGGGTCGAACAGTCGGTCGGCCACGCCGCGCTGGCGGTCTCCGGCATCGACGACCCAACCCTGCTGAACGCCTATCTGTACAGCCGCGCGCAAAGCGTCATGGGTGGTACGTCGCAGATCCAGAAGAACATCATCGCCTCACGAATATTGGGATTGTAGGAGTGATCGCGAACGCGGGCGGAGCCGGGTGAAGCGGGTCACGACCATAAAAAGGAGGAGTGATCGCGAACGCGGGCGGAGCCCGGGTGAAGCGGGTCACGACCATCAAAGGAGCCTGACGTGTACGACATGCCCACTGAGATCGACGTTCAGGCCGACGGGCCGCTACGGATCATCACGCTGAACCGGCCCGATTCGCTCAACTCGGTCAACGACGATCTGCATCACGGGCTGGCGAAGCTGTGGCAGCGGATGAGCGACGACCAAAGTGCCCGTGCGGCGGTGATAACCGGTGCGGGACGGGCCTTTTCGGCCGGTGGCGACTTCGTCTACCTCAACGAGTTGGCAGGTGACGCCAAACTGCGGGCGAAGACCATCGCCGAGGGGCGCGAGATCGTGCTGGGCATGGCTCGCTGCCGCGTTCCGGTGCTGGCCGCGGTCAACGGGCCGGCCGTCGGGTTGGGCTGCAGCCTGGTCGCGTTGAGCGACATCGTCTACATCGCCGAGGATGCTTATCTGGCCGATCCGCACGTGCAGGTCGGCTTGGTCGCCGCGGACGGCGGACCGCTGACCTGGCCACTGCACATCAGCCTGCTGCTGGCCAAGGAGTACGCGCTGACCGGCGCCCGAATCTCGGCCCAGCGGGCCGTCGAACTCGGCCTGGCCAACCATGTGGTGGCCGATCCACTGGCCGCGGCGGTACAGGCTGCGACGAAGATTCTCGAGCTGCCGCAGCAGGCGGTCGAAAGCACCAAGCGCGTGCTCAACGTGCACCTCGAGCGCGCGGTGCTGGCCACCATCGACTACGCCCTGTCGGCGGAAAACCAGTCTTTCCAGACCGAGGACTTCCGCTCGATCGCGGCGAAGCTGGCGGCCGGGAAGAACTAGCCGGCCGCTGCGCCGGCTCAGATGTGGTCTGGGCTGGCCGGATTCAACGCACTCAGCGATTTCCCTCGTCGACCACTCACACTCGCGGACTGAGAGAATAGTATTCTCGTATCGCCGCGGCCGCTCCGGCCGGCCGTCTGACCCCGTGCCGATCGGCCCATCGGCGACAACCTGGCCCAGGGAGATGCATGTCATCGAGATCAACGAACAACGAAGTTCTGGTCATCATCGGTGTCGGCGGGATGGGGGTGTCGGTTGCCCGCCGGGTCGGAGCCGGTCGCACCATCGTGCTGGCCGACATCAACGCCGCGGGGCTGAGCGCCGCGGCGGGTGCCCTCACCGAAGACGGCCATCACGTGCTGACCCAGGAAATTGACATCACCTCCCGCAGTTCGGTGGCCGCGGTCGCCGATACGGCTCAGGCAGCCGGGCGAGTCACCAGTATCGTTCACACCGCCGGACTTTCGCCCCAACAGGCGTCTGCCGAGGCGATTCTGGCCGTCGACCTGCTGGGCGTCGCGCTCAGCATCGACGAGTTCGGCCGGGTGATCGAACCAGGCGGGGCCGGCGTGGTCATCGCCAGCATGGCTGGCCACCTGCAGCCCCCCCTTGATTCAGCAGTCGAACGGCAACTGGCCAGTGCGCGCGCCGAAGAACTGCTCGGCCTCGAGGCGTGCTCGAGGATCACCAGCAGCCAGATGGCGTATCCATTTGCTAAGCGGGCCAATCAAATCCGGGTCGCCGCCGCAGCTGGGACCTGGGGTGAGCGGGGCGCCCGGATCAACTCCATCAGCCCCGGTGTCATCTCGACAGCGATGGGACGATTGGAGCTGGCCAGCGAATCCGGTGGGCTGATGAGAGCGATGGTAGACAACTCCGGTCTGCGGCGGATGGGCACACCCGAGGACATCGCCGCCGCCACCGAGTTTCTGCTCGGGCCGTCCGCTGCGTTCGTGACCGGCACGGATCTGTTGGTCGACGGCGGGGTGGTCGCCGCGATTCAAACGGGCACAATCGATCTCGCCAAAGCGCTCGCCGAGCGTTGACGTCAGGGCGTCAGCTAATCGACCGACTTGCCGGTCGCCGCGGCATAGCCGGCGCGGTAGCCGAAAACCATTGCCGGACCGATGGTTCCGCCGGCACCGCCATAGGCCCGTCCGGTCACCCCGCCCATCGCGTTGCCGGCGGCGAACAGACCCGGTATCGGCGCGCCACTGACATGCAGCACGCGCCCGTCGCGGTCGGTGCGGGGCCCGCCCTTGGTTCCCATCGCACCGACCGACACCGGGACCGCGTAGAACGGCCCGGTGTCGACGGGCCCGAGCGTCTTGCCGGCCGGCGTGGTGGCGTGGTCGTCGCCCCAGTAGCCGTCGTAGGCGCTTGAGCCACGACCGAAGTCGGGATCAGAACCCGCACCGACGTTGTGGTTCCAGGCATCGATGGTGCGGTTGAGTCCGTCGAGGGCGATGCCGGTTTTGGCGGCCAGCTCACTGAGATTCGCCGATTCGCAGAACCAGTCCGGAACCGACCCGCCGGGGTCGACACCCAAGAACCCGTAACGCTTGAGGTGTTGTGAATCGAACACGATCCACGCCGGGTCGTTGATGTAGCCGTCTCGCGGGTCGAGGTAGTGGAAGGCGCCGGCCATCGAGTTGTAATCGCACGCCTCGTTGACGAATCGCCGCCCGGCGCGGTTGATGATAATGCTGCGCGGGCGAGTTCGTTCCAGCCGGACGCTGCGGCTGCGTGGTTTCCCGTCGATCGTGTCGCCAGGGATCTGCACGATCGGCACCCACCATGCCTCGCCCATGTTGGCCAGGTCGGCGCCGTGGGCCATCATCATCCGCAGTCCGTCGCCGGTGTTATTCGGTGGCGAGACGGCGCCGTGCATCGGGCCGCGCAGAAAGGCGTTGACCAAACCGGGAGCCCATTCGAAGCCGCCGGTGCCCATGATGACACCATCACGAGCATGCACGTCCAACTGGCCACCGCCGCAAGCGATCCGCACTCCGACGATCTTGCCGTCTTCGGCGATGAGTTCCTCGGCGCGGGCGTCGGTCTGCGGGGTGACGCCGGCATCGAGCAGCCCTTTGAGCAGTCCGGCGATCAGCGCGGTGCCAGCCACGCACAGGTCAGCGTTCTCGTCGGCCCCGGCGTGCAGCCGAGCGCGGGTTTCGGCGTCGAATCCAACGTTGGACCAGTCCTGCGGGAACGCGGTGATGCGATCACGCCAGCCGCCGAGGTACTTCAGATCGAATGGTGCCGCGGTCAGCGAGCGGCCGCCGCCGGGCTGGCCGCCGGGCAGCTCTGGTTTGTAATCCGGGAAGCCGGTGGCGATTTCGAAGCGCAAACTGCTGTGCGCCTCGATGAAGTCCAGCATCGCCGGGCCGCTCCGCACGAATGTGTCGACGAGTGCATCGTCCATCGACCCGAACGATTGCGCGCGCAGATAGCTGAGCGCGTCTTCGACCGTCAATTCGCCGTCGGGAGAGCGGTTGTGCGCAGGGATCCAGACCACGCCGCCCGAGACCGCGGTGGTGCCACCGACGGTCGCGGCTTTTTCGTAGACCGCAACCGAGGCGCCGTTGGCGACGGTGGTCAGCGCGGCCGCCAGCGCGGCTGCGCCGCTGCCGAGCACAACGACATCGACTTCATCGCCCCAAGACGGCATATGCGCTGATTCCTTTCTGCTCGAGTCAGTTGAGGATCGCCGATAATTCCTTGGCTGCCTTGACAACTGCGTCCTTGCCCCGCATCACCACGTCTTCGCGGTGTGAGATCAGGTTGATGCATGCGGGCGGTGACGGCGGGTCGCGGTGCACCGCGACCGCCAGACCGTAGGTGTTCGGCTCGATCTCGCCGTGGGTGATCACCCAGCCCTGGTCGCGGGCGCTGGCGACCAGATCGCGTTCGTCCGGGCGTGGGGGCATGCTCGCCAGCAGCGCGATGCCCGCCGCACCCCGGTCGAGCGGGTAACGGCTGCCTTCGTGAAACGCCAGTTGGTAGGGGACTTGGGTGGGGACGATGACCGCGATGGCCACCTGCTGGTCGCCCTCGGCCACGAGCAGCGACACAGTGGTGCCCAGATCGTCGGCCAGCGCCCGCAGTATCGGCACGCTCAGCTGGCGCATATTGCGGTCGAACGACGCACCGAGCAGCGCCAGCCCCGCGGCCGGCCGGTAGCGGCCGTCGTCACCCTTGGCGACACATCGGAACTGGGCGAGCGTCGCAAGCAGGCGGTAGGCGATAGTTCGATGCACACCGACGCCGTCGGCGACCTGCTGCACCGTCATCCCCGCGGGAGCATCGGCCACCAACTGCAGAGCAGTGAGGCCCCGGGCCAGTGTTTGCGAGCCGGGCGCCGCGGCAGTCCGAGTCGTCGGGACATCGGGCATGTCAGCGGCCCGCGATCTTGCTTGACAGACAGGCTGCAGAGAGTGATGCTCTATACATAGTGCACATGGATGTGCGATTTTAGCACACATCGTTGACGGGAAACGAGAACCAAATTTCCGCCGGAACTAGACAGCGAGGAATCGGTGGCCGAGCACGAGAGCGTGTGGAGTGATCTGCAGGGCGTTCCGTTCGTGCAGGGTTACTTGGACGCCGGCGGTGTGCGAACCCGCTACCTTCATGCCGGCGATCCGAGTAAGCCGGCACTGATCCTGTTGCACGGCTCCGGTGGTCACGCCGAGGCGTACGTCCGGAACCTGGAAGCGCACGCCGAGCATTTCTCGACGTGGTCGATCGACATGCTGGGCCACGGCTATACCGACAAGCCGGGTCACCCGCTGGAAATCCGCCACTATGTCGACCATCTGCTGGCCTTCCTGGATGCCATCGGCGTCGAGCGCGCCCACCTGTCCGGTGAATCACTCGGCGGCTGGGTGGTATCCCGCGCCGCCGTCGGCCATCCCGACAAAGTCGACCGACTGGTGCTCAACACTGCCGGCGGCTCGCAGGCCGACCCCGAGGTGATGAAGCGGATCATCACGCTGTCGATGGCGGCCGCCGAAAACCCGACCTGGGAAACCGTGCAAGCGCGGATCAAATGGCTGATGGCTGACAAGTCCAAAGATTACGACGACCTGGTGGCCAGTCGCCAACGGGTGTATCGCCAACCGGGTTTCGTCTCCGCGATGCGCGACATCGTGGCGTTGCAAGATCCCGAGATCCGCGCCCGTAACCTACTGGGCGCAGGCGACTATGGGTCGATCAACGCGCCGACATTGGTGGTGTGGACCAGCGATGACCCGACCGCCGACGTGACCGAGGGCCGCCGGATCGCCTCGATGATCCCCGGCGCACGTTTCGAGGTGATGTCCGGCTGTGGCCACTGGCCGCAGTACGAGGACACCAAGACGTTCGATCGCCTGCATATCGACTTCCTGCTGGGTCGTTGACGATGGCCCAAGGGGAGGACGTCCAGGATGTGGATGTCGACGTCGTTGTCGTCGGCGCTGGCCCGGTCGGTCTGACCCTGGCCAATATCCTTGGCCTGCAAGGAGTCAGCACTCTGGTTGTCGAGGAACGCGACACGCTGATCGATTATCCCCGTGGCGTCGGACTGGACGACGAGTCCCTGCGCACCTTCCAGACCATCGGGCTTGTCGACCACGTTCTTCCGCACACTGTGCCCAACCAGATCCTGCGATTTGTCGACGCCAAGCGCCGAGTGCTTGCCGAAATGGCCCCGCCCGACGCGTGTTTCGGCTGGCCCAAACGCAACGGCTTCGTCCAGCCCCTGGTCGACGCCGAGTTGCTGCGCGGGCTGGAGAGATTCGAGCACGTCGACGTGGCGTGGGACCGGCCCATGACGTCGTACACCGAGACGGCTGACGCGGTCACGGTGGAGTTCGACGGCGAAGACGGGCGAAAAGACGTACAGACCCGCTACGTCATCGGCTGCGACGGTGGCCGAAGCACCACCAGGCGGCTGATGGGGGTGTCGTTCGACGGCACCACCTCGCCGACCCGCTGGCTGGTCGTCGACATCGCCAACGATCCGCTCGGGCATCCCAACAGCGAGGTCGGCGCCGACCCGGCGCGCCCCTACGCCTCGATCTCGATCGCGCACGGGATTCGCCGTTTCGAGTTCATGATTCACGCCGACGAGACCGACGAGCAGGCCGAAGACCCCGCTTTTCTCACCCGGATGCTGTCGTCGATGGTGCCGCATCCCGACCGCGTCGACGTGATTCGCCATCGGCTCTACACCCATCACTCGCGGATCGCCGGCGCATTCCGTCAGGGCCGCCTGCTGCTCGCCGGCGATGCCGCTCACCTGATGCCGGTGTGGCAGGGGCAGGGCTACAACAGCGGTATCCGCGATGCCGCGAATCTGGGCTGGAAGCTTGCCGCCGTGGTGAACGGCTACGCCGAGGACGCGTTGCTCGACACCTACGACGCCGAGCGTCGCAAGCACGCCCGGGCGATGATCGACCTGTCGACCATGGTGGGCCGCGTCATCTCGCCGACCAACCGGCGAGTCGCCGCGGCTCGCGACCTGCTGGTGCGATCTGCGTCAATTGTGCCCTCGCTCAAACGATATGTGCTCGAAATGCGGTTCAAGCCGATGCCGCGATACGAGCAGGGGGCCGTCGTGCACCCCGAGCCGCGGCGGGCCGACTCGCCCGTCGGGACACTGTTCGTCCAACCCCGCGTGGACACCCGAGAGCAGCAGAACGTCCTGTTCGACGACGTCATCGGCGGCTGGTTCGCCGTGGTGTGCTGGAACAACAATCCGCGGGACATCCTCGGCGCCAAAGTGTTTGCCGACTGGCAGGCCCTGGGTGCAAAGCTCGTTGCGGTGCGGCCCCTGACCCAGCTGCACTGGGACGGCGACGACGATCCCGACATCGTCGTCGTCGGTGACCGGGCGGGCCAGCTGAAAGCCTGGTTCGACGTTCACCAGGAATCCGTGCTGTTCCTGCGCCCCGATCGTTGCATCGCGGGCGCGTGTATCGCTCAGCTCGCCCCCGAGTTGAGCGCCTCGATCTTCGACGTCCTCACCTTGACACCGGGAGGAAACCGTGCCGCTAGCCCTGTGCTGTATGTCCCACAGCCCACTGCTCAACCTGCCAGGACCGTCGCAGGACCTCCTTGATGACATTGACAGCGCGCTCACGCAGGCACGGGACTTCGTCGAAGACTTCGATCCGGAGATCGTCGTCATCTTTGCCCCCGATCACTACAACGGCTTCTTCTACAAGCTGATGCCGCCCTTCTGCATCGGCACCGAGGCGCAGGGCGTCGGCGACTACGGCACTCATGAAGGGCCCCTTGACGTTCCGGAATCCGTTGCGGTCGCCTGCGCGAAGGCCGTGCTGTCCGCCGGCGTGGACATCGCCATATCGGCAAAGATGGACGTCGATCACGGCACCGTTCAACCGCTGGAGAAATTGTTCGGTGACGCCACGGCGCGCCCGGTGATCCCCATCTTCATCAATTCGGTCGCGACGCCGCTGGGGCCGTTACACCGTTGCCGGACGCTGGGCACTGCGGTCGGCAGTTATCTGGCCACGCTGGACAAGCGCGTTCTTCTGGTGGGATCCGGTGGACTGTCGCATGATCCGCCGGTGCCGACGTTGGCGACCGCGACCGCGGCGGCAGCGGAGCGCATCGTGCATGGCCGGCGGATGACACCCGAGCAACGGTCCGCGCGGCAGACCGCGGTGATGGATGCGGCCCGGAGTTTCGCCGGCGGACAGAGTGAATTTCAGCCCCTCAACCCGGAGTTCGATCGTCAATTCCTCGAGATCCTCGACGGCGGCCGACTCGACGATCTGGACAAGTGGTCAAACGCGTTCATCGCCGGCGAGGGCGGCAACTCCGCTCACGAAATACGCACCTGGGTAGCGGCTTTCGCGGCACTGGCCGCCGTCGGGCCCTACCAGACCAAGGTGCGCTACTACAAGCCGGCTCCCGAGTTGATTGCCGGCTTCGCGGTCAGAACGGCGGTACCCGCGCCATGACACCCGGCACGCCCGACTCGTTCGATCACGCTGTCGACGTCTTGGTCATCGGTTCGGGAGGCGGCGGTATGACGGCAGCATTGGCCGCCCACGCCGCCGGCCTGACGACGCTGGTCATCGAAAAGTCCGGCCACTTCGGCGGTTCCACCGCACTGTCCGGCGGCGGAATCTGGGTGCCGGGCGCACCAGCGCAACGACGGGCCGGCTACACGCCGCCGCCCGACGGCGTGGTCGATTACCTGCGGAGCATTACCGACGGCTTGGTCAGCGAGGCGCGAATTCGGCAGTACGTCGACTCGGCGCCGGCGATGATGGAGTTCCTGGAGAAGCTGAGCCCGTGGTTCGAGTTCGTCTGGAAACCCGGCTATGCCGACTACTACCCAGAATTGCCCGGCGGCTCCGAACTGGGCAGCACGATCAACGTGCCGCCGATCGACCTGCGCACACTGGCCGACGAAGCGCAACACCTGCTGGCGCCGCTGGCGCTGGCGCCGCGCGGAATCTGGCTCGGGCCCAAAGAGCTTCGGTCGTTCTATCAAGTGCGCCAGTCATGGGCCGGCAAGGGCGTCCTGGTAAAACTCGTGTGGCGGATGGTCAGGGCACGCGTCTTCGGTGACCGGATGGCGGCCATCGGCCAGTCACTGGTCGCGCGAATGCGGTTGGCGATGCGGGACCGGGGCGTCCCGCTGTGGCTGAACGCGCCGATGTCCCAGCTGATCACCGGCGACGACGGATCGGTGAGCGGTGCGGTGGTCGTGAAAGACGGTGTACCGCGGCGCATCTGCGCGACGCGTGGCGTCATCGTGGCCACCGGTGGCTTCGACCACGACCTGGCGTGGCGCAAAGAGCACCAGCCCGTGGTGGATCAGGACTGGAGCTTCGGAAACCCGGCGGCCACCGGCGACGGCATCAGGGCCGGCCAGCAGGTCGGTGCTGCCGCCGACCTGCTCGACGAGGCGTGGTGGTTTCCGGCCATCCAATGGCCCGATGGCCGGATGCAGTTCATGCTCAACGAGCGCATGATGCCATCGCAGTTCATCGTCAACGGCGACGGAAAGCGGTTCATCAACGAGGCGGCGCCCTACATGGACTTCGGCCACGCGATGATCGAGGGCCAGAAATCGGGTGTCACCCACATTCCGTGCTGGCTCATCACCGACCACAGATCATTCCTGCGATACGTGGTCGCGGGCCATCTGCCGATACCGAAGATCCCCCTGGCGCCGGTCCCTACCGGACGGAAGATCCCCAAAGCCTGGCTGGAGTCCGGCGTGGTGAAGGCCGCGAAGAGCTGGGATGAACTCGCGACCAAGATAGGGGTCCCAACGGCCCAACTACAAAGCACCGCAGCACGTTTCAACGAGCTGGCGCACAAGGGCCACGACGACGACTTCAACCGGGGTGACAGCGTTTACGACAACTACTACGGAGACCCCACCCTGCCCAACCCCAACCTGCATCCGCTGGGTAAGCCGCCCTACTACGCATTCCGGATGGTTCTGGGTGACCTGGGCACCTCGGGTGGTCTGCGCACCGATGAATACGCACGAGTGCTGCGCGCCGACGACACCGTCGTGCGCGGCCTGTACGCCGTGGGCAACGCCACGGCAGCGGTCATGGGCCGCAGCTACGCCGGCGCCGGCGCGACCATCGGTCCTGCCATGACTTTCGGCTACGTCGCCGCCAAACACCTTGTCAGCGAAAGCTCAACTCCGTCAATTGTTCCGGGAGGTACCAGTTGAAAATCTCACTGTTCTACGAATTCGCCCTGCCCCGGCCTTGGCAGCCCGATGATGAGCACATCCTGCTCAAGGAATGCCTCGACGAGGTCGAGGCGGCCGACAAGGCCGGCTTTTCCACGGTCTGGCTCACCGAACACCACTTCCTGGAGGAGTACTGTCACTCCACCGCGCCGGAGATGTTCCTGGCTGCGGCCAGTCAGCGGACCAAGGACATCCGGCTCGGCTTCGGCATCATGCACCTGCCACCCGCGGTCAACCACCCCGCCCGGGTCGCCGAGCGCATCGCCACCTTGGACCTGATTTCCGACGGCCGAGTGGAATTCGGCACCGGGGAATCGTCCTCGATCGGAGAACTCGGCGGTTTCAACATCGACCCCGCCGACAAGCGGGCGCAGTGGGAAGAGGCGCTGGAAGTGTCGATCCGCTGCATGATCGAAGAGCCCTTCACCGGATTCAAGGGCGACCACATCGAAATGCCGGCTCGCAACGTTGTTCCCAAGCCGCTGCAGAAGCCACACCCGCCGGTATGGGTTGCCTGCACGCGGCCGGCCTCGGTACAGATGGCCGCCCAAAAGTGCATCGGAGCGCTGAGTTTCGCCTACACCGGCCCGGGTCCGCTGACCGAGCGGGTGAACAGCTACTACAAGGAGCTCGAGGAGAGCGGAGTGCCAGTCATCCCCGCGATCAACCCGAACATCCTTGCCATCGGTGGTGACCTGTCGATGATGGTGGCCAAGACTGATGAGCAGGCCGTGCAGCGGCTCGGGATGGGCGGCGGGTTCTTCTCGTTCGGGATCATGCACTACTACATGACCGGCGTTCACACACCGGGACGTACCGGCGTGTGGAAGCGCTATCTCGAAGAATGCGAGAAGGATCCGACGCTGGCTTACGGTCCGGGCCGTGGGGCGATCGGCTCGCCGGCCACGGTTCGCGAGTTCCTGCGCGGTTACGAGGAGAGCGGCGTCGACGAGATCATCCTGCTGCTCAACCCGCGCAGCCACGAAGGCACCATGGAATCCATTGAGCTGATGGGCAAAGACGTGCTGCCGGAGTTCATCGAACGCGACCAGAAGGCGGTGGCCGAGAAGGCGAAGCGGTTGGCGCCGGTGATCGAAAAGATCGAGGCGCGCCGGCCCGGGTCGACCGCGCCGAAGTTCGACGAGAACTACTCGTTCGGTGGCCTGCCCACCGGTCGTGGCGGAAAGTTCACCGCGAGTGAGATTCCCGAGGCGATGGCGGAGATCAACGAGGGCCGCGTCCAGTCGGCGCAGCGTCTCAAAGACGAGAAGAAGTAGCAGTCGTTGGGACAAACCGAGGAGTTGTGGCGGTATGACGGTCGCCGCGCGTTGGTCACCGGGTGTGCGTCGGGCATCGGGGCGCACGTCGTCCGGCAGCTCACCGAGCTGGGCGCTCACGCCGTCGGGTTGGACAAGCAACCGCCGAGCGGCGACGTCGCGGAGTTTCATTTCGCCGACCTGACGGACCCGGCATCGATCGATCGCGCCGTGGGCGCGGTCGGCGGGCAGGTCGATGCGCTGTTCAACATCGCCGGCGTCTCGTCCGGAATCGGCGATCCGTTGCAGGTCCTCACCATCAACTTCCTCGGCTTGCGGCACGCCACCGAAGCGCTATTGGAGAAGATGTCCGCCGGCTCATCCGTCGTGAGTGTCTCTTCGCTTGCGGCGAAGGGGTATCGAGAGCATCAGCAGGTTGTCGGCGGGCTGCTGAACACCCGCACGATGTCCGAGGGCATCGACTGGTGTCACCGCCATCCCGACGCCCTGGCCGACGGGGGCTACCGGTTGTCCAAAGAAGCGATCATCCTCTACACCATGAGCAAGACCACAGCACTCGGTGGCCGAGGTATTCGGATCAACTGCACCGGGCCCGGTGTCACCGAGACGCCGATTCTCGACCAGTTGCGCGACGCCTACGGCCAGGACTATCTCGACGACATCCCCAAACCGTTGGGGCGGGTCTCCAGTCCTGAGGAACAGGCTGCAGTTCTGGTGTTCCTGAATAGCCAAGCTGCCAGTTATATTTCGGGCCAAGTACTGTGGGTCGACGGTGGCAATATCGGCGCCGCGACCGCGCGCGAACTCGAAGAGGGGCGAGCACTGTGGCCAGCCTGACCGACTTCCGGCGGGTCGCCGGCGAGGTGTCCAACTGGGGCCGCTGGGGTGATACCGACGAACTCGGGACGCTGAACTTCATCACCGCGGACAAGATCGCGCAAGCGGCCGGTCTGGTCAAGCACGGCAAAGTCTTTCCGCTGGGCGTGGACTTCGGGTCGTCGGGTCCGCAGGGATCATTCAAGTTCCGGCACAATCCGATTCACGTGATGACGGTGGACGGCGGCGATGCGCACTCGCTGCCTCGATTCGGGCCGGGCTGGGCCGCCAACCCGGGTGCGCAGGAACTGGGCAAGTACTTCCAGGACGATCTATTTCGCTTCAACGACGACATGGTCGTCATGCCGTTGCAGGCCGCCACGCAGTGGGACGCGCTCGCACATGTCTACTACGAAGAACAGCTGTACAACGGCTTTCCGGCCGCCTCGGTAACCAGCCTCGGCGCAGTCCACTGCGGCATCGACAAGGTCGACGGGAAGGGGATCACCTCGCGCGGGGTGCTGCTGGACGTCGTGCGTCATCGCGGTGTGGAGACATTTCTCGAACTCGGCAACCCGATCACCCCGGCCGAACTCGACGACGTCGCTCGGGCGCAGGGCGTCACGGTCGGTTCCGGCGACATCGTGGTGATCCGAACCGGTTGGTGGGCAAGGTTTTTAGAGACGGGGAACGGCGGCGAACCTGGCTCCGGACTGGACTGGCAGTGTGCGTCCTGGCTGCACGATCACGACATCGCGGCGGTGGCCGCAGACAACCTCATGGTGGAAGACCCGATATCCGGGGTCCAGGGAACGTTCCTGCCGATGCACATGCTGTGCCTGCGCGATATGGGCCTGATGCTGGGTGAGTACTGGGATCTCACCGCGCTGGCGGCGGACTGCGCGGCCGACGGGGTGTATGAGTTTCAGCTCATCGCGCCGCCGTTGAGATTCGTTGGCGCGGTGGGTTCCCCGGTGAACCCCATTGCGATCAAGTAGCAGCCGGCCGTGGAGATTCAGCGCAGAACCGCGGTGATTGACGGTCTTCTCACCAGCTACCTGGAGGCCGGCCACGGTGACCCGGTGATCCTGCTGCACGGCGGCGAATTCGGCGTCAGCGCCGAAATCAGCTGGGAACAAACGATACCCGCACTCGCTGAGCGGTATCGAGTACTGGCGCCCGATATGCTGGGCTTCGGGCAGTCGGCCAAGGTCGTCGACTTTAACGACGGCCGGCGGATGCGCACCCGCCACATCGCCCGGTTCTGCAACGAGCTCGGCGTCGCCTCGACGCATTTCGTCGGCAACTCGATGGGCGCGATCAACTTGCTCGTCGACGCCACCTCGGATTCGCCCCTGCTTCCGATGCGCAGCTTGGTGGCCATCTGCGGCGGCGGCGAAATCCAGCGCAACCAGCACATGGAGGCGCTCTACGACTACGACGCCACCGTTCCGGCGATGCGCCGGATCGTCGAGGCGCTCTTCTGTGATCCGAAGTATCCGGCCGACGAGGGCTACGTCGGGCGCCGTTACCAATCCAGCATTGCCCCCGGCGCGTGGGAGGCGCTCGCCGCGGCCCGCTTCCGGCGCCCCGGCGCGGCACCGCCACCGGCCCCGTCGAGCAAACGGGCGTATGAGCGCGTCGCGGTTCCGACGCTGGTGGTCGAGGGCGCCTGCGACAAATTGCTGCCGGCCGGCTGGGCGAAGGAAATCGCCGACCAACTCCCGCAGGGCCGATCGGCCGTCATCGAGGCCGCCGGCCACTGCCCCCAGCTCGAGCAGCCGGCCGACACCAACGCGCTTTTGCTGAAATTTCTGTCCGATGTGGACGCAAGCGCCCATTAAACACGCGGCACGCAAAGCCGACACAAAGCTGGCATTCATCTTTTATTAAGCTCAGGGCTGTTTGCTATTAACGGTAGGCTAATTCTGCGGCCGATAAACCGAGATTTAAAGGAGCTCTGTGAAGGTCACCCGATGTACCGCGGCGCTGAGCCTGCTGGTCGTCGGCGTGCTGGTGCTATCGGCATGCAGCAGCAACAGCAGCACCTCGTCCTCGTCGGGATCATCCGGACCGTCACCGGTGCCCGTCGACTGCGGCGGTAAGAAGAAGCTCCAGGCCAGCGGTTCGACTGCCCAGACCAATGCGATCGAGCAGTTCGTCTATGCCTACATCCGCGCCTGCCCCGGTTACACCTTGGACTACAAGGCGAATGGCTCGGGCGCCGGAGTGCAGCAGTTCATCGGCAACGAAACCGATCTGGCGGGCTCCGACAAACCGCTCGATCCGGCGAAGGGCGACCCCGACCGGGCGCAACAGCGTTGCGGGTCGCCCGCCTGGGACCTGCCCGCGGTGTTCGGCCCGATCGCGGTCACCTTCAACCTCGATGGCGTGAGCACCCTGAATCTCGACGGCCCGACCGCCGCGAGGATCTTCAACGGCAACATCACCACCTGGAATGATCCGGCCATCAAGGCGCTCAACGCCGACGCCAAGCTCCCCGCAACGCCGATCAACGTGGTGTTTCGCGACGACAAGTCGGGCACTACGTACAACTTCCAGAAGTATCTCGATGGGGCGTCCGACGGGGCCTGGGGCAAAGGCACCGACGAGACATTCGCCGGCGGCGTCGGCCAGGGCGCCACCGGGAACGAGGGCACATCGGCCGCACTGCGATCCACCAATGGATCGATCACCTACAACGAATGGTCTTTCGCGGTCGGTCACCAGCTGAGCATGGCCCAGATCGTGACGTCAGCCGGTCCGGATCCGGTGACGATTACTACTGACTCGGTCGGCAAGACGATCGCCGGGGCGAAGTTCGCGGGAGAGGGCAACGATCTGGTGGTCGACACGTCGTCGTTCTACAAGCCATCTCAGGCCGGCGCCTATCCGATCGTGCTCGCTACCTACGAGATCGTCTGCTCGAAGTACCCGGATGGCGCGACCGGTGCAGCGGTAAAAGCGTTCATGCAAGCCACCATCGGCGCCGGGCAAGATGGCTTGGACCAATACGGATACATTCCTATGCCGAGCTCGTTTGAGTCGAAATTGTCAGCAGCCGTGAACAGTATTTCCTGATGGAGCGTCGACGGTGAGCAACAGTCAACCGGGTGCACGGGTGGGGTCATGGTTCGGGCCCTACCGGCTGATGCGACTGCTGGGACGCGGCGGGATGGGCGAGGTCTACGAGGCCGAGGACACCCGTAAGGGTCGGGTGGTGGCGCTCAAACTGATCTCGCCGGACTTTTCGGACGACCCGACGTTTCGTGCCCGGATGCAACGCGAGGCCGGGGCCGCAGGGCGGTTGACCGAGCCGCACGTCGTGCCCATCCACGACTACGGCGAGATCAACGGGCAACTGTATCTGGACATGCGCCTGATCGAAGGCCCCAACTTGGCCGGCGTGCTGAAACGGACCGGGCCGATGAGTCCGCCGCGGGCGGTGGCCATCGTGCGTCAGGTCGCCGCCGCGCTGGACGCCGCGCATGCCGGCGGAGTGACGCACCGCGACGTGAAGCCGGAGAACATCTTGATCACCGGCGACGATTTCGCCTATCTGCTGGACTTCGGTATCGCCCGCGCCGACGCCGATCCCGGGTTGACCCAGGCCGGAATGGCGATGGGAACGTACAGGTACATGGCCCCCGAGCGGTTCAGCGATAACGAGGTCACCTATCGCGCCGACATCTATTCACTGGCCTGTGTGTTGGGCGAGTGTTTGATCGGGGCACCGCCGTTTCGGGCCGACAGCATCGAACGGTTGGTCGCCGCCCACCTGATGGAGCCTGCCCCGCGGCCCAGCCAGTTACGACCCGGGAAGGTGCCGGCGGCCCTCGATCAGGTGATTGCCAAAGGCATGGCCAAAAATCCGGAGGACCGTTACAGCAGTGCCGGTGACCTGGCCAACGCGGCCCTGAACGCACTGACGGAACCCGAGCAGCATCAGGCTGCAAGCATTCTGCAGCACGGCGAGGTCGCTGCCAACGCTCACACCATGGCTCGTCCGGCAGCGGCCGGAGCCGGTGCCCGCGGTTGGTCTGCCCCGCCCGCCGGTGCCGGCGGTTGGGGGTCTCACCCCGGCCCACCGTCCACCGGGCACCCGTCCGGCGCGCATCCCGACTTCAGTCCCAGTTCGACGCAGCGTCGCGACAGACGCAAATGGTGGTTGATCATCGGTGCCGTCGCGGTACTGCTCATCGCCGTCTTCGGATATGTGGAGCGGCCGCGGCACTCCGGAGCGGCGGCCGAATCCTGCGGGCAAAACGTGCTGCCGTTCAACGGGCTCAACTTCCGGCTCTCGCCCGGCGCGGTCGCGGTGGATTCCGCCGGCGCGGTGTACGTCACCAATCAGGGCATGTACGGCCGAGTGGTGAAGCTGGCCCCCGGCTCGGATACCCCGACCGTCCTCCCGTTCACGGGGCTCTATCAACCGCAAGGCGTGGCCGTCGACTCGGCGGGTGCGGTGTATGTCACCGACTTCAACCATCGCGTTGTGAAGATGGCTGCCGGTTCGAACAACCAGACGCCGCTGCCGTTCACCGGCCTCAGCTATCCCGAAGGTATCGCGGTCGACAGTGCCAACAATGTCTATGTCGCTGACCGGGGCAACGACCGGGTGGTGAAATTGCCGGCCGACACCAATACCCCGACCGTGCTTCCGTTCACCGGTCTCGACAATCCCGATGGCGTTGCGGTGGACAGTGCCGGCGACGTGTATGTCACCGACACCGACAACAACAGGGTGCTGAAGCTGGCGGCCGGCTCCAACGATCAGACAGTCCTGCCAATGACCGGGATCACGGTGCCCTGGGGCGTCGTCGTGGACGGCTCCGGCAACCTGTACGTCAGCGAGCACGACAACAATCAGGTGCTCAAGCTGGCACCCGGATCGAATGCTCCAACTCCATTGCCGCTCAACGGTCTCAACACACCACTGCAGCTGGCGGTGGATAAGGACGGCAACGTCTATGTCGCTGACCGCGGCAACGACCGGGTGCTCAAACTCCTGGTTGCCGGATGCCCGGGATAGATCTGCCTCGGGTCAGCGCCGACGGATTGCGATCACGCGGTTGGCCACTGCGGCCAGCAGGTACACCACTGCCACCACGATGATCAGTGTCAACGCAGCGCCCCAAACCCTCAGGAAGCCCGCGTGTTCGGGGTTGTTCAGCTCGGAGTAGATCAACAACGGCAACGAGGCCATGTTGCCATGGAAGATGTCGAAGTTGATCGACCGGCTGTAGCCGACCAACACCAGCACCGGCGCGGTTTCTCCCATAACTCGCGCGATCGCCAACAGCACGCCGGTGATGATGCCCGGCATCGCGATCGGAACGACGATCCGCATGGTGGTTTTCCATTTGGGAATGCCTAACGCATAACTCGCTTCTCGCAGGTCGTTAGGCACCAGCCGGAGCATCTCTTCGCTGGATCGCACCACGACGGGCAACATCAACAGGACCAACGCCAGTGACACCGCGAAAGCGCTCTGCTGAAATCCCATGGTGGCAATCCAGAGGCTGAAGATGAACAATGCCGCCACGATCGAGGGCAGCCCGGCCAGCACATCGACCATGAACGTGGTGAACCGGGCCAGTCGGCTGGACCGATATTCCGCCAGATACACCGCGGTCATGAATCCCAGTGGCACAGCGATGATGGCCGCTACCGCGGCCTGTGTCACGGTGCCGTACAGGGCGTGATAGATCCCGCCCGAAAACTGCTCCGGCAGCACCCCGCGCAGCGAATGGCTCCACCAGTCGGGTTGGGTAATGGCATAAGAGCCGCGTTTGATGACGATCCACAGCAACCAGATCAGCGGTACCAGCGCGATGATGAACGAAACAGCGAAAAACCCTGCTGCGACGTTGTTTTTGATTCGCCGCCCGATGCTGATCGGCTGAACCGCCGCGGCTTTGACGGGCAGGTCGAGGGTAGGGGCGCTCATATCTTGACCGTCCTGCCGACGATCGCGCGGGCGACAGCGTTGACGATGAAGGTGAGCACGAACAGTAGGAACCCGGCCGAGATATAGGCCCCAGTGGGCAGCGGCTCACTGAATTCGCTTGCCGCAGAGGCGATTTTCGACGCAAAGGTGTAGCCTCCGTCGAAAAGAGACCAGTGACCGGCAGAAGCGGACGCACGCAGGATGATCAGGACCGCCACGGTTTCGCCCAATGCGCGGCCCAACCCCAGCATCGACGCGGCGACTGCACCGCTGCGGCCGAACGGCAGCACGGTCATCCGTATCACTTCCCATTTCGTCGCGCCCAGCGCTTGCGCGGCCTCGGTGTGAATGGTCGGCGTCTGCCGGAACACTTCGCGTGATACCGAGGTGATGATGGGCAAGATCATCACGGCGAGCACAACACCGGCGGTGAAGATATTGCCGCCACCAGCCAGTGAAACGTTGCCAGGCTTGAACAGAAACAGCCATCCGAGCTCTCGATTGAGCAGGGATTCGATCGGCTCGAGTTGTGGTGCCAACACGAAGATCCCCCACAACCCGAAGACGATCGACGGCACTGCGGCGAGCAAGTCGACTATCGCGCCGAACGGGCGTGACAGTCTGGTCGGCGCATACTGGGTCAGGAATACCGCGATACCGATCGCGACGGGCACCGCCAGCACCATCGCCCAGACTGAGCTCAGCACCGTCACCATGAAGAGGTCACGAATGCCGAATGCGAGCTTGCTGGCGTCGGTCGTCTTGAATTGCGCGCTGGTGAAGAAGTTTGCGTGGTTCGCGCTCAACGCCGGGATCGCTTGAACCAGAAGGAATATCGCGATAAGGCCGATCACGATGGTGATCGTCGAACCAGCGAGGGCGGCGACCGACTTGAACAGTCGGTCGCCCACCCTTGCCGTGGCCCCGCCGCCGGCTCTCAGCGTGGGCGTTGTCGCGGTCGGCATGATGGCCCCGGATCAGGCGATGGCGTTGACCGCAGTTGACAACCTCGACTTGAAGGCATCAGGGATCGGGATGTATCCGTTGTCCGCCAAACCATTCTGGCCGGGACCGATGGTGGCCTGCAGGAATGCCTTGACGGCGGTGCCAACCTGACTGTCCGAATACTTCGAGCAGACAACCTCATACGTCGCCAGCACGATCGGATAGGCGCCCGGCTGCGTCGGCTTGTAGAACGACAGTGTGTCGAGGATCAGGTCGTCACCCTGTCCTTTGATCTTTGCCGCGGCGATCGTCTTTCCGACCGAATCGGCGCTGATCGCGACCGGGTCAGGGCCCGCCGACGTGACGATCTTGGCCACGTTCAGCTTTTGCGCCTGCGCGAACGACCATTCGTTGTAGGTGATCGACCCAGGAGTGTTCTTGATGGCCGCCGAGGTCCCGTCGTTGCCCTTGGCGCCTTCGCCGACACCGCCGTTGAACGACTTTCCGTGGCCCTTGCCCCAGGCACCGTCGGAGGCGCCGTCGAGGTACTGCTGGAAGTTATCCGTCGTTCCCGACTGGTCACTGCGGAACACAACGTGGATCGGCAGATCCGGCAGCGCGGTGCCGGCGTTGAGCGCGGTGATGGCCGGGTCATTCCACGTCTTGATCGTGCCGTTGAAGATCTTGGCTGTGGTGGGGCCGTCCAGGTTCAGTGCGGTCGCGCCGGTGACGTTGTAGGTCACCGCAATCGGGCCGAACACCACCGGCAGATCCCATGCCGGCGAACCGCACCGCTGCTGTGCCCTGGTGTGTTCGTCGTCGCTGAGCGCGACGTCGGATCCACCGAAATCGGTTTGGCTGCCCAGGAATTCATTGATCCCGGCACCCGAGCCGTTGGCCGTATAGTTCAAGGTTTGACCCGAACACGCTTGTTCGAACGCGTTGACGAAACGAGCCATCGCATTCGCCTGGGCGGTGGATCCACTGGCTTTCAGGGTGTGCTTGCCGCCGCAGTTGATGTTCGCCGCCGACGAACTAGCCGAACCAGACGTCGCACCACCTTCATTCGCGGTGTTGTTGTTTCCACATGCGGACAGCATGAGCGAACCGGTAGCCAGCACGCTCAGCGCGGCGCCAAATCGGTTGATTTTCAAATCATTTCCTTAGAACGGTCGGGTCGACGACTACTTCCACTGCGCCACGAGGCCCGCACGGGCCACAGGACAGCGCCGACATACGGAAGCCTGGCTGCTTTGAGCCAACGCTGTGAGGATTCGAAGTTAACAAACCTGCTCACCAAGCCGAACGTAGCACCGCCGTCTGGGGCTCGGTTGTGGACGCGATAAATCAATCACTTGACTTAAGCGATGTCACGTCGATTAACTCTTCGTCATGGTCAACGAACTGGTCGGCAAGGTCGCGATCGTCACCGGCGGCGCGTCGGGCATCGGTGCCGGGATCGTCGAGAAGTTCGTGACGGAGGGCGCGCGGGTGATGATCGCCGACGTCGAGCGTGGGCGGGGTGAAGACCTGGCCGCCAAGCTGGGTGGCGACGTGGTCTTCCGGTTGGCCGACGTTTCTCGGCCCGACCAGATCAGTGCCCTGGTCGTCGCCGCCGTCGCGACCTTCGGCCGGCTCGACGTGATGGTGAACAACGCCGGAGTCTCCAGCACGATGCACCGCAGCTTCCTCGACGACGACCTGGCCGACTTCCAGCGCGTCATGTCGGTCAACGTGTTGGGCGTGATGGCCGGCACCCGCGACGCGGCACGTCAGATGGCGACCAGTGGCGGCGGGTCGATCATCAACATGTCGTCGATCGGCGGCATTCAGGCCGGCGGCGGCGTGATGACGTACCGCGCGTCCAAGGCGGCCGTCATCATGTTCACCAAATCCTCCGCAATCGAGTTGGCGCACTACGAGGTCCGGGTCAACGCCATCGCACCAGGCAACATCCCGACGCCGCTGCTGCAGACGACACAAACGGGCAAGTCGCCAGAGGAGCTCGCGCGTTTCGAGCATGCGATCCGCGAGCAGATGCGCGCCGATCGGCCGCTGAAGCGGGAGGGCACGCCCGACGACATCGCCGAGGCCGCGCTCTACTTGGCCAGTGACCGGTCCCGGTACGTGACCGGGACCGTCTTGCCGGTCGACGGCGGCACCGTCGCCGGGAAGGTGCTCCGTCGGCGTAGCGAGCCGAAAAATTAAATCAATCGCTTGACTTAACCCGGGCGGCAGCGTTGACTGGCCGGGTGACCACCGCGAGGGCCGCGCGTAGTGATCGGGCCAGCACCACCCAGGAGGCGATCCTGACCGCCGCCGAGCGGCTGTTCGCCGAGCACGGGGTCTTCGCCGTCTCCAATCGCCAGGTCAGCGAGGCTGCCGGGCAGGGTAACAACGCCGCCGTCGGCTATCACTTCGGCACCAAAACCGACTTGGTGAGGGCCATTGAGCAAAGGCACCGGGAGCCCATCGAACGCTTGCGGGAAGACATGGTTGCGCAGACGTGTGAGTCCGAAGACATCCGGAGTTGGGTCGCCTGCTTGGTGCGACCCCTGACCGATCATCTGGCGGCTTTGGGCAATCCCAGCTGGTATGCGCGGTTCGCCGCACAGGTGATGACCGATCCCGCCTACTACAACATCGTCGTCAAAGATGCGCTGACGTCTGAATCGCTGGTTCAGGTGATCGACGGGATCAACCGGTCTCTGCCCGAGCTGCCGGTCGATGTCCGGGTGGAACGCAACCTGATGGCGCGCAACCTGCTCATGCACACCTGTGCTGATCGCGAAAGAGCTTTGGCCGCAGGCGCATCCGCGCCCTGGTCGTCCTGGCAGGTCGCAGGGACCCGGCTCATCGACGCCGTCGTCGGCCTGTGGCTGGCACCGGTGACTCGGCACGAGTGAAGAAGTCTGATTATGAAAGTGACTGTGGATCAAGACAAATGCGCATCATCGGGAAACTGTGTGATGCATGCGCCGGAAATCTTCGATCAGCGTGACGACGACGGTGTCGTTGTCGTGCTGGACGAGAACCCGCCCGCCGAGCACGCTGACGATGCACGCAAGGCCGAGGCCGGTTGCCCTGCCCTGGCCATCCACATCGAGGAGTGAGAAGTGTCCGACACGCTCACCGGTAGCGCCACCGAGGCGGTCCCTGACGTTCCGGAATATCCGATGGGACGCGCCGCCGGCTGCCCGTTCGCCCCGCCGCCGCAGGTGATGGAGCTTGCCGATGCGGGGCCGTTGTCCAGGGTCAAGATCTGGGACGGCAGCACACCATGGCTGATCACCGGCTACGACGAGGTGCGGACGCTGTTCTCCGATTCACGGGTCAGCGTCGATGACCGGCGGCCCGGCTTCCCGCATTGGAACGAGGGCATGCTCTCCACGGTGCACAAGCGTCCCAGGTCGGTCTTCACCGCGGACGCCGAGGAGCACACCACGTTCCGGCGAATGTTGTCCAAGCCCTTCACCTTCAAGCGGGTCGAGGGTCTGCGACCGGCGATCCAACAGATTACCGACGACGCCATCGACGCGATGCTGGCCGGGCCGAAACCCGGCGAGATCGTCAGCGCGCTGGCGCTGCCGGTGCCCTCGCTGGTGATCAGCCAACTGCTCGGCGTGCCCTACGAGGACGCCGAGATGTTCCAGCACCACGCCAATGTGGGCCTCGCGCGGTATGCCGCCGCCGAAGACACCATGAAAGGCGCGATGAGCCTGCACAAGTATCTTGCGCAGCTCGTCGAATCGAAGTTGGAGTCCCCGGCTGAAGACGCGGTGTCCGATTTGGCCGAGCGAGTCAGCGCCGGTGAGCTCAGCGTCAAGGAAGCCGCGCAACTCGGTACCGGTTTACTCATCGCCGGACACGAGACCACCGCCAACATGATCGGCCTGGGTGTGCTGGCCGTGCTGCAATACCCCGACCAGGCCGCGGTGCTGCGGGATACCGACGACGCGAAAGTCGTTGCCAACGCGGTCGAGGAACTGCTGCGCTACCTGTCCATCATCCAAAATGGCCAGCGCCGCGTCGCCGCCGAGGACATCGACATCGCCGGTGAAACCATTCGCGCCGGTGAAGGCATCATCATCGACAACGCGCCGGCCAACTGGGATCCCAAGGAATTCAGCGAACCCGACCGGCTGTACCTGCACCGGTCGGGCGCCGGCCAGCACGTTGCGTTCGGCTACGGCAGGCACCAGTGCGTCGGTCAGCAGCTTGCCCGCGCCGAACTGCAGATCGTGTTCCACACGCTGTTCCGCCGCATTCCCACGCTGGAACTCGCCGTGCCGATCGACGACGTTCCGTTCAAGCACGACCGCCTCGCGTACGGCGTCTACGAACTTCCGGTGACCTGGTGAATCCCGTCACCAGCCGATCCGCGAGAACTACTGTCGAACAAGTCTGGATCCGATTGGAGGACCACTGATGTCGCCTCGAACAAGCACCGCCTCGCTCTACCCGCCCGGAGGCTTCGGCGCGCCCAAGGATCGGCACGGTCACGCCATCGGCATCAACCCGGGCCTGCCCGAAGGCACGGTGATTTTCTCGGCAGACAACCACATTTCGCTGGCCGACGACATCTTCTATCAGCGCTTCCCGGACGATCTCAAAGACAAGGCGCCGCGCATCTGGTACGAGGACGGTGCCTACCAAGTCGGGCGTAAAGGACAGTCGTTCCTGCCGGGCGATTTCAGCGCGGTGCTCATGCAGTACGACGACCTGCCCGGCGCGGCAAGCACCAACATCGGTGCCCGGATTAAGGAACTGCGTGAGGACGGTGTCGAGAAGGAACTCGCGTTCCCCAACGCCATCTTGGCGCTCTTCCACTACCCGGACAAGAAACTTCGGGAGTTGGCGTTTCGCATCTACAACGAGTACATCGCCGAGCTGCAGGAGCAGTCCGACGGCCATTTCTACGGCGCGGGGCTGATCAACTGGTGGGACCCGGAAGGGACCAAACGGACACTGGCCGAACTGAAGTCGCTCGGTTTGAAGACCTTCCTGCTCCCGCTGAACCCGGGCAAGGACGATGACGGCAATCCCATCGACTACGGCAGCACCGGGATGAAGCCGGTGTGGGACGAGATCGAAGCCGCCGAGCTTCCCATCAGCCACCACATCGGGGAGACGCCGCCCAAGAGCCCATGTCAGTTCAACAGCGTCGTGGTCGGCATGATGATCAACATCGACGGATTCCGCGAACAGTTTGCCAAGTACCTGTTCACCGGAATCCTCGACGATCATCCCGGGCTGCGAATCGGCTGGTTCGAGGGCGGAATTGCTTGGGTACCATGGGCTTTGCAAGATGCTGAGCATCTGGTGGCCTCGTACCAGCACATGTTCAATCGACCGCTGGAGCACGACGTGCGCTATTACTGGGACACCCACATGAGCGCATCGTTCATGGTCGACCCGCTGGGGCTGCAATTGATCGACCAGATCGGCGTCGACAAGGTGATGTGGTCCAGCGACTACCCGCACAACGAAAGCACATTCGGCTATTCAGAGAAGTCACTGGGCGCGGTCGTCGACGCGGTCGGCGCTGAGTCGGCCGCCCGCATCGTCAGCGGCAACATCACCGAGTTCCTGGGGCTGTAGGTCGCTGCATGACTTCGACCACTTCGTTCCTGGCAGCACCGTCGTCTGCGCTCGACATTCCGGAGATGCCGGATCTCGAGCGGATGCGTCGCGAGACCGGCGCGCGGCTCCGCGCGGCGATGGCCGATCGCGGCGTGGATGCCTTGATTCTGTTGGGCAACAACAGCGTTGTCTACGCAACCGGGGCAAGCTGGCCGTTGGGCGATGCCGGGCTGTCCTACGTCGAGCGACCGGTCGCAGTAGTGCTCGCCGATGACCCGCACCCGCACTTGTTCCTGCCGTTCCGCGAGGGCGCTTCGTCGGAGTCGGGCCTGCCGGCCGACCATCTACACGGCCCGGTGTATCTCGAATTCGACGAGGGCGTGGAGAATTTCGCGCGGACCGTCGAGGACCTTGTTCCCGCCGCGGCCGTCATCGCGGTCGATGAACTGACCGGGGCGATGCGGCGCGGCCAGCAGCGACTCTTCCGGTCCGGTCGGCCGGTCGACGCCGCGCAGATCGTCGCCGCCGCCAAACTCATCAAGACTCCAGACGAATTGGCCTGCATGCGGATCGCTTGCCGGATCACCGACACGGCGATGGTCGACGTGCAGGCCGCGTTGGCACCCGGCATTCGGCAGATCGACCTGTCGGCAAGTTTCATGCGCCGCGCGTTCGAACTTGGCGCGATGGCCAGCATGCTGGAGCCGATCTGGCAGGTGATGCCGAAGTACAAGGTGGACGGCGTGTGGACCACCCACGGCGATCTGGCATTGCCGCTGTTGACAACCGAGCGCGAACTGGCCGTCGGCGACGTGCTGTGGACCGATGTCAGCATCACTTATCAGGGCTACTGCTCCGACTTCGGCCGCACCTGGGTGGTCGGCCAGGATCCGACTCCGCGCCAGCAGGCGCAATTTTACAAGTGGCGGGAAATCATGGACGCCGTGCTCGACGTGACGCGCAGCGGCACCACCATCGCCGAGCTGGGCCGCACGGCGACCAAAGCCAACGGCGGTACCCGCCCCTGGCTGCCGCACTTCTATCTGGGACACAGCATCGGCGTGAACGCCGCCGAAACACCAATGATCGGAACAGATCTCGGCGACCAGTTCGACGAGAACTTCGTCTTGGAACCGGGAATGGTGATGGTGCTGGAGCCGGTGGTGTGGGAGGAAGGCACCGGCGGCTATCGCAGCGAAGAGATCGTCGTCATCACCGAGGAAAGCTGGATTCCGTTGACCAACTACCCGTATGACCCCTATGGGGAACGCTGATGGTTACTGAGGTTCTGGCCGACGACCGCGCGCTGCGCACCGGTCGTCGGGAACGGGCGCTGGCCCAGATGGAAAAGCACGGCCTCGACGTGCTGGTGTTGGGGCGGCAGGCGAACGTGCGCTACGTATCCGGTGCGCCGCAGTTGTGGGTGGCGGGCACCCGACCGTTCGGGCCGACCTGTGTGGTCGTCCGCACGACCGGCGCGATCCACTTGCTCAGCACGTGGGATGAGGGCGTGCCCGACGACATCCCGCACGAGAATCTGTACGGCATCGCCTGGAACCCGATGAACACCATCTCGGTTCTCAAGGGCATCGACGGTGCGGCAGAAGCAAAACGCGTTGGGACCGACGCGCTTTCGCCGGGATTTGGTCAGCTGCTGCCGATGGTCTTCCCGAACGCCGAGCTGGTCGACGGCGAGCTGGCGATGCGTGCTGCCCGACGGATCAAGACTCCCGAAGAAGTCGTCTCGCTGCGTGAGGCAATCCGGGTGGCCGAGCTCGGCCTGGCCGCGGCCGTTGCCGAGCTGCGCCCCGGGATCAGCGAAAAGACTTTGGCCGGCGTGCTGTTGGAGGCCATGGCAGCGGGCGGGGTCAGCACACCGTCCACACAGGACGCCGCGTGGGTGACCGCACGCGAGCACCCGTGGCGGCGGGCAAGCGACGACGGCATCGTTCGTGCCGGCGACCTGGTGGCGTTTTCGGCCGGTGTGCTCGACGGCGGCTACACCGGTGAGGTGGGTCGCACCTGGCCGGTCGGCGAACGCAATGGCGCCGGCGATCTGTATCGACGGTGGGATGCGCTGTGGGACAGGCTTTACGAAGCATGTCAACCGTGTGCGCCCGCGATCGATCTGCTGGTCGCATACCAGGCTGCGGGTGAAGACCTACCACCGATGCCGATCGCGCGGGGTCTGGGTCTGGGATTCGACCCGCCCGTTGTCTCTCAGCACCTGCCGGCGACTGCCGCGGAGGAGCGGTTGGAGGCGGGCATGGTGCTCGCGGTCACCGGTTACGTCTGGCAGGCGGGCGTCGGCGCCGTGTTCGGGCGAGAGGCGGTGTTGATCACCCCCGACGGCCCCGAGGTCCTGACATCGAGCCCTAGGGACTAGGCCGTGGCGCCAGACACCGGCCCGCTGAATGGCTACACCGTCGTCGAACTCTCCACCGGTATCGCCGGTGCCTACTGCACCAAGCTGCTGGCTGACGGCGGCGCGCGGGTGATCAAGATCGAGTCGCCACAGGGCGATCCCCTGCGGCGATGGTCGGCGTCGGGCGCCGTAATCGAAAACGGCAGCGACGGCGCGTTATTCGAGTTCCTGGCCGGCTCCAAGCACAGCGTGGTCGCCGACCCCGACACTGACGCCGCATTCGTCGACGACCTGCTGGCCGCCGCCGACGCGGTGGTGTGGTCGCGCGGATCATCGGTGGCCGAGTCATTCCCGCCGGCGGCTGTGCGGGAGTCGCATCCCCACCTGCTCGTCACGTCGATCACCCCGTTCGGGCTGGAAGGTCCGTGGAGCGGCCGACCGGCGACCGAGTTCACCCTGCAGGCGTGGTCCGGCGGCATCGTCGGGCTAGGCCGCGGATCAGCCGATCGCGCACCGGTATTCGTCGGCGGACGAGTCGGTGACTACCTGGCCGGCGCCTTTGCCAGCGCCGCGACGCTGGCCTCACGGCTGCGTCAGCTCGAGACCGGAGCAGGCGAGCTCCTCGATCTGTCGATGCTCGAAGCCCAGATCCTGGGTCTCACCTATTACCCGGTCACGTTCTTCCAGATGCTCGGCCGCCCGTGGCGGGATGCCCGAAAGCTGACCGTTCCCGGGATCGCCCGCGCCAAAGACGGTTTGGTGGACGTCGGGTGCGGCACCGCGCAGCAGTGGTTCGACCTCTGCGCGATGATCGGCCGGCAAGACTGGATCGACGAGGACTCGCCGTTGTCGATCACGGAGATGGCCAACGAGAAGGCAGCCGAGATCTACTCGTGGTTCGAACGCCACCAGGTCGATGACATTCGGGGTCTCGCCACTGCGTTCAGGATCCCCAATGCGCCGGTAGCCAACGGCGCCACCATCACCGAGCTCGAGCACTTCGCCCACCGGGGCTCATTCGTTCCGAATCGGCGCAACGGGTTCCGTCAACCCGATCACCCGTATCGGATGCAACCCGCGACACTTGTTGCACCGCAACCTGCCCCGCGACTCGGCGAGCACACCACGAACTACCGGCAGGCACCGCCGACGATCCCTAAGCGGCCGGCACGCGAAGCTTCCTCCGGGCGGTTGCCGTTCGACGGCATACGCGTGCTGGACATTACCACGTTCTGGGCGGGTCCGAGCTGCACGCATTTCCTGGCCATGCTCGGGGCCGAGGTGATCCACGTCGAGTCCACCCGCAAGCCGGACGGCGCCCGGTTGATCGCCGGCATCCCGGTCGCCGAGGACCAGTGGTGGGAGAAGTCGCCGATCTTCTCCGCGCTGAACACCAACAAGAAGGGGCTGACCCTCGACCTGCAGACTTCGACGGGCCGGGACCTGCTGCGCCGCTTGATCGCAACCTCCGATGTACTCGTCGAGAGTTTCACCCCGCGGGTGCTCGACCAGATCGGTCTGGACTTCCCGGCGCTGCAGGCGATCCGGCCGGGCGCAATCCTGCTGCGGATGCCGGGATTCGGCTTGGACGGGCCGTGGCGCGACAACCCGGCGTTCGCCTATGTGATCGAGGCCGCCTCCGGGGTGAGCTGGCTGACCGGTTACCCGGACCGCAACCCCTACGAGCCGTACTCGGTCGGCGATCCGAACGCCGGCATCCACGCGGTCAACGCGCTGCTGCTCGCGCTGGAGCGCCGTCGCGCCACCGGTGGAGGCGTCATGATCGAAGCGGCGATGATCGATGCCGCGCTCAACATCGCCGCCGAACAGGTCATCGAATACTCGGCCTACGGGGCGCTGCTGCAGCGAGCGGGCAATCGGGGACCGGCGGCGGCACCCCAAAACCTCTACCGCTCAGTCGAAGTCGACGAGTTCGGACGACTCGACAGCTGGGCCGCCATCGCCGTCGCCGATGACGAGCAGTGGGCCGGCCTCTGCGGCGCGCTGGGCCGGCCAGAGTGGGCGATCGACCAGAAGCTGTCAACAGCGCAGGGGCGTCGAGAATGGCACGACCTCATCGACGAGCAGCTGAGCACCTGGTGCGAAAGTCGAACTAGCGACGAAATCGTCCAATGCTTATGGGATGCGAGTGTTCCGGTGGCTAAAGTCATGCAGCCACATCGCCAGACCGATATCCCGCAGCTGCAATTCCGCGGCTTCTTCGAGGACGTCGGCCATCCGGTCAACAAAGCCACGCCACACAGCACAGTGCCCGTTCGGTTTTCGGCCGGCCCCGAGCGGTTCCATCTCGACCCGGCGCCGCTGCTGGGTCAGCACAACCGCGAGCTGCTGGCCGAGCTCGGCTTGAGCGACGACGAGATCGCCGCGTTGGAAGCCGACGGCGTGATCGGTCACGCGCCCGGCGGCCCCGGCTAGTGAGGTTAGTGACTCCACCCTTCGGCGGCCTGGTCGTCGAATGTCCGGTCAACGCGGTCGAATCTGCGACGGATTGACGCCCGGGCGGCCGAGTGCGGCAACACGTACAAGCGGTTGGCCAGAATCGCATCGGCGGTGATGCGGGCCACTTCATCGACGTTCAGCGTGTCCGGCTGCGCCGGGGTGCTCGTGGTCGACAGCCCGTAATCCGCGCCGATGATTCGTTCCGAGTTGGACATCAGCTTGGTGTCGACGACCATCGGGCAGAGCACCGACACACCGATGCCGTTGTCCTTGACCTCACGGGCCAGGTTCTCGGCGAGGCCCACGACGCCGTATTTCGCGACGCTGTAGGCGCCGAGGCCGACGTTGGGCATCAGGCCGGCGAACGACGCGGTGAACGCGACGTGGCCGCCGGTGCCCTGCTCGAGCAGCCGGGGCAGGAACGCCTCGACGGCATGGATCGAGCCCCACAGGTCGATATCGATCACCCAGCGCCAGTCGTCGTGGGTCATCTGTGCGATCGGACCCGCGACCACGATGCCGGCATTGCTGAACACCACATCCACCTGGCCCAGGAGACGAAATGCCTCGTCGGCCAGGTTAATCATCTCCTTGAGATAGCGAACGTCACACACCACGCCGTGCGCCTCGAACCCCTCGGCTTGCAAGTGCGCAACCGCATGTTCCAGCGCCGGCTTATCGACGTCGGCGAGCACGACACGTGCTCCCCGCCTTGCGAATTCGGTCGCGGTGGCGAACCCGATACCGCTCGCACCGCCGGTGATGACGGCGCCTTTGCCTTCGAATCCCTTCATGGCGCGACGGTAGCCGATGGGCCTGGGCGCGCGGCGGGGGCCCGGCTACTTCAGGCAACTGCCGCCGTCGACCGGTAACGTGACGCCGGTGATGTAACGCGCCTCGTCGGACGCCAGGAACAGCACCGCGTTGGCGATGTCCTCGGGCTCGACCCAGCCGATCGGCAGGGTGTGCATCAGCTGGCCGACGACCTTCATGTCCTCGGGGCCCGGGTTTTCCAGATCGGGGCGGAACAGCCGCATCGTGCCGTCGTTCATGAACAGCGGGGTGTTGACGTTGGTCGGGTGCACCGAGTTGACGCGGATGTTCTGCGCGCCGAGTTCGACGGCGAAGGTGCGCATCAAGCCGACCACGCCGTGTTTGGCGGCGACGTAGTGGCCGGTGTGCGGATAGGCCTTGAGTCCGCCGACCGAGCTGGTGAGGATGATCGAACCACCGTTTCCGCCCGCAAGGATATGTGGCACACCGGCTTTCACGGTCTTCCACACGCCGCCGAGGTTGATGTCGATCATGGCGGTCCAGTCGCGTTCGCTGGTCTTGTCCAGCGTCTGGCCGCCGTTGCCGATGCCGGCGTTGGCGACGATGATGTCGAGCCGGCCGAGCTGCTCGACGCCGGTGTCGACCGCGGCCTTGAGCGCTTCGTAGTCACGGACATCGACCTCGGCGGTGTAGATCCGACGGTTGTGTCCCTTCACCAGGTCTGCGGTCTCGGCCAGATCCTCCGGCGTGGCGGCGGCGATCAGATCCACGGTGTCGATCTTCTTGCAGATGTCCACCGCGATGATGTCGGCGCCCTCCTGGGCCAACCGCACCGCGTGCGCACGGCCCTGACCACGCGCCGCGCCGGTGATGAATGCGACCTTGCCTTCGGCTCGACCCGCCATCGTTACCTCGTTTCCTTACTTGTGATTGCTCCACCGATGACTGCCGGCATTGTGTCCCAGCCACGCACGGTGGACGTCGGAGACAATGCGGCACGGCTGAGGTCGACCTGCCATTCGGGAAATCGCTTCAAGATCTCCTCGAGCGCGATCCGCCCCTCCAACCGAGCCAATGCCGAGCCCAGGCAGTAATGGGTGCCGACGCTGAAGGAGAGATGCTGGCGGGGTTCGCGATGAATGTCGAAAACGTCGCCGTCCGGCGGGAATTGGCGGTGATCGCGGTTTGCCGCGCCGATCAGCATCATCATGGCGCTGCCCGCCGGCACCGTCTGCCCGTAGAAGGTGATGTCACGCGTTACGTAGCGTGCCACGTGCGGGGCCGGCGGCTCGAAGCGCAGTAGTTCCTCAATGGCCGCGGGAATGAGTGCGGGGTTCTCGGCCAGTTCTCGGCGCTGGTCGGGATGCTCGGAGAGCACTTTGCCCGCCCAGCCGATCAGCCGGGTGGTGGTCTCATTGCCTGCGCCGGACACCACGCTGATGTAGGTGAGGAGCTCCTCGCGGGTCAACCGCCGCGTGGTCCCCTTCTCGTCGGTGAACTCGACGTTCAGCAGATCGGTCATGATGTCGTCGGAGGGATGCCCGGCGCGCCAGTCGATGAACTCGGCGAAGAACTCGCCGGTGTTCATGCCGTCGGCTGCCGCCTTCATCGGCTTGCCCGCCTCGGTTCGCATCTGATGGTTGGTCAAATCCCTTGCGGCTTCTTGGTACTCCTCGGGAACGCCGAGCAGCATGCCGATCACCCGCATCGGCATCTGTGCCCCGAGGTCGGTGACGAAGTCGAAACTGTCACCGCCGATCAGGGGATCCAAACTGTGAGCACAGAATTCGCGGATTTTCGGTTCGAGGTCGCTGATCTTGCGCGGCGTGAACATACGCGCCAGCAGTTTGCGGTGCACGTCGTGGATCGGTGGATCCTCGAAAATGAGCACGCCGGGTGGAATGTCGATGTCGGCCTTGATCAGCTCGATGATTGCGCCGCGCGCGGAGCTGAACAATTCGTGGTCGACGAGCGCATGGTCGACATCGGCGAACCGGCTCAACGCGTAGAAGTCATGCTGCTCGTTGAAGTACAGCGGCGCCTCTTCGCGGATCGACCGGAACGCCTGGTAAGGGTCGGCATTGATCTCCACGTCGTAGGGGTCGTAGTAGACGCCGTCGGGTGCAGTCACTGTCACAGAGCTTCGCCTCTCGCTGGGCGCGCATCGTCAGTAGCGCCGAGAATCTGCGGCAACTCTGTCATCCGCCACCCGCGGGTGTCAACGTCGAATCCGTTTACGCTACTTAGTATTCTTGCTAACCAAGAATATGGTTCTCGCGATGGCGTGTCGGGTGCGCTATGCGAACGCTTTTTGCGTAATGAGGCGGCCGCCCCGGTTCTCGCCCGCTATTTGCCGACAAAACCATGCGAGCAGAAGTCCCAGACCTCATCGGCGGTGATGGGATGCACGGTGGCGTCGTCCGGCCCGCCGTTGGACTGCGCAATGAACATCACGGTCTGCATGGTCATCGCGGCCATCCGCTTCGGGTTGATGCCGGCGCGCAGCTCGTTGGCCTCGCTTGCAGCTTCCATCAGCTCGGTCAGCAAAGTGACAAGCGGAGCATGGGCAATCTTGACCTCGTCGGGATGCGAGACGAGCAACCGTGGAGCAAAGTCGGTGAACAGCGGTCTCTTGGCCGTCGGGTCGGGCCTGGAAGCCTCGAACAGCAACTCGACGGCAACCTTCAAGCGCTCGATCGGGGCGTCGTGGTTGGCGGTAGCGGCGCGAATCTGATCGGCCGAGCGGCTCAACGCATCTTCGAACAGCGCGAGCAACAGTTCGTGCTTGCCATCAAACTGCAGGTAGAAGCTCCGCAGCGACTGCCGGGAGCGGTCGACGACCTCTTGCACGGTAAAGTCCGTGCTGCCCTTTTCAATGATGATGGCCTGGGCTGCGTCCAGGAAACGTTGCACGCGCTGCGCGGCCCGCAGCTTCGCCGTCTTGATCGACCGCTCAACTGCACGCTGCTTCCAGGCCGGCTCTTCGATTGGGCTGGTCACGGGCGGCTCAGACGATTGCCGCGAGCGGAGAACATGATTGGACTCTACCGGAGAACGCCGTGTCATTGGTGTGCTGGCCCCCTCGCGGGATGACGTGTCTGAGATTGTAACTTTCCCTGCACGAGAATAGTATTCTCTCGTTGCTCGTCATGGAAGCAGAACGCGAATTACCGGCCGCTGATGTCTGATCAACCGCGGTTGCGCCTGCGGCACGCCCCGAGATTCAGCGGTACTAGAGCTGTATCAGCCGCGGCGCAAACCCCTTGGCGCGCACACCCGCTCCGGCTTCTCGGATCAGTTCGCGCGCGCTACCGAGCATGGCGTCCAGAACTAATGAACGTTTGATGTGACGGTGCAGCTCATGCTCGGCGGTGAAGCCGATGCCGCCGAGAACCTGCTGGCAGTGCCGCGCCGCGGTCAAGGCCGCCCGACCGGCTGCGGCCTTGGCAAGCAGAAAGCTCAGCTCGTCAGGCTCAGCCGCGGAGGCCACCAGCGTGCTCTCCGCACCTTCGATGGCGACCAGGGTCTCGGCCAGCCGATGCCGGATCGCCTGAAACGACGAGATAGGTTGACCGAACTGCGTGCGGTCCAAGGCGTGCTGTCGCGCCAGGGACAACATCGCGCGGCTGGTGCCCACCAGCCACCAGCCGAGTGCATGCCGTCCGCCCCCCACCGGCACCGGATCTCCTTGAGCCACCCGGTGTATCGGCATGTCGTCGCCCAACGTGGAGCTGGCCTGATCGGTGCGCTCCCAGACGATCCAGGAGCCGCCGGCAAACGGCAGCGGCAGGGTGGCTCCGCCTTCGCGACCGGCCGCACGCAGAACGACGTCGTTGAGCACCGGCGCGTGGGCACCGGTCTCACCGAGTAGCCGGAACACCAAAGGAACTGCGGCCGCGGGTATTTCGTCGAGCATCTCGAGCCAGCCGAGTTCGGCCAGCGCGGTGTCGAGCTGTTGGCCCGACGTCGCGGTCATCGTTTTACGCAAGCCGTCTTCCAGGAGCTGCAAGGACTCGGTGTCCACCCTCACTCCTTACCCAGATCCAGCAGTCGGCGCGCGATGATGTTGCGCTGGATCTCGGCGGTGCCGCCGTAGATCGTCGCGGCCCGCGAGTACAGGAATTCGGATCGCCAGGGTGTGTCGTCCAGCTCCAGCGTTCCGGGCAGCAGATCACGCACGGTGTCGTAGAGCCGTTGCTCGGCGCCGGCCAGCAACACTTTGTCGATCGACGTCTGCGGGCCCAACGGTTCGCCGTCGGCCAGCCGGTGTTGGGTTGCCCGGGATCGGCAGCGCAGCGTGTGCAGCGCGAGATAGGCTGCGCCGAGCTGATATTCGTCGGGGTCGGATGCTTCAGCGATGAGCTCGTCGAACCGTGCGTACAGGTAGGCGATGCGTTGCCAGAAGCAAGTCGACCGTTCGTAGGGCAGCAGATCCATCGCGAGCCGCCAGCCGTCGCCGGGCTGGCCGAGCATGCGTTCCGCAGGTACGACCGCGTCGTCGAAGTAAACCTCGCAGAACTCGTCCACACCGTGCATGGTGCGCAGCGGACGGACGGTGATGCCCGGCGTGTCGAGGTCGACGAAGAACGCGGTGATCCCGTCATAGCCGGGCGCTGTCCGGGTGAGGAGCACGCACCGGGTGGAGAACTGCGCGTAGCTGGTCCAGACCTTCTGCCCGTTGATGATCCAGTCGTCGCCGTGCGGAGCGGCGCGAGTGGACAGCGACGCCAAGTCGCTTCCGGACCCCGGCTCGGAAAAGCCCTGGCACCAGTGTTCTTGACCGCTGAGCAGCCGCGGCACCATCTCGGCAGCGAGTTCGCCTGGCGCATAGTCGATCATGGTGGGCGCGAGAACTTCCACCATCGAGTAGGG
>NZ_DASXEP010000004.1:0-3117 GCF_036490025.1 Mycobacterium sp. | reverse complement strand
GTCCTCGAAGAACACCTCGTTGAAGTCGAGATTGTCCTGACCGCAGATGTCCGGGAACGGCCGTCGAGTCACGCCCGGAGTATCGGTGGGAATCACCAGCACGCTGATTCCCTTGTGCTTCGGCGCATCTGGATCGGTGCGCACGAAGGTCAGCAGCACATCGGCATCGTGGGCACCCGACGTCCACACTTTCTGGCCGTTGACCACGAAGTGGTCGCCATCGCGCACCGCTTTCGTCCGCAGCGACGCCAGATCCGACCCGGCGCTGGGCTCACTCATGCCCAGCGACGCGGTGATCTCGGCCCGCAGGATCGGCACCGCCCAGCGCTGCTTCTGCTCGTCGTTACCGAACGAAATAAGCGACGCCGCAATGATGTTCACGCCCTGCGGATTGAAGCTGTGGTAGATCCGCCGCGTGCACAGCTCTTCCAAATACACGTACTGCTGCAGGACCGTGGCATTGCGCCCACCGAACGCCGGCGGTTGAGTGGGCAGCAGCCACCCGTTGTCGAACAACAGCCGTTGCCATCGACGGGCCCAATCCGGCATGTGCGACACCGACTTCGGCCGCTCCAGCGCCTCGGCCGCTGTCGCGGCCACGTGCTCGTCCAAGAAAGCGACAAACTCCGCGCGGAATGCCTCGACGTCTGGATCAAAGCTGAGTTGCACGGTACTCCTCGGTAACCCTCGCCCGGTGCTCTGCGGTTCCGCCGAGCATGAGCTCGCCGGCTTTGGCCCGTTTCAATGCGAATTGCAGGTCGTTCTCCCAGGTGAAGCCCATCGCGCCGAACAGCTGCAGGCCGTGGCGGAACACCAGCGACTGACATTCGCCCGCAGCCGCTTTCGCCATCACGGCGGCCAGCCGCCGGCGCGGATCGTCTCCGGCAATCGTCAACGCTGCGTAATAGCCAAGCGCGCGCGCACGCTCCACCGCGACGTGCATGTCGGCTGCCTTGTGCTGGACCGCCTGGAACGATCCGATCGGCACCCCGAACTGGTGGCGACTGCGCACATGATCGAGGACCAGGTCCAGAATCCGTTGGCACGCACCGACCGTCGTGATCGCCATGCCCATCAGGGCGACGTGATGCGCCCTTTCGGTATCCGCGCTGATGCGGGCGGCATCGGGCACCCGCAGCTCGCTGAACGTCAGATCGGCGACATGCAGCACCGGGTCGAGCACGGCGCTGCGTCGCCTGGACAACAGCCCGGCCGCGTCTTCGGCGTTGATGATGAACACCGCGGCATCGGTCACCACCGCGAGCCACTTTGCACGATCGCCGTCCAGCACGTGCCGCGCGGTGCCGTTCAGCACCCACTGTTCACCGTCGCGGTGAGCGGTTATCCCGCTGTAGACGGCGGTGCCGGATGCCTTCGGGTCGAATCGGTCCGCGGCCAGCGGCGCGAACTGGCTCATGGTCGCCAGAAACGGGGTCGGGTCGGTGGCGTGTCCCAGCTCTTCGAGCACAATGGCGAGCTCGACGGCGGTCTCGGGCTCGTTCATCTCGGTCCAGCCGTGCTCGACGTAGCCCTTCCAGACCGGGCCGGGGTCGACGCCGTCTTCGGCGACACCGCGGACCAGCGCCGGCGGGCACTGCTTGCCCACGGCGTCGCGCACGGTTTCCTGCCAGAACCGCTGATCGGCGTCGAACTCCAACAGCATCCCGGCCAGTCTCCTTAGCTCAGTCAACGTGCGGTGAGAATACTATTCTCTTAATAGCACAGTGACAATCTCGCGGGGTCGGCTCGGATTTCACGTCGGCGATCAAGCCGATCGAAACGGGGCACCGGGATCACTGCCAGCGGCCCGGAACCGGGAGAATGATATTATCGCTGGACAAGAACAGCGCTTACACTCGTAGGGCTCGATTGTGGTCACTATCAGGCGCGATGAATAATCGAAACGCTTACGGGAAACCCATTGAATAGCGGTGAACGGGGATGTTAGGTTGGCTAGCAGATTGCTGGTGACCTCTACCCGGTCAGCCGATTCACGAAGGGTGGTTTAGGTGATCGAGCACCTGGACGGGACGCGCACGCCGCTGATCGATGCCAGCGTGCACATCTTCTTCTCGTCCAACAAAGAGCTGCGCTCGGTCTTGCGCGAGCCGTTCAAAAGTCGTGGTTTCCCCGATTACGAGATGGATTGGTACGGCGCTCCGGGCGGCGAATACGCACCCAAAACCGAGGGGCCGGACCGCCAATACCCCGGCTCGGATCCGGAATTCGTTGCCAATGAACTGTTTTCGAACCGCGGTGTCGACGTCGCGGTTCTGCACCCGATGGCGCGCGGCATCATGCCGGACCGGCATCTGGGCAGCGCCCTGCACGCCGCCCACAACGAGATGATGGTGTCGAAGTGGCTGGAGCACAGCCAGTTCGGCGACCGCTTCCGCGGCACGATCCGGGTGAACCCCGACGACATCGCCGGTGCACTGAGAGAGATCGAGAAGTGGCGCGGGCACCCTCGCGTGGTCCAGATCGGAGTCCCGCTGCAATCCCGGGAGGTCTACGGCAAACCCCAGTTCTGGCCACTGTGGGAGGCGGCGGCCGACGCGGGGCTTCCGGTTGCCGCGCACATCGAGGTCGGCTCGGGTATCGCCAATCCGCCGACCCCGTCCGGCAACACCCGCACCTACGAGCAGTACGTCAGCTTCATGGCGCTGAATTACCTGTACCACCAGATGAACATGATCGCCGAGGGGGTCTTCGAACGCTTTCCCGGTCTGAAGTTCGTGTGGGGCGACGGCGCCGCGGATTTCATCACGCCCTTCATCTGGCGGATGGACACCTTCGGCCGGCCACATCTCGAGCAAACGCCGTGGGCTCCCCGGATTCCCAGCGACTACCTGCCTGGCCATGTGTTTTTCGTCCAGGGCACCCTGGACGGGCCCGGCGACACCGACTTCGCCGGCGAATGGTTCGGCTTCACCGGCAAGGACGACATGGTGATGTTCGGCTCGAGCTACCCGCACTGGCAGTGCGGTGACATCCACAAATTGCCCAAGGCGCTGTCCACCGAGCAACGCGTGAAGCTGTGCTGGCGCAATGCGGCCGACCTGTACGGGATCGACGTTTCGGTCGACCTCGCGACAGGCTAGTCGCAGAATGGAAGAA
>NZ_DASXEP010000192.1:0-7456 GCF_036490025.1 Mycobacterium sp. | reverse complement strand
TGAGCCGGGCTTGCAGTTGACCGGTCAGCTGGGTGACGTGATGAAGGAGTCCGCGCAGATCGCGCTCTCCTACGTGCGTTCGCATGCCGAGGAGTTGGGCGTCGACCCCGCCACGCTGAACCGGCGGATCCACGTGCACGTGCCCGCCGGCGCCGTCCCCAAGGACGGTCCGTCGGCCGGCGTCACGATGGTCACCGCGCTGGTGTCGATGGCAACCGGGCGACAGGTCCGTGCCGATGTCGGGATGACCGGCGAAGTCACGCTGAACGGCCGCGTGCTGCCGATCGGCGGGGTGAAGCAGAAGCTGCTCGCCGCACAGCGGGCCGGGCTCTCGACGGTGTTCATCCCACAGCGCAACGCGCCGGACCTGGACGACGTGCCCGCCGAGGTGCTCGAGGCATTGGACGTCAAGGCGATGACCGATGTCGCCGAGATCGTCGCGCAGGCGCTGGAGCCTGCCTCGCAAGCGGTGACCGCCGCGGCGTGATATCCGCTAGCCTGCGGTGAACATGGCCTACGACACCGAGCTTGCCGATCGCATCCGCGAGCTGTTGGGTGCGCTGCGCGGCGTTGACGAGAAGCGGATGTTCGGCGGCTTGGCATTCCTGGTCAACGGCAACATGTCGGTGGCGGTCAGCGGGCAGGGCGGCCTCATGGTGCGGGTACCGCCGGACGACACCGAAAAGCTGTTGGGACGAGCCCATGTCGGCCCGATGGTGATGGCCGGGCGCGAAGTCCGCGGGTGGATACGCGTGGCGGCCGACGGCGTGAAAAGCAAACGCCAACTGTCGGACTGGGTGACACGCGGCGTTGAGTATGCGCGAGGTCTACCGCCCAAGTAAGCGGCACGTTTGCGAACCCGCACTACGGGTACGCGGTGGCTTATGGACCAGCAAAAGCAGGTGGTCCGACGGCTGCTGAAGGTCGCCGGGACGACGTACGCCGCCGAAGCGAACGTCCGGATCAGCGACAAGCCGATGCCGCTGTTTCAGCTGCTGGTGTTGTGCATGCTGGCCAGCAAGCCGATCGACGCGACGATCGCCATGCGCGCCGGGCGCGAACTGTTCAGCGACGGCCTCAGGACGCCGAAGGCCGTGCTGGATGCCGAACGGCAAACGATGATCGACGCGTTCGGCCGTGCGCACTATGTCCGCTACGACGAGAGTTCGGCAACGCGGCTGACCGAGATGGCTCAGCGCGTCGTCGACGAGTACTCCGGTGACCTGCGCGAAATTCCCCGGCGTAGTGCCGACGACGTCGATGCCGTCAAACGAATGCTCAAGGAATTCAAGGGAATTGGCGAGACCGGTGCCGACATCTTCCTGCGCGAAGTCCAAGATGTCTGGACCTGGGTGCGACCGCACTTCGACAAACGCGCCACCCGGACCGCCAAGACGCTGGGGTTGCCTGCCGATCCGGCGAAGTTGGGCGCTCTAGCGCCGCGCGCCAACGCCCGTCTGGCCGCAGCGCTGGTGCGTGCCTCGCTCGACGACGACGTGCGCCAGCAGGTAGCCGGCTGACCGGGCGGTGAGCGTGCGGATCGGGACTTCCGGGTGGTCCTACGACCATTGGCTCAACGTGCTCTATCCGCCAAAGCTGGCGCCCGCACGCCGGCTGAGCCGCTACGTCGAAGAGTTCGACACCGTCGAATTGAATGCGAGCTTTTACCGCTGGCCCAAAGACTCGACATTCGCCGGGTGGCGTGAGCAGCTACCGGCCGGCTTTGCGATGTCGGTCAAGGCGCATCGCGGGTTGACGCACTACCGGCGGCTGGCCTCGGTCGGCCCGTGGATCGAACGGTTCGAAAGCTGTTGGCAGACACTGGGCGATCGCAGTGGGGTATTGCTGGTGCAGCTGCATCCCGAACAACGGCGCGATGATGCCCGTCTCGACGGATTCCTCTCGGCCATGCCGTCAGCGATCCGCGTGGCAATGGAATTGCGGCACCCGTCCTGGGACGAGCCCGAAGTTTACGCACTGCTGGAGAGTCGGGGCGCCGCCTATGTCGTGATGAGCGGTGCGGGACTGCCGTGTATCCCGCGTGCTACCACCGATTTGGTGTACGTGCGCATGCACGGACCCGATCCGGACGCCATGTACGCGGGCTCCTATTCGCCCGACGAGCTGCTCGGTTGGGCCGAACAGATCGGTCAGTGGAGCAGTGAAGGCAGAGACGTCTGGATGTATTTCAACAACGACCCGCACGGCCACGCCGTGCGCAATGCGCGGGTTTTGCAAGGTCTGTTGGGTTGAGCGGAACTGAGTAGGGTGGAGACCATGGCCAACAAGAACACATTCGTTATCGCCGGCGGCGGGCTTGCCGGAGCCAAGGCGGCGGAAGCGTTGCGCGAGAAAGGCTTCGACGGAAAGGTTGTGCTGTTCTCGGATGAGCAATACCTACCGTACGAGCGACCGCCGCTGTCCAAAGACTTCCTTGCGGGCAAGAAATCGCTCAGCGATTTCACCGTCCACGACTCAGACTGGTACCGGGACAACAACATCGACCTACGGACCGGCACCGAAGTGCTGGCGGTAGACCGGAACGCTCACACCGTCGCTCTCTCAGACGACACCGAGGTCCGCTACGACAAGTTGCTGCTGGCCACCGGATCACGGGCGCGATGGCTGTCGATTCCGGGTGCCGATGCCACCGGAGTGCATCACCTGCGAAAGTTCGACGACGCGTCGAATCTCAATACGGCTCTGCTCGAAGGATCCTCGCTGGCAGTGGTCGGGGCAGGGTGGATCGGGCTGGAGGTCGCCGCAAACGCCCGTGCACGCGGCATCGACGTCACCGTGGTCGAGACCGCCAAAGTGCCGCTGAGTGCAGCGGTCGGCGAAGAAGTCGGCAACGTGTTCGCCCAGCTACATCGCGACCATGGCGTGGACCTGCGTCTAGAAGCCGAAGTCAAGGAAATCACCACTGCCGACGGCAAGGCCACCGGCCTGAAGCTAGGCGACGGATCGACGGTCACCGCCGACAGGGTGCTGGTCGCGGTCGGTGCGAAGCCAAACATCGAGTTGGCGGAGGAGGCCGGCCTGTCGACGGATCACGGCGGGGTGCTCGTCGACGCATCGCTGCGCACCAGCGACACCGACATCTATGCGGTCGGCGACATCGCCGCGGCCGAGCATCCGCTGTTCGACGACCGGATCCGAACCGAACACTGGGCGAACGCGCTCAAGCAGCCCGCCGTCGCGGTCGCGGGTATGCTCGGCGAACCCGGTGAATACTCCGAGCTGCCTTACTTTTTCACCGATCAGTATGACCTGGGTATGGAGTACGCCGGCTATGCGCCGAGCTATAACCAGGTGGTGTTTCGCGGTGACGTCGACAGCAGGGAATTCGTAGCCTTCTGGCTCGACGCCGACAAACACGTGCTGGCGGGAATGAACGTCAACATCTGGGATGTGCTCGACGACATCAAGAGCCTGATCCGTAAGAAGACCGTCGTGGACCCGGGCAAGTTGGCCGATCCGCAGGCGTCGTTGGCTGACATCAGCTGACCGTGATCACATCAGGCAGTCGCAGCGCCTGAAAACGCTCCCGTTCGGCGCGCCGGCGTTTGATCCGCAGCCGTGCGTCGGAAGGGATCGTGATCGCCTCGTCGCAGGTGAGGTAGAAGACCTCGCCGTCAACGTCGATGAGCTCCGCTGCGGCGAACCGAGAACCCAACTCCCGCAGAGTTATTCGTAGTTCATGGGTGAACCGGATAGTCGTGTCGTAGGCCGCCTCACGCGAAGCGCGGGCGCTGGCTGCCATCCGTTCGGTCAGCGTCGCCTCTGATCCGGCCGGGGGCATCGGCCGGGGAAAGTCGGTCGCGGCACGACCGGCGGCGGCAAGCAGCATCGCCGGATCATCACCGAACATCAAGTTGGCCAGCTCGACTTCGCCCGGGCCACGGTGCCCGATTCCGCTGACGGTCGAGGCAAATGCCGCACCGACGGTGCGCGACTGGGCAGTGACGCCCTCGAGGTCCCTGTCGATCGCCAGCGCGCACAGCTGCTGGTCGTCTCGGATCAGCGCAGCCAACGTCGAGGCCTTGGCCGCAACGGCATCGCTTTCCAACAACGCGCTGATCCCGGAGACGGTGACGGGTAACCCGGTGCGCTTCACCGTTGCTGCGGTAACGCCGCTGTCGATCAGCCACAGTCCGGTGAGGCTCCAACCCTGGTGGATCCGGTCCCGCAGTAACCGGATCCGCGCCTGCAGCTGGGCATCCGAATGTGAAATCAGTTGTGCCGGATCGAGATGCTCGGCTGTCGCGGCCGCGACGTACGCCTGGGTATCGGAGTTCAGATGTCGCAACAGCGCGAAAGCCCGTTTGACGACGATCGCTTTGGCGGCAGAACCGCGCAGTCGGCCGGTCGATGAGGTGCGTCCCAACGGCAACAGCGGGTCGACGTGTGAGTGGCCCAGCGACCTGCGGATGACCTCGTCAACGTCCCAGCCCGGTAATTGCTCTGCGGCCAGCACGCCTGCCGAAACGCCAACGTAGGGGCGGTGACCGAACACCGCGATCGCCCTGCTCCCCCATTCGGCGGTGACCACGTCGCCGCATGTCATCAGCGGGCCCATCATCCGCGCGGCGGCACGCAATCCAGCAAGCTGCACATCGAGCGTCATCGGGGTCAGCGGCCCGGGCAGTGTCTCGACCAGCGGTGTGGCGCTGAACACCGGAAAGCGGGGGTCGACCCGGTCGTCGAACTCGCCCTGGAGTCCGTCTGGCGACGCCGATTGCAACAGGGTGCCGTCCAACGGCTCGGTCCGCGTACCAACCTCGACCGGTAGTGGCAGACGGCCGGGTAAATTCACCGCGCCCCTGACGCCGAGCCTGCGGCCGGCCAACCCGCGCGCGGTGTCGGCGAGCGCATCGGTGGCGCGCCAACCGAATTCGAACGGCCATGCTTCTTGCACCGCGGTGGCGTCGAGTTCGGGAGTCGGCTGAGGCCAGGTCGGCAGCCGGGCCAGCCGCGGGCGCTGACCGACAGACTTCAACAACCGTCGCGCCGTGGCTATGTCGGTGGTGTCCGGGCTCGCGAGGTCAACCACGCCGTTGCGGTTGGTCGCCACCGCGAGCACCAGGAATCGGAGCAGGTCGTCGAAGTGCAGCAGCCGCACCGGCCGGGTCGGCGCCTTGCTGTGCAGCAGGGTGCCGATGGTGCGGCAGATCATCCAGTCGAGTTGGCGGCCTATCGGCGGCGCTATCCGCACGACCAAGCTCGGCGCCCAACTGCTGGACACCAGCGCCTCGGCCTGCTCGCAGAGAGTGGGCTGTCCCGCCGAGGCGGAAACATGGACCAACCGGGCGCCCGCGCGCGCTGCCGCGTGGGACACGTGCACCAGGCCGTTGATCCCGGCGCTGCCGGGCACGCCGGGTTCGATCGGGGCGAGGTGGAGCACCACGTCGCAGGTGCCGGCCAGCTGCTGCAGTATCGGCTCGCCGAGCGGCGCGCAGACGAAGTCGACGTCGGGATGCAGGTTTTCGTGTGGCTGGGCTGAAATGCCGGTGACGCTGTGCCCGGCGGCGAGAAGCTGCCGGGCCATCGCGCGCCCGAGCAGTCCGGTGACGCCGGTCAGCAAGATCTGCACGCCCGAGCACCTCCACGGCGTCTAGTCGATTGAAAGACAATAATCGCGCGGGCCGCTTCCAGCACGCTTTCAGCTAACCTCGTTAACTCATTGCAATGTCGCGGTCCCGTTTGCCCCGACGGTGACCTTGGCGCCGCCGATGTCCTCGCGCACAGTGTCAGCGGCGGCTGCGGTTTCGGTGATCAGCGCCAGCGTCCGACGTTCGTCCGGGGTGCGAACGGCCAGAAAAGCCTTCTCGGGGCGGCCATCCCGGTCGAACGGCGTCGTCCAGGCTTCAACGGTGCCCACGCCTTCCCACTCCACCGCCGCGGTACGCGTCGGCTGTTGGTCAACCGCGGACTGCGCGTCCTCCCAACAAAACTCGGATGACGGCGGCTCGGTTCCGTACACGCCGAAGCTGTGCTTGGTCAGGTAGCCGCCGTTGGCGGTGATCAAGCCACGCTTGCCGGGGCTGGCCGTCAGCAGTTCGGCCATCGTCGCGATGGAGTGAGCGACGTAGTTGTTCCACGGGCCGCCGGCGAACGTCAGCCCGCCGGTCACGGTCAGCGGCCGTGAGCGATCGTCGACCGGCAGCCCGAGCTCGGCCGCCGCGACTTGCACGGCGGACGGAAAACACGAGTACAGGTCGACGTAGTCCATGTCGTCAATGCCCAGGCCGGCCAGCTGCAACGCTCGCGCACCGGCGATCCGGATGGCCGGTGACCGGTGCAGTTCGGCACGCTCACTGATCGCGTAGGTGTCGTGCGCATCGGTGCCCGCATACGGGTACACCCATCGATCGGTGGGAATGCGCAGACGGGTCGCGCTCTCCACCGACGTCAGGATCAGCGCCGCGGACTGGTCGACCATATTGTTGGAGTTCATCAGCTTGGTGTACGGCCAGCTGATCATTCGGTTCTGCGGGCCGGACCCGGCGATTTCCTCGGCGCTGACCGGTTTGCGGATCCACGCGTGCGGATTGTCGACCGCGACCGCGTTGAAGCGAGCCCACAATTCGCTAATGCGCCTGCGGTGATCCTCGAGCGACTCGTCGCGAGCGATGCGAAGCGCCTGCTCGAACAGCGGGTAGATGTAGGCGGGCCGGTCCAGCGTGATCCTGATCTCCGCGTCGCCGGCCATCGGCACGTCCTCGCCGCTGACCTCGGCCATCGGCACCGAGTCGTCTTGGACCGTCCACACCAGCTTGCCGCCCTTGGCCCGCAGCCCTCGCCGGGTGCGCCAGGTTTCCGCCCCGGCGAGCAGCACCACGCCGGCGCGGCCTTGCTGGATGTCCAGGCATGCCTGGTTGAGCAGCGACTGCGGCACGTTGCCGCCGACCGGGCTGTACCGCGTGGTGAAGTCGGCGGCACCGATACGTTGGCCGACCAACAGCCCGGGATCCCGGTAGTGCGCCGAGAGCACGTTCACCACCCGAATGGAGTCCAGCGTCTCCAGGACTCGGGCATCGGCGGCTTGCCGGGCGGCTGCGACCATGAGGTCCACTGGTTCGACGGATCGCATTTCGGGGTCGATCTCGTCGCGGTGATTGACCTGGCCGTAGCCGATCAGCACCGGCGTCCTGGGGTCGAGGGGCATACGACGAACGTAGCGTCCTGATCGTCGAGCGTGACACTAGCGTCGCGTTGGGCGGCGAGCGTGACGCTAGTGTCACGCACGGCGATAGACAGCGACTCAGATGCCTCAGGGGACGGAGACTAACGACGAATGACCGCACATTTGAGCTACGTCGAGGCCGTGATCGTCGGCGCCGCCCAGGGGGTCACCGAACTGTTCCCGGTGTCCAGCCTGGGGCACTCGATCTTGGTGCCGGCGCTGGTGGGCGGGCAATGGGCAAAAGACCTCGACGTGTCCGCACCCCAGTCG
>NZ_DASXEP010000009.1:0-62090 GCF_036490025.1 Mycobacterium sp. | reverse complement strand
TGAGCGTGTCGACCAGCATGGCCAAAACGATGCTCTCCCGCCGTGATGCGGAGAACATCGGCGCCAACCGGGTCTTGGCCGCCGCCAGTCGCTTGACGGCGACGATCAAGCCGACATCACCATCGGCGTCGGCTTGGCGGGTGCTCACGCGCCCATCCTGCCAGTGCCGATCGCCGGGCAGCCTGCATCGTCGCTGGGCTGGAGTTGATTGCCCACCTCCTCCTCAGGCCGTTCCGGCCTGCATCGTCGCTGGGCTACCGTGAAACGCCGGAAGTTAGAGCAGACTGACGAGACGGAGATCGAGGCAGACCATGCCCACGACTACAGCGGTAATGGGCGCCGGTGCGTGGGGCACGGCGCTCGCCAAGCTTCTGGCCGACGCCGGTGGCGAGGCCACCCTGTGGGCACGACGTTCGGATGTCGCCGCCGAAATCAACGGCAGTCGTCATAACTCCGCCTATTTGCCCGGCGTGCAGTTGCCGGCCGGCATCCGCGCGACCGCTGACCCGGCCGAGGCGCTGACCGGGGCGAGGACGGTGCTACTTGCCGTGCCCGCGCAGACGATGCGGACCAATCTCGAACACTGGGCGGGTCTGTTCTCCGGGGGCGCCACCCTGGTCAGCGCGGCCAAGGGCATCGAGTTAGGCACGCTGATGCGGATGAGCCAGGTGATCATTGCCGCGACCGGCGTCGATCAGTCACAGGTCGCGGTCATTTCCGGGCCGAACCTGGCCAACGAGATCGCCGACGAACAACCCGCGGCCACCGTCATCGCGTGTACTGATTCCGGTCGTGCGGTTGCCCTGCAGCGCATGTTGAACACCGCCTACTTCCGGCCGTACACCAACGCCGATGTGATCGGTACCGAGATCGGCGGGGCCTGCAAGAACGTGATCGCGCTGGCCTGCGGGACGGCGGCCGGAGTCGGCCTCGGCGAAAACACCGCGGCCGCGATCATCACCCGCGGACTGGCGGAGACCATCCGGTTGGGGATCGCTGTGGGAGCCAAAGGGGCGACGCTGGCGGGTCTGGCGGGGGTGGGCGATCTGGTGGCCACCTGCACATCGCCCCGGTCGCGTAACCGCAGCTTCGGCGAAAGTCTGGGCCGCGGCGAGACGATGGAGTCTGCGCTGCGTGCGCGGGGCGGGCACGTCGTCGAGGGGGTGACGTCATGCCAGTCGGTGCTGGCCCTGGCCACCAGTTATGACGTCGAGATGCCCCTGACCGACGCAGTTCAGCGCGTCTGCCACAAGGGGTTATCGGTGGACGAGGCGGTGGTTGCCCTGCTGGGGCGCAGCACCAAGCCGGAATGAGCTGGTAACCAGCACCGCGGCGCCCAGACGGTAGCCTCACTGTTTGTGAACCCCCGCCCGCCGTCCAGGACGCCCGATCACGGTCGCATCCGGGTCGCCGTCGTCTTCGGCGGACGCAGCAACGAGCATGCGATCTCATGCGTCTCGGCGGGCAGCATTTTGCGCAACCTGGACCCGGACCGGTTCGAGGTCGTCGCGGTGGGCATCACCCCGGAAGGCTCGTGGGTGCTCACCGACGGGGATCCGGACGCGCTGGCGATCGCCAATCGGCAGTTGCCGGGGGTGACCTCCGAATCGGGCGCCGAGCTGGCGTTGACCGCCGACCCGGGCCGGGCCGGCCAGCTGGTATCGCTGTCGCCCGGCGGGGCTGAGGTGCTGGCATCGGTCGACGTGGTTTTCCCGGTCCTGCACGGTCCATATGGAGAAGACGGCACCATCCAGGGATTGCTCGAGCTCGCCGGCGTGCCGTACGTCGGCGCCGGCGTGCTGGCCAGCGCGGCGGGAATGGACAAAGAGTTCACCAAGAAGCTGCTCGTCGCTGAGGGGCTTCCGATTGGCGACTACGCCGTGCTGCGGCCATCGGAGTCCACCCTTGACGCCAAACATCTTGACCGGCTTGGGCTTCCGGTCTTCGTCAAACCTGCGCGCGGCGGTTCCTCGATCGGAGTCAGCCGGGTGTCCAACCGCCAGGAGTTGCCCGCGGCAATCGCTTACGCCCGTCAGCACGACCCGAAGGTCATCGTCGAGTCCGCGATCGTGGGCCGTGAACTGGAATGCGGCGTGCTCGAATTCCCAGACGGCACAGTGCAAGCCAGCACCGTCGGCGAGATCCGGGTAGCCGGAGTCCGCGGACGTGAGGACTCCTTCTACGACTTCGCGACCAAATACCTCGACGATGCCGCCGAACTCGACGTGCCCGCCAAGATCGACGACGACGTAGGTGATGCCGTGCGCGAGTTGGCGATTCGTGCGTTCAAGGCCATCGACGGCCGGGGTCTGGCCCGGGTGGACTTCTTCCTCACCGAAGACGGTCCGCTGATCAATGAGGTCAACACGATGCCCGGATTCACCACGATCTCGATGTATCCCCGGATGTGGGCAGCCAGCGGCGTCGACTATCAAACCTTGCTGGCCACCATGGTCGACACGGCGCTGTCGCGCGGGATGGGCCTGCGCTAAGAGCCCAGCGATGGAGTGATCGGCCGCGCCGGCATGGTCCGGTCGATCAGCTCGGAGAGTTGCTGGATCGGCGTCGGTCCGGAGCCCGGCGGCAGCGTCAACGCCAGATAGACCGGCCGATCGACGCTGTACCAGGTGGATCGCTGATCTTGGTTGACTTCGAACCATTGCACCCGGTCGACCAGTTGGATCGGCGAGCCGACGACGAAGTCGGCGGGACGGTCGAGACCGCAGCGCAGCACCACTGGATCGGCGGCGTCCGGGGTCCGCCAGGCGGCGGCGCCCGCCGGGGCCGGTTGCACCAGCGGAGCCCGGGTGTAGGCGCCGAGCCGCTGAGGCAGCGCTTCGATCAGCTTTTGACAGGCGCCATCTTGTGCGTGCGGCGCCGGGACGGCGGCCACCACGACTGGTGTGACCCGGTGGCGGGTGGCCGCGATCGCCAGAATGACGCCAACGGCACCGACTGACACGATCAGGGCGGCAATCAGCATCGCCCGTGGCGGACCGTCGGAGTTGGCCATTACCTCACCCTCTGCTCGAACTCGGCGCACTCGAACCTACCGTTGTTCGAAGACGGCAATCGGCAAGGAGGTGGCGTGGACAGCGACGAGTCCGACCGCACGCTCGGCGAGCTCGGCGAGTTTGGGGTGATCGAACGGATGACTCAGGGTCGGTCTGAGTCGGTCGATGTCGCTCTCGGGCCCGGTGACGACGGCGCGGTGGTGGTGGCCGCCGACGGTCGGGTGGTGATTTCCACGGACATGCTCGTCGAGGGGCGGCATTTCCGGCTGGATTGGTCGACACCCCACGATGTCGGCCGTAAAGCCATGGCGCAGAACGCCGCCGACATCGAGGCGATGGGCGCACGGACCACGGCGTTCGTCGTCGGCTTCGGCGCGCCCGCCGAAACCCCGACCGCACAGGTCAACGCGCTCGCCGACGGGATGTGGGACGAGGCCGGCCGGATCGGCGCGAGCATCGTTGGGGGAGACCTGGTCAGCAGCCCGCAGTGGGTGGTGTCGGTGACGGTGCTCGGCGATTTGTCCGGCCGGGCACCGGTGCTGCGATCTGGCGCGCGGCCAGGCTCGCAGCTCGCCGTCTCCGGCGAACTAGGGTATTCCGCCGCTGGTTATGCGTTATGGCACAACGGTATTGATCGATTCGACGAGTTGCGACGACGCCACCTCGTGCCCCAACCGCCCTATCGGCAGGGTCGGGTGGCCGCCGATGCGGGCGCCTTGGCGATGATCGACGTCTCTGATGGTTTGGTCGGTGACGTGGGCCATCTGGCCGAAGCGTCCGGCGTGGCCGTCGACTTGAGTACCGAAGCGCTGAGCGCCGACCGCGAGGTATTGGTGGGCGCTGCCGGAGCCGTCGGCGTCGACCCGTGGAACTGGGTGTTCGGCGGAGGCGAGGACCATGCGCTGGTCGCGGCGTTCGCCGGTCCCGTTCCCGCGGGGTGGCGGGTGATCGGGCGCATTCTCGACGGCCCGGCAGGGGTGCTCGTCGACGGCGAACCGTGGCGCGGGTACGCGGGCTGGCAGTCGTTCGGGCCATTAGGGTGACCGTCGACGCGACTGCCCGGCGAAAGGAATTGACGTGACCGCTCGGCCGCTGGGTGAACTCATCGAGGACGGCTGGGCGACTGCGTTGCAGCCTGTCGAGGAGCAGGTTGCCACCATGGGCAAATTCCTGCGTGCGGAGATCGCAGCCGGCCGTGGATACCTGCCGGCCGGGGAAAACGTGTTGCGCGCCTTCACCTTTCCTTTCGACAAGGTGAGGGTGTTGATCGTGGGCCAGGATCCGTACCCGACGCCCGGACACGCTGTCGGCCTGAGCTTCTCGGTGGCCCCTGATGTGCGGCCGTTGCCGCGAAGCCTGGACAATATTTTCACCGAATACGTCAGCGACTTGAGCTTTCGGGCGCCGTCCTGCGGCGACCTGACGCCGTGGGCGCAGCGCGGGGTGCTGCTGCTCAACCGAGTGCTGACCGTCCAGCCGGGTAACTCGGCGTCCCATCGCGGCAAGGGCTGGGAGGCTGTCACCGAGTGCGCGATTCGTGCGCTGGTCGATCGTCGCCAGCCGATGGTGGCCATTCTGTGGGGCCGCGACGCCTCGACGCTCAAGCCGATGTTGGCCGGCAGCGATTGCCTTGCGATCGAATCACCGCATCCTTCACCGCTATCGGCGTCGCGGGGATTTTTCGGTTCGCGTCCGTTCAGCCGGGCTAACGAGTTACTGACGCAGATGGGCGGGGAGCCGGTCGACTGGCAGCTGCCCTAGTCTGGCCTCCACGTGGTCGCGCGGTGCTGAAGGCTGCTAGCCGCGGACGACCTTGCCGGCCTTGATGCACGACGTGCAGACGTTGATGCGGTGCTTGTTGCCGCCGGGACGGTCGGCCACGCGCACGCTCTGGATGTTGGGATCCCATCGACGGCTGGTCCGGCGATGGGAGTGCGACACCGACTTGCCGAAGCCGGGGGCCTTCCCGCAGATATCGCAGACGGCAGCCATACGCGAAACTCCTCAGATTCTGGGGCCAAGGGCCTTACGGCGGGCCCGGCAACCTGGCCAGAATAGCTGCCGCCGGGCAGAACCGCCAAAACGATCAACAATCGGCGGGTGTCAAGTGATCAGTGCTGTCGTTTGCACTAGATAGGCTGGCGCCCACCGACGGCGGCGTGAGGAGGTGCCTTTCGAGTGGGGTTGAGCCAGGTGGGGTCGGGGCCAGATGAGCCGGGTCGGGCGCTGGATGCTTCCGCGTTGCGTGACTGGGCGCACACTGCCGTCGGCGACCTGATCACCCACATCGACGAGATCAACCGGCTCAACGTGTTCCCGGTCGCCGATTCCGACACCGGGGTGAACATGCTGTTCACCATGCGCTCGGCGCTGGCAGAGGCCAACACCGAGGCGAACTCCACCGACGTCGTTAAAACAGCCGCGGCACTCTCCGCAGGCGCGCTGAACGGCGCCCGAGGCAATTCGGGGGTGATCCTGTCCCAGATCCTGCGCGGCATCGCCGACGTCACCGCCCGCGCCGCCGCCGAGTCCGCCGGCGAACTGTATGAGATCGACGACGCGCTGCTCGGCGCGTCATTGCACCGCGGGGTCGACCTGGTGGTCACATCGATGGGCGGCCGTGAGATCCCGGGGACGATCGTCTCGGTGCTCAAGGCCGCCGGTGAGGCGGTCGAACAGGCCGCGAACGCCGGCCGAGGGCTGTCGGGGGCGGTCACCGCCGCTGGTGACGCCGCGGTGGTCGCGCTGGAGAAAACTCCCGAGCAGCTCGACGTGCTCGGTGATGCGGGCGTGGTCGACGCCGGTGGCCGGGGCCTGCTGGTTCTTCTCGACGCGCTGCGCTCGACGGTCACCGGGCAGGCGCCGAGTCGCAAGGTGTACGAGCCGGCCCCGCGCCGCCAGCCGGTCGAGATCGCCGCGCGGCCCCCGGCGCCCCAATTCGAGGTGATGTATCTGCTGGGCGGGTGCGACACCGAGGGCGCCGACTTCTTGCGTGAGCGGTTGGATGGGCTGGGTGAGTCGGTGGCCATCGCGACCTCGGGTGTCGTCGGTGGTTATTCGGTCCATGTCCACACCGATGACGCCGGGGCGGCGATCGAAGCGGGTCTCGCGTTCGGCGACCCGCGGCGAATCCAGATATCGATGCTGACCAGCGGCACCGGCGGACTGCCGCCGGGCAGCTGGACCCGAGAACGCGCCGTGCTCGCTGTCGTCGACGGTGACGGCGCGGCTGCGTTGTTCGGCGGGGAAGGTGCCTGCGTGCTGCGGCCCGACCCACTGGCCGAGGACCCGACGACGGTGATCACCGCTCAGCAGCTGTTGCGCGCCGTCGTCGACACCGGCGCCGCCCAGGTGATGGTGCTGCCCAACGGCTACGTGCTCGCCGAGGAACTGGTGGCCGGCTGCACGGCGGCGATCGGGTGGGGTATCGACGTGGTGCCGCTGCCCGCCGGGTCGATGGTGCAGGGCCTGGCCGCGCTCGCGGTGCACGAACCGGGCCGCCAAGCCGTCAACGACGGCTACACGATGGCGCACGCCGCGGGCAGCGCCCGGCACGGGGCAGTGCGGGTCGCGACCGAAACGGCGTTGACCTGGGCAGGCACCTGCGACCCCGGCAACGGGCTGGGCATTGCCGGCGGCGAAGTGCTGATCGTGGCACCCGACGTGGTCTCCGCCGCGACCGGCCTGATCGATCTACTGCTGGGTGCCGGCGGTGAGCTGGTGACCGTGCTCGTCGGTGCGGGCATCGACGTGGACTCCGTCGAGTCGGGGCTGCGGGCGCACGTGCACGACCACCACCCCGGCAGTGAACTCGCGATCTATCGGACCGGGCACCGCGGCGACGCGCTGCTGATCGGGGTCGAGTAGCCGTGGCGACGCTCAGCGACCGCCTGGACTACGTCGTCGGTGCCAAGGCCGCGAACCCGCTCGACGAGGTGTTCGGTATCCGCACGGTCGACGACCTGCTCCGCCACTACCCGCGTAGTTACGTCGAAGGCACCACCGTTCGGGGCGCCGACGATGAACAACCGCCGGAAGGTGAACACGTCACGCTGGTCGACGAGATCACCGACACAGCATTGCTTTCGATCAAAAGCCGCCCCAAGGACAAGCTGTTTCGTGTCACGCTGGGGTCCGGCCGAGGCAAGGTCACCGCGACGTTCTTCCACCCGAAGAAGTGGATTCAGCAACAACTGGCCAAAGGCGCCCGCGTCATGCTGTCCGGGGAAGTGGGCTACTTTCGCGGCGCCATGCAACTCACCCACCCCGACTTCCTGGTGCTGGATTCAGCGGATGGAAAGAATCACGGCAGCAGGGCGCTGAAGATGATCGCCGACGCCTCGCGTGCGGTGAGCGGGGAAGTGTTGCAGCAAGAGTTCGAGCGCACCTTCTACCCGATCTATCCGGCCAGCACCAAGTTGCAGAGCTGGGATATCTTCAACTGCGTTCGGCAGGTACTCGAGGTGCTCGATCCCGTACCCGACCCGCTACCCGAGAAACTCTGTGCCGCACACCATCTGGCATCCGAAGATGAGGCCCTGCGTGCTATCCACCTTGCCGAGAACGACGCCGACCGGCGGCGAGCCCGTGAACGGTTGGCCTTCGACGAGGCGGTGGGCCTGCAGTGGGCACTGGTCGGTCGGCGCCACGGCGAGCTGGCCCAATCCGGTCCGCCGGCGCCGTCGAGGGCGGACGGGCTCAAGCAGGAACTGCTGCAGCGCTTGCCATTCGAGTTGACCACCGGCCAGCGCGAGGTGCTCGAGATGCTCTCCGCCGAAACCGCCGCGACCCGGCCGATGAACCGACTGTTGCAAGGCGAAGTCGGTTCCGGCAAGACGATCCTTTCGGTGTTGGCGATGCTGCAGATGGTCGACGCCGGCTACCAATGTGCACTGCTGGCACCGACGGAAGTACTTGCAGCACAGCATCTTCAGTCAATCAGCGGCATACTCGGGCCACTGGCGATGGGCGGTCAGCTCGGCGGTGACGACAATGCCACCCGGCTGGCGCTGCTGACCGGCTCGTTGTCGCCGGCCCAGAAGAAGCAAGTTCGCGGCGAAATCGCCGGCGGCCAGGTCGGAATCGCGGTCGGCACGCATGCACTGCTGCAGGGCGCAGTCGAGTTCCACCGGCTCGGCATGGTCGTCGTCGACGAGCAGCATCGGTTCGGCGTGGAGCAGCGAGACCAGTTGCGCGCCAAGGCGCCTGCCGGGATCACCCCGCATCTGCTGGTGATGACCGCCACGCCGATACCGCGGACGGTGGCCCTGACCGTTTACGGCGACCTGGAAACGTCGACGTTGCGCGAACTTCCCCGTGGGCGCCAGCCGATTACCACCACCGCCATCTTCGTTAACGACAAACCGGGCTGGCTGGACCGGGCCTGGCATCGCATCATCGAAGAAGTCGCCGAAGGACGCCAGGCCTACGTGGTGGCCCCGCGAATCGATGACACCGACAGCGGCGGCCAGAGCGAGGAGCATCAAAGGCCTTCGGCGACAGTGGAAGAACTCTATGCGCGGTTAGGCAGCGACCAGCTGGCCGGTCTTCGGCTGGGACTCATGCATGGGCGGCTGACCGCCGACGAGAAGGACGCCGTGATGGCGGCATTTCGTGCCGGCGAGATCGATGTGCTGGTCTGCACCACCGTCATCGAAGTCGGCGTCGACGTTCCCAACGCAACTGTGATGCTGGTGATGGACGCCGACCGCTTCGGCATCAGCCAGCTGCATCAACTGCGTGGCCGCATCGGTAGGGGCGAACACGCCAGCATCTGTCTGCTGGCCAGCTGGGCCGCGCCGCATTCCCGGCCGGGCCGGCGGTTGAGCGCGGTGGCCGGGACACTCGACGGGTTCGAACTCGCCGACTTGGATCTGCGGGAACGCCGTGAAGGAGATGTGTTGGGCCGCAGCCAGTCCGGCCGTGCAATCACGCTGCGACTACTCTCGCTGATCGATCATCGCGACGTCATCGAGGCGGCTCGCCACTTCTGTGAGCAGGTCTACGACGACCAGGGCTCACATCCCGGATTGTCGCTACTGGCAGCACCTTTCACCGGCAGCGAACGCATCGAATTCCTGGACAAGTCATGACGCGCAGGACGTTGCTATGGCTGTCGGCGACCGCGATACTCGCCGTGCTGGTCGCCTATCAGGTGATAGTCACGTCGGCGGGAGAACGCAACCGGGAGTTCGCGGCCCGGGCCGACGTGCCGACACTGCAACCCGGCGCTGACGCGCTGGGCGGAATCACGGTGGCGCCGCTGCGAATTCATCGCTACGACTACCGTCGTGCAGCTTTTGGCGACGCCTGGACCGACGACAACGATGCGCCCGGCGGACACAACGGATGCGATACCCGCGACGACATCCTCAACCGCGACCTGCTCGACAAGACATTCGGGTGGACCAAACACTGCCCCGACGCCGTCGAGACCGGCACCCTGCATGACCCGTACACCAGCGCCACGATCAACTTTCACCGCGGCGCCAAGATCGGCGAGGCGGTGCAGATCGACCACATCGTGCCGCTGGCGCTGGCCTGGGACATGGGAGCCTACGACTGGCCCGTCGCCCAGCGCATCCGCTTCGCCAACGACCCGGCCAACTTGCTCGCGGTGTCGGGTCCGGCCAACGAGGACAAGAGCGACTCCCAGCCGGGTCTCTGGATGCCGCCGAACCACGCGTTCTGGTGCCAGTACGCGATGCAATTCATCGCGGTGTCACGCGGTTACGGGCTCCCCGTCGATCTGGTGTCGAGCAACGTTCTGCGTCAGGCCGCAGCGACCTGCCCGACCGGATAGTGGGGCTAGGTGCCGGTGTAGGTCAGCGGATCCTCGCGCACCCGGGTGCCGTCATTGAGTCCGTTGAGGGCTTCCATGTGTTCGGCCGCCAACTCGAAATCGAAGACGTCGAAATTGCTGGCGATCCGCTCGGGGTTGCCGGAACGCGGGATCACCACGTTGCCAAGCTGAATGCTCCACCGGATCAGCACCTGGGCAGGGGTGCGGCCGTATTCGCCGGCGACCGAGGTCACCGTGGGGTTGTCCACCAGCCTGCCGACCGCCAGCGGGCTATAGGCCTCGGTGACGACGTTGTGCTTCGCGTTCTCCGCGCGCATGTCGGCCTGGTTGAGCAGCGGGTGCAATTCGATCTGATTGACCGCGGGGGTGAAGAAGGTCAGGTCGATCACCGTCTCCAGGTATTCCTCGTTGAAGTTGCACACCCCGATCGACCGGGTGTGTCCGTTGCCGCGAGACTGGATCAAGCCGCCGAATGAATCCACGTATTTACCCAGCTGCGCCATCGGCCAGTGGATGAGGAAGAGGTCGACATAGTCCAGCCCGAGCTTGTCCAGGCTGACCTTCACGGCGTCCTGCGTGGTGTTGAAACCCTGGTCGGCATTGGCCACCTTGGTGGTGACGAACAGCTCCGCGCGGGGAATCCCGGACGCCGCGATCGCACGGCCGACGGCGGCTTCGTTGCCGTACGCCGCGGCGGTGTCGATCAGCCGGTAGCCGATTTCCAGCGCGGTGGAGACGGCCCGCTCGGTTTTGTCGTCGGACAATTCCGCGACGCCGAGGCCGATCACCGGCATGGTGTTCTCGTCGTTGAGCGCAATGGAGGGGACAGAAAGGTCAGGGCCGCCCGGCATCATTCACCTGCCTGTGAAGTCGAAGGTTCGTGGATCAGGACCGAGCCGGTTTCCGTCGTCGAGCGAAGAGATTGACGCCATGTCCTTTTCGCTTAGTTCGAAATCGAACACGCCGAAGTTGCTCGCAATCCGCTCAGGGTTCACCGACTTGGGGATCACGATATTACCGAGCTGAATATGCCATCGAATCAGAACCTGGGCGGGTGTTCGCCCACAGCGCTCGGCTACCGCGGTGACGGTGCGATCGGTCAGCAGCGAGCCCTGCCCGAGCGGTCCCCATGCCTCGGTCGCGATGCCGAGGCGGGCGTGAACCTCCCGGAGCTCGGTTTGCGGCAGCCGCGGATGCAGCTCGACCTGGTTGACGGCTGGCACGATCCCGGTGGCGTCGACGAGAACACCGAGGTGCTCGGGCTGGAAATTGCTGACTCCGATCGACCGGATCCGGCCCTGGTCACGCAGGTGGGCGAACGCCTTGAAGGTGTCGACGAACTTATTCAGCTTGGGCATCGGCCAATGCACCAGATAAAGGTCCAGGTAATCGAGCCCCAGCCGGTCCATGCTGGCATCGAACGCGGCCAGTGTGCTGTCGTAACCCTGCTCGGAGTTCCACAGTTTGGTGGCCAAGTAAAGTTCGTCCCTGGGCACGCCGGACTCGGCGACCGCGCGGCCAGTTTCGCGTTCGTTGCCGTACACGGCCGCAGTATCGATGTGTCGGTATCCGGCGTGCAGCGCGGTGCTCACCGCCTCCTCGGTGTCGGTGGGCGGGATCTTGAAGACGCCGAATCCGACCGCGGGGATGGAATTACCGTCGTTGAGCGTGACTAAGGGGACAGCCATGACACGAAGTCTGCCAGGTGTGCCGGATCAGCAGCTCAGGCCCGGTGGCTGGGCCAACCGGCTGCAGAGCGTGGCCACCAGCGTCGGCCTCAAGGTGATTCCCTGGGTGCCCACCAGTGCCAAACGGTTGTTGTCGGGCGGCCGTGCGGTCATCATCGACGGCAACACACTGGACCTCACCTTGCAGCTGGCACTGTCCGGGCTGCGAGCGTTCGGTTTGAACGGCCTGGTGCTGGGTCAAGACGCCGCCATCTCGCGGGCTCAGCTGCGTGAGATGACGGTTGCCTTCGCCGTTCCGCAGATCCATGTGGGCGTCCGCGACGTCTCGATCCCGGGACCTGCCGGCCCGATCGCTGCGCGGCATTACCTCCCGGCGACCTCGGATCCGGCACCGCTGGTGGTCTTCTACCACGGCGGCGGCTGGACCATCGGCGACCTGGACACCCATGACCCGCTATGCCGGCTGACCTGCCGTGATGCCGACGTCCACGTGCTGTCCATCGACTACCGGCTGGCCCCAGAGCACCCGGCACCGGCCGCGGTCGACGACGCCTATGCGGCGTTCAAGTGGGCCTGCGAACACGCCGAAGACCTCGGCGCGATCCCGGACAAGGTGGCCGTCGGCGGCGACAGCGCCGGAGGCAACCTGGCGGCCGTCGTGTCGCAGCTGGCGCGCGACAAGGATCCCCAGGGCCCACAACCGGCGCTGCAGTGGCTGATCTACCCGGCCACCGACTTCACTGCCCGGACCAGGTCGCTGAGCTTGTTCGCCGACGGTCTTCTGCTCACCAAAGCCGATATCGACTGGTTCAGCGAGCAGTACCTGGGCGGCTCCGCCCTCGACCGCGCGGACCCAAGGGTTTCGCCGCTGTTGGCCGAGTCGCTGGCCGGGTTGCCGCCCGCGCTGATCGCAACCGCGGGCTTCGATCCGTTGCGTGACGAAGGTGACCGCTACGCAGCGGCACTGAGCGCGGCCGGCACGCCCGTCGACCTGCGGTCGATGGGATCGCTGACGCACGGGTTCGCCAGCTTGTTTCCACTGGGCGGCGGTAGCGCGCAGGCGACCACGGAGTTGATTTCAGCCTTGCGGGCACACCTCAGCCGCGTCTGACCTGGCGGTACCGCCGCCGGTAGGCTTAGGCGCTATCGCCGATCGCACCGCGGTCGGACTGCGAAGCCGACTATCCGGAGTGTGAGCAACCCCATGGGCGATAAAGCCGCCAAATCAAACCGTCCAGCCAGATACGACCTGAACGCCGCGGGGCGCCGACGCGACCTGCTGGTCAGAATCGGTCTCACCTCGATCGTGGTGCTGTTCGCCGTCGTCCTCGTCGGTTACATCGTGATCTCGCATGACAAGAAGACGGCAGCCAACGGCGCACGGGCGATCCGGGTGACGTCGAGCAAGCTGGTCACCAAGGACGGCGGTCACGATCCGAAAGCGGTGGTGTCGTTCTATGAGGACTTCCTCTGCCCGGCCTGCGGTAATTTCGAGCGGGGGTTTGGGCCGACGGTGTCGAAGCTGATCGACAACGGTGCGATCGCCGCCGACTATTACATGGTCGGGCTGCTGAGCAGGGCGCAGAACGAGGACTACTCGTCGCGGGCCGGTAACGCCGCCTATTGCGTCGCCGACGAGTCGATCGATGCCTTCCGGCGATTCCACACCGCGTTGTACACCAAGGACATTCAGCCGTCGGAGACCGGAACGACGTTCCCCGACAACGCGAAGCTGATCGAGTTGGCCCGCGAGGCCGGGGTCGTCGGCAAGGTCCCGGAGTGCGTCAAGGCCGGCAAGTACCTCCCCATGGTCGATGGATTGGCCACGTCGGCCGGTATTCACGCCACCCCGACGGTGCGCATCAACGGCCAGGACTATCAGTGGTCGACCCCGGATGCGTTCGTCGCCAAGGTCAAAGAGATCGTCGGGGATGTGCCCGGAATCGACTCGGCTGCGACCCCACCGGCGTCATGACCGCCACGGCGTCAGCCAAACCCGATGGACCGGTAGAGAATTCGATATCGCCCTTAGGATCTTCGGCGGCCGTCTCAGTGGCCGGCGCGTGGTGGATACTGATCGCGGGAGTGCTCGGATTGATCTCCTCGGCCACGCTGACGGTCGAGAAGATCGAGATCCTGCTCAACCCGTCGTACGTTCCGTCGTGCAACATCAACCCGATCGTGTCGTGCGGATCGGTGATGACCACGCCGCAAGCATCGGCGCTGGGCTTTCCGAACTCGCTGATCGGAATCGGCGCGTTCGCGGTCGTCACGGTCACCGGCGTGTTGGCGATAACGAAAGTGCCGCTGCCGCATTGGTATTGGATTGGTATGACACTGGGGACACTGGCCGGCGCCGGGTTCGTGCACTGGCTGATATTCCAGAGCCTCTACCGGATCGGGGCGTTATGCCCGTACTGCATGGTGGTGTGGGTGGCGACCATCTCGCTGCTGGTTGTGGTTGCCTCGATCGCGTTCGGGCCAGCGGGTGAAGACCGTGGCGGGCTCGTTGCGCGCGGGCTCTACCATTGGCGGTGGTCGATTGCCACACTCTGGTTCACCGCCGTTTTCCTGCTGATCGTGGCGCGGTTCTGGGACTACTGGTCGACGTTGATCTGAAACCGAAGATAGGGACACACGTGATCTCCAAAGTGCTGGTTGCCAATCGCGGCGAGATCGCCATCCGGGCCTTTCGGGCCGCCTACGAGCTTGGTGTCGGCACCGTCGCTGTCTACCCGTACGAGGACCGAAATTCGCTGCACCGCCTGAAGGCCGATGAGTCCTATCAGATCGGCGACGTCGGCCACCCGGTGCGCGCTTATTTATCTGTCCGCGACATCGTCGCCACTGCCCGTGGTGCGGGTGCCGATGCGGTGTATCCCGGATACGGCTTCTTGTCGGAGAACCCCGAGTTGGCTGCCGCCTGCGCGCGATCGGGCATCACATTCGTCGGCCCCAGCGCCGAAGTGCTTCAGCTGACCGGTAACAAGTCGCGTGCCGTCGCGGCCGCGCGCGAAGCCGGCCTGCCTGTGCTGACGTCCTCGGCACCGTCGGCATCGGTCGACGAGCTGGTATCCGCCGCGGGCGACATGCAATTCCCGTTGTTCGTCAAAGCGGTTGCCGGGGGCGGGGGTCGCGGGATGCGGCGGGTCAGCGACGCCGCCGCGCTGCCCGAGGCGATCGAGGCAGCCAGCCGCGAAGCGGAGTCCGCGTTCGGGGATCCGACGGTCTACCTCGAGCAGGCGGTGATCAATCCGCGCCATATCGAGGTCCAGATCCTGGCCGACACGTATGGCAATGTGATCCACCTCTACGAGCGGGACTGCAGCGTGCAGCGGCGCCACCAGAAGGTGGTGGAGCTGGCACCCGCCCCCAACCTGGCCGAGGATCTGCGGGCCAAGATCTGTGACGACGCGGTGGCTTTCGCGCGCCACATCGGATACAGCTGCGCGGGCACGGTGGAGTTCCTGCTCGACGAGCGCGGGCATCACGTATTCATCGAGATGAATCCGCGGATCCAGGTCGAGCACACCGTGACCGAGGAGATCACCGATGTCGACCTGGTCTCCAGCCAGCTGCGCATCGCGTCCGGGGAATCTCTCGACGATTTGGGCCTGAGCCAGGAGAACATCCGTCCGCACGGCGCGGCGCTGCAGTGCCGGATCACCACCGAAGACCCGGCCAACGGATTCCGGCCCGACACCGGGCGCATCAGCGCCTACCGGAGTCCGGGCGGGGCAGGCATCCGGCTGGACGGCGGCACCAATCTCGGCGCAGAGATCAGTGCCCACTTCGATTCCATGCTGGTCAAGCTGACCTGCCGAGGACGCGACTTTTCGACGGCGGTCAGCCGGGCGCGGCGTGCCATCGCCGAGTTCCGCATCCGTGGTGTGTCGACGAATATCCCGTTCTTGCAAGCGGTTCTGGACGACCCGGACTTTCAGGCCGGCCACGTCACCACGTCGTTCATCGACGAACGTCCGCAGTTGCTCACGGCGCGGTCGTCAGCCGACCGCGGCACCAAGATTCTCAACTACCTGGCCGACGTGACCGTCAACAAGCCACACGGCTCGCGACGGTCGACGGTGTATCCGCACGACAAACTGCCCGACGTCGATCTGGCGAAAGCTCCGCCCCCCGGTTCCAAGCAGCTGTTGATCGAATTGGGGCCCGAGGGTTTTGCTCGCTGGCTGCGTGATTCATCCGGGGTGCGCGTCACCGACACGACCTTCCGCGACGCGCATCAGTCGCTGTTGGCCACCCGGGTACGCACCAGCGGGTTGAACATGGTGGCTCCATATCTGGCCCGGACGATGCCGCATCTGTTGTCCGTGGAGTGCTGGGGTGGCGCGACATACGATGTGGCGCTGCGCTTTCTCAAAGAGGATCCCTGGGAACGGCTGGCGGAATTGCGCGAAGCGATACCCAACATCTGCTTGCAGATGCTGCTGCGCGGCCGCAACACCGTTGGCTACACGCCGTATCCAGAGCTGGTCACCTCGGCATTCGTCGAGGAGGCCACCGCCACCGGCATCGACATCTTCCGGATTTTCGACGCGCTGAACAATCTCGACTCGATGCGCCCGGCGATCGACGCGGTGCGTGAAACCGGAACCGCCATAGCCGAAGTCGCGATGTGCTACACCGGGGACCTGTCCGATCCGGACGAGAACCTGTACACGTTGGATTACTACCTGAAGTTCGCCGAGCAAATTGTGGACGCCGGCGCACACGTGCTGGCCATCAAGGACATGGCCGGGCTGCTACGGCCGCAGGCCGCGCGGCAATTGGTCGGTGCGTTGCGCAGTCGCTTCGACTTGCCGGTGCATGTGCACACCCACGACACGCCCGGAGGCCAGCTGGCCAGCTACATTGCGGCTTGGCAGGCCGGTGCGGACGCGGTCGACGGCGCGGCCGCTCCGATGGCGGGAACCACCAGCCAGCCCGCGCTGAGCTCGATCGTCGCGGCCGCCGCGCACACCGAGTACGACACCGGACTGTCGCTGTCGGCGGTCTGCGAACTCGAGCCGTATTGGGAAGCGCTGCGAAAGGTCTACGCGCCCTTCGAATCCGGGTTGCCGGGACCGACCGGACGGGTCTATCACCACGAGATCCCCGGCGGCCAGCTGTCGAACCTGCGTCAGCAAGCCATTGCACTCGGGCTGGGGGACCGGTTCGAGGAGGTCGAAGAGGCCTACGCCGGCGCCGATCGGGTGCTGGGCAGGCTGATCAAGGTCACGCCATCGTCCAAGGTGGTTGGTGACTTGGCGCTGGCGCTTGTCGGTGCGGGGCTGAGCGCCGATGAATTCGCCTCGGATCCGGGGCATTTCGACATCCCTGAGTCGGTTCTTGGGTTCCTGCGCGGCGAGTTGGGCGATCCGGTCGGCGGTTGGCCCGAACCCCTGCGCACCAAAGCTTTGGCCGGCCGGGCCGAAGCCAAGCCGGTGCAGGAATTGACTCCGGAGGACGAGAACACGCTGGCGCTGCTGGGGCAGAAGCGTCAGGCCACCCTCAACCGCCTGCTATTCCCCGGTCCGACAAAGGAATTCGAAGCCCACCGAGAGGCCTACGGCGACACGTCGCGGTTATCGGCCAACCAGTTCTTCTATGGCCTGCGACAAGGCGAGGAGCACCGGGTGCAACTGGAACCCGGCGTGGAGCTGTTGATCGGCCTCGAGGCGATTTCCGAGCCGGACGAACGCGCCATGCGCACGGTGATGTGCATCATCAACGGTCAACTCCGACCGGTGGAGGTGCGTGATCGCAGCATCGCCAGCGCGATTCCGGCCGCCGAGAAGGCGGACCGGGCCAACCCGAACCACGTCGCTGCGCCCTTCGCCGGCGTTGTCACCGTCGGCGTATCGGTCGGCGACAAGGTCAGCGCCGGCCAGACCATTGCCACCATCGAGGCAATGAAGATGGAAGCCCCGATCACCGCCCCCGCTGACGGAACCGTAGAGCGGGTGGCGGTGTCGGCCACCGCGCAGGTTGAGGGCGGGGACTTGCTGGTGGTGCTCGCCTGACGCGCATCGTCGGCGGGGTCGCCGGGGGGCGGCGCATCACCGTCCCGCCCCGGGGAACCCGGCCGACCACCGATCGGGTGCGCGAATCGCTGTTCGGCATCGTGACGGCGCGCCTGGACCTGACCGGTCTCAGGGTGCTCGACCTGTATGCGGGCTCGGGCGCGCTGGGCCTCGAGGCACTGTCGCGCGGCGCGGTGTCGGCGCTGTTCGTCGAGTCCGACCGCCGGGCGGTGACGGTGCTCGAGCGCAACATTGCAACACTCGGCCTGCCCGGTGCGACGGTGCGGCGCGGACTGGTGGCGGCCGTGCTGGCTGCCCGACCCGCAGCGCCGGTAGACCTTGTGCTCGCCGATCCGCCGTACGACGTCGCGGCGAGCGACGTCGAGGCCCTGCTGACCGCATTGGCCGGTAACGGCTGGGTGCGCGAAGGAAGCGTCGTCGTGGTGGAGCGTGCTGCCGCAAGTCCTTCGCTGAACTGGGCGCGCGGTTGGCAGCCCTGGCAGCAGCGGGTTTACGGCGACACCCGCCTGGAGCTGGCCGAATGGCTGTAAGTCAACGTGTACCGTCATCGGTCATGGGCGCCGCTCCTCCTCATCGCTTCGCTCTGCATCGTCGGCGGCGCGGGTCATGAGCGCCGCTCCTCGTCATCGCTTCGCTCTGCATCGTCGGCCGCGCGTATGAGCGGCGCCGTGTGCCCGGGGTCCTTCGATCCGGTGACGTTGGGCCACATCGATGTCCTTGAACGGGCCACGGCGCAATTCGACGAAGTGGTCGCGGCGATCCTGATCAATCCCGCCAAGAAGGGCATGTTCGACATCGACGAGCGGATCGCGATGATCGAGGAGTCGACGACGCATCTGCCCAACTTGCGCGTGGAGGCCGGACAAGGTTTGGTTGTCGACTTCGTCAGGTCCCGCGGGATGACGGCCATCGTCAAGGGTCTGCGAACAGGCACCGACTTCGAATACGAACTGCAGATGGCGCAGATGAACAAGCATGTGGCCAGCGTCGACACGTTCTTCGTAGCCACCACGCCGCGGTATTCGTTCGTGTCGTCGTCGCTGGCCAAAGAGGTCGCGCTGCTTGGCGGTGATGTGTCCGAGCTGCTGCCCGCTGCGGTGAACCGCCGGTTGGCCGAAAAGCTGCGCCAGCGCGACCGGGCGTAAGCCACGGTCGCGCTGGCGGTTTGGTTACGTCAGCTCTCAGCTCTCTGAACCGCCCCGGCATTTCCAGAGACTCCACTTCTTGGGAAGTTGGGGTCATGTCAGGTGGTTCGTCGAGAAGGTATCCGCCGGAGCTGCGTGAGCGCGCGGTTCGGATGGTTGCAGAGATCAGCGATCAGCACGATTCGGAGTGGGTAGCGATCAGCGAGGTTGCCCGGCTGCTCGGGGTCGGCTGCGCGGAGACGGTGCGCAAGTGGGTGCGCCAGGGCCAGGTTGATGTCGGCTCGGCGGCCCGGAATCACAACCGACGAATCGGCTGAGCCGAAGCGCTGCGGCGTGAGAACGCCCAATTGCGAAGGGCCAACGCTATTTTGAAGACCGCGTCGGCTTTCTTCACGGCCGAGCTCGACCGGCCACAGCACTAATCGCCCGGTTTATTGCAGACCGTCAGGGCCACTGCGACGGCCCCGATGGTCTGCGGTGGGGTGTCGAGTCGATCTGCGCACAGCTGACCGAGCTGGGTGTGCCGATCGCCCCATCGACCTATTACGACCAGATCAAGCGGGAGCCCAGCCGACGCCAGAGCCGTGGCGGGCCAGTTCTCAGCTCGTGGCGAACAACTTTGTCTCACGTTTGTCTGACGAAAGTGCCCAATCTTCAGCCGCCCGCTTTGCGCGCGTTCATCGCCCCGCCACTTTCAGCAGGATCTTGCCGCCACGGAGGAGATGTTGCACCGCGTCCTCGACGTGCTCCAGGGGATACACGCCCGCCACCGGGACCACGAGGGTGCCATCGGCCACCAGCGGTGCCGCCTCACGAATGACAGGCACCACCTTGTCGCGGTAGTCGAAGTCGCCGATAAAGAATCCGCGGACGGTGAGGTGCTTGGCGACCAGTGTCGAGGTATCGACCCACATGGGTTCGTCCCTGGCCCAGGAATAGCTGACCAAGCATCCACCGTCGGACAGCAATTCGAGCAGCCGCCCCACCCCCGGACCACCGACGGCTTCCACTGCCAGCGCCACTCGCGCGTCGCCGATCACTGCTCGAACATCGCCGACCGCATCGGGGTCATCGACGTGGACCACGTCGGCCCCGGCTGCTGTGAGCTCGGCGAACGTTGCATCGTCACGGGCCAGGTTGATCGTCTTCAGTCCACGAAGTTCGGCTAGCGCGATCAATGACCGTCCCACACCGGAGTTCGCGGCGTTCTGCACCACCCAGTCACCGGGCTGCAAGGGTGTGCATTCACTGAGCATCAACCCTGCCGTCGGGGGGTTGCTGCCCAGCATCGAGTACTGCTCGATGTCGCCGCCGTCGGGGAGTGCGAACAGGCCGTCGGCGGGCACGACGAGCCGCTCACGCCACGCTCCGGCATACAGGGGTAGCACGACCAGATCGCCGACCTGCAGTCCATCGACCTCGGCGCCAGTGGCAAGCACGCGCGCGACCCCCTCTGCGCCGGGTATGTGGGGCAGGGGTGGTTGCGCCAGCACGCCGCTGACAACCAGTAGGTCGTGTTTGTTCAACGGCGAGAGCTCAACGCTCACCAGAACCTCATGCGGGCCCGGTGGCGGCGGCTCCTCGATGTCGACGACGCGGAGCACCTGTGCGGGGTCGCCGAACCGTTCAATCTGGATGGCGCGCATATCAATTCCTCTCCATTGAAGGTTATGTGGCTAGGCTGGTTAATTTTGACAGCGGTTATCGCCGAATTTCGGCGTCGCTGCGCGTCTCGATGGCCTTGACGCTCTGGACGAATGCCTTCCTTAATACGCCCTTGCCGATGGTGCCGAGTACGGCCGCCAGGACGCGTCCCTTGAGGTTTTTGCCCTCGCGGACAATGACGACGTCCACATTCGTGGTGCCGTCGGGACGCGGGCTGAGGGTGTAGACGTAGCCCGACGCGCCTCCCCAGGTGTTCGAGTCGGTGGTCTTCAGCGTGACGTGGTTGGGATCGGACCAGTCGTAGTGCAGGCGTTCCCAGATGCCGCCTGAGCCTTCGGTGACATCGGCGTAACGCGCGCCCTTGTGGTGCACTATGAGGTCGCCGTCCGCGCTGTTCGGAAAGATAGCGGAACGGCCCGGTCCGAAGTCAGTGAGCCCGGCGATGAACTGCTCCGGGGTAGATGCTGTCGACCGGTGGAAATGAATCGTGGACATCGTGTCCTCCTTGCTTGATGGAATTGATCTTTCGTCCACGGGAAGCGCATCGCCGCCAATCCGAATTCCTGCTTGGACCTACGCAGGCATTCCTTAATGATCCTGGTATTGGGAGGGACAGCCTTAAGATCGGGCGATGGCGTCAACGGCCAGCGCGCTGGGTAACTTCCTGCGCGCGCGCCGCGAACAAATCCGACCCGAGGACGTCGGGTTGGATTCCGGACCTCGCAGGCGCGTCCCGGGATTGCGTCGCGAGGAATTGGCGATGCTCGCTGGGATTGGCGTCGACTACTACCTGCGACTCGAGCAAGGCCGTGACCAGCACCCGTCCTCACAGGTGCTCGATGCGCTCGCCCGGGCGCTGCGACTGGATATCAAAGCCACAGAACATCTGTATCGGCTTGCGGGCTTGCAGGTGGCACATAGCCCGCGATCTGTTGCAGAGACGGCGGCGGACGGTCTCGATCAACTGATCGATCAGATCTCGCTTCCTGCGATCGTCACCAACCGATACCAGGATGTGTTGGCCGCCAATGCGATTGCCCGCGCATTGTCACCAGGGTTCGCCCCCGGCGAAAACTTCTTGCGGTGGCGGCTGCTGGCACCGGCTGCTGGCGATTTCTTCGTCGACTGGGACGAGGCAACTGAGGTCGCGGTGAGTGGTCTACGGGAATCCGCGGCCGGCGATGTGGGCGATCCCCGCTTACGCGCCTTGATCGACGAGCTCTCGGCAGCCCGCGACCGATTCCGCGAACTCTGGGCACGCGCAGATGTCGGATACCGCACCGGCATCCTCCACATGCGCCATCCCCTAGCGGGTGATCTCTACCTTCGCCGCACGAGGCTCAGCGTCCCCGACTCCGACACTCAGGTGTTCATTTACCACCCCGAGCCGGGCAGTGATTCGGCAAAAGCACTCGAGGCACTCGCAGCCTCATAACCCGAACAGTGCAGGAACCTCGCCGACTACCCGCTGCTATCTCCTGCTACGGTTCGAACACCAGCAGCGGTTTGCCCCCGTGTGCGGGAGCTTCGGCCAAATAGACGGCTTCGCTGAACTTTTCGACGGGGATGGGCTGGCCCTCCGGCACGCGCAGCGCGCCGCTGTTGGCGAGCTGAACTGTCCGGTTGATCGTTGCGGCCATCCGATCCTTCGGGGTCTCGGTGAACCAGCGGAACAGCCAGAATCCCCGAACGGTCTTGGTTTCGTAGATCAGCGAGCGCGCGAAGATCGGGATGGCGAGTTTGTCGGGATCGGTTTGGCGGTGCGTGGACAGCGCGCCGTAGACGATCAGCTCACCGTGCGGTGCCAGCGCGCGCGACACGTCTGCACCCACCTGACCGCTGACACAGTCGATCGCCTTGGACACGCCGTCGTGGCCTGCTATGTCGGCCACCCGTTCGCGCAGGTCCTCATCCTCGGTGCAGATCACCGCGGTGCCCCCCAGCGTGAGGATGTCCTCGACCGCGGATCGACGGCGGACCACGTTCAGCGTCTTGAAGCCGACGTGCGCTCCGAGTTGGATGACCGACTGGCCCACGGTTGAACCCGCCGCGGTCTGCAGGAGCCATTCACCCGGTCGAACACCGAGTTCATCACCGGTCAAGATCACGGCGGTGAGTGGATTGCTGAGAATCTGGGCGGCCGTGGAATTGCTCATGCCGGCGGGAACAGGCAAGACCCGCGAGGCATCGGCAACAACATACTCCTGCCACGTGCCCGTGACTCCGATCGTGATGACGCGTTGCCCGACGGTCAGACCGTCTGCGCCGCTACCGAGTTCGTCGATCACACCGACGGATTCGATTCCGGGTACGGTGGGGAACTCCGGGGTGAATCCGTATCGGCCGCGGATGGTATGCAGATCGCTGGCATGGACAGGTGCAGCTGTTACCCGGATCCGGACCTGGCCGGGACCGGGCTCTGGAATCGGGCGGGTCTGCAGGTTCAGGACCTGGGACGGTTCGCCTAACGTGTCGGCGACGACAGACCGCATCGCTCGCATCGTCCTGACGCTCCTTCGGTCGATCCATATCTCACAGCGGTTCGGTGTGCATAGCGTCGGCCCCGCCCATGGCGGCGAAGATTCGGCTCAGCGTGGCCAATCAGCCGCACTAGCTCTGATGCTGCCACCGCGGCAAGGTTTTTAGGGTCTAGTCTCGACCGGCGCGGACACCACCTGCACATGCCGCTTTTCGCGCCAGCGCTGGGACCTGACTGTCGGCTTACCCGGCTGGACGGGCGATAGGCGCTCAGACGCAGCGCCCGAATTCACCGATAGATGCTGTCGCAGATCACCGATGAACCCACCCGAAACCGCATTTCAGGAGAAACTGATGGCCAAGTTGTGATGGTGTTGTATCCCGGTCCGCTCACCGGGTACCCGCCGAAGTACCCCCGCGACAGTATCCCGGTGATCAAGAGCTACCCAGACGGCACATCCTGGACGACCCCATCGAAGGTCGACTTCACGCCCGGTCAAATGCTGGGCTGTGGCCTGGGGGCGCGGGGGTTACGGAAGTTCTTCGAGGAGGGTGGCCACGCCCTGGTGCTGACCTCGGACAAGGACGGTCCGGACTCGGAGTTCGAGCGCGAACGGCCTGACGCCCCACCGGCCGCGCTGGAGGCGGCCTATTACGCTCAACGCCGGAGGCCAGCCGCCAGCTGAGTCCTCAAATCAGAAGGTCTCCGAACTCACCGGGGCGGTTCACTCTCAGCTCTCAGCGAGTGCGGCGTGCAGCGACTGCTTCGCCTCGGTGATCGCCGTCAGAACCTTGGTACGCGCTTCGGCAAGCTTTGCCTTCTGCGCATCGGTGCCCGACCAGACGATGGTCCGCGCCAGCCCGGCGATCTCGAAAAGTCCCCAACGGATTTTGGCGACGTCGCCGAACTTTGCGGCGCGGCCAAGAAACGCGTGGGCGGTCTCGCTGCTGATGCCCTTCCACGCCAACACATTTGTGCCCAGCTCGGTCAGGGTTGCTACTCCGTCGTTGACCGTGACCAAGCCGCGGCCCGCCAGCAGCCCGATGGCAACCTCGACCACCCCCTGCGGAGGGCTGAAAGCACCATCGGTCGCCTCAGAGACCCGCTGCACAATCTGCTCGGCATTCGCCGGCCCGTCGAGCAGCAAAGCGGCGGTGCCGACCACCGCGCGCTTGCGGTGCTTGCCGAAACCGTGCCCGCCCGATCCGGGTCCACTCCAGCCGTGACCACCAAAGCCGTGGCCCCCGAATCCAGGTCCACCAAAACCAGGCCCGCCGAATCCGGGTCCACCGAAGCCGGGCCCGCCCCAACCGGGTCCGTCAGAAAATCCGCCACCGAACATCCTTGTTCTCCTTCAGGTAAGGCGACGAGCCGATCGGCCAGCCACCAACTTTGTATATCTAGCTCCTTGATACTCGGCCGACAGAGTCGTGTCAACAAACTTGATATGAGGATGAGGAGGACACCCGAGTCGTTGTCCGGCGCTGTGCTGACGCGCCGACGAATGTGGCACTAAGCCTGTACTTCCATGCCAGCATGATGGGGATGACCGAATTCGAGGATCAACCGCTGGGTTTTTTGGTACGCGGATTGATGGCGCGGCTGCGCCCGTATGCGGTCCAGGCATTGCGACCGCTCGGACTCGGACTGCCCGAATTCGTCTGCATGCGCATATTGGACGAAGATCCGGGCCGCACCGGCGCCGAGCTCGCTCGCCACACCCACGTGACCGCCCAAGCGATGAACCAGGTTTTACAGGGGCTGCAAGAGCGGGGCCTGGTGACCCGCCCTGCGTCGGCGCCATCCGGCCGTGCCCTGCCGGCTCAGCTCACCCGCAAGGGCAGCGCGCTTCTCTGGCGCGCTGAGGCGGCGGTCGCGTCGTCCGATGAACAGCTACTGGCCCACCTCAGTCTCGCCGATCGACGTCAACTCAAACTGTTGCTTTACCGCGCCGGGAACCCGTCAATTGACGATGCCAAAGCGTGTGCGTCTCCCAGGGTAGTTGGGGCAGAACGGAAGTAGTCCTCGCTAGTGGCTGTGGTGGCAGTGATGGCCATGGTCGGGTTCGGCGTCGGGGGAGCCGCCCATCGCGCGGAGCATCGGGATGCCGCCCGTTGTCACGAATCGGACGATGAGTACAGCCGCCAGCGCCAGAAAGACGATATTCAGCCAGGTGGTGTAATTCCACGAGATGCCGGCTTCCATCACTGTGGCGTTGCGGTGCGACGGGATGAGACCTGCTGCGCCGAAGGTTAACTCGACGAGATAGCCGGCCGTTACCATGGCGGCATAGAAGGTGCCCAGCAAGGTCAGCATCATCGCGGTGCCGTAGTACTTCCGGTAGATGTTCAGGATCGGCAGGATGAGCAGGTCGGCAAAGATGAACGCGACGACTCCGCCAAAACTGATGCCGCCGTTCCACAACACGGCGGCCAGCGGCACGTTACCGATCGAGCAGACGAACGAGAAGATCGCCACGACCGGAGCCACGACCGGTCCCCACAACGCGGACAGCACTGGGTGATCAGCGAAAAAGAAGTGCTGCCAGAAAGATTCGGGCACCCAGGCCGCGATGGCGCCCGCGATCAGCAGCCCCACCACCAGATCGCGAAGGATTGCCGCCCACTCCATGACAAACACGTGCGCGACGGATGTGAACCCCTCCCGCGACGACAGCCGCCGGCAAAACGAACCCTCGCGTTGAACCGACATGTCCATGGCCGCATGGCCTTCCATCGAACCGGCCAGCCCGCGATCGGCCTGCCGGCGAGCGGCATCGACGAGTCGCGATCGCACGAACAGCCGGAACAACAGCGCAAGCGCCACGATCATCACCGGACCGCCGACGAACTCCGCGGCGGTGAACTGCCAGCCCATGAGCAAGGCCAAGATGATGCCCAACTCCACGACCAGGTTCGTCGAGCCGATTTCGAAGGCCATCGCGGCGGTGAAGTTCGCGCCCTTGCGGAACAACGACCGGGCCAGGGCCACCGCGGCGTACGAGCATGATGAGGACGCGGCGCCCAGACCCGCCGCGACGGCCAGGGTGCGGGGCCGGTCATCGCCGAGCAGCGCCACGATGGTCGATCGGCGCACAACGGCCTGCACCACCGCCGACAGGGCGAAACCCAGGATCAAGGCCCACAGGATCTCCCACGTCATGGACCCTGCCAGCGCCAACGCGTGGCCCGCCGCATCGGCCGCTTCGCGTGTCATTGCACCTCCAACGGAATACCCCTAGGGGGTATTCCGGGTCGCCTACCGTCGCTTCCAACTGGATTTCGCGCTGGTCCGGCGTTGCCGCCGAAGCGCGAAAGTCGACATAATTACGTCAAGTGTGCAGGTAATTGGGACCGTTTTGGGCCTAAAAGCCGACACACCGAGCCTGGCAACGCAGTCACAGAAGCAACACCAGGCACACTGGTAACAACAACGATGCCGGGAGGGTGTTGCCGTGTACCGAGTTTTTGAGGCGCTCGATGAACTGGGCGCCATTGTCGAGGAAGCTCGTGGCGTGCCGATGACCGCCGGCTGCGTGGTACCGCGTGGCGACGTGCTTGAACTGATCGATGACATCAAGGACGCGATCCCTGGCGAACTCGATGACGCCCAGGACGTGCTCGACGCCCGCGATTCACTGCTGCACGAGGCCAAGGCGCACGCGGATTCGACGGTGTCCTCGGCGACCACGGAGTCCGAGTCGATGCTCAACCACGCCCGCGCCGAAGCCGACCGGATACTGGCCGATGCCAAGGCGCAAGCCGATCGCATGGTCGGTGAGGCCCGCCAGCACAGCGAACGGATGGTCGGCGAGGCCCGCGACGAAGCGGCCCGTATCGCCGCGGCGGCAAAACGCGAGTACGAGGCCGCCACCGGCCGCGCCAAATCGGAAGCCGACCGGCTCGTCGAGAACGGGAACATCTCCTACGAGAAAGCCGTGCAAGAAGGCATCAAAGAACAGCAGCGCCTCGTGTCGCAGACCGAAGTCGTGCAATCGGCCAACGCCGAGTCGGCCCGGCTGATCGACGCGGCGCACGTCGAGGCCGACCGGTTGCGCGGCGAATGCGACATTTACGTCGACAGCAAGCTCGCCGAGTTCGAGGAGCACCTCAACACCACCCTGCGTTCGGTCAACCGCGGCCGTCATCAACTGCGCACGGCGGCGGGCGTGCACGACTACGCGCAGCGGTAGCAGTCCTACCAGCGGCGCGAGTCGGTTGGTAGGCGCCCGTAGAATTGCGGCCATGGCCCGGCAGCACCGCCAAACGGCACAACCGCACCCGGGTTCGCCGCTGGTCGTCGACATCGCACGGCTGGGCCGGCGCCCGGGAGCGATGTTCGGATTGCAGAAAACGGTGGCCAGCCCGGCGCGTATCGGCCTGGAGATGATCGGAATCGTGCCCGGCGCGGCCTTGGACCTCGATCTTCGCGTGGAGTCGGTTTCGGAAGGCGTCCTGGTGAGCGGGACGCTGTCGGCGCCGATCACCGGCGAATGCTCGCGCTGCCTGACACCGTTCAGTGAGCGCATCGAGGTCAACTTGACCGAGCTGTTCGCCTACCCGGACAGCATCACCGAAGCGACCACCGAGGAAGACGAGGTCGGCCGGGTCATCGGCGACATGGTCGACCTGGAACAGCCGATCATCGACGCTGTCGGGATGGAGCTGCCCTTCTCGCCGGTATGCCGGACCGATTGCCCGGGATTGTGTCCCAAGTGTGGCGTCGCGCTGGCAACCGCCGACCCGGGCCATCATCACGACGAGATCGACCCGCGCTGGGCCAAGCTGACCACCAAGATGCGCTCCGACAAGGAGCGAGCCGGCGATGAGTGATCTGCTCGACGCGCTCGAGATCGATCTGCCAGACGAGTTGCTGACCCTGGCGCTGACGCACCGCAGCTACGCCTACGAGCATGGCGGCCTGCCCACCAACGAGCGTCTGGAGTTTCTCGGTGACGCCGTGCTGGGCCTGACGGTGACCGACGAACTGTTCCACCGGCACCCCGGACGCCCGGAGAGTGATCTGGCGAAAATGCGTGCGGGCGTGGTCAATACGCAGGCGCTGGCCGACGTTGCGCGTTCGCTGACCGGCCAAGGACTCGGTGCTCATCTGCTACTGGGACGCGGCGAGCTCAAGTCCGGTGGGGCCGACAAATCCAGCATTCTCGCCGACAGTTTGGAGTCCTTGCTCGGTGCAATCTATCTGCACCACGGCATCGAGGCCGCCCGCAAGGTGATCCTGCGGCTATTCAGTGAATTGCTCGACGCCGGTGGCCTTTTGGATTGGAAGACCAGCCTGCAGGAGTTGACCGCGGCCCGAGGCCTCGGCACAGTGTCCTACGAGGTCACCTCCACCGGGCCCGACCACCAGCGAGAATTCACCGCGGTCGCCGTCGTGATGGACACCCGGTACGGGTCCGGAACCGGCAGGACCAAGAAAGAAGCCGAGCAGAAAGCCGCCGAAATGGCGTGCCAGGCGTTGAACCAGCTCGACAGGGCGCTACCCGGGGAGACGTCCGGCTAGATGCCCGAACTACCCGAGGTCGAGGTGGTCCGGCGCGGATTGCAGGCCCACGTGGTGGGCAAAACCATCACCGCCGTGCGTGTGCATCACCCCCGCGCGGTCCGCCGGCACGAGGCCGGCCCCGGTGATCTGACCGCGCGGCTGCTGGACGCCCGCGTCACCGGCAGCGACCGGCGCGGCAAGTATCTGTGGCTCACCCTGGGAGGGCCGAGCGGCGATGACCAGGCGCTCGTCGTGCACCTCGGCATGAGCGGACAAATGCTGCTCGGGACCGTCCCGAATGCCGGACACCTGCGCATCGCCGCGCTCCTCGACGACGGCACCACGCTGAGCTTCGTCGATCAGCGGACGTTCGGCGGCTGGCTGTTGGCCGACCTGGTCACCGTCGACGGCAGCGCGGTGCCGGGCCCCGTCGCGCACCTGGCACGAGACCCGCTGGACCTCCGCTTCGACATCGACGCCGTGGTGAAGGTGTTGCGGCGCAAGCATTCTGAGATCAAACGCCAGCTACTCGACCAGACCGTCGTGTCGGGCATCGGCAACATCTACGCAGACGAAGCATTGTGGCGGGCAAAGGTGAATGGCGCGCGGATCGCCGACACGCTCACCCGAAAAACATTGGTGGCCGTGCTGGAAGCGGCCGCCGACGTGATGCGCGACGCCCTGGCGCAGGGCGGCACGTCGTTCGATTCGTTGTATGTCAATGTCAACGGCCAGTCCGGCTACTTCGAGCGGTCGTTGAATGTCTATGGCCGCGAGGGCGAACACTGCCGGCGGTGCGGCGCGGTGATCCGACGGGCGAAGTTCATGAACCGCTCATCGTTCTACTGCCCACGGTGCCAGCCGCGGCCGCGGCACTGATCCACGGCTGCCCGTTTCAACGGATTCCGCCGACCGCGAGACTCAGACGCACGTGTGGGTCATCATCATGTGCGTGACAGTGCCAGAACAGCCGTACGGCTTCGAGAATCCGCCGCGTCCGCAGCAGGGACCGTATCCGCCGCCGCCGGGCGGCTATCCAGGTTCGCAGGCACCGCATCCGCCGGGGACGCCGTATCCACCCGGCGCACCGTTGGTGGACGCCTACGGCCGGCCGCTGTCGGACAAGAGCAAGCTCACCGCTGGACTGTTGGAGCTTTTTCTGGGTGGATTCGGCGTTGGTCGGTTCTATCTCGGCTACACCGGTATCGGGATCGCCCAGATCGCGGTGACCTTTTTGACTCTCGGCATCGGCGGGATATGGCCGTTTGTCGATGCAATCATGATGCTCACCGGCAACGTCAAGGACGCTCAAGGACGCACTCTGCGCGATTGAGGCGGACCGTCAGGTCGATCTCGACGGCAGGCCGCCCGGTAGAAATGAGCCATGACCGAACTGTGGGTGGAGCGCACCGGGGTGCGGCGGTACATCGGGCACAGCTCACGCGGTGCGCAGGTGCTCATCGGCTCCGAGGACGTCGAGGACGTATTCACCCCTGGCGAGTTGCTCAAGATCGCGCTCGCCGCGTGTAGTGGGATGTCCAGCGACCTGCCGTTGGCTCGTCGGCTCGGCGATGACTACCGGGCGACCGTGCGGGTGTCGGGCGCGGCCGACCGCGAGCAGGAACGCTATCCACTGCTGCAAGAGACCCTCGAGATCGACCTGTCGGGTTTGAGCGGCGACGAGAAGGCGCGGGTGCTGACCGTTGTTCAGCGCGCAGTCGACCAGGTGTGCACGGTGGGTCGCACGCTCAAATCCGGCACCACAGTCACCTTCGAGGTAGTCGATGTCGGAACCTGACGTCCGGCTCACCGCGTGGGTGCACGGCCGGGTGCAGGGCGTCGGCTTTCGGTGGTGGACCCGTTCCCGCGCGCTGGAGTTGGGTCTGACCGGGTACGCCGCCAACCGGCCCGACGGCCGGGTGCAGGTGGTCGCGCAAGGATCGCGTGACGCCTGTGAACAGCTGTTACGCATGTTGCAGAGTGCAAAAACACCGGGCCAGGTCGACACTGTTGTCGCCGACTGGTCGCCGCGCGGCGAAGCCATCAGCGGCTTCACGGAGCGGTAGTCTGCACGCCGTGTACCTCAAGAGCCTGACGCTGAAGGGCTTCAAGTCCTTCGCCTCGCCGACGACTCTGCGGTTTGAGCCCGGCATCACCGTAGTGGTCGGCCCCAACGGGTCGGGCAAATCCAACGTGGTCGACGCGCTGGCCTGGGTGATGGGGGAGCAGGGGGCCAAGACGCTGCGCGGCGGCAAGATGGAAGACGTCATCTTCGCGGGCACCTCCTCCCGCGCCCCGCTGGGCCGCGCCGAGGTCACCGTCACCATCGACAACTCCGACAACGCCTTGCCGATCGAGTACTCCGAGGTGTCGATCACCCGGCGGATGTTCCGGGATGGCGCCAGCGAGTACGAAATCAACGGCAGCTCTTGCCGTTTGATGGATGTCCAGGAGTTGCTGAGCGATTCCGGGATCGGCCGCGAAATGCACGTCATCGTCGGACAGGGCAAGCTCAACGAAATCCTGGAATCCCGGCCCGAAGATCGTCGGGCGTTCATCGAGGAAGCCGCCGGTGTGCTCAAGCACCGCAAGCGCAAAGAAAAGGCCGTCCGCAAACTCGAGTCGATGTCGGCGAACCTGGCCCGGTTGACCGACCTGACCACCGAGCTACGCCGCCAGCTCAAACCGCTTGGCCGCCAAGCCGAAGTGGCCCGGCGGGCCCAGACCATTCAGGCCGATCTGCGTGACGCCCGGCTGCGGCTGGCCGCCGACGACGTAGTCACGCGCCAGTCCGAGCTCAACAACACCAATGAGGCCGAGGCGACCTTGCGTCGCGAGCACGACGAAGCCTCGGCCCGGATGGCGGTGGCCTCCGGGGAACTGGCCGCCCACGAGTCGGCATTGACGGCGTTGTCTGAGCGAGCGGAATCCGCTCAGCAGACCTGGTTTCGGTTGTCCGCGTTAGCCGAACGCCTCGGCGCGACCGTGCGCATCGCCAGCGAGCGGGCGCAGCATCTGGACGTCGAGACCGTGACGACCGGTGGCCCCGACCCCGACGAACTGGAGGCCGAGGCCGCCGAGGTGGCCGCCGCCGAGCAGCAGCTACTCCACGAGCTGGCCGCCACCCGCGGCCGGCTTGATGCCGCGCGTGCCGAGCTCGCCGACCGCGAGCGTGCCGCCACCGAGGCCGAACAGGCCCACTTGGCGGCGGTGCAGGCCGAGGCCGACCGCCGCGAGGGCTTGGCCCGGCTGGCCGGCCAAGTGGAGACGATGCGGGCGCGGGTGGAGTCGATCGACGACGGTGTGGCCAAGCTGTCGGAGCGCATCGAAGAAGCCGCCGCACGTGCCCAGCAAGCCAAGGCCGAGTTCGAAACCGTGCAGGGCCGGGTCGGCGAACTGGACCAGGGCGAGATGGGCCTCGACGAGCATCACGACCGGACGATCGCCGCGTTACGGTCGGCGGACGAGCGCGTCGCCGAACTGCAATCCGCCGAGCGGGGCGCTGAACGCCAAGTGGCCTCGCTGCGGGCCAGAATCGACGCATTGTCGGTGGGGCTGGAGCGCAAGGACGGCGCCGCCTGGTTGACCCAAAACCTCGGCAGCGCAGGAATTTTCGGCTCAGTTGCAAAGCTCGTCAAGGTGCAGCCGGGTTATGAGGCTGCGCTGGCCGCGGTTCTTGGCGCGGCCGCTGACGCGCTGGCGGCCGACAGCTTCACCGCTGCGGCCGATGCGGTGACCGCGCTGAAACAGGCCGACGGCGGCCGGGTGGCCATCGTGCTGAGCGACTGGCCCGCACACGATCCGGCGCCGGCGGGCGCTTTGCCCGACGGCGCGCGCTGGGCTGTGGACCTCGTCGAGGTGCCGACGCGGTTGCGCGGTGCTTTGGTGGCCATGCTTTCTGGGGTCGCTGTGGTCGGCGGCCTGACCGACGCGATGAGTCTGGTAGCCGCCCGCCCTCAATTGCGCGCGGTCACCCACGACGGCGATCTGGTGGGTGCCGGTTGGGTCAGCGGTGGTTCCGACCGTAAGCCGTCCACGCTGGAGATCACCTCCGAAATCGCCAAGGCGCGGGCCGAACTCGCCGCGGCCGAGGCGCAGACCAGTGAGCTCGTTGCGGCATTGTCCGGGGCAATGAGCGAACAGGCCGCTCGCCAGGACTCCGCCGAGCAGGCGCTGGCAGCGCTCAACGAATCCGACGCGGCCATGTCGGCGATCTACGAGCAGCTCGGGCGGCTGGGTCAGGATGCCCGCGCTGCCGACGAGGAGTGGCGCCGACTGATTCGTCAACGCGAAGAGTTGGAGACCGGCCGTGCCGATACTCTCGGGGAGCTCGGCGAACTCGAGACCCGGCTGAGCAACGTCGAGCAGACGCAGAACGTTACCGCCGAGCCCGTCGACCGGCAGCAGATCGCGGCGGCGGCTGAGGTCGCCCGTGGTGTCGAAGTGGAAGCCCGGTTGGCGGTGCGCACCGCCGAAGAACGTGCCAATGCCGTTTGTGGAAAAGCGGATTCGCTGCGCCGTACGGCCGCCGCGGAGCGTGAAGCCCGGCTGCGGGCCCAGCAGGCCCGCGCCGCGCGTGAGCATGCGGCCGCGGTGGCCGCTGCGGTTGCCGACGCCGGGCGGCGGCTTGCCGCCCGGGTGAGCCAGGTGGTCGGGGCCGCATCGCAACACCGTGACGTGCTGGCCGCCGAGCGTCAGCAGCGGTCGGTCGCTATGGCGGCGGTCCGCGACGAGGCGAACACGCTGGGCATCCGCCTCAGCACGCTGACCGAGGCGCTACACCGCGACGAGGTGGCCAAAGCCCAAGCCGCACTGCGCATCGAGCAACTCGAGCAGATGGTGCTCGAGCAATTCGGGATGGCACCCGATGTGCTGGTCGCCGAATACGGCCCGGAGGTCTCGTTGCCGCCGACGGAACTGGAGATGGCCGAGTACGAGCAGGCCCGCGAGCGCGGCGAGCAGGTGACGACGCCGGCCCCGCTACCGTTCGACCGACCGACCCAGGAGCGGCGCGCCAAGCGCGCCGAACGAGAGCTGGCCGAGCTGGGCCGGGTCAACCCGTTGGCGCTCGAGGAATTCGCGGCGCTGGAGGAGCGGTACAACTTCCTGTCCACCCAACTCGAAGACGTCAAGGCCGCGCGCAAAGGTCTGCTCGAGGTCGTGGCCGACGTCGATGAACGCATCCTGCAGGTGTTCACCGATGCCTATGCCGATGTGGAGCGGGAATTCCGAGGGGTTTTCGCCGCCCTGTTCCCTGGCGGCGAAGGTCGGCTGCTGCTGACAAACCCCGACGACATGCTCACCACCGGGATCGAGGTCGAGGCCCGTCCGCCTGGCAAGAAGGTCAAACGGCTGTCGCTGCTGTCCGGCGGGGAGAAGGCGCTGACCGCGGTGGCGATGCTGGTCGCCATCTTCCGGGCCCGCCCGTCGCCGTTCTACATCATGGACGAGGTCGAGGCGGCGCTCGACGACACCAACCTGCGGCGGCTGATCGGTCTGTTCGAGCTGCTGCGGGCGAAGTCGCAGCTGATCATCATCACCCATCAGAAGCCGACCATGGAGGTCGCTGACTCGCTGTACGGGGTGACGATGCGTGACGACGGCATCACCACCGTGATCTCTCAACGGATGCGCGGTCAGCAGGTCAACGAGTTGGTCACGACTACCTAAGCGAGGAACACGTTGCCGCAAGCTCTGTGGATCGCGATTGCGGTCGCTGCCGCACTGATCGCCATCGCCGTCCTGGTGCTGGGGCTGGTGCGTTACCGCCGACGGCAGATCAGTCTGTCGGCCGGCGAGCAGACTCCCACCCTGGATCGCTCCGGGGGCTACACCGCATCGTCGGGAATCACGTTCAGCCGCACCGAAACTGAGGACCGAGTCGACACCACCGGGCTGCCCGCTGTCGGCGACGATGCGACGGTTCCGCGCGATGCGCCGAAGCGCTCGATCTCTGATCTTCAACTGCCCGAACCGGATGCCGCGGCTGGGCCGGAGACCATCGCACCGACCGAAGGGCGGCTGGAACGGCTGCGCGGCCGGCTCGCCAAGTCGCAGAATGCATTGGGCCGCAGCCTATTAGGGCTCATCGGCGGCGGCGACCTCGACGAGGATTCCTGGGAGCAAGTCGAAGACACTCTGCTGATCGCCGACCTGGGACCAACGGTGACCAGCTCGGTGGTTGCGCAGCTGCGCAGCAGGCTCGCCAGCAACGACGTCCACAGCGAGGCCGACGCCCGCGCGGTGCTGCGGGAGGTGTTGATCGCCGAGCTGCAACCCGGGCTGGACCGCTCGGTGCGTGCGCTGCCACACGACCACCACCCGTCGGTCCTGTTGGTCGTGGGCGTCAACGGCACCGGCAAAACCACCACGGTCGGCAAACTCGCGCGGGTGCTGGTCGCTGACGGCCGACGGGTGGTGCTGGGCGCTGCCGACACCTTCCGGGCCGCCGCCGCCGATCAGTTGCAGGCCTGGGCTTCCCGCGCCGGCGCCGACGTGGTGCGCGGACCCGAGGGTGCCGACCCAGCTTCGGTCGCTTTCGACGCCGTCGACAAGGGCATCGAGGCGGGCGCCGACGTCGTCGTGATCGACACCGCGGGCCGGCTGCACACCAAGACCGGGCTGATGGACGAGCTGGGCAAGGTCAAACGCGTGGTGACGCGGCGTGCCGCGGTCGACGAGGTGCTGCTGGTGCTCGACGCCACCGTCGGGCAGAACGGTCTCGCGCAGGCGCGGGTGTTCGCCGATGTGGTTGATATCACCGGAGCAGTACTCACCAAGCTGGACGGTACGGCCAAGGGCGGCATCGTTTTCCGGGTCCAGCAGGAGCTCGGGGTGCCGGTCAAGCTGGTCGGGCTGGGCGAGGGACCTGACGACCTCGCCCCGTTCGAGCCCGCCGCGTTCGTCGATGCACTTCTTGGCTGATAACCCCTGACACAGGGGGACTGTGACGTTAATCCTGTCGAAACACGCTGGCCCCATTGCCGCAACAACCATTGCGCAAGGTTCTGGTTCAGGCCACAGGCACTTGTCTGACGGCCAGTTGATGGCCGACCGGAGGTGACGCGAGTGACATTCCCGATACTGGGCCAGCCCGATACCGGCGATACCGCCTGGATGCTGGCGAGTTCCGCGCTGGTGCTGTTGATGACGCCCGGTCTGGCGTTCTTTTACGGCGGCATGGTGCGCGCCAGAAGTGTGCTCAACATGCTCATGATGAGCATCAGTGCGATGGGCGTGGTGACGGTGCTGTGGGTGCTCTACGGCTACTCGATGGCCTTCGGCAACGACACGGACGACGTCATCGGTGACCCGACCGAATACTTCGGTCTGAAGGGTCTCATCGGTGGCAACTCTGTGGCCGCGGACCCCAGCAAGGGCGTTGCGGCGACTGATATCCCGCTGGCCGGTACGCTGCCGGCGACCGTGTTCGTGGCGTTCCAGCTGATGTTCGCGATCATCACGGTCGCCTTGATCTCGGGGGCCGTGTCCGACCGGCTGAAATTCAGCGCCTGGCTGGTGTTCGCCGGACTCTGGGCGACGATCGTCTACTTCCCGATAGCGCACTGGGTCTTCGCATTCGACGGTTTCGCGTCCGAGCACGGCGGATGGATCGCCAACAAGCTGCACGCAATCGACTTCGCCGGTGGTACTGCGGTCCATATCAACTCCGGTACGGCGGGATTGGTCCTGGCGATCGTCCTCGGCAAACGCAAGGGCTGGCCCACCACGCTGTTCCGCCCGCACAATGTGCCGTTTGTGATGCTCGGTGCAGGCTTGCTGTGGTTCGGCTGGTACGGGTTCAACGCCGGTTCGGCTACCAGCTCCAACGGCGTCGCCGGGTCGACATTCATCACCACCACCATCGCCACGGCCACGGCCATGCTCTTCTGGCTGCTCACCGAGCGGATCCGCGACGGCCATGCAACGACGCTGGGAGCGGCTTCCGGCATCGTCGCCGGACTGGTCGCCATCACACCGTCCTGTTCGTCAGTCAACGCGTTGGGCGCCCTGGCGATCGGCGCGGCGGCTGGGGTGCTGTGTGCGCTGGCCGTCGGGCTGAAATTCAAGCTCGGCTTCGATGACTCGCTGGACGTGGTCGGTGTGCACCTGATCGGTGGTCTGGCGGGCACGCTGCTGGTTGGTCTGCTTGCCGCCCCCGAGTCGCCGGCAATCAACGGCGTCACCGGCGTGTCCAAAGGCCTGTTCTACGGCGGTGGTTGGAGTCAGCTGGAACGGCAGGCGGTCGGCGCGTTCAGTGTTCTCCTCTACTCTGCGCTCGGCACCCTTATCATTGCCTTGTTACTGAAATACACGATCGGGCTGCGTCTGACTCCTGAGGCAGAAGCGGCTGGCATCGATGAGTCTGAGCACGCGGAGAGCAGTTACGATTTCGCAGCAGCGACCGGCTCGGTTCTTCCTCCCGCGAGTCTGCCGGACAGCGCTTACGCCCTGAATGAGCGAGTGGACGACAAAGTAGAGGCGGAGCAGAAATGAAGCTGATCACTGCGATCGTGAAGCCGTTCACGCTGGAGGACATCAAGGCAAGCCTTGAACAGGTGGGAACCCTGGGGATGACGGTTAGCGAAGTTCAGGGGTACGGGCGCCAAAAGGGGCACACCGAGGTTTACCGGGGTGCCGAGTACTCGGTGGACTTCGTGCCGAAGGTGCGTATCGAGGTCTTGGTCGAAGACTACGACACAGACAAGGTCCTGGACAGCATCGTGCGAGCCGCACGCACCGGTAAGATCGGCGACGGCAAAGTGTGGGTCAGCCCCGTGGAAACAGTGGTGCGGGTACGCACCGGTGAGCGCGGAGCCGACGCCATCTAGTACACGCTGTATGAAGACTCCTTCGGAGTAGCCGATCCGACTTGGACGGGAATGAAACAGCCGGAGGCCGCGGGCAAAAGCGCTAGCCCGGCCAGCGATTTGGCCGCTGCCCGGGAAAAGCTCCTCGCCCGGGGACCGAATGAACTTGATTCGGCCGGCCTACGCGAAGCGTGGGGCGAGCTGCACGAATTCTGGCTGACCACAAAGGCCACCGAGATCGGCATCGCGGCCGGGAGCGGCTTTGCGATCGTCGCGACTGGCTCGCTGGGCCGTCGCGAGCTGGTGCCCTACTCCGACCTCGACCTGCTGCTGTTGCATGATGAGATGCTCGTCGACGCCGTCCGGCAGGCTGCCGATTTGCTGTGGTATCCGTTGTGGGACGCCAACATTCGGCTCGATCACAGCGTGCGTACCGTTGCCCAGACGCTGAAGGTCGCCGGCGCGGACGTGTCCGCCTGCCTGGCGATGCTTGATGCCCGGCACATCGCCGGCGACGAGGAGCTTTCCGGCCGGCTCATCGACGGAATCCGTCGCCAGTGGCGGGCCGGAATCCAGTCCCTGTTCAGTGAAGTCGTCGACGAGACGCACGCCCGGTGGCGTCGCTGCGGTGAGATCGCCCACCGCGCCGAACCCGATCTGAAATTGGGCCGCGGCGGCCTTCGCGATATTCAGCTGCTCGACGCACTGGCCGTTGCTCACCTGACCGACCGGTTGACCGTCGGCGAGGCCGACGACCCGCTCGGTTCGCTCACCGGCGCCCACCTGACCCTGCTCAACGTCCGCACCGAGCTCCACCGGGTCTCCGGGCGCGCGCATGACCTGGTGTTGGCGCAGTTTGCCGACGAGATCAGCGCCGCGTTGCACATCGGCGACCGCTTCGACCTGTCGCGGGCGCTGTCCGACGTGGGCCGCACGATCAGCTACCGCGTCGACGCCGGGCTGCGAACCGCCTCCAACGCGTTGCCGCGGCGCGGGATTACGGCGATCCGGCGACGTCCGCGCCGACCGCTGGACGAGGGCGTGGTGGAGTACGCCGGCGAGATCGTCCTCGCTCGCGATGCCCGACCGCAAAGCGACCCGGCACTGTTGCTGCGAGTCGCCGCGGCCTCGGCGGTCACCGGATTGCCGATTGCGGTGTCCACGCTGACGCGGCTGGCCGATACCGCGCCGGAACTTTCCACGCCGTGGCCGCGCGACGCATTGGACAATCTGTTGGTCATGTTGACCGCCGGGCCCGACACGATCGCGGTCATCGAGACGCTGGACCGTACCGGGTTGTGGGGCCGACTGTTCCCGGAGTGGGGGGCGGTGCGCGACCTGCCGCCCCGCGACGTCGTCCATATCTGGACAGTGGATCGCCACCTTGCCGAAACAGTCTCGCGGGCAAGGATTTTCACGACCCGGGTGGCCCGATCCGACCTGCTGATCCTTGCCGCGCTGCTGCATGACATCGGGAAGGGACGCGACGTCGATCACAGTGTGCTGGGGGCTCAGCTGGCCGCCCAGATCGGCACCCGGCTCGGAATGTGGCCGTCAGATATCGAGATGCTTTCCAAGCTGGTGTATCACCACTTGCTGTTGTCGAAAGTCGCTATCCGGCAAGACCTCAACGATCCGAAGACCATCGCCGCCGTTTGCGAGGCGCTGGACGGAGACCCGGTGCTGCTGGACGTATTGCATGCGCTGACCGAAGCCGATTCGCTGGCCACCGGTCCGGGGGTGTGGAGCGACTGGAAGGCATCGCTGGTCGGCGATTTGGTGCGGCGCAGCCGGATGGCGATGAACGGCGAGGCCCTGCCGCAAGCCGACCCGCTCGACCCCGAGTACATCGCGCTGACTGCCGATCGCACGGTGCACGTCGAGCTGCGGCCCGGCCACGATCAGCGCCTGCATCACGCGGTGGTAATCGCCCCCGACCAGCGTGGGCTGTTGTCCAAAGCGGCCGGTGTGCTGACGCTGAACTCGCTGCGCGTGCATTCGGCGTCGATCAATATTCAAGAGGGAGTCGCGATCAGCGAATTCGTGGTGTCGCCGCACTTCGGCAGCCCGCCCGCCGCCGGCCTGCTGCGTCAGCAGCTGATCCGGGCGCTGGGCGGGCAGACCGACGTCCTGGGCATGCTGGAGCAGCGGTCGGCCGCTGCGAACCCCAAGCCGGTCGGCGACGCGCCGACCGCTGTTCCGGTCCATCATTTGAGTGCCCCACCGCGGATTTTGTGGTTCGACGGCGCGCCGGGCCGATTGATCATCGAGATCCGGGCCAACGACCGCCCCGCTCTGCTCGCGCTGCTGACCGGTGCGTTGGAGCGCGCCGGGGTGAACATCGACTGGGCGAAGGTGAGCACGCGCGGGTCGATGGTCGACGATGTGTTCTGCATCGCGTTGCCGCCGCGAACCGCTGCCGCCAAAGCCAAGGGCGAGCCCGGGTCCGGCACGCGATCGGCGATCGAGCACCACCTGTTGGCCGTTTTGGAAACGCCCGCGGCCGCGGCCGCGGGCTAACTGAGGTCGCGGGTCTGCAGCCACGCGTGAATGCGTTCGGCGACGCCGGCCCAGCCGGGCTCTTGCATCATGTTGTGTCCCATGTCGGGAAAGAATTCCGCCTCGGTCCGGTAAGCCTTTGCCGTGGCGCGCACCTCGGCGTTGGTGACCATGCCGTCGTCCGCGGCGCCCAAGACCAGCATCGGCGTACTGACCCGGTTGGTTCTCACCCGTCGGAACAGCGGGTCGATCAGCGACGCGCGCACCGCCTCGGTTTGCACGCGTGCCGCCCACGATACGACGATGTCATCGGGTGTTTGCGCGCTGAAAAGGTACTCGCGGACGAGTGGTGTGGTTCCGATGAAACCGGTCAAATTGCCGACCGGCAGCGAGCGCATGGAGACCCACGGGTGGCGGCTCCAGATTCTCGTCGCCAGGCCGAGTACGCCGCGCGGCGGCACGGACGCCACCAGGACGGCCGCCGGGGCGTCGTGGTTCTCGAGGTATCGCTGCACCACGAAGCCGCCCAGCGAGTGAGCGATCAGCACCGGGTGGCCGCCGAGACTGTCAGCTGCGACACGGACGTCGTCCACGTAGTCGGCAATCGAGCAGGCGTGAAATCGCTTCGCGGTGGGACTGCCGCCGTGACCGCGCAGACTCACTGCGACCGCGCGATAGCCGGCATCGGCGAAGTAGTCCACGAAATTGGCCCAGCATGAGGCGGAATGCCAGCCCCCGTGGACGAACAACAGCGGCACCGGATGCGCTTGGCTGACAGATCCCTTGTCGATCACCTCGAGCATGCGTCCATCCTGGTCCAACGTCGACTTGTCGTTGCATTTACCAGCTATCCCGCCCGACAACCCGACGCTCGGCGAACGCCCACTAGGCTGGGCGGCGTGTTTGAATCGCTGTCCGATCGGCTCACCGGTGCCCTGCAAGGACTTCGCGGCAAGGGCCGGCTGACCGAGGCCGACATCGACGCCACCAGCCGCGAAATCCGGTTGGCGCTGTTGGAGGCCGACGTCTCGTTGCCCGTCGTCCGGTCGTTCGTCGGTCGAATCAAAGAACGCGCCAAGGGCGCGGAGGTGTCCGGGGCTCTCAACCCGGCCCAGCAAGTCGTCAAGATCGTCAACGAGGAACTCATAGCGATCCTTGGCGGGCAGACCCGTCAGCTGGCATTCGCGAAGACGCCGCCGACTGTGGTGATGCTGGCCGGTCTACAGGGCTCCGGTAAGACCACGCTGGCCGGAAAGCTGGCGCTGTGGCTGCGCGGCCAGGGTCACACCCCGCTGTTGGTGGCCTGCGACTTGCAGCGGCCCGGCGCGGTCAGTCAGCTGCGCATCGTGGGGGAGCGGGCCGGTGTCGCGGTCTTCGCGCCGCACCCCGGCACCTCGGCGGATGCGGAGGCCGACCAACAGGCCGGCCCCGGTGATCCGGTTGCCGTCGCCGCGGCCGGACTCGCGGAGGCGCGGGCCAAGCACTTCGATGTGGTGATCGTCGACACCGCCGGACGGTTGGGTATCGACGAGGAGATGATGGCCCAGGCCGGCGCGATTCGCACTGCCGTCGATCCCGACGAGGTGTTGTTCGTTCTCGACGCGATGGTCGGTCAGGACGCCGTGGCCACCGCGCAGGCGTTCGGCGAGGGTGTCGGCTTCACCGGTGTGGTGCTGACCAAGCTGGACGGCGACGCCCGCGGTGGTGCTGCGCTATCTGTCCGCGAAATAGCCGGTGTGCCAATAATTTTCGCCTCAGCTGGCGAAAAGCTGGAGGACTTCGACGTCTTCCACCCCGACCGGATGGCCAGCCGCATCCTGGGCATGGGCGACGTGCTGAGCTTGATCGAGCAGGCCGAGCAGGTCTTTGATGCGCAGCAGGCGGAAGCTGCCGCCGCCAAGATCGGGTCCGGGGAGTTGACGCTGGAGGACTTCCTCGACCAGATGCTGGCGATCCGCAAAATGGGTCCGATCGGCAATCTGCTGGGAATGCTGCCCGGCGCAGGCCAGATGAAGGAGGCCCTGGCGGCGGTCGACGACAGCCAACTCGACCGGCTACAGGCCATCATCCGCGGCATGACGCCGCAGGAGCGAGCCGACCCGAAGATCATCAACGCCTCGCGTCGCCTGCGCATCGCCAACGGTTCGGGTGTGGCGGTGTCCGAGGTCAATCAACTCGTCGACCGGTTCTTCGAGGCCCGCAAGATGATGTCCTCGATGGTGAGCAGCATGGGCATACCCGGGCTGGGCCGAAAGTCGGCGACCCGAAAGAACGCAAAAGCCAAGGGCGGCAAGGGAAAGAAGGGCAAGAAGCGTGGGCCGACGCCGCCCAGGGCCCGCGGTCCACTCGGCGCGGGTATGCCGGCCGGGTTCCCCGACCTGTCCGACATGCCGCAGGGGTTGGACGAATTGCCGCCCGGCTTGGCCGATTTCGATCTGTCCAAGCTGAAGTTCCCGGGTAACCAGTAGTGCCCCAACACGTTCGAGGGATCGGTCTGCCCGACGAAAAACCAATCGAACTGTGGATAGTTGACGGTCGGATCAGCCGCGAACCGTTCGGCGGCGCTGACACGATTTTCGATGGTGGCTGGATTCTGCCCGGGCTGGTCGACGCGCATTGCCATGTCGGGCTGGGGCCGCAGGGCGGCGTCGAACTCGACGAGGCGATCGCACAGGCCGAGACCGAGCGCGATGTCGGTGCGCTGCTGCTGCGCGACTGCGGATCGCCGATCGACACCCGCAGCCTCGACGGCCGTGACGACTTGCCTCGCATCATTCGCGCCGGTCGGCATCTGGCCCGTCCCAAGCGGTACATCCCCGGCTTGCCGATCGACATCGAGGACGAATCACAGCTCCCGGAGGCGGTGGCGCTGCAGGCACAACGTGGCGACGGCTGGGTCAAGTTGATCGGCGACTGGATCGACCGTGACATAGGCGATTTGGCGCCGCTGTGGTCCGACGACGTACTGACGGAAGCGATCGGCGCCGCCCACGCCAATGGCGCGCGGGTCACCGCGCACGTCTTCGGCGAGGACGCGTTGCCCGGATTGATCCGGTCGGGGATCGACTGCATCGAGCACGGCACCGGGCTCACCGACGACATCATCGAGTTGATGGTGGAATACGGGACCGCGCTGGTGCCGACCCTGATCAACGTCGAGAACTTTCCCGGCATCGCCGACGCCGCGCAAAAGTATCCCGTCTACGCCGCCCACCTGCGCGACCTGTACGCCAACTGCTATCCCCGGTTGACCGCGGCCCGAGAGGCCGGCGTTCCGATCTATGCCGGCACCGATGCGGGCGGCATGATCGCCCACGGGCGGATCGGCGACGAAGTCGAGGCGCTGACCCGCATCGGGATGACCCCCACCGAAGCGCTCGGCGCGGCGTGCTGGGACGCCCGTGAGTGGCTCGACCGTCCAGGATTGGACGACGGCGCTTCGGCAGACATGTTGTGCTACTACGACGATCCCCGTTACGGCCCTGAGGTGCTGCACCGCGCGGACGTGGTCGTCCTGCGCGGGCAGTTCTACTGACCCGGCGGGCCCACCGTGCCGATCCCTGAATTCATCGTCGCGCTTCGCCAGCACATCGGACACGCGCCGTTGTGGTTGCCCGGGGTAACCGCGGTGGTCGTTCGCGACCAGCACGTGCTGCTGATCAAACGGTCCGACAACCACGCGTGGACACCAGTCACCGGAATCGTCGAGCCGGGGGAGAATCCGGCGGAGTGCGCCGCCCGAGAAGTGTTCGAAGAGAGCGGTGTTCACTCGACCGCCAGGCGATTAGCCTGGGTGCATGTGACCCGCCCGACCGTCCACGCCAATGGGGATCACGCGCAATACCTCGATCACGTGTTTCGGATGGACTGGGTGGCCGGCGAACCATACCCCGCAGACGAGGAGAGCATCGAGGCCCGCTGGTTCGATCTCGCCGAGATGCCGGATATGTCCGACGACATGAATCGGCGAATCGAGGTAGCCAGGGAGGGCAATCTCGATTCAGCGACAGTTTTCGAGACAGGCACGTCATGACTCACCAAAGCCCCGCCTACACCGTCGACCACCTCGCAGAATTCGTTGTCAACGCTGATCAGTCCGACGTCAGCGCGAACGCATGGGCGACGCTGAAACGCAATGTGCTCGATAGCGTCGCCTGCGCGGTGGGCGCCCTCGACGGTGAGCTCATCCCCGCGATCCGCACACACGCCGAGCAGTTCAGCGGCCGCCCGACAACGACTTTCGTCGGCGGTGGACGTGCATCAGTGGATCAGGCGGCCTTTTTCAACGCGGTGCTGGTGCGCTATCCCGATTTGCTCGATACCTATCTGACCCCGGGTGGCTTGTGCCATCCGGCAGACAACTTCGGCGCGGTGTTCGCCGTCGCCGAACATGTGGACGCCAGCGGCGCGGACTTCCTGCTGGCTCTCGCTGTCGCCTACGAGGTCCAATGCCGGTTCAGCGCAGAAGTTCCCGTGATGGCTCGCGGTCTCAACCACGCGCTGCAATTGGCGATCTCGGTGGCGGCCGGCTCGGCCAGGCTGCTCCATCTCGAAGTTGGACAGACCGCGGGTGCCGTCGCTGCCTCCGCAGTGGACAACGTGTCGCTTGCGGCCGTGCATACCGAACCCGTCTCGACGTGGAAGGGTATCTCACCGGCGATCACCGGGATGCGGGCTGTCTACTCCACCATGCTTGCGAGCCGCGGAATCACCGGGCCCCGCGCGCTTTTCGAGGGCCCCAACGGGCTGGTGCAGTTGTTCGGCCAGCCTATCGACTTGCACTTGTCGAACCGCTCACTGATCGCCGTCGAGCAGACCTATCTCAAGCGGTACTGCGCGCTGATCCATGGCCAGGTGGTCATCGATGCGACGCTGGCCCTTCGCGACCAGCACGGCATCACCGGTGCCGACGTCGCGGCGGTGACGCTCGAGGTCTTCCAGGGTGCATTCGACATCGCCGGCGGTGGGCATTACGGCAACAAAGAGCACCCGTCGACCAAGGAGCAAGCGGATTACAACCTCAAATATCTTGTGGCCGTGGCGCTGCTGGACGGCCGAGTAGGCCCCGAACAGCTTGAGACGCAACGTGTCCGACTCGGCGATGTCCAAGATCTGCTGGCGAGGGTGGATGTCGAGGCCGCACCGGACTTGACTCAGGCATACCCCGAACACACCCAGGCCCGCGTGCACATCACGCTCAAGGACGGTCGCGACTTTCACCGCGAGCAGTCCGACTTCGAGGGATCACCCACCCGACCCATGTCATGGGATCGGGTGGTGGAGAAGTTCCACTGGCTCGCCGAACCGTTCGCCGACACCGCACTACGCGCCGAGATCATCGACGCCGTGCACCGGCTGGACGAGATCTCACTAGCCGAGCTCGCGGCGCTGCTCGGTGCGGTGAGTCCAGCGGCGCAGCGTTCGCGTGCCAGGGGCCGGTTGTAACGGGCCGACCCAAAAAAGATTGCGAGCACTCGCTATCTATGATAGCGTCGCCATACCCCAAAGGTGCGGAGGACGGCAGTGAGCTACGACGTGATCATTCGCGACGGATTGTGGTTCGACGGCACCGGTCGCACGCCGCAAACCCGCACGTTGGGCATCCGCGACGGTGTGGTGTGCACAGTGTCATCGAGCCCGCTGGACGAGACCGGTTGCCCCGAAATCATTGACGCGAAGGGCAAATGGGTCGTCCCCGGATTTGTCGACGTGCACACCCACTACGACGCCGAGGTATTGCTGGATCCCGGACTACGTGAGTCGGTCCGCCACGGTGTCACCACCGTGCTGCTCGGCATGTGCTCGCTGTCGACGGTCTATGCCGGCGCCGATGATGCCGCCGACCTTTTCAGCCGAGTCGAGGCGGTGCCGCGCAAATTCGTCCTGGGTGCGCTGCAGGACAACAAGACGTGGTCGACGGCCGCGGAATACGTCGAGGCGATCGACGGCCTTCCGTTGGGCCCGAATGTCAGCTCGCTGCTTGGTCATTCGGATCTGCGGACCGCGGTGCTCGGCCTTGATCGCGCCACCACCCGCGATGTGCAGCCCACCGACGCCGAACTCGACAAGATGGCCGCATTGCTCGACGATGCGCTCAAGGCAGGAATGCTCGGCATGTCCGGGATGGACGCGGCGATCGACAAGCTCGACGGCGACCGCTTCCGCTCCCGGGCGCTGCCCTCGACGTTCGCGACGTGGCATGAACGCCGCAAGCTGATCAAAGTACTGCGCAAGCGCGGCAGGATTCTGCAAAGCGCACCCAACGTGGCCAAGGCCGAATCCGGGCTGCTGTTCTTCCTGGCCAGTAGCCCGCTGTTCGGGCTGCGCAAAGCTGTGCGCATGAGCCTGCTGGTATCTGCCGATGTCAAGTCGATGCCGTTGGCGGTCCACGTCTTCGGCTTGGGCACGCGGCTGATGAACTTCCTGCTGGGCTCGAAGGTGCGCTTCCAGCACCTGCCGGTGCCTTTCGAGCTGTACTCCGACGGCATCGATTTGCCGGTGTTCGAGGAGTTCGGCGCGGGCACCGCGGCGCTACACCTGCGAGACCAGTTGGAGCGCAACGAGTTACTGGCCGACAAAGAGTACCGCCGCAAGTTCCGTCGACAGTTCGATCGTGTCAAACTCGGACCATCACTGTGGCACAAGGACTTTCACGAAGCGGTGATCGTCGGTTGCCCCGACCAGACGTTGGTCGGCAAGAGCTTCGGAGCGATTGCCGAGGAGCGGGGACTACATCCGCTGGATGCTTTCCTCGATATCCTCGTCGAGAACGGTGAGCGCAACGTGCGCTGGACCACCGTCGTTGCCAACGATCGGCCCAAGCAGCTGAACAAGTTGGCCGCCGATCCGAGCATCCACATGGGCTTTTCGGATGCCGGCGCGCATTTACGCAACATGGCCTTCTACAACTACTCGCTGCGGCTGCTCAAGCGCACGCTGGACGCTTACCGAGACGGTCAGCCGTTCCTCACCATCGAACGCGCGGTGCATCGCCTGACCGGAGAGGTGGCCGAATGGTTCGGTCTGGACGCCGGGACGCTGCGGGAAGGCGACCGCGCCGATTTCGTGGTGATCGATCCTGTAGGCCTGGACGGGTCGGTAGACGGCTATCACGAGGAGAAGGTGCCGTTCTACGGCGGCCTGAGCCGCATGGTCAACCGTAACGACGCCGCCGTCGTGGCAACGGGTATCAACGGTGCGATCGTCTTCCGCAACGGCGAATTCCGGGATGGCTACGGCAAGACCGTGAAGTCCGGCCGCTACTTGCGAGCGTCCGCCGGGCGACCGCAACTCGTCGGTTCGAAGGCATAGGTCTGCGGATGGCAAGGACCCAGCAGCAGCGCCGGGAAGAGACGGTGGCGCGACTGCTCGAGGCCAGCATCGCCACCATCATCGAGGTCGGGTATGCCCGGGCCTCGGCGGCCGTGATCACCAAGCGGGCCGGGGTGTCCGTCGGCGCCTTGTTCCGGCACTTCGACACGATGGGCGACTTCATGGCCGCCACCGCCTACGAAGTGCTTCGGCGGCAAGTGGATTCGTTCACCAAGCAGGTGGCCGCGATACCTTCCGACCGGCCGGCGCTGGAGGCGGGACTGACGATCCTGCGGGACATCACCAGTAGTTCCACCAACGCGGTGCTCTACGAACTGATGGTCGCGGCGCGCACCGACAAAAAGCTCAACGCCACTTTGCAAAACGTCCTCGAGCAGTACACCAGCAGGATCTGCGACGCCGCGCGTGCCCTGCCCGGCGCCGAGAATTTTTCACGGGAGACGTTCCCGGTCCTGGTGGCGGTGCTGACCAACAGCTTTGACGGTGCGGCGATGGTGGGGGCAGTGCTCCCGCAACCTGAGATCGAAGACCGACGGATCGCCCTGCTGTCGTCGTTGTTGAGCGGAGTTGGGCTGCCGGCCTGACCGTCAGCTGTCGGTGAGTTTGCTGACCGCGTCGTCCAGTCTTCGGCAAAGACTCATGAGCTCGTTGATGCCCAGCAAGGTGAGTGGCCGGTGGGTGGCGGGCCCGTCGGCGACCACGCAGAACCGGGCGGACTCGCCGAGGTTATCCCGGGTCTTCATCAAAACACTGATACCGGCCGACCCGAGGAATTCGACCTTGGACAAGTCGACGATCAGGCCTTTCGGCTTTGTCGCCAGCGCGGAATCGATCGCCTCGGCCATCCCGGGGGCAGTCAGCATGTCCACGCTTCCACTGACGGACACCACCGCCAGCCCCTCCATCTCAGATGCATGGGCGCTGAAGTCGTCCTTCTCGGATTGAGGTGGCGACCCCGACGCAGCATGTTGGTTTTCGGCCATTATCGATCTCTCATTCCTTGGCTGCTAGCGACGCAGACATCGTTGGCAACGGCTGTCGACTCAACCCACGGACAGTGTCGACTCGTGTCGACGCGAGGCCGTGAACGGTTATATCGGACTCCTGCGCAATAGATTGCCACGGCACTGGAAGACTAGCCCAATCCCCGGCGGGTGTCGTCGAAGCCCTACAGCATGCCGATCGCCGACTCGGGGTTGAGCGCGAAGCCCCAGTCGAGCAGGCCGCCGGCCTGATCCCAATAGCTTGGCCCGCCCTCGTGCACCAACCCGTACATCATCGCGACCACCAGTCGGCGGCCCCCGCGAGCGGCGGCGCCGACGAACGTCTTGCGTGCCGCGTCGGTGAATCCGGTCTTGCCGCCGACTGCACCCGGGTAGCGGGTCAGCAGCTCGTCGTGGTTGACGATCTGGCGCTCGCCGCCGTTGTTGGAGTCGCCGGGAAACACAGCCGACGGCTCGGCGGTGATCTGAGCGAACACCGGGTTGGCCATCGCCGCGCGGAAGATCACCGCCAGGTCGTGGGCTGTCGACCAGCCCGATCCGCCGGGGCCGTCCAAGCCCGACGGGGTCGACGCATGGGTGTTCACCGCGCCCAGCGATGCCGCTTTGGCGTCCATCTTTGCCACCGTGGCGTCCGCGCCGCCCATCATGCGCGCCAGCGTGTTGGCCGCGTCGTTACCCGACACCAGCAGCAGCCCGTCCAGCAGTTGGCGCGCCGTGTAGCTGCGACCGGCTTTGATGCCCACGCAGTTGCATTCGACCTGGCTGTCCGCCGGTTCGGCGACGACAGTCGAGTCCAGGCTCAACTGGTCGAGCGCCACCAGTGCCAACAGCACCTTGATCGTGCTGGCGGGTGGATGACGAACGTTCTCATCGCGCGCGGCCAGCATCTGACCCGAATCGAGATCCGCGACCAACCAGGTCTGCGCCGGTCCATCGGGGATGGGCACCGAACCGACCGGCTGAACGCCGGCATCCGCCCACGCAGTAGTGCCGGTGCCGACAAGGCAGAACACAGCCGCGAGTGCGGCGAGAAGCATCCGCATGGCCACAGAGCGTACCGGCCCGCTCCTCCTCGGCTTGCCGAACAACCCGCATCGTCGCCGGGCGGAGTATCGGGCCGGCCGGTCCGCCGTTGTCCGCGGAGGTGTTCAATCGACGAATGTTGAGCCATGCCGAAATCTCTGACCGGATGGAGATCCAGCAGCTGATCATTGATTACTCCACCGCGATCGATACCCGCCGCTTCGACGACCTTGACGCGGTCTTCACCCACGACGCCTACATCGACTACACCGCCCTGGGCGGCATTGAAGGGCGCTATCCGGAGGTCAAGGCCTGGTTGGCGGAGGTGCTGCCGAACTTTCCGATGTACGCACACATGCTGGGCAATTTCTCGGTTCGCGTCGACGGGGACACCGCGTCGTCGCGGACGATCTGCTTCAATCCGATGGTGCTCGGCGGTGACAAGGAGCAGGTGATGTTCTGCGGGTTGTGGTACGACGACGACTTCCAGCGCACCGACGACGGTTGGCGGATGACCCGTCGGGTCGAAACAAAGTGTTTCCAGAAAATCCTGTAGAAGCCGCACCCAACCTGAATTTCTGAGTTAGTGCCTGGTTCTGGCACAATGGGCGGCTGTCCGCCGCGCGACCCACCGGCAATCACGGTGCTTGCTCGGCGGTCACACATGCGAGGCAAAACCGGATCCGGGCATCCCGCCCGAATCGCTGAATTGCAGCGTGACACCCGTAGGAGAAGTTGCTCAACCATGGCTGTAAAGATCAAGCTCACCCGGCTCGGAAAGATCCGCAACCCGCAGTACCGCGTCGCCGTCGCCGATTCACGCACGCGGCGCGAAGGCCGGGCAATCGAGGTCATCGGCAGGTATCACCCCAAGGAAGAGCCGAGCCTGATCCAGATCGATTCCGAGCGCGCTCAGTACTGGCTTTCTGTGGGAGCTCAGCCCACCGAACCCGTCCTGAAGCTGCTCAAGATCACCGGTGACTGGCAGAAGTTCAAAGGACTGCCCGGCGCTGAGGGCAGGTTGAAGGTCGCCGAGCCCAAGCCCAGCAAGCTCGAGCTGTTCAACGCCGCGCTGGCCGCTGCGGACGGCGGTCCCGACACCGAGGCTGCGACGCCGAAGAAGAAGAAAGCTCCGGCGAAGAAGGCCGCCGCCGAGAAGGCCGCCCCCGCGGACACCGCCGAGAAGGCTGACACCGCCGAAAAGGCTGACGACGCCGAAAAGGCTGACGACGCCGCCAAGGCGGCCGAGGACGCCGAGCAGGCCGAACCGGCGACCGAGAGCTGACCACCGCCATGAGTACCGTCGTCGTCGACGCCGTCGAACATCTGGTCCGCGGGATCGTCGACAACCCCGACGAAGTGCGCGTTGATCTGGTGACCAGCAGGCGGGGCCGGACCGTCGAGGTGCATGTCCACCCCGACGATCTGGGCAAGGTGATCGGGCGCGGCGGACGCACCGCGACCGCGCTGCGCACACTGGTTGCCGGCATCGGCGGTCGCGGCATCCGCGTCGACGTGGTGGACACCGACCAGTAGCGGAGCCCAGCCGATGGAACTCCCTTGGAGTTGATAGTCGGGCGCGTCGTCAAAGCGCACGGCGTCACTGGAGAACTCGTCGTCGAGGTTCGCACCGATGACCCAGAGCTTCGGTTCGCGCCCGGTGCGCTGTTGCGCGCCAGGGGATCTGATCGCCGTGAGCGCAACTATGCCGTCGAGGCTGCCCGTCCGCACGGCAGCCGCCTGCTGGTGCGGTTGTCCGGCGTTGCCGACCGCGATGGCGCCGACACGCTGCGGGGCTGTGTATTCGTCGTCGACTCCGCCGACTTGCCGCCCATCGATGAGCCGGACACCTACTACGACCACCAGCTCGAAGGTCTGCGAGTGCGGACGGCCGCGGGCGGCGATATCGGGGTTGTCACCGAGGTTTTGCACACTGCGGCCGGTGAACTGCTGGCCGTCAAGCGCGACGAGGCCGCCGAGTTGCTGGTGCCGTTCGTCGGCGCGATCGTCACATCGGTGTCGCTGGAGGATCGTGTCGTTGAGATCGATCCGCCCGACGGGCTCTTGGACCTGGAGAACTGAGGGCACAGGGTGATGAGAATCGACGTCGTGACGATATTCCCGTCGTACCTGGATCCGCTGCGACAATCGTTGCCGGGCAAGGCCATAGAGTCCGGTCTGGTTCGGCTCGAGGTGCATGACCTCCGCCGCTGGACGCACGACGTGCACCGCTCGGTCGACGACGCGCCGTATGGCGGCGGTCCGGGGATGGTGATGAGAGCGCCGGTGTGGGGTGAGGCACTCGACGAGATCTGTTCACCGGCAACGCTTCTCGTGGTCCCGACGCCCGCGGGCGCATTGTTCACCCAGTCGACCGCGCGGCGCTGGGGCGATGAATCGCATCTGGTGTTCGCATGTGGGCGTTATGAGGGGATCGACCAACGGGTCGTCGAGGATGCCGGTAAGCGGATGCGGGTGGAGGAGGTGTCGATCGGGGACTACGTGTTGCCGGGCGGGGAGTCGCCGGCACTGGTCATGATCGAGTCGGTACTGCGTCTGATGCCGAACGTGTTGGGCAATCCCCTTTCCCACCAAGATGATTCGCATTCCGCCGGTGTGCTGGAGGGTCCGTCGTACACGCGGCCGCCGAGCTGGCGTGGACTCGATGTCCCCGAGGTGTTGCTGTCCGGTGATCACGCCCGCGTCGAGGAGTGGCGCCGGCAAGCCGCAGAGCAACGCACCCGCGAACGCCGTCCCGACCTGTGGCAGCGGGGCCGAGGTTAGGCTTCGATCCGCCCGGACGGAAACATCGTCTTGACGGCCTGGGTGATCGTTGCCCGCGCGGTGGCGTCGTCGGAGGGTTGCAGCGACTCGATCGCCATGACGTATCGCTGGTCCGCGCCGATGATGCCGGTGGACAAGTGCATCCAGCTGCTGCCGTCCATGCAGCACATCCAGCCCTGCTTGACGGCGACGGGTTCGGCGTAGAGCCCGTCGGGAATGCCGAATCGCTGCGGGTAGCCGTCGGCTCCCGTGGCCGTCGACCCGGCGAGGTCGTTGACGATGATCTCGCCGCGTTCGCCCGACAACCCGCCGGACCCGTTGAGCAGCATGTCGTAGTAGTGGACCAGATCCGAGGCCGAGCTGACGGTGTTCCACCACTGCCCGTCGCTGGGCGGCGCGGTGGACGTCAACCCATACCGTCCCACCACGTCGTTGATGATCGTCTCGCCGCCGCCCGCAGCCCAGAACGTCTCCGCGGCGCCGTCGTCGGAGGATCGCAGCATGCTGTCCAGCGCCTGGCGCTCGGCCGACGAGAGCTGGGTGGCACCGTCGCTCGACGCCTGTGACAGCACAGCGTCGGCGATGAAGAGCTTCGCCACCGACGCGATCGCGACCGGTTGGTCATTGCTGTTCGACAATGTCTGATTGGTCATCCGGTCGAGGACGGCAATCGAGATGGTGGCGCCGGTGGCGGCGGCGTCGTCGGTGGCCTGGGCGATGCGGGCCGGCAATCCCTCGAACGTGGCCGCGGGCGCCCCGGGCGGCGAGTCGGGGGCATTGATCGCCGGCGGCGGGCCATCGGGCGAGCTGTACGCCGTCGCGCAGCTGGTCGTCGACACCGTCAGCATTGCAGCGGTGGCGATCAGCAGGATCGGCAGCCGCGCTCGCATGGCCATATGCACGGTCATGTGTACCATTCGGCGACGTCACGGCCGGCCAGGAGGCGGCGGCGATTCGACGTGATTTCGCTGCGTGGTCCCGATCTGGCACAATTGACCAGTTGTCTCCAGCGGTTGTCGGCCGGCCGGCCCGCACCCGCCCACTGCGAGACGCGCCCAGATGCCCGATCCATCGGCTAGGTTGCCTGCTCACATGCCCGTAGCGGTGAGCAGCACCACGCAGCCGCGACTGCAAGGAAGTGTCTTCCGACATGAACACGCTGGACTTCGTCGACAAGACGTCGCTGCGCGACGACCTCCCGGCTTTCAACCCCGGTGACACGATCAATGTGCACGTGAAAGTCATCGAGGGCGCCAAGGAGCGCATCCAGGTGTTCAAGGGCGTGGTGCTGCGCCGCCAAGGGGGCGGGGTCCGAGAGACCTTCACCGTCCGCAAGGAGAGCTACGGCGTCGGTGTCGAGCGGACCTTTCCGGTGCACTCGCCCAATATCGACCACATCGACGTCGTGACCCGTGGTGATGTCCGACGCGCCAAGCTCTACTACTTGCGTGAGCTGCGCGGCAAGAAAGCCAAGATCAAGGAAAAGCGCTGATTTTCGCCGATCGGTCGGCGATTTTGCCGTAGCCCTGCCGAATCGCGCGGGGGTGCTGACTACGCTGAAGCGGTGACTGAACCGACCGACTCGCCTGAGGGTCAACCCAAATCCGGTACGGCCGAGCCAGAAGTCGCAACGAGCCCTCCGCCCATTCCAGAGCCGGATGGATCGGCTGACGAGGACGAACACGTCGGCAAGAAGCGGGCGGCGCTGCGGGAAACGGTGATCCTGGCGGTCATCGCCCTGGTGCTCTACTACATCATGTTGACGTTCGTGGCCCGTCCCTACCTGATCCCGTCGGAATCGATGGAACCCACGCTGCACGGCTGCTCTGGTTGCGTCGGCGACCGGATCATGGTCGACAAAGTCACCTTCCGGTTCAGCTCACCGCAGCCCGGCGACGTGATCGTGTTCAAAGGACCGCCGCCGTGGAATGTGGGCTACAAATCCATCCGCTCGCATGATGCGGCGATCCGCTGGCTGCAAAACTCGTTGTCGTTCATCGGCTTTGTGCCTCCTGACGAGAACGACTTGGTCAAGCGCGTCATCGCGGTAGGCGGACAGACCGTGCAGTGCCGCAACACCACCGGGCTGACCGTCAACGGCACGCGGTTGAACGAGCCGTATCTGGATCCCGCCACGCTGAACACCGACCCTGCGGTCTACCCCTGCCTGGGGCCCGAGTTCGGGCCCGTCAGCGTCCCGCAGGGACGATTGTGGGTGATGGGGGACAACCGCACTCACTCCGCGGACTCCCGTGCGCACTGCACCAGCACGTCGGGCGATGCGATGAACGGACTGCTGTGCACCGGTGACCCGATGGCCGGCACGGTCCCGGTCGACAACGTCATCGGCAAGGCGAGATTCATTGTGTGGCCGCCCTCGCGATGGGGTGCTGTGCGTGCGGTGAATCCTCAGCAGAACCACTAGTCATGGTCACCACCTGGCCGCCGCGGACGGTGATCCGCAAATCATCGGGCCTGCGCACCCTGGAGTCGGCCCTGTACCGCAGTGGTCTTGGACCCGTGGCCGGGGTCGACGAGGTCGGGCGCGGGGCGTGCGCCGGACCACTGGTGGTCGCCGCGTGTGTGCTTGGCTCGGGTCGTTTGGAAAGCCTTGCCGCTCTTGATGATTCGAAGAAGCTAACCGAAAGGGCGCGGGAGAAGTTGTACCCGCTGATTCGCCGATACGCGCTGGCTTACCACGTGGTATTCATCCCCTCGACCGAGGTCGACCGGCGCGGCGTGCATGTGGCCAACATCGAAGGGATGCGACGGGCGGTGGCCGGGCTAGCGGTTCGTCCCGGCTATGTGCTCAGCGACGGCTTCCGGGTGCCGGGGCTGCCCGTGCCATCGCTGCCGGTCATCGGAGGCGACGCCGCGGCGGCGTGCATCGCTGCGGCCAGCGTGCTGGCCAAGGTCAGCCGGGACCGGTTGATGGTGGCGATGGAGACCGACCATCCGGGTTATGGCTTCGCCGTGCACAAGGGCTACAGCACCCCGGCGCACTCGGCCGCGCTCAACGAGCTGGGGCCATGCTCGGAGCACCGGCATTCATTCATCAATGTGCGTCGGGTGGCGACCAGTTCGGGTATCCGGACGGTGGCGGAGTGCCTGCCGGGCGACGATGCGGGCCGGTATCGGCCCGAGAAGGAGTCCGGCTATACAGCCCAGCCGGGTCAGCAGGCCGAGAACGGGTGGGGAAAGATGGAGCACGGCGGTCAACCACGGGATGGAGAAGGACGGCTGAGCAGATGAGTGCCGAAGATCTCGAAAAGTATGAAACCGAGATGGAGCTCTCGCTGTACCGCGAATACAAGGACATTGTGGGACAGTTCAGCTACGTGGTGGAAACCGAACGCCGCTTCTATTTGGCGAACAGCGTCGAGATGGTTCCCCGCAACGCCGACGGCGAAGTGTACTTCGAGCTGCGGCTGTCCGACGCATGGGTGTGGGACATGTACCGGCCGGCCCGGTTCGTCAAGCAGGTGCGGGTTGTCACCTTCAAAGACGTCAACATCGAAGAGGTGGAAAAGCCCGAGTTACGTCTGCCCGAATAGGCGACTCTAGGGCCGGGGGGACGACTGGTCGTGCTCGCCGAACATCGGCTTACCACGGTTCTCGATGACACTGCGCGCAACGTCGGCGAGCTTGATGTTGAGATCCTGCGAATACCGGCGCAGCACGTTGAAGGCCTCCTGCTCGTCCACGCCCTGCAGCATCATCAGCATCCCGACGGCCTTCCCGATCTCGCGGTTGGACAACAGCCCGCGCCGCAGCGTAGAGACGTCCTCGCCCTGCGCGACGGCATTGATCGCCACGCTGGCAAATGATGCCAGCACGACGGCCTGGCCGGCGGCCTGGGTGTCGAAGACGTTCGGCGTGTCGCTGAACAGGTTGAGCGCGCCGGTCTTGCGCTTGTCGACCAGGATCCGAAAGCTCATCGCGCCGCGCACCGGCGTCTCGGCGACCATCCGGGCCGCCAACTTGGGCCACTGCGTCGGCGCGGTCAGGTCGCTTTCGATCTGTGGCGTCTCTTCTTCGATCGCGTCGACGCACGGTCCGTCACCGGCGAGGCGTTCAAGGTCGTCGACCTGCTGCGCGATGCGGTCGCTGGCACCGACGGTGACGTAGCGGCCCTCGCGGCGCACCAGCAAGCTGGCGTGATCGCATCCGGTGACCACCAGCGTCGCCGCGACGCAGATCGCCGCGTAAACCTCGCTCGATTCCGAGCCCTGATAGATGATCTCGGCCAGCGCGGAGAACACTGTGCCGGGGTCTGCGGTCCCCGGTGATTTCACGGAATCGCCGTTCGCCTCGTCTGCCACGTCGACCATCATCTCAGGCTGCTTCCACGGCACGCCCGGGTATCGGCGTTTCCGCAGGATCCTTGACCGACGGCGGGGCCGCGGCGGGTGTCAAGATCGCGTTAAGGAACGCCTTCAGCCGTCAAGATCCCGTAATGAAGACGGCGGCGACGTGGCGCCACCGGTTAGGAATAACCGATGGCGGATTTTTTTGAGCAGCGGATCGTGCCGTCTTTTTCCGATGGCTGGAAGAGGACCTTCCTTGGGAAGCCGATGATCAACGACCAGTTGCAGCACGAGAGATTGTCGAATCCTGTTGCACTGGGGGTGCTTTCATGCGACGCGATATCCTCGACTGCCTACGGCAGCGAGCAGATCATGATCGAGTTGCTGCCGGCGGCCGGAATGGCCGCATTCGCATTGTTGATTCCGGTCACCGGCGTCATCTTGTTCATCCTTGTGCTGGTAGCAGCCTCCTACCGCCAGGTTGTCATCGCCTACACCCGATCCGGCGGCTCCTACGTCGTCGCACGGGACAACTTCGGTCCGAAGGTCGCGCAGGTCGCGGCCGCGGCGTTGCTGATCGACTATGTGGTCACCGTCGCAGTGCAGTGCGCGGCGGGCACGGTCGCGGTGGCATCGATGATTCCCGCTCTCGGTCCCTACAGCCTGGAAATCACTGTCGCTGTGGTGCTGCTCATGTGTTTCGCCAACCTGCGCGGTTTACGGGAAGCCGGTCGGCCGTTCGCGCTGCCGACCTACTTCTTTGTGAGCATGGTCTCGCTCACGATCGTGGTCGGCGTTATCCGCGAGCTTCTCGGGAATCTGGGCACATACGACGCCGAGCACATCGCGGGAACAGTGCCGCTTCATCACGGCAACGGCCTGATCATGGGTGCGACGCTGCTCATCGTGCTGCGGGCATTCGCCAACGGTGGTTCGTCGCTCACCGGAGTCGAAGCCATCTCCAACACAGTCAACAGCTTTCGTGAACCTGAAGGGCTCAACGCCCGCAAGGTCCTCACCGTCATGGCCTGCATCCTGGCATTCTTGCTGGCAGGGGTGGCCTGGCTGGCGCACGTCACCCACGCGATGCCGTACGTCGACGGCTATCCGTCGATGTTGTCGGAGATCGTCAGAATGATCTTCGGCAGCGGCACCGTTGGAAAGGTGCTCTACATTCTCGTCCAGGTATCGACGGCGCTGATCTTGTTCACCGGTGGCAATACCAGCTTCAACGGCTTCCCTGCGTTGGCGAGTTTCGTTGCCGAGGACCGTTTTTTGCCGCGGCCGCTGATGAAGCGTGGTCATCGGCTGGTGTTCTCCAACGGCATCATTGCGCTGACCGTGCTCGCGGTGGCGTTGTTGATCGTGACGGGTGGTTCGCTCGACGCCTTGGTGCCGTTCTACGCAATCGGGGTGTTCACCGGCTTCTCGATGGCCGGCTACGGCATGACCAAACACTGGCTGACCCATCGTGGGCCCGGCTGGCGGCCCAAGCTGGTGATCAACTTCTCCGCGGGAGTGTTGTCGACGATCGTGGTGGGAATCTTCGCGGTGGCCAAATTCACCGAAGGTGCATGGCTGGTTGTCATTATCTTCCCGCTCTTGGTCTTTGCGCTGATGCGGCTCAACCGGCAGTATCGCGCCGAGGCGTCGGTGCTGGAGATGTCGCGCACCGAGCGTCCCGGCTTGGCCAAGCATGACCGGCACCGGGTGTTCGTTTTCGTGGACAGCGTCGATCTCGCCGAGGTCGAGGCGATGCGCTACGCCAAGGGGTTGGAGGCCGACGAGCTGGTCGCGGTGCACTTTGTGTTGGACCCGGCTCATGCCGGGCAGTTGCGGGAGCGCTGGCAGCGCTTCGGATACGTCACCGAGTTGCGGTTGGTCGAGTGTCTGGATCGCAACTTGAGCCGGGCCGCCGACGAGTTGGTTTCGCAGGTCAAACGGGACCATCCCGACACCATGGTGACGGTCCTGTTGCCGCGGCGTGAGTACGCACCGCTCCTGGGCCGGTTGTTGCATGACCGCACCGCCGACAAGATCGCCCGGGTGGTCAGCCGAATTCCGGGTGCGAGCCCGCAGATTGTGGCCTACGACGTGGGATCGCGGGTCGCGCGGGCGCTTCGGGGTGGGGACGGTGACGGTCCTGGTCGATTACCGGAGTTCGCCGAAAAGGTGCAGGCGACAACGACGGTGTCCTGAAAAACCACATTGGTGCGGCGCGACCCGTTTGGCAGAACGGTGTTCGCTCGGCAGCGAGGCCCGCCAGTGGCGATGCCCGATGACGAGGTGACGACGGCTTCAATCAGTCGAGAATCGAGCCAGCCCAAGGCATTTCCTATCGCGGAGCGTTTCGCGCCGCGCCGAAGAAAGGTGCTTGCAAGGTACCTGCCGCCAGGCGCTGTACGGAAAGCGGTCGAGTTGAATGTGGCCGGTTTGGTGATGTGATGCTTGGTGGGCGTCGGCGGCCCTTTCGGGATTTCGATGAAGACCGGCGTACCGACTGCCGGGGCGCCTTGCTCGCGTTCATCACCGGCGAGGGCGACGAAAATTCTGCGCGGCCCGTTTGGCAGATATCTGCGAGGGTATGCCGAACAGTTAGCGGCCCGCTGCGACCGCCGTCCCTTTGTGGCCACGGGAGGGGTGCGATGATGGATTTCGGGTTGCTGCCTCCGGAGATCAATTCCGGTCGAATGTATGCCGGTCCGGGATCTGGGCCGATGCTCGCTGCCGCGGCCGGCTGGGACGATTTGGCGGCTGAGTTGCAGTCGACGGCGGCGTCCTACTCCTCGGTGATCTCGGATCTGACTGCTGAGTGGCAGGGTCCGTCGTCGACCACGATGGCTGATGCGGTTGCTCCATATACGGTGTGGATTCGCGCTACTGCTACCCAGGCTGAGCAGACCGCTACCCAGGCCAGGGCGGCGGCGGCCGCCTACGAAACCGCGTTCGCGGCGACGGTTCCTCCGCCGGTGATTGCAGCCAACCGCGCTCTGCTGATGTCACTGATCGCGACCAACATTTTTGGTCAGAACGCTTCGGCGATCGCGGCTACTGAGGCCCAATACGCGCAAATGTGGGCCCAGGATGCCGTGGCGATGTACGGCTATGCCGGCTCTGCGGCGACCGCCTCGCAGGTCACGCCGTTCGACCCTCCGCCGCAAACCACCAATCCGGCCGGGACGACCGGCCAGGCCCCCGCCGTCACCCAGGCCACCGGCGCGCAGGCGCAGTCGTTGCCACAGCTGATGGGTTCGTTGCCTCAGTCGCTGCAAAGCCTCGCAGCACCTGTGTCATCTGCGGTGACCGCTGCGCCGGGCGACCCGTTATTCACCCCCGCGCAGATATGGGCGACACTGTTGACAAGCTATTTCAACGGCACCATCGGGCCACTTAGCCCGGAAAAGCTTTATGACCCCTTCGGCGCCTTTTACGACTTGGGCGCCCAGAGCTTCCTCGCTCCGTTCAGCAACTACAACATGCAGGTGGCGTACGGAAATGCCATCGCTGGCGTGGGGGCACCCGCGTCCGGCGGCGTTGCTCCGGGGACAGTCGGCGCGCTGGGTCCGGGGACGGCCGGCGGGCTCGGTCCAGGGATCCGCGTCGCGGGCTCAGCAGGCGACGCGTTATCGCCCGGCATGGGCCGCGCCGGTTTGGTCGGAAGCCTGTCGGTGCCCCCAGGTTGGGCGAGTGCGGCCCCGGCGATCCGGACCGTCGCCGCCGTGTTGCCGCAAACCAGTGTTGGTGCCGTTCCCGCGGCGGTTGCGGCAGAGAGCCAGGGCGGCTTGTTCAACAATATGGCCTTGTCGGGTTTGGCGGGTCGGGCCATGGTCGGCACCGGCGGTCCGGTTGCCGGCGCCATCGGGGGAGGCGCCGGCGCCGCTCACGGCGTGGCCACCTCTGCCACCATCATCGTGATCCCGGAGGACTAACACCGTTGAGCCCACGAGAAAGGGTAACGACATGTCTTTCGTCACTACGCAGCCGGCACAGTTGGCGGCGGCCGGCGAGTTGGCGGGCATCGGCTCGCAGATGAACGCGCAGAATGCGGCGGCGATCCATGAGATGTTCGTCAACACGCTCGGAACCAGCGCGGGCTCCTATGCCGCTACCGAGGCCGCCAACGCCGTCGCGGCCACTTAAGGACTGGAGTTGCAATGGATTTCGGAGCCTTGCCGCCGGAGATCAACTCCGAGCGCATGTATTCGGGTCCCGGCTCGGGCTCGATGCTGGCCGCCGCGGCGGCCTGGGACGGGCTGGCCGCCCAACTTCGTTCGACGGCAGCCTCCTACGCCTCGGCGATCTCCGGGCTGACCGCCGACTGGCAGGGTCCGTCATCGATCACGATGGCGGCCGCGGCGGGCCCGTACGCGGCGTGGCTGCGCGCCACCGCGACACAGACCGAGCAGTCCTCCGCCCAGGCCCGGGCGGCGGCCGCCGCCTACGAGGCGGCGTTTGCGGCCACCGTGCCGCCGCCGGTGGTCGCGGCCAACCGCGCTGCGCTGGCGTCGTTGGTGGCGACCAACATTCTCGGGCAGAACATGCCGGCGATCGCGGCCACCGAGGCGCAGTACGCCGACATGTGGGCGCAAGACGCCGCCGCAATGTACGGCTATGCCGGCCAGTCCGCGACCGCCGCGCAGGTGACGCCGTTCACCTCTCCTCCGCAGACCACGGACCCCGGCGGACAGGCTGCCCAGTCCGCCACGGCGGCCCAGGCCGTCGGCACCTCGGCCGGCACCGGCGCGCAGTCGGCATTGGGGCAGCCGATGTCCGCAGCGCCCTCGGCACTGCACGCCCTCGCAGCCCCCACCGCGCCGGCTCAAGCTTCGCTTCCGTCCTGGCTGTCCCTATTTATCAGGGACGTGCTGAACCCCTTCGGTTCTTTGTCCCCGGTTGAGAAAGGCGCCGAGTTTTATGAACTGCCGGCCACGGTGTCGCTGCCGGCAAGAAATGCCCTGGTCAGTAGCACCTTGGCTTTCAATCTGCTGGCGCGGGGATTCAGTACCGGGCAGGTCCCAGCCCCAATTGTGCCGGGAGAGCTTTACCCGCCATTAGTAGGCCCGACTGCGACCGCAACGGCCGGGTCGGCGGCGTCCGCGGCCGGTCCTGCGGCCGGGTCGGCAATGTCGGCGGGGGTCGGGGAGGCCGGTTTGGTGGGGTCGTTGTCGGTGCCGCCGAGCTGGGCGGTGGCCACCCCGGCGGTCAGGCTGGCCGCCACCGTCTTGGAGGCCACTGGACCGGCGGCCGCTCCGTTGGTCGCGGCGTCCAGCCAGGGGGGCCTGCTTGGTGAGATGGCGCTGGCAAGCCTGGCCGGCAGCGCGCTGGGGAATACCGTTCCCCGTGCCGCGGAGGAAACGATTTCGCCTGGAGGTGGCGCTAGCTCGCGGGACAACAACGAAGGTGCGGGCAACGACAAGGACAGCAAGACGCAAGAGAAACTCAGGCGCGTCCTTGCGGAGCTGTCGCAGAAGCCGGAGTCGGTGCAGCACTGGCACACCGACAAAGCGCATCTAGAGGGACTCTTGGAAGAGCTGTCGCAGAAACCGGGCGTCCACGCGGTGCACGTGTCCGCACGCGATAAGCCGATCGCCGCGCCGCGCCAGCCCCGGTGGGGCTGAATTGAAGCCACAAAGCGTCACGGGTTGACCTTGGTTGCCGCCTGCGGAGTTCGACAGGAAATTTCTCGGACCAGCACCCGCGGGGGCATCACATTCAAACTTGAGACCTTGGCGTGACGCGCGGAAAGCTTTAGCCCTTGAGCACCAATGCTTTTCGTGCCAACACTCACCGGCCGACGATCGCGATCAATGCTTCGTTGATTTGTGACTGCGTACTTCGTAGGGCACGATCGTGGCCGCGGAGCCCGGGGTCCGGCTGACGGCTTCGGCGATCTTGTCGGCGGTGCGGTCATGCAACACCAGTCCAAGGGGCCCGTATGCGCGGCGCGGCATCAGCATCGTCACATGGGTGTCCGGATGTTTGTTTCGCT
>NZ_DASXEP010000179.1:0-38771 GCF_036490025.1 Mycobacterium sp. | reverse complement strand
GCTGGGGGCGGCGGCGTAGGTCGAAACCAGCCCACTACCGCCAAACCGGTAGCAATCAGCGCAATCGCCAGCGCAAGGAATGTCGGCCAGCGCGAGGGTTCGCGCGGCGGCGCAGGCGGCCATGGCGGCGGTCCGCCCTGCGCGCCAGGAAACTCGCCCGACGTGGATGGAAACCCACTAGCACCGCGGCCGTGCGAAGGCCCGCTTGGCGGATTTTCCGACATAGGGCGATGTTATCGCTGATCAACGATTCCGGTATTCAGCTTCTGGCTGCTGAGCATCGCGGCGGATTTGTTGTCGCAGTTCAACGGCTTGCGCCGCGCCACACCGAAACCCCGGCGACGGCGATCATCGCGGCTGCCTTTCCCGATGCCCCAACCGGCACACTGGACCCATGGCCCGCCCACAGATCGACCTGCTCACCCGCGCCGGCTGCACGATCTGCGACGGCGTCCACGCACACCTCAAGCAGCTCGCCGAAGAACTCGACTTCGACCTGTCGACCACCGATGTCGACCAAGCCGCGCAACAAGGCGACACCACCCTGAGAGCAGAATTCGGCGACCGGCTACCGGTGGTGTTGCTCGACGGCCGCGAGCACAGCTACTGGGAGGTCGACGAGCCACGGCTACGCAAAGATCTTGCCAGCCGCAGGTGACCGCGGCGGAAATTTGGTGGCCCACCAGGTAACCGTCTACGGTGGACATCAGTCAATTCACCGGTGTTAGCAAGGGAGCAGGCCAGGTGATTCAGCCGTGAGCGTCCTGCTTTTCGGTGTGTCGCACCGCAGCGCGCCGGTCTCCGTTCTGGAGCAGCTCAGCACTGACGAATCCGAGCAAGTCAAGATCGTCGACCGGATCATGCAGTCGCCGCTGGTGACCGAGGCCATGGTGCTGTCTACCTGCAACCGCGTCGAGGTCTACGCGGTCGTCGACGCCTTCCACGGCGGCCTGTCGGCCATCGGCCAGGTGCTCGCCGAGCAGTCCGGGATGTCAGTGCCCGACCTGACCAAATACGCCTACGTCCGCTACAGCGAGGCCGCAGTCGAGCATTTATTCGCCGTGGCCAGCGGCCTGGATTCGGCGGTGGTCGGCGAGCAGCAGGTGCTCGGCCAGGTCCGTCGCGCCTACGCCGCTGCCGAGGCCAACCGCACCGTCGGCCGGGTGCTGCATGAGCTGGCCCAGCGTGCGCTGGCGGTCGGCAAGCGCGTGCACTCCGAAACCGGCATTGACGCCGCGGGCGCATCGGTGGTTTCCGTCGCACTCGGCATGGCCGACACCAAAGTCGGTGGCCTGCAGGGCAAGACCGCCGTCGTTGTCGGCGCCGGAGCGATGGGCGCGCTGTCGGCGGCCCACCTGACCCGGGCCGGGATCCGGCATGTCTACATCGTGAACCGGTCGCTGCCCCGCGCGCAGCGGCTGGCCCGCAAAATCCGCGAATCCGATGCCGCCGCTGAGGCATTGAGCCTGGAAAACCTGGCCACCGCGCTGGCCGACGCCGATGTCGTGATCAGCTGCACCGGGGCGGTGCGCCCAGTGGTCTCGCTGGCTGACGTGCACAACGCCCTGGCCGCTGCCAGTCGCGAGACGGATCAGCCGCTGGTGATCTGCGATTTGGGCATGCCGCGCGACGTCGACCCGGCCGTGTCCGGGCTGCCGGGTGTCTGGGTGGTCGACATGGACCGTGTGCAGCGGGAACCGTCGGCGCGAGCCGCGGCGGCCGATGCTGAAGCGGCCCGCCACCTCGTCGCTGCCGAAGTCGCCACCTACCTGGCCGGGCAGCGAATGGCCGAGGTCACCCCGACCGTGACCGCGCTGCGCCAGCGCGCCGCCGACGTCGTCGAGGCCGAATTGCTGCGCCTGGACCACCGCCTGCCCGGACTCGAAACCACCCACCGTGACGAGGTCGCTCGCACCGTGCGCCGAGTGGTTGACAAGCTGCTGCACGCGCCCACGGTGCGGATCAAGCAACTGGCCAGCGCTCCCGGCGGCGACAGCTACGCCGAGGCGCTGCGCGAGCTGTTCGAGCTCGACCAGACCGCCGTCGACGCCGTCGCTACCGCGGGCGAATTACCCTCTCTACCAACAGATTCCACAGAATAGCTTGACCGAGGTAATCCGGATCGGTACCCGCGGCAGCTTGCTGGCCACCACCCAAGCCGGCGGCATCCGAGATGCCCTGCTGGCTAACGGTCATCCCGCCGAACTGGTGATCATCAGCACCGAGGGCGACCAGTCGTCCGAGCCGATCGCCGACATCGGTGTCGGCGTTTTCACCGCCGCATTGCGCGAAGCCATCGACGACGGCCGGGTCGACATGGCGGTGCATTCATACAAAGACTTGCCGACGGCCGACGATCCGCGGTTCGTGATCGCCGCCATCCCGCCGCGGGAAGACGCCCGCGATGCGCTGGTGGCCCGCGATGGATTGGTGCTGGGAGAGCTGCCGACCGGCGCAATCGTGGGCACTTCATCGCCCCGGCGGGCCGCGCAGCTTAGAGCATTGGGTCTCGGTTTGGAAATCCGCCCCCTACGAGGCAACCTAGACACCAGGTTGAACAGGGTTAGCAGTGGTGATCTGGACGCGATCGTGGTTGCCCGGGCGGGTCTGACCCGACTGGGACGTCTCGACGACGTCACCGAGACGCTGGAGCCGGTGCAGATGTTGCCGGCGCCGGCTCAAGGGGCGCTCGCGGTGGAGTGCCGTGCCGGGGATTCTCGGCTGGCACAACTGCTGGCAGAGCTGGACGACGCCGACACCCGCGCGGCCGTCACCGCCGAGCGTGCCCTGCTCGCCGAACTGGAGGCGGGCTGTTCCGCGCCGGTGGGGGCCATCGCTGAGGTGGTCGAGTCCATCGACGAAGACGGCCGCGTCTTCGAGGAGCTGTCGCTGCGCAGCTGTGTGGCGGCGCTGGACGGATCCGACGTGATCCGCGCGTCCGGTATCGGCAGTCCGGAACGGGCACGGGAGCTCGGGCTCTCGGTGGCCGCCGAGCTGTTCGATTTGGGCGCACGGGAACTCATGTCGAGTGCGCGGTAGTAATCCCGCGCGCGGAACGAGTAGGAGCGACGATGACGACGCGAGGGCGTAAGCCGAGGCCCGGCCGCATCATGTTCGTGGGCTCGGGTCCCGGTGACCCGGCTCTGCTGACGACGCGGGCCGCTTCGGTACTGGCGAATGCCCCCCTGGTGTTCATTGACCCCGACGTGCCCGAGGCGGTGCTGGCGTTGATCGGCAAGGATTTGCCGCCGGTCTCCGGGCCCGCACCGGCCGAGCCGTCGGACAACGGAGCCATTGAGGGCGCAACGGGGATTGGCACCGACGAACAACCCACCGTGGTGGTGTCGGTGGGACCCGACATCCGGCCGGCTTTGGGCGATCCGGCTGAGGTGGCCAAAACCCTGGTCACCGAGGCCCGTACCGGGGCTGACGTAGTGCGGCTGGTGTCCGGTGACCCGCTGTCGGTGGACTCGGTGATCACTGAGGTGAACGCCGTGGCCCGCAGCCACCTGCACTTCGAGATCGTGCCTGGCCTGGCGGCCAGCGACGCGGTGCCGACCTACGCCGGGCTGCCGCTGGGCTCGTCGCACACCGTTGCCGACGTGCGCGGGGACGTGGACTGGGGCGCGTTGGCCGCCGGTCCCGGCCCGCTGATCCTGCAGGCCACGTCCTCGCACGTGGCCGACGCGGCCCGCACGCTGATCGAGTATGGCCTGGCCGACACCACGCCATGCGTGGTGACGTCCTGCGGGACCACGTGCGCGCAGCGTTCCGTGGAGTCCACGCTGGGCGGGCTGACCGATTCGAATCTGCTGCTGGGCTCCGACAGCACCGCGCCGTCGCCGGTGGTCGTCACGATCGGCAAGACGGTGGCCAACCGGGCCAAGCTGAACTGGTGGGAGAGCCGGGCCCTGTACGGGTGGACCGTGCTGGTGCCGCGAACCAAGGATCAGGCCGGCGAGATGAGCGAGCGGCTGACCGCGCACGGCGCGCTGCCGATCGAGGTGCCGACCATCGCCGTCGAGCCGCCGCGTAGCCCGGCGCAGATGGAGCGCGCGGTCAAGGGTCTGGTCGACGGCCGCTACCAGTGGGTGGTGTTCACCTCCACCAACGCGGTGCGCGCGGTGTGGGAGAAGTTCGGCGAGTTCGGTCTGGACGCCCGGGCGTTCTCCGGGGTGAAGATCGCCTGCGTCGGCGAATCGACCGCGGACCGGGTTCGCGCGTTCGGGATCAGCCCCGAGCTGGTGCCCTCCGGTGAGCAGTCGTCGCTGGGTCTGCTCGACGAATTCCCGGACTACGACAGCATTTTCGACCCGGTGAACCGGGTGCTGCTGCCGCGGGCAGACATCGCCACCGAGACGCTGGCCGAGGGTCTGCGCGACCGTGGCTGGGAGATCGAAGACGTCACCGCCTACCGCACGGTGCGGGCTGCCCCGCCGCCGGCGGCCACCCGCGAGATGATCAAGACCGGTGGTTTCGACGCGGTGTGCTTCACCTCGAGTTCGACGGTGCGCAACCTCGTCGGCATCGCCGGCAAGCCGCACGCGCGCACCATCGTTGCCTGCATCGGGCCGAAAACCGCTGAGACCGCAGCCGAATTCGGTTTGCGGGTCGACGTGCAACCCGAAACCGCCGCGGTGGGTCCGCTGATCGAGGCGCTGGCCGAGCATGCCGCCCGGCTGCGCGCCGAGGGTGCGCTGCCGCCGCCACGTAAGAAGAGCCGCAGGCGGTAGCTAATGAGCTACCCCCGGCAGCGGCCGCGTCGACTCCGGTCGACTCCGGCGCTGCGCCGGTTGGTGGCCCAAACGTCGCTGGAGCCAAGGCATCTGGTGTTGCCGATGTTCGTCGCCGACGGCATCGACGAGCCGGCGCCGATCACCTCGATGCCGGGCGTGGTGCAACACACCCGCGACTCGTTGCGCGCCGCCGCGGCCGATGCGGTGACTGCCGGGGTGGGCGGGTTGATGCTCTTCGGCGTGCCCCGCGCCGAGGACAAGGACGCGGCCGGGTCGGCGGGCTCGGATCCCGATGGCATCCTCAACGTGGCGCTGCGCGATCTGAGCAAGGATCTCGGCGACGCGACGGTGCTGATGGCCGACACCTGCCTGGACGAATTCACCGACCACGGCCACTGCGGCGTGCTGGACGAGCGCGGCCGGGTCGACAACGACGCCACGCTGAGCCGTTATGTGGAACTTGCTGTCGCACAGGCAGATTCGGGTGCTCACGTGGTCGGCCCGAGCGGCATGATGGACGGCCAGGTCGCGGCGATCCGGGACGGCCTGGACGCCGCCGGCCACCCCGACGTCGTCATCCTCGCCTACGCCGCCAAGTTCGCGTCGGCATTCTACGGCCCGTTCCGCGAAGCGGTGAGCTCCAGCCTGTCCGGCGACCGGCGCACCTACCAGCAGGATCCCGGCAACGCCCGCGAGGCATTGCGCGAAGTGCGGCTGGATCTCGAGGAGGGCGCCGACATCGTGATGGTCAAACCCGCCATGGGTTACCTGGACGTGGTGTCTGCCGCCGCGCAGATTTCGCCGGTGCCCGTCGCCGCCTACCAGGTGTCGGGGGAGTACGCGATGATCGCCGCGGCCGCAGCCAACGGCTGGATCGACGAGCGCGCCGCCGCACTCGAGTCGTTGACCAGCATCCGGCGCGCCGGCGCCGACATCGTGCTGACCTACTGGGCCGCCGGCGCGGCGAACTGGTTGTCGTGACCGGTCCGGTTGAACCCGGGCCACCGACCCGGCCGATCGACGTCGACACCGGCTTTTGGTTGTGGCTGGTGGCGACGCCGCTGATGGTGGTCGGCTACGTCGCCGACATGGTCGGCTCCTCGAACGGTCGCGGAGCCACGCCGGTCTACATTGCTTCGGGGCTGTTCACCCTGGTGCTGTGCGCCATCGTCGTGACATTCCTGATCCTGATGCGGGCCGGTTACCGCTGGGCCCGAACCGTTTTGACCGGCGGAGCCATCGCCACCGTCGTCTACGTCGCAATCCGGCTGTTCACGGTGACCTGGCCACCGGTGTATGCGGTCGCGTGCGGGGTCGCCGGAATCACCGGATCGGTACTGATCGCCGGAGGAATGTTCTTGTTGCACCGCCGCGACGCGCACAACTACTTCACCAGGTGAGCGCGCCGGACGGGAGTGACCCCAGGTGCTTTGTCCGCTCCCGCAGCAGGGATGATGGTTGACGTGACTGCCCGCACGGATACCGATGCAGCACCGCTCTTTCGCGAGGTCGGTGCCACCTGGTACTGGGTGCTGGCCGGCCCGGTGTCCGCCGCAATCATGCTGTGGATCGAAAGGTCCAACGGAAACGGCTGGCAGATCTCGGTTCCGGTGTTCTTCCTGGTGGTGCTGACCAGTTTCATTGCGCTGCAAGTCAAAGCGGCCCGCATCCACACCTCGGTCGAACTGACCGCGCAGGCGCTGCGCCAGGGTACCGAAACCATCCGGGTGTCCGAGATCGTCAAGGTCTATCCGGAACCCGATCATCCGTACGCATCAAAAAAAGAACTGGAACGCTGGCAATCCGCCCGTGCACTCGGTGAGCTGGTCGGAGTGCCCAAAGGCCGGGTCGGCATCGGGTTGCGGCTGACCGGCGGCCGCACCGCCCAGGCGTGGGCGCGCCGGCATCGACATCTGCGCAACCTGCTTACCCCACTGGTCGAGGAGCGCGTCGGACCCTACGAGCCACCGCCGGACGACGACGACAGTTCAGCCTGGTGATGGCCCGTTTACGCGCTTTCGTCGAGCTGGCCCTGGCCTGTGCTGCCGCCGTGGGCTGCGCCTTCAGCTGGTCGGCTGTGCGTTCCACGGTCACCGTCGCGCCCGTCGCCAAGGGCCAGCCAGTGACCACCGCGGTGGTCTTCAACCCCTCGCTTTTGCTGCTGACCCTGCTGCTGGCGACTGCCGCTGGAATGCTGGTGGTGGTCGGTGTCGCCCGCCTGCGGCGGGCCGGCCGACCCGCGACGGCATGACCACCACCGATCTCGATCTGCGCGGCATGAGCTGCGCGTCGTGCGCTGCCCGCGTCGAGGGCGCGTTGAACCGACTCGACGGTGTGCGCGCCGCGGTGAACTTCGCACTCGAGCGAGCCCATGTTCAACACGAGTCGGCGGTGTCGGCCGGCGATTTGATCGCAGCGGTGGAGTCGACGGGCTACCGGGCGTCGGTGGCCCCCGATCCTTTCGGTCGCAGCGACGACGAGTCACCGGATCGGTTGCGCCCGCGGCTCATCGGCTCGACGCTGCTGGCGATTCCGGTCGTGGCGGTGTCGATGGTGATGGGCTGGCAGTTCGCCGGGTGGCAGTGGCTGGCGCTGGCGTTGACGACGCCGATCGTGGCGTGGGGTGGCTATCCGTTTCACCGCGCGGCGCTGACCGGCGCCCGGCATGGCACCTCGACGATGGACACCCTGGCGTCACTGGGAACGCTGGCCGCCTATCTGTGGTCGACGGCGGCGGTGTTCCGCAGCACCGGCCCGGTCTACTTCGAGGTCGCGGCAGCGGTCACGGTGTTCCAACTGGCCGGCCGGTATGCCGAGGCGCGGGCCAAGCGCGCAGCCGGGGCGGCCCTGCGGTCGCTGCTGAGTCTGGGAGCCAAGAACGCCGTGGTGTTACGCGACGGCGACGAGGTACCGGTGCCGATCGGGGAACTAGAGATTGGCGACGTCGTCGTGGTGCGACCGGGTGAGCGCGTCGCCACTGACGGCGTAATCATCGATGGCACAACAGCATTGGACACTTCGGCGATCACCGGTGAGCCGATACCGGTAGACGTGGCCGCCGGCGACACCGTGGTCGGCGGCTCACTGAACACCTACGGCCGGGTGCTCGTGCGCGCGGCCCGGGTCGGCGCCGACACGCAGCTGGTCCGGATGGCCAAGCTGGTCAGCGACGCGCAGAACAACAAGGCGCCCGTGCAGCGGATGGCCGACCGCGTCTCGGCGATCGTCGTTCCGGCGGTGCTGGTGATCGCCGCGGCGACGATGGCCTGCTGGCTGCTGACCGGGCAGCCGGCCGCGTCGGCGTTCACCGCGGCCGTCGCGGTGCTGATCATCGCCTGCCCGTGCGCGCTCGGGCTGGCCACCCCGACCGCGATCCTGGTCGGCACCGGGCGCGGCGCGCAGCTGGGCATCCTGATCAAGGATCCGCGGCTACTGGAGACCGTCGACGGTGTCGACACCGTGGTGTTCGACAAGACCGGAACCGTGACGACCGGCGCGATGGCGGTACACGACGTGCAGCCGCGGCCCGGCGAGGACGCCGACGTCGTGCTGGCCCGCGCGGCGGCGGTCGAGTCGGCATCCGAGCACCCGGTAGCGGCGGCGATCGTGGCCGCCGCCCACGCCCGCGGCCTGGCGCCCCGCACCGGCCCCGACCTGTTCGTCAGCGATCCGGGCACCGGAGTGCTCGGTGTGGTCGACGGCGTCGAGGTGGTGGTGTCGCGCGCGGAATCGCTTGCCGGCGTTGACCTGCTGGTCCCGACGGCCCATCAGACGGCGGTCCAGGTTACGTGGGGCGGGCAGGTGCGTGGAGTCGTCACGCTGGCCGACCGGGTCAAGCCCGGCAGCGCCGAGGCAATCGCCGAGCTGAAGGCGATGGGCATCACCCCGATGCTGCTCACCGGCGACAGCGCCGCGGTGGCCCAGCGGGTCGCCGAGGCGGTGGGCATCGCACCGGCCGACGTGATCGCCGGTGTGCTGCCCACCGAAAAGGCTGACGCCGTCCAGCGTTTGCAGGCGCAGGGTCGGACGGTGGCCATGGTCGGCGACGGCGTCAACGACTCGGTGGCGCTGGCCGTCGCCGACATCGGCATGGCGATGGGCAGCGGCGCGGACTCCGCGATCGACGCAGGCGACCTGACGCTGATGCGCACCGACGTGCACACCGTGGCGACCGCGCTTCGGCTGTCGGCGCGCACCCTGCGCACGATCCGGATGAACCTGTTCTGGGCATTCGCCTACAACGCCGCGGCCATCCCGCTGGCGGCGATGGGTCTGCTCAACCCGATGATCGCCGGCGCAGCAATGGCCTGCTCGTCGCTACTCGTAGTGACAAATAGCTTGCGGCTCAGGCACTTTGACAATCAACTAGGTCAGGATCACAGCCAGGCCAGCTCGCCGGGCAGCTGCTGACGCCAGTACGCCTCGTCGTGTCCACCGGGCGAGAATCCACCCGCGGGCGGCGTGTGTAGTTGGGCGATGAATTGGTAAGTGGCCGGGGCGAACCGGTCGTCATTGCCGCAGTCGATCCGTAGCGGAATCGACGACAGTGCCGGCAGCCCGAATACGGTGTTGTGGGTCCAGTCGTCGTAGCTGTCGAACGCCCCGAGCGTGCTGGCGGTGTAGGACTGGTACAGCGCCGGGCTGACCGCGCAGATCCCGGCGGTGCGCGCGGGACCCAGCCGGGCGCCCAGTAGCAGCGCGCCGTAGGCGCCCATCGACCAGCCGATCAAGCCGATCCGCGACGTGTCCAGACCCATCGCCGGCAGCATCGGTATCAGCTCGTTGAGCACCATCGAGCCCGCGTCTTCGCCGCCGGCCCGGCGGTGCCAGTAGCTGTCGCCGCCGTCGACAGCTACCACCGCGAACGGCGGGCGTCCGGCCTTGACCAGATCGGCCAGCACTTGTTCGACGCCCAGGCTCATCACCTGTTTGGCGTTGCCGCGCACGCCGTGCAACGCGATCACCGCGCCCAGCGGCCCGGTCTGGCCTGGCGGCCTGGCGATGATGTAGTTCGTCTGTACACCGCCGCGGGCCGCCGAGATGAACGAGCCGGAAACCTTGGTCGGCAGTGGCGCTGCGACGGGTGGCGTCGGCGGTGCTGCGGGGTCGAAAGGGCTGGGGTCGGCCGGCACCTGCGTGGGATCGACCAGGGCGTCGAAGGACCAGATTCCCGCCGCCCCCATAACCGCACTAGCGCCCAGCCGCAGCGCAGCACGGCGGGAAAGCTCAGGCACGACCGATATGTTGCCCTCCTGATCAGCGGCGTCCACCACGGCACGCCGTATCCGTCGGCAACGTGCAGATCACATTTTGCCAACGTCTTTCGCTCGACTTGGTACAAAGATCGAAATATGTAACACTGTCCCAATGACTGAGCTGAGCGAGCCGTCTGCGCCGTCCGGAGTCGAAACGACGACTGACGCGCTGCCGTTGGGGCCGCAGTCGTTGGTGTGGCGCTACTTCGGCGACAACAGAATGTTCCTGATCGGGCCGCGGCCCGCCGTCCTGCAAAACATGCTCGCCGAGCTGGGACAGGGCGTGTTGGACCATTCGGTGTTCTTCAGTGACACCTCGGCGCGGATCAAGCGCTCGCTGCCGCCGATCTTCAAGACCGTCTACGGGTCCGACGAGGACAACACCGGCCAGCAGGTGCGTGACTTCCACCACCAGATCAAGGGCGAGATGCCCAGCGGTGAGCGGTATCACGCGCTGGATCCCGACACCTACTACTGGGCGCACGCCACCTTCGTCGAACAGGTGCTCTACTTCGCCGACACCTTCGTCAAACGTCTCACCGACGCGGAAAGGCAGCAGATCTACCTCGAGTCGAAGACCTGGTATCGCCGCTACGGCGTCAGCGAACGGCCGATGCCGGCCGACTATCAGGAGTTCGAGCGGTACTGGGACCACATGCTCGACCGCGTCATGATCGCGCACCCCACCGCGAAATACGGTGTGGGATATGTGACTAAAGGATTCCCATGCCCCAAGGGTGTGCCGCAGCCGGTGTGGCGGGTGCTCGCGCCGGTGTTCAACCCGGCCGCGGCGTTCCTGACCACCGGCGGCCTGCCGCCGCGGGCCCGCACGCTGCTCGGTCTGCCCTGGAGTGACCGCCAGGAGCGCCGCTACCAGCGGTTCGCCGCGGCGTGGCGGTCGCGGCCGGTGAACTGGCTCTGGGAGCGTCTGCCGATGCGACTGCGCTACAACGGATTTGCCAGTGCAGGCTATGCCCGCCGCTGACCCCGTCGACCCGGCCACCCAAGCGATCCTCGACGCCGCCGTCGTCGAGTTCCAGCAGCACGGCTTGCGGCGGGTCGCGCTCGACGACGTGGCCCGTCGCGCCGGAGTGAGCCGAACCACCATCTACCGGCGCTTCGCCGGCCGCGACGAGCTGGTTGCCGCCGTCATCGACCGCGAAAACGCGGTGCTTTTCGCTGACATCGCCGAAGAACTGAAAAGCCGTAGGCCACAGTCGAATTACTACGTCGAGGCGTTCACGCTGTCGATCATGCGGTTCCGGCAACACCGGGTGCTGACCCGGATGCTCGCCGAGGAGCCCGGCCTGATGCTCGAATTGGCCCGCCAGCACTGGGATGCCGCGGTCGAGCGGATGGCGGCAGCGCTGCGGGTGATCTTTCCCGGCGGCTTCGCCGAGCAGATCGGCGCGGACGCAGTCGACGAGCTGGCCGAGGTCATCCTGCGATACGCGGCGATGCTGCTGTTGTTTCCGGCTCGCCAGACACTGGTCGACGCCGAGGACATTCGGGAATTTGCCACCGCGCACTTCCTGCCCAGCCTGCCTGCGGTACTGCGCGCCGTGCCGGTCTGAATCGAGCGGGACCGCGCAGACGGGTGTTAGCGTCCCGTAATGGTGCAGACCGACGAGACGAGCGCCACACCGCATTTGCGCCAGGGCTTGTCGCAACGACAGCTGATGATGATCGCCATCGGCGGGATTATCGGCGCGGGGTTTTTCGTCGGGTCGGGCGTCGTCATCGGGAAGGCCGGTCCCGCAGCCTTTTTGACCTATGCGATCTGCGGTGTGCTGATCATCTTGGTGATGCGGATGCTCGGCGAGATGGCCACCGCCAACCCATCGACCGGCTCGTTCGCCGAATACGCCCGGCAAGCTCTGGGTGGCTGGGCAGGTTTCTCGGTGGGCTGGCTGTATTGGTACTACTGGGTGATCGTCGTCGGCTTCGAGGCGGTGGCCGGCGCGAAAGTCATCACCTACTGGTTCCACGCTCCGCTGTGGCTGTTGTCGCTGATCTTGATGGTATTGATGACCGCCACGAATTTGCTGTCGGTCTCGTCCTATGGCGAATTCGAATTCTGGTTCGCCGGAGTCAAAGTCGCGACCATCGTGCTCTTCCTGTTGCTCGGCACGATGTACGCGTTCGGGTGCTGGCCGCATCGGCATGCGGACTTTTCCAATCTGCACGCTCATGGCGGGTTCTTTCCCAATGGGGTGCATGGGGCCTTCGCCGCGGTCGTGGTGGTGATCTTTTCGATGGTCGGAGCCGAGGTCGCGACCATCGCCGCCGCCGAAACAGCCGATCCGCAGCGCGCTGTGCAGCGGGCGACCAACGCGGTGGCCGCCCGCATCGCGGTTTTCTTTGTGGGATCGGTCTTTCTGCTGACGGTGATACTGCCGTGGAACTCCCTGCAGGCCGGCTCGTCGCCGTTCGTGGCCGCGTTGATGCAGATCGGAATTCCGGGCGCCGATCATCTGATGAACGCCGTCGTGCTCACCGCGGTGCTGTCCTGCTTGAACTCCGGGCTGTACAGCGCATCCCGGGTGCTGTTCGTGCTCGCTGCTCAACACGAGGCGCCGGCCCGGATGCTCAAGATCAGCCGACGCGGGGTGCCCGCCCTCGCGATCGTGTGCTCCTCGGTAGTCGGCTTTCTGTGCGTCATCATGGCCGCGGTGGCGCCGGGCACGGTGTTTCTGTTCCTGCTCAACTCGTCCGGCGCCATCGTGCTGTTCGTCTACCTGTTGATTGCGTTGTCGCAGATCGTGTTACGACGCAAGACGCCACCGGAAAAGTTGCGGGTCAAGATGTGGTTCTTCCCGGCACTGTCGATCCTGACCGTGGCCGGCATCGTCGGCGTGCTCGTGCAGATGGCTTTCGACGACTCGGCCCGCGTCCAGTTCTGGCTCAGCCTGCTGTCCTGGGCCGTCGTGGTCGCGCTGTACTTCGTGACCAAACGCGTTGCGACCCGGGCTGATTAATCGGTTTTGGTCAGCAGAACTGCCTGCTCGAACGGGATCCTTGGAAAGACTCGCCGTCCCGCACCGGTGACGTGCGGCGCCGCCTGCTCCTTGGTGACGGTCTGCGGGTTGCTGACACCGAAAGTTTTGCCATGGCGTCGCATCCGCCCGCCACCGGCGGCATTGAGGTTCTTCAGCCAGTCGCGGTCGGGGCCGTAGCTCAGCAGGATCGCCACGCCGGGCTTTCCGTCAACCTCGGCGTTGAACGCGTTCAACGGGGTGCGGTAGGGCTTGCCGGAGCGCCGTCCGACGTGCTCGAGAATGGCGAACGACGGGGCCCAGCCGGCCCACATCCGCTGAATGGGGTTGGTCACGTGCCGGTTGAACCGAGCGAGACGTTGCGGTAGTTGCATACCGCCATCCAACTCTTAAAGCGCCCCCTAGCTCAACCCCCGTGGTTCACCATCAAGGCCTTCAATCGGATCGAGATGGCCATCGGCACCAGCCCGCGAGAGGATCGCGGCGGTGAACGGCGGTTATGGTGGGTTGAACGGGGCTGTTTTCCGACGCGACAGCACCCGCTATAGCGCGACGCGCCTCCAACAGCCATTCACCCTGACAACGGCGGACTGGTGGCGCCGCGCCACCGTAACGCTCCCAATGCCACAGCGACGTGCACACTGTTGTCTTTCAGTGGTTGTGGTAGCAACTCGTCGGCACGACCGAGCCTGCGCAACAAAGTGTTTCGATGTGTGAACAACCGCGCGGCTGCCTGCGAGGCGTTGCATTGCTCATGGACGAAGGTGAGGACACTCTGCTGGAGTTCGGCGTCTGCCGACTCGAAATCACCCAGTGTGTGTTTGATGAACCGGTCCGCCCGCTCAGGATCGGCGGTGATCAACGCGATGAGCTCGACGTCGGTGAAGCTGACGACCCGCTGGGTCGAGCCCATCCGCACCACCATGCGCTGAGTGGTGATTGCATCGAAATGGCTGCGCCGGAATCCCTCGATTCCAGCTGCGGTGGGCCCGAGCGCGATTCGCACGCCGGCCAATTGGCTCACCGCGCCGGCGACAGCGGCCAGGTCCGGACCATCGGCGCCGGGTAACCACACCCATCGGGTGGCCGCGCCGGCCAGCACCGACAATGGCCGGCGTCCTTCGGCATTGCGCGCCATCGCCTCGACGGCGCGGTCTAGATCGGAAAGCTTGGTGTTCGACTCGTCGCCCCAGATGACGGCGGCGGTGTGGTCCTGCCCGAGGCGGTAGCCGAGTCGGTTCTCGGCGTGTTGCCGGGTGATCGGCGCCCCGTCGAGGATGAGCGCGACGATCTCGCGGTGTTCGGCGTGCGTCCCGCGGGTCAGCGCCTCGCGTTCTACCTGTAGCTGGCGGTAGATCCCGGCGACCGTCTCGTCGATGAAAGATGCGATCGAACGCGCCGAGACGTCGAGCAGCTCATGTAGTTCGTCTTGGTCGGATGTCAGTGCGAACGCGACCTGCATCCACGCACGCCAGGCCACATTTTGTCCGATCCGATACGCATCCACGGCCGTCGACTCGTCCAGCCCTCGACGAATCAGGTAGCGAGCGATGGTCAGCGACTCGGGGCCGAGATTGGGCTGCACCGGCTCGCCGGGGTGACTGATGTTGGCGGCTGCCCAATGCAGCCGATTTGACCGATTGCTGCGGCGCACCGCCTCGGCGAGCACCGGATCGCCAGCGACGGTCTGCATGTACTCCGGGGTCAGCGTCGCCTTGTTCAGCTCTTCGAGTGGAGGCTCCTCGGGAGCGTCAAGGACGATCTTGGCGCCCTGTTGCATCAGCTCGCAGACCCGTTTCGACGGCAGTTCCCAGCCCACCGGTGCAGCGTACAGGCGTCGGTGCACTATGCACTATCACAAATTGATTTTGGTGCGAGATGCCCTTGTTCCCGAGGGTTGGAGCACAGACTATTAAGCCTAATGTAACGAAACTTTCAGGTTATTTTAAGGTGGGTGCCAGCATGCGGCTTCGGTATCGCCCGTACATCACAGCAGGCATTGCCGTCGTCGGCGCCGGCGTCATCGCCGTCACCCCGACGACCGCGCCGCTTCCCCACGTCTACGTGTCAGACATCCAGCTCACCTCTGGCGACGCAACGGACGTCATCATCGACGTCGTGCGGCACGCCCAGATGATTTCGCCGTTCGAAGACGAGCTCACCCCCTCTCCGGCGTTTCCGGGGGCTCCGCTGAGCGATCTCGGTCAGCAGCAGGCGCAGGACCTCGCGTCGAAACTGTTCGACCAGTTGGGTCCGCACGTCGCCGGAATCTTCGAGGGGCAGGGGCTCAGGGAGATGGAAACTGCGGCACCGTTCGCCGCGCTCGAGAACATGAGCGGCAACGTGCCGATACTGCCGGGGCTCGACGAGATCGACAGTGGCATTTACGCCCTCGATCCGATTGAGAGCCCTGGCGGCCAGCTTGCATTTCTGACCGCGGGCGCCTGGTCGCTGGGAGCTCCGTTCGGATTGGCGTTGGAGCAGGCCCCAGGCTCGTCCGATGTCAACGGTGTGGTGTTCGACGCGAGGTTCACCGGCGCCATCGACACGATGTACAACGCTCTGCTCGCCAATCCGGTTGTCAGCGACAACGACCAGATCACTGGTGTGGCGTTCAACAGCGAAGCGTCGATCTTCGTCTGGGCCCTAGACAACGTCAAAAACCCCGATCTGCCCTTTTTCATCAACCGCATCATCGAGGCCCACACCGTCCCCAACGGGCTGTCGACCGTCTTGCTGCCCAACACCGGTGTCGTCCAAATCGAGGGCAACCCCACCGACGGCTGGACGCTGGTCAGCTGGGACGGGCAAGCCATCCCGCAGGACCCCGATTTGCTGTCAAGCCTGTTCGTCGACGTGCGCGACGTGGCTCTGCCCACCCAAGCCGCGGAATGGAACATTTGGGAGGCCATTCTCGGCGGCGATTCGACGACGATAATGAACGCAGTTCAGACCGGATTCGAGCAAGTCGACTCGGCGCTGGCCCACTTCCCCGAATCGGTCTTCAATTCCATCGCCGACGCATTGACCAACGTCGTCGCGACGGAGGCCGGCGCACAATCCGGCACGGCGCTCAGCGACCTTCTCGCGACATTGTTCTGAGTCATAGGTCGACATGCGACTCGGTTATCGCCTCCACGTCATCGCAAGCGTCGCGCTCATCGGTGCCGGCGTCGTTGTCATCACCCCGACCGCCGCTGCCCTGCCCACAGTCCACGTGGCCCGCGTCAAGCTGACCAGCGGCGAGGCCCAAGATATCGTCATCGACATCATCCGGCACGGACAACGAATGCCCCCGTTCAACGAAGTCGTCACCCCGTCCCCGGACTATCCGGGACCTCCGCTCAGCGATCTCGGCCAGCAGCAGGCCCAGGACGTGGGAAACCAACTGTTCAACGAGCTGGGTCAGCACGTGGCCGGGATTTTCTCCGGGCAGTCCATCAGGGATATCGACACGGCGGCGCCGTTTGCCGCGCTCGAGCATCTGAGCGATAGCGTGCAGATCTTGCCCGGGCTCAACGAGATCGACAGCGGCATTTACGCAGGCGACCCGCTCGACAGCTTCGGCGGTTACCTGTACCAAGTGACCCCGTTTCTGTGGACGACGTTCGGATTGGTTTCGGTGCCTATCCCCGGTTCCAGTGACGTCAACGGGATCGTGTCCGACGCAAAGTTCACCGACGCCGTCGATGCGATGTACAACGCGGCGATGGCTAACCCGGTCGTCAGTGCGGACGGCCAGATCACCGATGTTGCCTTCAACAACGAGGCTGACGTCGCTTCCTGGGTGGCGCTGAACGTCAAAAACCCCGATATCCCGATCCTCTTGACCGGAACCGTCGAACAATTTCTCAACCCGAGCGGGGATGGGAATGCGTTGCTACCCGGCGGCGGCGTCGTCGAAATCGAGGGCAATCCGACCGACGGCTGGACGCTGGTCAGCTGGGACGGCCAACCCGTACCGGCGGATCCCGGATTGCTGACGAAGCTGGTCATGGAGTTGCGTGACCTCATCATTGCGCCGCAAACCGCGGGGTGGAACATTTTCGAGGCCGCCCTCGGCGGCGATCCGGCAACGCTGGAGACCGCGGTTCAGGCCGGGATACACAGCGTTGACGCGGCAATATTGCAGTTCCCCGAGGCGGTGCTCAACGACATCGTCGACGCGTTGCAGAACCTCGGTACCGGGATCGGCGCACAGGCGGCCGGCGAAGCAGGGATGAGTTTCGGCGACGTCGTCACGTCGTTGTTCTGACGCCGGGCTTGTTTCGACCCAACCAAGGCCAGGTCGGCATCGAATGCCTCCCAAGCACAAGGAGGATGACGATGACCTATCCCGCTGTCGACGATCTGCCCCAAGAAGCCACCTCCACCTTGCTGGGCGTATGTACGCAGCTGTCGCAGTCGCGATATCCAGGTCTGTCGCGATGGGCCGCCTCCGTGTCCGAGGCGCTGCGTGTCCGGCTGATATCTGTGACGACCGGCGTTCGCGTCGACGGCATCGGTACCGAATCCCGCCCACCTTTGGCCCTGCTCGACGGCGCTGAGCTCAAAGTGCTGCAGTCGGTCGTGCTCGCAGGATCCGCGGCCAGCGACGACCGATCAGTCGTCGAGTGGTGCTCCCGCATGGCCCGGCTCATCGTCGCCGACTTCTACCGCCGCGTATACGAGCAGGTGGCGATCGACGCCAAAGGCCGCCGCCATCGAAGGTGAGGAATGGCGGCGTGCGTGCCTGACTCGTTCCAGCGGTATCCAGCTGGACAACTACACCCTGTAGTCGGACCACTCCCAGTGGCTGGGACACTGGGGGACGTGTATATCGACGCCTCGGCGAAGCTGTTCGACGACGCCTGCGCGGTCATCCCCGGCGGGGTGAACTCGCCGGTGCGGGCCTTCAACGCGGTCGGCGGCACGCCACGCTTCATCACCGCGGCCGACGGCTACTGGCTCACCGACGCCGACGGCAACCGCTACGTCGACCTGGTCTGCTCGTGGGGGCCGATGATCCTGGGCCACGCGCACCCTTCGGTGGTGGATGCCGTCACCAAGGCCGCCGCCACCGGGCTGTCATTCGGGGCGCCGACACCGGCCGAAAGCGAACTGGCCGCCGAGATCATCGACCGAGTGTCACCGGTGGACCTGGTCCGACTGGTCAACTCCGGCACCGAGGCCACTATGAGCGCGGTGCGACTGGCCCGCGGATTCACCGGTCGCGCCAAGCTCGTCAAGTTCTCCGGCTGCTACCACGGCCACGTCGACGCGCTGCTTGCCGAGGCCGGATCCGGGGTCGCGACGCTGGGTCTACCGTCGTCACCGGGAGTCACCGGAGCTACCGCTGCCGACACGATTGTGCTGCCCTACAACGACATTGACGCCGTCCAGCAGACGTTTGAGCGTTTCGGCGACCAGATCGCAGCCGTCATCACCGAAGCCAGCCCCGGCAACATGGGCGTCGTCCCGCCCGCAACGGGCTACAACGCCGCGCTGAAGACGATCACCGCCGAACACGGCGCGCTGCTGATCGTCGACGAAGTGATGACCGGATTCAGGGTCAACCGAAGCGGTTGGTACGGAATCGATCCGGTCGACGCCGACCTGTTCACTTTCGGCAAGGTGATGAGTGGCGGACTGCCGGCCGCGGCATTTGGCGGCCGCGCCGAGGTGATGCAGCGCCTCGCGCCGCTGGGACCGGTGTACCAGGCCGGGACGTTGTCCGGGAACCCCGTGGCGGTCGCCGCCGGGTTGGCCACCCTGCGCGCCGCCGACGATGCGGTGTACAAGAGACTCGATGCCAATGCCGACCGGCTCGCCGGCCTGCTGTCCCTGGCGCTCACCGAAGCCGGTGTGCCACACCAGATCCCGCGGGCGAGCAACATGCTCAGCGTGTTCTTCGGCGATACGCCGGTCACCGATTTCGCGTCGGCGCGCGCCAGCGAGACGTGGCGTTTCGCACCCTTTTTCCACGCGCTGTTGGACGGAGGCGTCTATCCGCCCTGCAGCCCCTTCGAAGCGTGGTTCGTCTCGGCGGCGCTCGACGACGCCGCGTTCGCCCGTATCGCCGACGCTTTGCCTGTTGCGGCCCACAAGGCCGCGACTGCCGCAGCCAACGAGAGCAGGCCCTGATGGCCGAGCAGACCCGGGTGCACTTGATCCGCCACGGCGAGGTGTACAACCCCGATGGTGTGCTCTACGGACGGCTGCCCGGATTCCGCTTGTCCGACAAGGGAATTCGGCAGGCTCAGGCGGTGGCTGATGCGCTGGCCGACCGCGACATCGTCGCGGTGATCGCATCCCCGCTGCAGCGTGCGCAGGAAACCGCCGCACCGATCGCCGCCCGTCACAACCTGACCGTCGACACCGACCCCGACCTGATCGAGTCGGCCAACTTCTTCGAGGGCAAGCGGCTGGGACCCGGCGACGGTGCCTGGCGCGACCCCCGGTTCTGGTGGCAGCTGCGCAACCCGTTCATCCCGTCGTGGGGTGAGCCCTACAAGCAGATCGCGGCCCGCATGACGACCGCGATAGACAAGGCCCGCGCGCGGGCCGCCGGCCACGAAGCGGTGTGCGTCAGCCACCAGCTGCCGGTGTGGACGGGCCGGTTGTCGCTGACCGGCAAACGGCTCTGGCACGACCCGCGTCGGCGCGAATGCGCGGTCGGCTCGGTGACGTCGCTGGTGTATGACGGCGACCGGCTGGTCGACGTGCTGTACAGCGAGCCGGCACTCAGTTGACCAGGCGGCTGGCGTTCGTCGCCGTAGCGGTGGCCGGCCTGATGGCCGGCTGCTCCAGCGGAGACGACGCGGTCGCGCAAGGCGGCATCTTCGAATTCGTCTCGCCCGGAGGGAAAACCGACATCTTGTACGACCCGCCCGACCACCGCGGCCGGCCGGGACCCGTTTCCGGCCCGGAATTGATGGACCCGGCCCGCGCGGTGTCGGTCGACGATTTCGCCGGAAAGGTTGTCGTCATCAATGTCTGGGGGCAGTGGTGCGGGCCATGCCGGGCCGAAGCTGCTGCGCTGCAACAGGTCTACGACGCCACCCGCGCGAACGGGGTGGCGCTGCTGGGAATCGATGTGCGCGACAACAACCGGCAGGCGGCCCAGGACTTCGTCAAAGACCGCAAGGTGACGTTCCCGTCCATCTACGACCCGGCGATGCGCACCATGATCGCGTTCGGCGGCAAGTATCCGACCTCGGTGATCCCGTCCACGCTGGTACTTGACCGCAGCCACCGAGTGGCCGCGGTGTTCCTGCGCGAACTGCTTGCCGAGGATCTGCTGCCGGTGGTGCAACGGATCGCCGCAGAGCCCGCCGCGCCGCAAGCTCCGGGGCCGCAATGAGCGCCGGTTTCGCCGAAACCGCCGCCGCGGGACCGCTTTTGCTGGCGCTGGCGGTGTCCGTGCTCGCCGGCCTGGTGTCGTTCGCGTCGCCGTGTGTGGTGCCGCTGGTGCCCGGCTACCTGTCCTATCTGGCCGCCGTGGTCGGTGTCGACGAGGCGGACAACGCTCCGCCGCATGCGCGGTGGCGGGTCACCGGGTCGGCGGCGCTGTTCGTCGCCGGGTTCACGGTGGTGTTCTTGCTCGGGACGGTGGCGGTGCTGGGCATGACCACCGCGTTGATAGCCAATCAGCTTGTGCTGCAACGGGTCGGCGGGGTGCTGACCATCGTCATGGGCCTGGTGTTCGTGGGTTATGTGCCTGCGTTGCAACGTCAGCTCCGGTTCGCGCCCCGGCAATGGTCCACGCTGGCCGGGGCGCCGCTGCTGGGCGCGGTCTTCGCGCTGGGCTGGACGCCGTGTCTGGGCCCGACGCTGGCCGGAGTCATCACGGTGGCCTCGGCGACCGACGGCGCGAGCGTAGCGCGCGGAATCGCGTTGGTGATCGCCTACTGCCTCGGGCTGGGAATCCCGTTCGTGCTGTTGGCTTTTGGGTCGGCGTCGGCCGTCGCGGGCCTGGACTGGCTACGGCGACACACCAGGGCCTTGCAGATCTTCGGTGGCGTCCTGCTGATCGTCGTGGGCCTCGCGCTGGTCAGCGGTGCGTGGAGCGACTTCGTGTCCTGGCTGCGCGACGCGTTCGTATCCGACGTGAGGTTGCCGATTTGACCCCGCGAGCAGACGCAGAATCGCACCGCGAAGCCTTCTCGCGTGCGATTCTGCGTCTGCTCGCGCAGAAAGCCCGTAACACCTGGCGCACGCTGACCTCGATGGGCACCGCGCTGGTGCTGCTGTTCCTGCTGGCGCTGGGAGCGATGCCCGGGGCGTTACTGCCGCAGCGCAGCCTCAACGCCGGCAAGGTCGACGACTATCTCGTCGCCCACCCCAAGCTCGGGCCCTGGCTGGATAAACTGCAGGCATTCAACGTGTTTGGCAGCTTCTGGTTCACCGCGATCTACACGCTGCTGTTCGTATCGCTGCTGGGCTGCCTGACGCCGCGAATGATCGAGCATGCCCGCAGCATGCGGGCAACGCCGGTGCCGGCCCCCCGCAACCTGAGTCGGCTGCCCAAGCACACCGAGGCCACCGTCGCCGGTGAACTCGACGACGTGGCCACGACGATGACCGGCCACCTGCGCGGTTGGCGCACGGTCGTCCGTCGCGGCGAGGGCATCGAGATCTCCGCCGAGAAGGGCTATCTGCGCGAATTCGGCAACCTGGTATTCCATTTCTCGCTGCTGGGCCTGCTGGTGGCGGTGGCCGCCGGCAAACTGTTCGGCTACGAGGGCAACGTAGTCGTCATCGCCGACGGCGGCCCCGGCTTTTGCTCGGCGTCGCCCGCCGCGTTCGACTCGTTCCGGGCCGGCAACACCGTCGACGGCACGTCGCTGCACCCGATCTGCTTGCGCGTCAACGACTTCAAAGCCCACTACCTGCCGTCCGGGCAAGCCACGTCGTTCGCCGCCGACATCGACTACCAGGCCGGCCGCGATCTCGCCGGCGGTAGTTGGCGGCCCTACCGGCTCGAGGTCAACCATCCGCTGCGAGTCGGCGGCGACCGCGTCTACTTGCAGGGCCACGGCTACGCGCCGACGTTCAGCGTGATCTTCCCCGACGGGCAGACGCGTACTTCGACGGTGCAGTGGCGGCCGGACAATCCCCGCACACTGCTGTCCTCGGGTGTCGCCCGCATCGACCCGCCCGCCGGGTCGTACCCGGACGCCGCCGAACGCCGCCAACACCAGATCGCCATCCAAGGTCTGCTGGCGCCGACCGAACAACTCGAGGGCACCTTGCTGTCGTCGAGCTTTCCCGCGCTGAATGCCCCGGCGGTCGCCGTCGACATCTATTCCGGTGACACCGGGCTGGACACCGGACGGCCGCAGTCGCTGTACTCGCTGGATCCGCATCTCATCGACCAGCACCGGCTCAACCGGGTCACGCGGGTCAACCTGCGCGTCGGCGACCAGGTGCGGATCGAGCAGGGCCCGGCGGCGGGCGCCGTCGTGCGTTTCGACGGCGCCGTGCCGTTCGTCAACCTGCAGGTCTCCCATGACCCGGGCCAGATCTGGGTGCTGGTGTCCGCGATCGCGATGATGGCGGGGCTGGTGGTGTCGCTGCTGGTGCGTCGACGGCGGGTCTGGGTTCGCCTGGTGACGGTCACGCCCGGTACGGTGAACGTCCAGGTAGGCGCTTTGGCGCGGACCGACAACGCGGGTTGGGGTGACGAATTCGAGCGCCTCGTCGGCAGGCTGCAGGACGGGCTACCAGCGTCGCCGGCCGAGCCGGTCGCGACCGGAAGGAGCACCCAGTGAACACGACGCACGTTCACATCGGCTTGGCGCGCAACTCCGATTGGGCGTTCACGTCCGCGGTGGTGATCCTGGTGGTCGCGTTGTTGCTGCTGGCCGTCGAACTTGCCTACACGCGCAGCCGCAAAACCGACCGAGAACTGGTCGGCGTGGGCGCGAACAGCGTGACCCCCGGTGTCGTGGCCGATGCCCCGCGACGGCCGTTCGACGAGCGCGTCGGGCGGGCCGGGCTGATCCTGGTGTACGCCGGAATCGGGCTGTTGCTTCTGTGCATCGTGCTGCGCGGTTTGGCCACGCAGCGGGTGCCGTGGGGCAACATGTACGAGTTCATCAACCTGACCTGCTTTTGCGGGCTGGCCGCCGGCGCGATCATGTTGCGGCGGCCGCAATACCGTCCGTTGTGGGTCTTCCTGCTGCTGCCGGTGCTCATTTTGCTGACGGTGTCCGGTCGCTGGCTCTACACCAACGCCGCTCCGGTGATGCCGGCGCTGCAGTCGTACTGGCTGCCGATCCACGTGTCGGTGGTCAGCCTGGGCTCGGGGGTGTTTTTGGTCGCCGGCGTGGCCAGCATGCTGTTCCTGGTGCGGACCTCTCGGCTCGCCGAACCGGACACTCCGGGCAGGCTTGCTCAGCTGGTCCAACGGCTGCCAGACGCGCAGACGCTGGATCGGATCGCATACCGGACCACGATCTTCGCGTTCCCGGTGTTCGGTTTCGGGGTGATCTTCGGTGCGATCTGGGCCGAAGAGGCCTGGGGCCGCTACTGGGGCTGGGACCCCAAGGAGACGGTGGCGTTCATCGCATGGGTGGTTTACGCCGCCTACCTGCACGCCCGGTCGACGGCGGGCTGGCGGGACAGGAAAGCGGCCTGGATCAACGTGGTCGGTTTCGTGGCCATGGTGTTCAACCTGTTCTTCGTCAATTTGGTGACCGTTGGCCTGCACTCCTACGCCGGGGTCGGGTAACCCCAGGTCAGAGGGTCGCGGTCGGCGCTGCGATATGTTCGGTTAAGAGCACTGTTCGACGACCAGCGACCCGAGTGTTGCAACGAGGGGGTGTTTTACGTGTCTCAGCATCCGACGCACGACGCGAATGCCGGCGATCACGGAGATCAGCCGACGTCCGAGCTGCCGCCGTCGCCGCCCCCGGAGCCGGCGACCCGAGCGTTTGCCGGGTTCCGGACCGAGCGCCGGTTCAGCGAGGGAGCGACGCAGAACGCACCGATGCCGGAAACCCGCGTCGAACCGCGGGCATGGGCCAACACGCCGTACCAAGGACTACCGCGGGTCGTCGAGTCGCCTCGGCGGGTCTACGGCAACTACGGCGGACCGCCGGCGCCCCCGTCGTCCGACCCGGGGCATTCGCAGCCCGCGTTGCCACCGCAGCGGTATCCGGAGTTGTCCACCAGCACGCTGCTGCGCCAGGTCAAGCCGCCGCCGACGGAGGGTTGGCGCCGGTGGCTGTTCCGGCTGTCGGGACAGCTGATCAACGTCGGCGAAAGCCCGCGGGTGATGCGGTACAACGACCTGACTGTCCAGGTGAACAGGCCGCTGCGGGGCTGCTATCGCATCGCGATGCTGTCGCTGAAGGGCGGCGTCGGCAAGACCACCATCACCGCCACGCTGGGGGCGACCTTCGCGTCTATCCGCGGCGACCGGGTGGTGGCTGTGGACGCCAACCCCGACCGCGGCACGCTGAGTCAAAAGGTGCCGCTGGAGACGCCGGCCACGGTTCGGCACCTGCTGCGTGACGCCGAGGGCATCGACCGTTACAGCGATGTCCGCAGCTACACCTCCCAGGGCCCCAGCCGGCTGGAAGTGCTTGCGTCGGAAAGCGATCCGGCCATGTCGGAGGCATTCAGCGCCGACGATTATGCGCAGACGCTGGAGATCCTCGAGCGCTTCTACGGCCTGGTGCTCACCGACTGCGGGACGGGCCTTTTGCATTCCGCGATGACGTCGGTGCTGGAGAAGGCCGACGCGCTGGTGGTGGTGAGCTCGAGTTCGATCGACGGCGCGCGCAGCGCCTCAGCCACACTGGACTGGCTCGATGCGCACGGCCACGAAGATCTGGTCAGCAATTCGATCGCGGTGATCAACGCGGTGCGCCCGCGGTCGGGCAAGGTCGACATGCAGAAAGTCGTGGATCACTTCTCGCGGCGTTGCCGCGCAGTGCGTTTGGTGCCGTTCGACCCGCATCTCGAGGAAGGCGCCGAAATCGACTTGAACCGGCTGAGGCGGGATACCCGCGAAGCGCTCATCGAGCTGGCAGCCGTTGTCGCCGACGGCTTTCCGAGTGATCAGCGTCGGGCCAACGAGCACTTCATCTAACCCTGTGACGATTCGGGCCGAAACGGCCCGGGGAGGAGCAGGGCCATCAATGTGCTAACGCGGGTTGTTGTCACCGTGGCCCAGCCGCCACAGGAAGTCCGGATCGTCGTCGGGTCCGATGACGCGGCTCTTCGGGCGGTTGACCTGTGAACGGACCGCGCGCCAGCCGACGTAGATCGAAGTTCCGAGGATCAAGACCAGGAGCAGGTACAGCACTCAACACCTCCTTGGTCTGAATATACGCGGCGACCTAGGCTCGCATTGTGTCAAACCGACAGAGCCCTGCCGGCCGCGCGGTCGTCAGCGTCCTACTTTATGTGGCGGCCCGCCTGGCATTGGTCGTCGCAATCACCGCGGTGATCTATTGGACCGGCCGAGGGCTCGGCGTGCGTGAGTTTCCGATCGTCGTCGCGTTGTTGTTCGCTCTCATCATTGCGATGCCGCTGGGCATATGGCTGTTCGGGCCGTTGCGGCGCCGGGCCACCGCCGGCATCGACACAGCCACTGAACGCCGTCGCCGCGATCGCGAGCACCTGCGGGCCAGGCTGCGTGGTGAGGAGCCACCCGGCGACTGACGTGGTTTGTTCGAGAATCGTGGCTTCTGATCGAGTGTGCATCGGCGGCGACGACACGCCGACGGCCTCCGCCCGGTGTGCACGCTGGAAGCCCTGAGCGCACAGTCGAAAGCAGGTCAGCCCGTCAGCGCCAAGGCGGCGGCCACCGCGATCGACCAGACCAGCATCGTCAGGCCGGTATCGCGCAGCACCGGGATCAGCTCGGCGCCGATTCGCTTGGAGCGCACCGGGGCTGCGGCCCGTGCTGCCAACGGTGCGGCCACCAATCCGGTTGCACACCACGGGGTGGCCACAGTCAGCGTCAGGGTCAACACGGCGGCGCCGGCCAGCAACGCCTGGTACAGGATGCGTGTCCGGTTGTCGCCCAGGCGCACCGCCAACGTGAGCTTGCCGGACTCGGCGTCGGTCGGGATATCTCGTAAGTTGTTGGCCACCAACACCGCCGACGACAGCGCCCCCGTCGTCACCGCCAACACCAGGCCCACCCAGTCGACCCGCAACGCTTGGGTGTACTGGGTGCCCAGTACTGCGACCAGACCGAAGAACACAAACACCGCGACTTCACCAAAACCCGCGTAGCCGTAGGGTTTCGAGCCTCCGGTGTACAGCCAGGCCCCGGCGATGCATAACGCGCCGACCGCGATCAGCCATGGCGCACTGGTCAGCGCGACTGCCAACCCGGCAACCGCGCCGACGGCGAGGCTGGCCACCGCCACCGTCAGCACCGACCGCGGTGCCGCCAGTCGCGAGCCCACCAGCCGCAACGGGCCGGCCCGGTTGTCGTCGGTGCCGCGGATGCCGTCGGAGTAGTCGTTGGCGAAGTTGACCCCGATGATCAGGGCCACCGCGACCACCAGTGCCAGCAGGGCCTTCCACCAGACGGCGCCGTGCAGCCAGGCGGCGCCGCCGGTGCCCGCGATCACCGGTGCGACGGCGTTGGGAAGTGTTCTCGGTCGCGCGCCGGCGATCCACTGCGCAAAACTGGCCACCCGTCAATCGTTCCATGCGGCGTGCACGACAATGGCTGACATGCCCGCCGGCGACGATGCAGAGCGGAGCGATGAGGAGGAGCGGCGTAGATGCTCGGAGTGATCGGCGGCAGCGGCTTCTACACCTTCTTCGACTCGGCCGCGCGCAGCGTCAACCTGGACACTCCGTACGGCGAACCCAGCGCCGCGATCACGGTCGGCTCGATCGGGGAGCACGAGGTGGCATTCCTGCCCCGGCACGGCGCCGACCACCGGTATCCGGCGCACAACGTGCCCTACCGGGCCAACATGTGGGCACTGCACGCGTTGGGGGTACGTCAGGTCCTCGCCCCGTGCGCGGTCGGCAGCCTGACAACCGACCACGGTCCGGGTGCCATCGTGGTGCCCGATCAACTGGTGGACCGTACCCGTCGTCGCGCCGATACCTACTTCGACACCGGTGCCGCGCACGTGTCGTTCGGCGATCCCTACTGCCCGACGTTGCGTTCGGCGGTGACCGGACTGCCCGAGGTGGTCGACGGCGGCACGATGGTCGTCATCGAGGGCCCGCGGTTTTCCACCCGGGCGGAGAGCCAATGGTTCGCCGCCGCGGGCTTCACTCTGATCAACATGACCGGCTATCCGGAGGCCGTGCTGGCTCGCGAGCTCGAAATCTGCTACGCGGCAATAGCTTTGGTGACGGACTTGGACGCCGGGATCGCCGCGGGCGGCGGGGTCAAGGTCGACGAGGTGATCAGCGAATTCGCGAAGAACATCGAGCCGTTCAAAAATCTCGTGCGGGCTGCGATCGGCCGGGTCGGCGCCGAGCACACCTGCACCGCGTGTCTGTCGCACACCGGCGTACCGCTTCCGGTCGACGAGCGCTGAGAGCTCAGCCGGTCTTGGCTTCGCGCTTGCGCTCGTCGTCGGTACCGGGTTCGCGGGGCGGACGCCCCTTGCGCAGCGTGTCGATCAGTTCGCGGTAGGGCCCGACCAGGTAGACGGTGTCGTCGGCGTGCAACCGCGCGTCGCGGCGGGGATGCAGCTTGACCAGCCCGTTGGAGGTCGTGATCGCGATGACCCGGGCCTGGGTGGACATTTCGAACATGCGCATTCCGTCGAGCTCGCTGCCGGCCGCTACCTGCATTCCGCCGACCACAAACGAGCTCTGGCCCACCGAGAAGGTGCCCAGCACCTGCAGCCCGATCGCTGCGCCGATGAACCACGGCACGGCGAGTTCGACGGTGGAGCGCACATTCTCGAATCCAAACCGTTGCGCCACCGCGAAGCCCAGCGTGCGGTCGTAAACGCGCAGCACCAGCGGAATATCGGTCCAGTGCTCCCTGGTCGCCGTCCTCTTGCCCAGCATCTCGGTCAGCACGATGCCGGTTTCGATGTTGATCATGTCGTCGCGGGTCAGCACCGCCACCGCCCGCGCGCGATCGACCCGCGCCGTCTGCAGTGTCTGACGCAACGTGGCGTCGCCGAAGATCACCGGCACGTCGAGGTCGCGCACCGCCGACAGAAAGCGGTTGTCTTCGTCGCGTTCGACTACCGCGACGTCGTGTCCGGCAGCGGCGAGCTCGCGGACCACTCGCATGCCGAGTCCGCTGAGCCCGACAACGACGATGTGGTTGCGCAGATGCCCGACGCGCGGGCGGGCTGAAGCGAAAACGAAACGGCGAGAGAGCAATACGTCCGCGACGAACGAGACCAGCAACGCGGTGGTGGTCACCCCGCTAAACATCAATATTGTGGAGAACGTGCGCAGCCAGGTGGGCTGGTTCACGAAGCTGAAGTCGCCGTAGCCGGTGGTGGTCATCGTTTCGACGGTGAAGTAGAACGCGTCGACAAAGGTCATTTTGGGCGGTGGGCGGTACCCGAAACGCAACACGAACGTGGCACTGATCAGGACGAGCAACGTGGCGGCGACGACCGGATAGAACGTCGGATTGAAGTCGTTGATCACGCCGCGGACGGTGTCGACCACTCGCCGGAGAAACGGCCGGCGCATTCGTGTCCGCGTCGAGCGGGGGATTCTGATGCCCTGGGCGGCCAACTCGTCGGCGGTGCCGATCATCATCGTCCTGTCGCCGGCGTGCACCCGCTGATCGCGGCCGGGGCAAATCTCCAGCTCACCGCGGGCGGGTGAGTCTTCGCCGTGGATGACCGCCACGGGCGCCAGATCGCCATAGAGTTCGCGCAGTGTCGCCTCGCGGGACGCGGTCTTGCCCGAGACGACGAACGTCATTCCGGCGGCATCGAAATCGTGGGTGGTTTGAGCCAGGCAGGCTTCGACCACCGCCGGCGCGGCGATATCGGCAACGTCAAGGATCGCACCGGGGCCGTTGTCGTTGGCAACCGCTTCGCGCAGCACGTCGTTGGCGACCCGTGACACCACCCGCACGTTCGGGTTGGCTTTCCTTGCCAGCAAAGCGATTTCGAGATTCCTTGCATCGTCGTCGCCGGCGCAGACGACAGCAATTGCATGAGAGACCTCGGCCAGGGTGAGCTCGCGCGCGACGCCGGCCTCGGATGACTCGGTGTTGGTTAGCCTGACAACCGTCGCGCCGGAGTTTTTCAGTTCGTCGGCGATGGTGGTGGCCAGCGCATCGTCACCGCTGACAATGATGTGGCGATGCATTTTCTCGTCCGTTGCTCAAAATCCCGATCGAAATCGAACACTCGATGACGTCGGGCCGGTTCACCAGGGCATTATGTCATCCGGTGCGCGCAGCTCGGCGCATAAGAGTCGCTAGGAGAAGCTCTTTCCGGCTATCCGGACCAACGCCGACCGGTCCACCTTGCCGATGCCGCGCATCGGCAGCGCGTCCACGATGTGCAGCTCGCGGGGCGCGGCGGTGTGGTCCAGGGTGCGTATCACGTGTGTGCGCAGCGTGTCGAGGGATGGTGCGTCGCACTCGTTGGCCACCACGACGGCGGCGACCACCCGCTGGCCCAGCCGCTCGTCGGCCAGCCCGAACACCGCGCAGTCGGCCACCGCGGGATGAGTCCGCAGCGCCGCCTCGACCAGCTGCGGCAATACCGTCAACCCGCCAGTGCTGATCGCGTCGTCGACGCGGCCGAGCACGCTGAGCACACCCGAATCGTCAAGGGCGCCAATGTCGTCGGTGCGAAACCAGCCGGGTTCGTCGAACGGGTCGGGGTCTGGTGGATTGCGATAGCCCTTGGCCAGCGTCGGGCCGCCGAGCGCGATCCGGCCGTCGGCAGCCACCCGCACCTTGACGTCGTCGAGCGGGACGCCGTCGTAGACACAGCCGCCGGCGGTCTCGCTCATGCCGTAGGTGCGAACCACGTTGACACCGGCGCTCGCCGCGGCGTCCAGGACGGCCAGCGGGGCCGGGCCGCCGCCGATCAGCACGGCGTCCAGGTCGGCCAGTGCGGCCTTGGCGGCCGGATCGTCGAGTGCCTTGGCCAGCTGCGTGGCAACCAACGCCGTGTAACGTCGTCCCGCGTCGAGTTCGTCGACGGCAGAACGCAATTGCTTGACATCGAAGCCCGTCGAGACGTCCAGCTCGACCGGGACGGTATCGGCCAGCAGACTGCGCACCAGCACCTGCACGCCGGCAATGTGATACGGCGGCAACGCCAGCAACCAGTGGCCCGGCCCACCCAGCCGATCGTGGGTGGCCACCGCGCTGGCGGTCAGGGCGTCGGCAGTGAGCAGTGCGCCTTTGGGCGCGCCGGTGGTTCCCGACGTCGTCACCACCAGGGCGACGTCGTCGTCAATGGCTTCGCCCACCCGTAGCGCCGACAACACTGCGCGATCGACACCGTCCGGCACCGGGACCAGCGCGGGGGCCCGGCCGTGCAGGACCTGCTGGAGTGCGGCGAGCAAAGGGTGCGCCGAGGAGCCCTGCGCCACGGCGAATGACCGCAGGACGGTTATCCGGCCTCCTCGCCGTCGCGGGCGTCGTCCAACGGCCAACCCTGGGCGGCCAGTCGTGCCCGCACCCGCTCGATGTCCTCCGGCGACGGCAGTTCGTCGGTGATCTGGGTGATCAGCACACCGATGTCGACCTGATCGAAATCGCTGCGCTGCATCAATTCGTGGGTCACCACTTTGACCTCGTCGTTGCTCAGCCGGCGGGACAGCAGGGCTAGCACCGAGACGTAGTCAGTCGGCGGAATTCCTTCCGGGTACCCCGCGCGCAGCCAGGCGACCACCGAGGACAGGAATCGGTTCACAGTGTGTCAACTTCCCCCGCTGGGCCGTCGCTAAGCCTCAATAGAGATTAACTTCGGATGCTACGCGGGCTTGGCTCCGAGCATGTACAGACCGGTATGCGCCCCGATGAACTCCCGGGCGACGTACAACACGCCGAGGGCGACCGCGCCCAGTGCCAGCCCATACAGCGCCCAGCTAAGAGCGGTCAGTGCAGGGTTCTTCTGCGCCACGGCTGCGCCGTCGGGACCGTGCACGCCGGCGCCCGCGGCACCCGCCCGCACCGCGAGGGCGAACAGCGCAGGCAGTCCGCTACCGAGGAGCAGACCGAAGATCAGGATCTTCAGCGAGGCCTGGTAATTGAACCAGTGGCTCATGGCATCCCTGCTTTCTTTGCCTCGGCGTGCGGAGCGGAACTGTGAACCTCGCCGTTCGTGACCGGAGTTCCGGCGGTAACCGCCGTGACGTCGGCCTCATCGAGCCCGGCGGTCAGGTCACCCTTCCACTCGGCGTTGACGTTGCTGTGGTCGACCTTCGTCTTGCGCGACTGCAGGTAGATGGCCGTGGCCACCGTTGCCAGCATGAGGAAGCCGATGATCGCGCCGGCGTAGCCGCCAATCCCGTGTGTCACCCAGTAGGTGATGGCACCGACGAAACCTGCCGCGGGCAGCGTGATCAGCCAGGCGGTCGCCATCCGACCGGCAACCCCCCAGCGCACCTCCGCACCGGGCTTGCCGACCCCGCTACCGAGCACGGATCCGGTGACCACCTGAGTGGTGGACAGCGCGTACCCGAACTGAGCGGACAGCAAAATGATTACGGCCGAAGACGATTCGGCCGCCATCCCCTGCGGCGACTTGATCTCCACGAGTCCCTTGCCCATGGTGCGGATGATCCGCCAACCGCCGGTGTAGGTGCCCAATGCCATTGCGCATGCGCAGGCCAGGATGACCCAGAACGGCGGCAGGGTTTCTGTCCGGCTGATGGCGCCGTAGGAGATCAGCGCCAGGAAGATCACGCCCATTGTCTTCTGCGCGTCGTTGGTGCCGTGAGCCAGCGAAACGAGTGAGGCCGAGAAGATCTGTCCGCGGCGGAAAGCGGTCTCGCTGCGCTCTTCTGGGACGCCGCGGTCCAGCCGGTAGACCAGCCAGGTGCCGACCGCGCCGACCACCCCGGCCACCACCACCGACACCAGAGCCGGGATCAGCACACGGGACACCACGCCGGTCCAGATCACCCCGTGCCCGCCGGCCGCCGCGATCATCGCACCCACGATGCCGCCGACCAAGGCATGCGACGAGCTCGACGGAATACCCAGCAGCCAGGTCATCAAGTTCCAGACGATGCCGCCGACCAGTCCGGCGAACACCAGCTGCAGCGTGACCAGGTGACCGTTGACGAGGTCCTTGGCGATCGTCGCCGCGACCGCCGTGGACAGGAACGCTCCCAAGAGGTTCAGCACCGCCGAGAGCGCCACCGCCTGCTTCGGCTTGAGCGCGCCACTGGCGATCGAGGTGGCCATCGCATTTCCGGTGTCGTGGAAGCCGTTCGTGAAATCGAATGCGAGGGCGGTGATCACGACGATGATCAACAGGAACAGCTGAAGGTTCACGGGCCTAATTCTGGGGGTAGCGAGGCGCCGTTGTCGAAAGAACCGAGCTGCTAAACCAAGGTATATCGCACTAGTCGACAGATGTTCGTCTGGGGTTAACCCGCGAACTCACCGCGTTAACCCCGGGTGTCGCGGCGCAGCGGATGTTCGGCCGGGATCTGGATGAAGATCAGCAGGACGCCGTCGGGATCGACCACATGCATCTCGTGCAGGCCCCATGGTTCTTGGCGGGCCTCGCGGGCGATCGTCACGCCTCTGCTCTCCAGCTCGGCCTGCGTTGCAGCCACATCGCGCACCTGAAGCCACAGGGCGCCCGGAAACGGTCCGGCCGAGTGCTCCGGCGCGCCGTGGTTGGCCAGCTCGATCAGTGACTGACCGGCGAAGAACACGGTGCCCGCGCCGTAGTCGCGAAAGATCGCCAAGCCGATCTGATCCCGGTAAAAGCTCAGCGACCGCTGGTAATCCACCGGCCGGAACAGCATTCGGCTGGCCAGAATCTCCATGCCGTCGTGTCTATCACGTGTCGGAGTTATTGGGTTGAAGGCGCTGTCGTCGGATCGCGTTGGTCGCCAGTCCTGGAACCAGGGTGTCGATTGCCTGCGCGGCAAGGGCCATCCGGGGCGCGATCCGGACCGGACGGGTGCGCGCGGCGGTGATCATCCAGTCCGCGGCTTCCTTGGAGGTCAGCGCCGGCAACCCTTGATACTCCTTGGTCGGCGCGATCATCGGGGTGGCCACCAGCGGGTAGTACAGCGTGGTCGAGTGCACACCCTTTCTCGCCCACTCGGTTTCGATCACCCGGCTAACCGCCGATAGCGCGGCCTTGGATGCGTTGTACACCGCGAACAGCGGCGACGGCTCGCTGAACACTCCCCAGGTGGCGACGTTGATGATGTGTCCGTCGCCGCGCTGCAGCATCCCGGGCGCGATGCCGCGGATCAGCCGCAGCGGCGAGTAGTAGTTGAGCACCATGGTCCGGTCGACGTCGTGCCAGCGCTCCAGCGACTCGGCCAACGGCCGGCGGATCGAGCGCCCGGCGTTGTTGACCAAGATGTCCACCCCGCCCAGCCGCTGCTCGACGTCGGCGACCAGCGCATCGACGGCATCCAGGTCCGACAGGTCGCAGGAAATCGCCATCGCGTTGCCGCCGCTTTCGGTGATACGGCCGACCAACTCGTCCAGCAGATCCTGGCGCCGGGCCACCACGACCACGGTGGCGCCGTGGCGGGCGAACTCCTCGGCGGCGCTTTCGCCGATCCCGGATGAGGCCCCGGTGAGCAGGACGCGCTTGCCGGCCAGCTCGATGCGCTTGGCGCCCGGGCGGGACAACAGACGTGGCGTGATGGGCGGGCGCATGGTGGCAAGCACCACCTGGTCGGTTAATCGGCGAAGCGGATTCTTACTCACAAGTCGGGAGTCTAGGGGGAGCGGCTGCCGACACCGAGGTCGACGTGAGTGCGCTGCGCTCTCGCGCTAGTGCACACTGGGGTCGATTTCGATGAACTAGAAGTAGCGCGGGAAGCCGCTCCAATCGGGCGGCCGTTTTTCCAGGAACGCGTCGCGGCCTTCGACGGCCTCGTCGGTCATGTAGGCGAGTCGGGTGGCCTCACCGGCGAACAGCTGCTGGCCCACCAGCCCGTCGTCGAGCAGGTTGAAGGCGTACTTCAGCATCCGTTGCGCCTGAGGTGATTTCGCGTTGATCTCGGCCGCCCACTGGATAGCCTCCGACTCCAGATCGGCGTGCTCGATGACGGCGTTGACCGCGCCCATCTGGTGCATCTGCTCGGCGGTGTAGGGGCGGCCGAGGAAAAAGATCTCCCGGGCGAACTTCTGGCCGATCTGCCGAGCCAGGTACGCGCTGCCGTATCCCCCGTCGAAGCTGCCGACGTCGGCGTCGGTCTGCTTGAACCGGGCGTGCTCGCGGCTGGCCAGGGTCAGGTCGCAGACTGCGTGCAGGCTGTGCCCGCCGCCCGCGGCCCACCCGTTGACCAGGCAAATCACCACCTTGGGCATGAACCGGATCAACCGCTGCACTTCGAGGATGTGCAGCCGGCCGGCCCTTGCGGCGTCAACAGTGTCGGCGGTCTCACCCGCCGCGTACTGGTAGCCGCTGCGGCCGCGGATGCGTTGATCACCGCCGGAACAGAACGCCCAACCGCCATCCTTGGGCGACGGCCCGTTTCCGGTCAGCAGCACCACTCCGACGTCGGGCGACATGCGGGCATGGTCAAGCACGCGGTAGAGCTCGTCGACGGTGTGCGGTCGAAACGCGTTGCGCACCTCGGGCCTGTTGAACGCGACCCGCACGGTCGCGTGGGCGACGTGACGGTGGTAAGTGATATCGGTCAGCTCGCCGAATCCGTCCACCGGCTTCCAGGATTCAGCGTGGAAAGGATTGTCGCTCAAGGTTATTGAATTCCGTCCAGTCGAAAGACCGCGCAGCGGCCGGCCAATGCTTCGAATTCGTCAGGTCGGCCTTCGGTCACCAGGCCGGCCCGCTTCATGAAACCGACGCCGGTGGGTACTTCGTCGGGGAACACCCGCAGTAACGGGCGAGCTTCATCAGCGGTCATCTCCACCATTCTGACGCGTCGGGCACTGCGGCCGCGGGCCACCGTGGCCTCGCCGGCGGCCCGGACATTGGCCACCCAGTCGGCGCCGGGAAACCCCGCGACGATGTACTCCCGGTTGCCGACGGTCATCGGGGTGACCGGGGTCGACCGCTGCCGTCCGGATTTGCGTCCGGCCACTGTCAACACGACCGGGCTCTCGCCGCCGAAACTCAGGCCCAGCCGCGACATTCGGATGAATAGCTTGTTGGCCGGTTTGAGCCACCACGGCGGCCGAACCGATTCGCTCATACGGCGACGGTACTCGTCAGCTCTGCTCGACGAACCTCTCGATCCCGTGCGGCACCGGGTCGGCTCCCGGGGCGGTGACGGCGTCCAGGCGCGCCAACTGGTCGGCACTGAGCACGATGTCGCCCGCGCCGATGTTCTCCTCGAGATGGCCGATCGACTTCGTGCCCGCGATCAGCAGCACGTTCGCCGCGTGAGCCAGCAGCCACGCCAGCCCGACCTGTGCCGGTAAGACATCGAGCTCGCCGGCGATATCGATCACCACCGGATTGTCGGCCGCCTTGGGGAAGCCGGGGAATGCCGACCCGAGCGGGAAGTACGGCACCCACGCGATGTCTTCGGCTTTACAGACGTAAAGCATCTCCTCCTGCGAGCGGTCCATCAGGCTGTAGGCGTTCTGCACGCAGACGATGCCCGCGGGCAGTGCACGCTGCAGGATCTCCGGCGGCACACTGCTGATCCCGATGCCGCCGATCTTGCCCTCGTCGCGCAGCGCGATCATCTCGGCCAGCTGGTCATCCAGGTCGACGAGCTGGTCGCCTTCGGCGCCCACGCCCGGCCCCAGGTCCATGCGGCGCAGGTTCACCACCGGCACGCGGTCGAGGCCCAGCTGGCGCAGGTCGTCTTCGACCGCGGCGCGCAGTTCGGCGGGCTTTTGCGCGGCGGCCAGGGGTATCGGTTCGTCGCCGGTGTAGCGCGCGCCGACCTTGCTGACGATGACGAGATCGTCGGGGTAGGGCGCCAGCGCCGCGTGGATGCGGCGGTTCACCTCGCCGGGGCCGTAGAACGATGCGGTGTCGATGTGGTTGACCCCGAGTTCGATTGCGCGACGCAGCACCGCGGCCGCGTCGTCGGGCGACGGCTCGAAGAGTTGCATCGCGCCGTAGCCGACTCGCGCGACGGTGCTCGTGCCGATGTGACCGATGCCGCCTGGCTTGTCTGTCATGGTGCTCCCTACTCGTGAGACACTGGAATTATGCGGAGGTTCCTCCGCTTCCCAACGTAGCATAATTCGGAGGGGGCTCCGTTTTGGTTGATGGTATTCGATCCGACGCGCGCCGCAATCGGCAGAAGCTGCTCGAGGCCGCGACCGCGGCGTTCGCCGCCGCCGACGGGAAGCCGGTGTCGCTGGAGTCGATCGCCCGCGACGCCGGGGTCGGGATCGGCACGCTCTATCGCCATTTCGCCACCCGGGAAGGTCTCGTCGAAGCGATCTATCGGACCGAACTCGCCGACGTGGCGGCCGCCGCCGAACAAATGCTCAAGCGGCATCCGCCCAAGACGGCGCTGCGCCGCTGGATGGACCGCTATGCGAGCTTCGTGGCGGCCAAGCGCGGCATGGCCGAATCGCTACACGCGATGTTCGACTCCGGCGCCATGCAACCCAACGAAACTCTCGCCAGCATCACCGGCGCCGTTGAGCTGCTGCTGCGGGCCGGCGCCGACGACGGCAGCCTCCGCTCCGAAGTACCGGCCGACGATGTGGTCTCCAGCCTGATCGGCATCTTCCTGGCGAGCGGTTCACCCGAGCAGACCGGCCGGCTGCTCGACCTGCTGGTCGCCGGCATCGCCACGTCGGGAATCAATTGACATGTTCGGGGGTAGTACACCGCATGAAACTCAACGATGCTGCGCGTGAACTGATCGGCAATGGCGCCGACGCCACCCTGGTCACGCTGAATCCCGACGGCAGCCCGCAGGTATCGCTTGTCTGGGTGGCCCTGCGGTCCACGCCCGACGGCGACGAGCTGGTGACCGCACATCTCGCCGAGCACAAGAAGGTCCGCAACGTCCGGCGTGACCCGCGCGTCGCGGTGACGATCGCGTCGCCTGGGGACATGAACAAAGCCCTGCGGCCGTATCTCGCGATCGACGGGACCGCGCGGATCGAAGAGGGCGGCGCGCCGGAACTACTCAAAACTCTGTCGGAGGTACTGCTGGACCCCAGCGTCTTCCCACCGAAGGATGCGCCGCCCGGATTCGTGACCCACATCCGCATCGACAAAGTCGGCGGAGTCGGGCTCTAGTCGTCCACACCGAGCAGACGCAAAAGCCCACGACACGCCCGGGCGGGCGGGCGCTTTTACGTCTGCTCGCGCAACCAGAATCAGCCGACCGCGCGGCCGGCGCCTTCCCAAAAGCGTGCGCGCACAGCCTTTTTGTCCGGCTTGCCCAACCCGGTCAGCGGCAGTGCGTCGACGACCACCACCCGCTTGGGTGACTGCACCGATCCCTTGCGATCCTTGACCGCCGATTGGATGTCGGCCGTCATGGCCGCGATCGCGTCGTCGTTGCGGGACGCGTCTTCACGCAACACCACCACCGCGGTGACGGCTTCGCCCCACTTGTCGTCCGGCGCCCCGACCACGCACACCTGAGCGATCGAAGGATGTTCGGCCACAACGTCTTCGACCTCGCGAGGGAAGACATTGAAGCCGCCGGTGACGATCATGTCCTTCACCCGGTCGACGATGAAGTAGAAACCGTCCTCGTCCTCGCGGGCCATGTCGCCGGTGTGCAGCCAGCCGTCCTTGAAGGTCTCGGCGGTGGCTTCCGGCAGATGCCAGTAGCCGCCGGCCAAAAGTGGCCCGCTGACGCAGATTTCGCCTGGCTCGCCCTGCGGGACCGGCTTGCCGTCCTCGCCGAGCAGCGCCACCCGCGCGAACAGCGTCGGGCGTCCGCATGACGTCAGCCGCTTCTCGTCGTGGTCGCCCTTGGCCAGATAGGTGATCGCCATCGGTGCCTCGGACTGGCCGTAGTACTGCGCGAAAATCGGGCCGAACCGCTGGATGGCCTCGGCCAACCGGACCGGGTTCATTGCCGAGGCGCCGTAGTACACGGTCTCCAGTGACGACAGGTCGCGAGTGTGCGAATCCGGGTGGTCCATCAGCGCATACAGCATCGATGGCACCAGCATCGTGGCTGTAATACGTTGCCCTTCAATGACTTTCAACACCTCGGCCGGGTCGAACTTGCCCAGCACCACCATCTCGCCGCCCTTGACCACCGTCGGCGTGAAGAACGCCGCACCGGCATGCGACAGCGGCGTGCACATCAAGAACCGGGGGTGCTCGGGCCATTCCCACTCCGCGAGCTGGATCTGCGTCATCGTGGCGATGTTGCCGGTGGTGCCGATCACGCCCTTGGGCTTGCCGGTCGTACCGCCGGTGTACGTCAGGCCGCCGATGTGGTCAGGCGGCAAGTCGGCCACGACTATTGGCTGCGGGGAGTATTTGGCCGCCTCGGCGGACAGATCGACCGCGACGTCTTTCAGCTCCTCGGGCACCGGACCGATGGTCAGGATCTTCTTCAGCGAGTCGACCTTGTCCAGCAGGCCCAGGGCCCGTTCGAGGAACATCGGGTTGGGGTCGATGATCAGCGCCGTGGCACCGGCATCGGAGAGCACGTAGGCGTGGTCGTCCAGCGAACCGAGTGGGTGCAGGGCGGTGCGCCGGTATCCCTGGGTCTGGCTGGCGCCGAGAATCATCAGGACCTCGGGCCGGTTG
>NZ_DASXEP010000171.1:0-8527 GCF_036490025.1 Mycobacterium sp. | reverse complement strand
ATGTGCCGGATGAAGCGACGACGGGTGACCTCGGCGATCGAAGCGACGTCGTCGGAACGACCGCCACCGGCCGCTTCCCGGATCCCGAAGTGGCGGTAATCGGACTTGCGCGGCAGCCCGTCTTCGAACACCACCAGCGACCCGACCACGTCGGTGCCCTGGACGTGGCTGATGTCGACGCATTCGATCCGTAGCGGCGCATCGGCCAAACCGAGTGCCTCTTGAATATTCTGTAGCGCAGCGGATCTGGCGGTGAAGTCGCCGGCGCGCTTCAGCTTGTGCTGCTGCAACGCGTCTTTGGCGTTTCGCTGCACGGTTTCGGCCAGCGCGCGCTTGTCGCCGCGACGCGGCACCCGCAATGTGACCTTGGATCCACGCAGGCCCGACAGCCAGCTGGTCAACTCCTCAGCGTTGGACGGCAGGCACGGCACCAGCACTTCGCGCGGAACCGGATTCGCTGCTTCGTCGGCCGTACCGCCCAGTTCCGCCTGGTCCCCGTAGAACTGGGTCAAGAACTGTTCCACTAGCTGCTCTTCACCCGAATCACCTGGGTCGGCCGACTTTTCGACGATCCAGCCACGCTGGCCGCGAACCCGTCCGCCACGGACGTGAAACACCTGTACGGCCGCTTCGAGATCATCGTCGGCGAATGCAACCACGTCAGCGTCGGTGCCATCGCCGAACACCACGGCCTGCTTCTCCATCGCCCGCTTCAGCGCGCCAAGGTCGTCGCGCAGCCGTGCGGCCCGCTCGAAGTCGAGTTCGTCGGACGCCACGTGCATCTGCTGCTCGAGACCGCGGGCGAACCGGTCGGTTTTACCGGACAGGAAATCACAGAAGTCCAGCACGATCTGGCGATGCTGCTCGGCGGTGACCCGCCCGACGCACGGCGCCGAGCATTTGTCGATGTAACCCAGCAGGCAGGGACGGTCGATTTGGTTGTGCCGCTTGAACACTCCCGCCGAACACGTACGCGCCGGGAAGACCCTGGTGAGCAGATCAAGGGTTTCCCGGATAGCCCAGGCATGCGAGTAGGGCCCGAAATAGCGGACGCCTTTTCGGCGCGGACCCCGATACACCATCAGCCGAGGGAATTCCTCGTTGAGGGTGACCGCGAGCACCGGGTATGACTTGTCGTCGCGATAGCGGACGTTGAACCGCGGGTCGAACTCCTTGATCCAGTTGTACTCCAGCTGCAGCGCCTCGACCTCGGTGTTGACCACCGTCCACTCCACCTTGGCGGCGGTGGTCACCATCTGCCGAGTACGCGGATGCAGGCTCGCGACATCAGCGAAGTACGACGTCAATCGGCTCCGCAGGCTCTTGGCTTTGCCGACGTAGATCACTCGTCCGTGCTGATCCCTGAACCGGTATACGCCGGGCTCGACCGGGATGGACCCGGGAGCGGGGCGGTAGGTCGCGGGATCAGCCACGGTGTCTAAGGCTAGTCGCCGTGAGAAGGGCGGCGCTGTGGTGTCATGCGCGCAACCGACAGCGGTTTATGGGCACATGAATGCGATCGGTGGACACTGTCTTCGTGTTATCGCGTCCGGCGGTGGGTTATCTCCGTCCCAAACAGGAGCATTTGTGCCGTCGTAAGAAGTGACGAGGTTACCCATCCCATAATTGGTGAAGTAAAAGGTGTGACAGACGTTCCAATCCCAGACCACCTGGCCCGGCCCCGTGGGCGGATCCGTTCGTTGCCCCGGACACCAATGGTGAGGAGAAAAGGTATCCGCGTGAGCGATAGGCACGGTGAACCCCAATCCAGGAATCGCCAGACCGCCCATCAGCAGCGCCCCGGCAGCGATCTTCTTCAGGATGTGGGCGATGTCCATGGGGCAGAATTTAACGCCGACCGCTTAATAAATACATAACGCCGACCGCCCGCGAGATTTTGCGGTCCACCAACATGTTTGGGTCCGCCGGACCAAGTCGGCCTAGAAAGGCGGCGGATCGTCGTCGGTCTCAGGTGGAGCCGGTCCGAGATGGCTCATCGAGTCGCTGCGGCCGGCCGTGCGGGCAATGTGGTTTTGTCGTCGTTCGGCGGCGATGCGGTGGGCGCGGACTTGCGCCCTGGTGCGGCGTCGCCTGGGCATCATCGCTGTCCGGTCACCGCAGTACTCAATCGACGGGTCGGCTTCCGGTACGGGCAGGTCGCCGGTCGGCACGCAGAGACTCGGGAACAGCAACGCGCTGCCCGGCGTGGTCACATAGGTGTGCCCGTCGGGAAGGAGCCAGATCACGGTGCCGTCGGGTAGCTGCTTGTCGCGCCAGCCCCCGAAAGTCTTCAGCAAGTGGTGTTTTCGGCAGAGCGCCTTCAAATTCGACGCGTGAGTCTTGCCGCCGTTGTGGTAGGCGACGGTATGATTCAAATCGCAGTCGACGGCCGGGCGATCGCAGCCCGGAGCACGGCAGGTCAGATCGCGGCACCGCACAAAATCGGCCAGCGCGGTCGACGGGACGCTGCGCGGCTCGGGCGCGTCGACCGGCGGAATCAGCGGCTGCAGCTTCGCGGTCTTGGCCAGTTCGGCAACCATGTCTGCCGGGATCAAGCCTTCAACACCAAGCACCGCGCCCGGTGTCTCTCCACTGCCGTCGGCGCTGGCTTGCTCGGCGACCACGTAAATCACCACGTTGCTCTTGCCTGCCCGCGTCGCGGCGTCGCAGTCGGCGGATCCACAGCCACACACCAACCGGTCCGCACCACCGGTCAACGCGCTCAGCGCGTCTGCCCGGCGCTGCTCGCGGGTCCGCGGGTCGGCGTCGCACACCGTGCCCGCCAACTCATCCAGCCGACGGTCGAGAGCGCGACCGGCGGTGGCCAGCACGGTTCCCGTCACAAACGCGATGCCTGTTTCCGCGATGTCGACATCGAGAAAGCGATCCCTGATGACCTCCTTCGCTCGCCGCACCGCGTCCCGGTCAACTCGGGCCACCACCCGATCGACCTCGGCGGCCAGCCGGCCGCGTGTCAACGACGGATACCGCGAAAGCCGCACCGCCAGAAGCGCATCCACTCGCGCCAGCGCATCGGCATCGGTGATCAAGTCTGTCCTGAACACGATGGTCTGGAACGCGCGGTAGTCGATATCGCCGGCCTGAAACATTTTGCCCACTTCCGGCAACCGGTCTCGCAACGCCATCGCATAGCGCAGATAACTCGAGGCCATCGAGATGCTGCACTGGAGTGCAGCGGCCGCCTGCGCGGCGACTGCCTCCCACGTGTCCATGGGCCAGTCAGCCTGCTCTCCCGAATCCCGCAGCCGCACCACAAACAACTCACCGACGGCAACCAACCGCCTCGCGGCTGCTTGGGCCTCCGATCGACCCGATTCGGAGATTCGGTCCAGAAGCGCAGCCGACTCTGACGTAGGTCGTGAGGCGTACCAAGACTCGAACATGTTTTCGATTGTAGACCCGCCCTACGACAAGTCAGTCCGACGCCAGCTCCGGCCGGTAGCGCTTCAGCAGCGTCCGGACGGTGTCCATCGCCTCCACGGCGCGGTCCTTGTCGACGGACTGAATGGCCATCAGCGGGACGTACTCGTCGTCGGGCAGATCGATTCGCGCCCAGCGTGCGCCGACGGGAAACGACACTCCGACCACGTCGTCCCACGGCACCAGCCGGTCGCTGAGCACATTGCGCACCGACAGTCCTGCCGCACCGACCCGCAGCCGTGGCCGGGCGAACAGCAGCGCGAGGCCGGCAAGAACGACGCCCAGCCCCGCCATCGCAATCTGGTCGGAGGTCTGAAAGATCACGCCGGTAGACCCCATCTTGAGCAGCAGGCCGATCGCAATGTGCGCTGCGATGATGACGAACGCCGCGGCATAGGCGACATACGGCGTCAGGTGGGGCCGCAGTTGCGCATCCCAGGTGCCCTGATCGGGCTTGGCGGTCACGACTATCCGCGCAGCGCGCGCAACGTCAGCGCGGTGCTCAGCGCCGCGGCCGTGGCCTGGGCGCCGTTGTCCTCAGCAGAGTCCGGCAGCCCCGCGCGGTCGAGGGCCTGGTCTTCGTTGTTGGTGGTCAGCACACCGTTGGCGACCGGTGTCGATTCGTCCAGCGAGACCCGCGTCAGCCCTTGGGTCACGGCGTCGCAGACGTAGTCGAAATGCGGTGTCTGCCCGCGGATCACCACACCGAGCGCGACGACGGCATCATGGTCACGGGCCGCGGCCTGCGCGACGACCGGTATCTCGATCGCACCACGAACCCGCACGACCGTCGGATCCTTGACGCCCCATTCGTCGGCGATCCGCTGGGCGCCGGTCAGCAGCGCGTCGCAAATCTCCTTGTGCCAAGTACTTGCCACGATTGCCAGCCTGAGTGCGGAGGCGTCCTGCGACGCGATGTCGGGTACACCGGCACCGCTCATAGGCACCGCTCATGAGTCACAGGGCACCGCCGAATTCGCCTGGCAGGTGCATGGATTCATGATAGTCGTCCAGCCCGACGAGGTCGTGCCCCATCCGGTCACGTTTGGTCATCAGATACCGAATGTTTTCCGCATTGGCCCGCACCGGCAACGGAACCCGCTCGATGATGTGCAGTCCGTAGCCATCCAGGCCCACGCGTTTGGCGGGATTGTTGGTCAGCAGTCGCATCGATCGGACCCCAAGGTCGACCAGAATCTGAGCCCCGGTGCCGTAATCCCGTGCGTCTGCAGGCAATCCGAGCTTGAGGTTGGCGTCGACGGTGTCGTCGCCGGCGTCCTGCAGCTGGTAGGCCTGCAGCTTGTGCATCAGGCCGATACCTCGCCCTTCGTGGCCGCGCATGTATAGCACCACGCCCCGGCCTTCGCGCGCGACCATCGCCATCGCGGCGTCGAGCTGCGGGCCGCAATCGCAGCGGCGGGAACCGAACACGTCGCCGGTCAGGCATTCGGAGTGCACGCGCACCAACACGTCATCGCCGTCGTAGTTGGGTCCGGCAATCTCGCCGCGGACCAACGCCACGTGCTCGACGTCTTCGTAAATGCTGGCGTATCCGACCGCACGGAATTCGCCGTGCCGGGTCGGGATCCGGGCCTCGGCGATCCGCTCGATGTGCTTCTCGTGCTTGCGGCGATACTCGATCAAGTCGGCGATCGCGATCAGCGCCAGACCGTGCTCGTCGGCGAAGACCCGCAGTTCGTCGGTCTGGGCCATCGCGCCTTCGTCTTTCTGGCTGACGATTTCGCAGATCGCGCCCGCCGCTGACAAGCCCGCCATCCGGGCCAAGTCGACGGCGGCTTCGGTGTGGCCGGGCCGCCGCAGCACACCACCGTCCTTGGCGCGCAACGGAACTACGTGGCCGGGCCGGGTGAAATCCTCAGCGACACTGTCGGAGTCGGCGAGCAGTCGCATGGTCGTCGCGCGGTCTGATGCTGAAATCCCAGTCCCCACACCGTGTTTCGCGTCGACAGTGACGGTGTATGCGGTGCCGTGCTTGTCCTGGTTGACCGCATACATCGGTAGCAGGCCGAGCCGGTCGCAGATCTCCCCGGCCAGTGGCACGCACAGGTATCCCGACGTGTAGCGCACCATGAATGCGACTAACTCGGGGGTGGCCTTCTCGGCTGCGAAGATGAGGTCTCCCTCGTTCTCCCGATCCTCGTCATCCACGACGACGACAGCTTTGCCGGCCGCGATGTCGGCGATCGCGCGCTCGACCGAGTCCAACCTCGTCATCGCTGCCACCTCGTCAGAAAATCCAACCCGGAGTCCTCAAGTGTTGCATCCAGTATGAACCACCACGTCGCCCTCGTTATTGCCACTGCTCACTGACCGGATACGTCCATCGGCGCGACTTGCCGCGGGCACATGCGCAGAAGGTTTCCAGAGGCCTCTCGTAGCTAATTCATAGCTAACCTATCTAGCGTTCAGTACGTCGGGGGCAAGTGTCCGCTGAATACCGGAGTAGGCAGGTGAAGGACCATGAAGCTGAAGCAACTGATGGCCGGAGCGACCGTCGCCGGCGCCCTCGGGGCGGCCGCGTTGGGGGTGGGCGCCGGTGCGGCCAGCGCAGCGCCCGGGCCGCCACCCGGCGGCCACGGCGCGCCGCCCGGGGTTAACCACGCCGGACCTGCACCGCATGAGCCGGGTGGGCCGGGTGGGCCGGGTGGGCCGGGTGGACCAGGTGGACCGGGCGGTAACGGGCCCGCCGGCCCAGGGGGCCCAGGCGACCACGGACCGGGCGGTCCCGGTGGACCAGGCGGTCCCGGCGGACCGGGCGACCACGGTCCCGGTGGTCCGGGCGCACCAGGCGGACCGGGCGACCACGGTCCCGGCGGACCAGGCGGACCCGGATTCCATGGACCGGGCGGACCTGGTGGTCCGGGCCCGTGGCACGGCGATGACCATCGCGGCTACTTCAACGGCGCTCCGTGGGGCAACGGGCCCGCGCCCTGGGGTGCCGGCGAGCCGCCGCGACCGGCATGGGACAGGCCACTTCCTCCGCCCGGTGGACGGTGGAACGACGGCCCGATCAATTACTGGGGCTACCAAGAGAACCCGTTCTGGAACCCGCAGTTCAACCAGTGGGGCTTCAACTTCTTCGGAGTCTGGATTCCGCTGTAAAAACTCACCCACCAGACGCCCGCTTCGCCGATCGGCGGAGCGGGCGTTGCCCGTTGGGAACCCACAAAGAGCTGGCCATACGTCATGCGTCGCAACTAAACTCGCCCGCATGGGCAACGTGGCCGTCGACAGTGCGCTGGTGCTGTCCCGTCGGCGCCACCGTAGGCTGGCCCCCTTATTGGCGGTAGCCGCCATGCTGATCGGAACTGCCCCGCTAGGGCACGCCGCGCCAGGGCCGCCACCGCAGCCGCCTGTCCCGGTTATCGACGGACCGAACAGCAGCCATCATCGTCACCACCAACCGACCGATCCACCTCCCGCACCGCCGCCGGAAGCACCCCCAGGGTCGCAGTCCTAAGACCTCTGCAGGCTTTGCGGGCTTGTCTTCGGCGCCGAGTCGTCGTCTGTGGCCAGGTGGCGCAGGACTCGTTCGTTGAGGGCGGCGAGCATGTCGAGCTCAGCCGGGGTGAGCAGGTCGATGAAGTTCCGGCGGACGTCCTCCACGTGCCTGGGCGCCGCCTTCTCGATGGCGGCGCGGCCAGCCGGCAACAGGCAGACCATGGTGCTGCGGGCGTCGTCGGGGTTGGGCTCGCGGCCGATCAGCCCGTCTTTCTGCATGCGCCGCACCTGATGGGAGACACGGCTCTTCTCCCAGCCCAGGGTGTTGCACAGGTCGCGGGCGGGCATGCGGTCACCGTCGTGACCCGAGAGCACCGCCAGCACCTCGTAGTCGGCCCCGGACAAGCCCGATTCCTGCAGGCCCCGGTTCAGGTGCACGTCGAGCTGATGATGCGCGTGCTGGAAGGCCCGCCAGGCGCGGTCTTCACGAGGGTTCAGCCAGTTCGGTTCCATCAGTCTCCATGCTACTCGATTGGTTGACGCATCAACAAACCGTCCTTAAGGTGGAGGAGTCAACCTTTCCGATCATCAATCCAAGACAGGACACACCTCATGAGCAGCATCAGCATCATCGGCACCGGGAACATGGCCCGCGCCATCGGCGCGCTGGCGGTAACGGGCGGCAACACCGTTGAGGTCATCGGCCGCGATCAGTCCAAGGCCGCTGACTTGGCCAAGGCTCTCGGCGGTAGCGCCACGACGGGAGAGTTCGGCGCCGTCCCGGCCGGGGACATCGTCATCGTGGCCCTGTTGTACGCCAATGTCGTTCCGGTCGTCGCCCAGTACGGAGACGCCCTCGCGGGCAAGGTCATCGTCGACATCAGCAACCCCTTCAATTCCGAGGCCGACGGGCTAGCGATCCCCGATGACACCTCGATCGCGCAGGAAGTCGCCAAGGCCGCCCCGGCCAGCGCCAGCGTGGTGAAGGCATTCAACACCATCTTCGGTGTTGTCCTGGCCCAGGGCCGGCCGCTCGACGTCTTCATCGCCGGCGACGACGCGCGCGCCAAGGCAGGCGTGGCGGAGTTCATCGAGAGCCTCAAGCTGCGCCCGCTAGACGTCGGCGGCTTGAACATGGCGCACTGGCTGGAAGGAACGGGTCTGGTCGTGATGGGCCTCGCCCGCCATGGGGTGGGGAACATCGACTTCGCCCTCGGCGCCGCGTAATCGGCTGAGCCGCGCCGCCGCCGGTCCAGGCCGTGAATGAACAGGGGCGCCGTGCGCCCAAATAATGGTTGATGGATCGCCGAAACGATTTGAGAGGACTTTCGCAATGAAGCTCGGTTTTGCACTTCCCATCGTCGGGCCCGCTATCAGCAGCGCCGCTGGTCTGAGCGCGTTCTGCCGCGGACTCGAGGACCTTGGCTACGACACGCTGTGGGTCGGCGATCGCCTGGTTACGCCGGTCGATATGCACAGCACTTATCCGGGCAAAGAGCAGCCGTACCCGCCGCAGATGACCCGTTACCTCGATCCGGTGCTGCTGTGGACGGTCGCCGCGACGGCGACCAGCCGGGTGCGGCTGAACGCCAGCACGCTCAGCACGTTCTACTACGAGCCGCCG
>NZ_DASXEP010000050.1:0-28288 GCF_036490025.1 Mycobacterium sp. | reverse complement strand
GCGTGGTATTCGATGCCCATGATGCCCATCAGACCCACCGGATCGGAGAACTGAGCGTTGTCCGCGGCGACGATGAGATCGCACGGCCAGCACAGCATCAACCCGGCCGCAATGCACTTGCCCTGCACCGCGGCGATGGACGGCTTGGGGATGTCGCGCCAGCGTTTCGCATACTCCAGGTAGCCGCGGGTCTCCCAGTCGTAGTAGGTATCCGCGAGGAGTTTGCCGTCGGTGCGCTGCGGGCGCAGGTTGCGCCCATCGGCCGACGGGTCGTTGCCCGACATGTCGTGTCCGGCGGAGAAGTGCTTACCGGTGGTCTGAAAGACGATGACCCGGACATCGGCGTCTTCGTCGGCGCGCCGCCAAGCGTCATCGAGATCCTTGAGGACGCCCGGCGTTTGGGCGTTGGCGGCCTCGGGGCGGTCCAGGGTGATGACCGCGACCCGGTCATCGACCTCGTAGCGGACGAAGTGTTGCGCTGTCATGGTTGCATTCCTTTCGGAGGGGTCCTCACGACGCTTTCCTGTGCGAAGGACGCGACATGTGTTCCGGACTGGGTGTAAACGTCGCCGGTGCCGAAGCCGCGGCCACCGACCAATCGCACGCCATGGATCTGCACCCGGAGCCACTGCGCGACGTCGAACGGCTGGTGAAACCACACCGAATGGGTCACGACACCGGTTTGTACGGTGACGTGGGCATCGCGCTGGCTTACCCCGGGCACCGCTTTGAGCAGGGTGCCGATCAGTGGCCAGTCCGAAATGTAGGCAATGACGGGTTGGGCAAGCGCGGTATCGGTGAAGTCGAGGCAGCGTATCCAGAACCCGAGGTCCGCGGTCACGGCATCCTCGACATCCAGACCGTCGCCGATCAGGCGGGCTTCGCCCGGGATCACAGCGAAGTCAATGGGTTTGGCCGCCATCGGATCACCGGCCTCGGCGGCGGTGTACTGATAGTCGTATCCGTCGTCGGCGCGATTGACGAGGATCGAGGCGGTCGCGATCACCCGGCGGGCGGACTCCTGGCCCTGCCACGCCACCGCACGCCGATGCCCCAGCGAGCGCCCGTCGTGGGTTTGCTCCAGGTCCAAGTACAACGGCTCAGCGGCGCGTCCGGCACGCGGGAACGCGATCTGCAGTGATTTCACCGCCTTGGCCGATCCCGGCGGCGCGGCAGCAACAATGAGCTGTGCCATGATTTGTCCACCGAAGATCCGCTCGACGCTCGGGTCCGGGACGGGCAGCACGGTGCGGCCCTCGGTGCCGTCGTCCAGGGTGAGCATGGCGCGAAATTGATCGAGGTTCATCGCAGCCTTTCCACTGTGTTCGCTGTTGCGACCAGCTCGAACTTCTTGACCTTGCCCGACGGTGTCATCGGCAAAGCGTCCACGAAATGCCATGCAACGGGTGTCTTTTGGCGGGCCAATCCGGTGGCGTGCAGGTGACGGGACAGGTCGTCGGCAGATACCTGGTTCGGCTGCTCGAACACCACGAACGCCACGGGTACCTCGCCGAACCGTGCGTCGGGTCCGGCCACGACGGCCGCGTGGCGTACCGCGGGGTGTCTGACGAGCAGGTCTTCGATGTCGCGGGCGGAGAACTTTTCGCCGCCACGGTTGATCACGTCCTTGACCCGCCCGGTGATGGTGACGAAGCCGGCGCCGTCGACGACGCCGACATCCCCGGTGGAGAACCAGCCCGCGTCATCGAGGGAAGCCAGGTTGGCGTCAGGGTCGAGGTAGCCCAGCATCTGCTCGGGTCCGCGCACCAGCAGTTCGCCGGTACAGCCCGCGCCCAGTGGCTCGCCATCCGTCCCGACGACCCGGACCTGCACCCCCGGGGCGATCGCGCCATCGGTCTCGGCGCGCAGGTCGAATGGATAGGCGCGGTTCATCACCGTCACGGTCGGAAGCTCGGTCATCCCGTACACCCGGGCAGCCGGAATTCCCTGCTCTTCACTGCGTTCCAGCACCACGCGCGGCACCGCCGCGCCCCCGCACGCGAACATCCGCAACGGCAGGTGCACGCGTGCGGCGCGGGCGGCGTCAGTCAATTCCTGCAGGAATACCGTCGCCCCGGCCGAATAAGTCACCCGGTGGCGCATGATGTCGGAAACCGCGACGTCGGCTTCCCACCTCTCGGCCAACACCGCGGAGGCGCCGACCAACAACGGGATCGTCATCGCGTTGAGCACGCCGGTGATGTGCTGCAGTGGGGCGGCCATGTAGGCGACGTCCTCCCACGACAGGCCCCACGCGTCGGCGAGCTGGCGGGTTTCGGCAAGCAACGTGCGCGAGGAGTGCACCGCGGCCTTGGCGCCCGCCGTGGTCCCGGACTTGAACAGGATCAGGCAGGGTTCATCGGGCCCGACGGCGGCGGACTCTTGCCGACGGCCATGCGAGACGACCACATCGAACGACGACCAGCCCGGCCGGCTTCCGCGCAGCAGGACGCGGGCGACGTCGCCGAGGCGGGCCGCGGCGAGTAGGTCGTCGAACGCTTCGGCGTGGGCGAAGCCGCGAAACGTCTCGGCGGTCACCACAGCGGCCGGCCGTACCTGCTCGATGACCTGACGTAGTTCGTGTTCCCGGTAGAACGGGGCGATGGGGCAGCTCACTGCCCCGGCGTGCCAGACGGCCAGGCCCAGCACGTGCGCTTCCCACCAGTTAGGCGTCTGCCAGCAGACCACGTCGCCGGGCCCGACGCCCGAGCCGGCCAGCCACGCGGCCGCACGTTCGACCATCTCGAGCAGCTCCTGGTAGCTCAGCTGATGGCCGCCTTCGATGACGGCCGGCCGCGAGCCCCACTGCCGCGCGGCACGGACCACCGACGCAGCCATCGTCAGGTCGCTGACGTACCCAAACCGCCGATATTCCGCGAGTCGGTCCGGCGCCACCGGCGGCGCCACGATATCGGATGCAGTGAGTCGAGTTCGGTCCATCCTCATCCGCCCATGCTCATTCCACCGTCGACGGTCAGGACCGCCCCGGTGACATAGGACGCGAGGTCGTCGAGCAGGAAGGCGACCGCGTGCGCCAGCTCCTCGGGCCGGCCCCAGCGGCCGACCGGGATCATCGACCTCACCGCCTCCCGGTCGGTGTACACCAGCTCGGCTGACAGATCGGTGTCGAAGCTGCCGGGGATCACGCAATTCACCGTGACGCCCTTGCGCGCGACGGCACGAGCGCAGGATCTCGTCAGCCCGACGATGCCGCCCTTGGCGGCGCCGTACGCGACCTGCACCGGGCTGCCCAGTAGCGCGGTGACCGACCCGATGTTGACCACTCGCCCGAAGCGCTGCTGGGTCATGTGCGCCAGGGCGGTTTGGCTGAGGAAGAACGCCGCAGACAGGTTCACCGCGAGCTGGCGCTGCCAGTCCTCGGGGCTGACCTCGCTGAGGCGTTGCTCGTTGACCATCCCGGCGTTGTTGATCAGATAGTCCAGCCGCCCGTGTTCCTCGAGAACCTCGGCGACCAGCCGCTGGCAGGATGTCGCCTCCCCGACATCGGCCTGGTGCAGGCTCACGGTGGCCCCGCATCGCGAAGCCTGGTCGCGCACCGCGTGCGCGGCGACGTCGTCGCGGGCGTACGCCGCGGCCACCGCGACACCCGACTGCGTCAGCCGGTCGGTGATGGCCCGACCTATCCCCCGGGTTCCGCCGGTGACCAACGCGACACGACCCGTCACGGGGTGCTCGCGTTCTTGGCCGCCACTCGTGCGCTCAGCCGCTCCAGCAGGACGCGGTGCTCCTCGGTGTCGAAACACTCGCTCTCAGCGCGGGCACAACGTGGCAGTAACTCAGCCACCCGGTCGATGTGGAAATTCAGCAGCTGGCGGGTTTGGCGGACGGCCTGCGGCGGGAGCGCGGCGAGGCGGTTGGCGAGTTGCAGCGCCTCCTCCAACACCGCGGATGCGGGTACCACGCGGTTCGCCAGCCCCAGGCGATGCGCCTCGGTACCGCTGACCCGATCGCCCAGGAGTAGATATTCCTTGGCCGCAGACAGGCTGGTCAGCAAGGGCCAAAGCAGGAAGCCGCCGGCGCCGTCGAGCAGCCCCAGCGATACCCGCGGGTCGCTGAGGAAAGTGTCTTCGGCCATCACGACCAGGTCGCACAGCAGCGCCGCCGTGACGCCAGCGCCGACCGCAACGCCGTTGACGGCGGCGACGGTCGGAAACGGCAGGCGCGTCATCGCCCAAAACAGCTCCTGATGGGCATCCAAGACTGTGTCGCGCATAGAGCGGTCGTCGCGCATCGCGCGGATGGTCTCGAAGTCCCCGCCGGCGCTGAAGGCGCTGCCCTGGCCGGTGAGCACCATGGCGTGCACGTCAGGGTCGTCACGCAGCGCCAGGACCGTCCCGAGCAGGGCGTCGGTGATCTCGGCGTCCATGGCATTGGCCTTTTCGGGCCGGGCCAAGGTCACCCGCGCCACCGACCCCAGACGTTCGACGACGACGGCCGGGTGCGCATCTGGGCGAGACGGATCGCCGCCGCTCACAAGTCCACCAGCCGCGGGACCGTCCCGGCCGAGAACAGACGGGCGCCGATCGTCGCGGGCAGGTCGCTGGCCGAGCCCAGCACTGAATCCAGCACCACTGCGCGGGCCAAGAAACGGTGGAACGAATGCTCGGCGGTGAAGCCGATGCCGGCCAGCACCTGCTGGCACTGCGTGGCGGCGATCCGGGCTGCGCGCCCCGCCAATGATTTGGCCAGCAGAGCCGCCAAGACGGCGTCGTCGGCGTCCCAGGCGGATGCGAGGGCCGCGGCGGCGCCCTCGCGGGCGACGTGCGCATCGGCCAGGCGATTGCGTACCGCTTGGAACGACCCGATGGGCCGGCCGAACTGCACCCGGCTGCGGGCATGGTCGACGGCAAGGTCGATCATCGTGCCGACGGCTCCGAGCATCTGGTAGCCCAACGCCAGCCGCCCTGCCGCCGCAACGGCATCCCAGGCCACCGCGGCCTGCTTCCCCGCGATGATCACGTCGGCCAACACGTCGACCCCGGTGACCTCGGTCATCGCCAATGCCGGATCAAGTCCTTGAACCAGCCGCGTCGAGATCCCCGAGGACTCCCGCAGACCAACCCAGGCCAGCTCACCGCGAATCGCCACCGGCGCCAAATACATTGGCGCAGGGCGCGCCCCGATGACCAGACCGCGTACTGCCAGCAGCTCATCGTCGGTCGCGCCCACCAGGTCGGCGCCGATGCCGGGCAGCACGACATTGCATTCCGTCGTTGCGATGGGCAGGTCGTCGGCCAACGGCCGCAGCAGCACATCTTGCAGCGACGTCGACATCGATCCGGCGCGACCGAGTGCGGTGAACAGCGCGGACACCGCGTCGGCGGGCGCCTCGGCCAGCAGGTCGGCGAATCCGAACGCATCGAGCGCATCCGCAAGCTCGGTGCCGTCAAGCTCCTCGGCCATCCCGCGCAGCGTCGCCGCCATCAGCGTCCGCTCCGCGGGGTCGATGGTGTGGGTCCCGAAAATGTGAGTCACGCGCTTCTCGGCAATCCGAGCAGCCGCGACGCCACGATGTCCTTCTGTATTTCACTGGTACCCCCGTAGATGGTGGCCGCTCGCGAATACGCCCACTCGCGGCGCCACGCCCGGCTGCGGGCGGTGTCGCTGGTTTCTATGTCCCCTCCCAGCAGATCGCGCGCCAGGTCGAACACGGCCTGGTCGGCGGCGGCGATCAGGATTTTGTCCACCGAGGCTTCGGGACCGGGCAGCTCTCCCGCGGCGATGCGGTCCTGCGTGCTCTTCGAGACGGCGCGGAAGGCCCACAAGAGTTGATACGCCTCGCCGAGCGCCGACGCGGACGGTCCGTCGGCTGCGGTGTCGAGGAGCAGACCGAGATGGTGGGCGAGCCAGGCGCCGCGCTGCCAGAAGATCGGGCCCCGTTCACAGGACAGGATGAACTGTGCGACCCGCCAGCCGGCGTCGAGGTCGCCGAGTAGACGCTGCGCGGGGACCTCGACGTCGACGAATGACGTCGAGCAGAATTCGTCGACCCCGGCCATCGTTTCCAGTGGGCTCGCGGTCACTCCCGGTGTGTCCATGTCCACCAAAAAGGCGCTGATGCCGCGCGACCCGGCGCCGCCGGAGCGGGCCAGCACGACGCACCGGGTGGCATGGTGAGCCCAGCTGGTCCATAGTTTTTCTCCGTTGATCACCCAGCCGTCGCGGTACGGGCGCGCAGTCGTGCGCATCGATCCCAGATCGCTGCCCGCATCGGGCTCAGAAAACCCCTGACACCAGAATTCCTCGCCGCGCAACAGCAGCGGGAAGATGTCTTCGACCAGGTCGGGCCGGCCGAACTCGGCCACCGCCGGCCCGAGCACTTCGTGCATCGACCAGGAGGTGGTGTGCACCAGCGCCCTGCTGGTGAGTTCCTCGCCGAGGACGGCGCGCAGGATCGGCGAGCCCCCCAGGCCACCGACCCGCGTCGGCCATCCCCAGCGCATCCAACCGGCGTCGAACAGCAACCGCTGCACGCGACGCTGATGGTCCAACTGGGCCTGGACACCCTGGTCTTCGATCCCAGGGACCAGCGACGCTCCGACCTCGTCGATCCAGGCCTGCACCCCGGCGCGAAATTCGCGCACCTCCACGACCAGTCCTCCGTTCTCAGGACTCGATGAAGCCAGAGGCGATGTAGGCCCGACGGATCGGCGGCTTCAGCTCGTCGGGGAAGGCGGTCTGCGGCGGGCGGGCGGGGTGATCACCGACGGGCAGTCCGAGCAACGAAGCGCCGAACTTGAATCCTGCCCCCCAGTGCGTGAACATTCCGGGGCGCGCGGGATGGGACTGGTAGCGACGGCTCGCCTCGCGCATGGCGGTCAAACCGGTCTCGGCGGTGAAGGTGTCGGCGCGCTCGAAATCGCCCTGTATCAGCAATTCTCGCCATTCGCTGAACAGCAATGCGCCCGGCTTTTCGTAGAGGTAGAGCGCCGAACCGAGCGCCCCTGGGTGGGGTATCCCCAACCGGATACCGGCCTCATCGGCCGCTTCCCATAGCACCATCTCCGGCGCCAGCTGATGGATTGCGAGGCTGTGCTGCGCGTCGAGCAGCCCGTTCTTCAACCCGCACAGTGCGGGGATCTCGCGGTAGAGCTCCACGCATTCCTCGGGCGTCAGTATCAGCCCGGTCGAGTGAGAGTTGAAGAAGCCCAGCGGCATATCGGTGCGGTCAGCGACATAGCGCAGGTATTCCAGCACACCGGGCTTTCCGGAGCACTCGAAATAAGGCGTCAGGATGTAGCAGATGTCGGCGCCCAACTCTTGGGCGTTCAGCGTGAGCTCGACGGCCTGCTTAGCCGTGTCGGTGCTCGACATCACCTGCACCAACGCGCCGGGTCTGACCCGTCGGGCCTCCTCGATGGCAACCCGAGCTACTTCCTTGAGTTCGTCGGTGGTCAGTGACCAGAACTCGGCGATGCCGCCGGTCAGCCAGATACCGTCCTGGTCAAGCTCGACCAGGCAGTGCCGCACCAATGCGCGCAACCCTTCGTAGTCGATTTCGTCGCCGTCGAGACCGCAGAACGGGGTGTACAGCGAACTGCAGTTGCCCCACAGGTGCTCGGACGCCCAGTCCTTCGCCTCTTTGCCGGTGACACCTGTGACCACAACCGACTCCTTCTGCATTATTGCCGGACGCGAGTTTCTCGGGCCAGGTGATGACTATCACGTACGCGTCATGGTAGAACCATATCTGCGTCTATTGCAAGGAACAGGTGCATTGCAGATGCACTCGTATCCGCGTATTCCGATAGGGCCGGAGCCGGCAACACAAGGAGCTTGATGTCGCAGAGCATGGAGGGCCGAGTCGCCGTGGTCTCCGGCGCATCGAGAGGTGTCGGCCGGGCCACCGCGATTCGTCTCGCGCAGGACGGCGCGACGGTAGTGCTGCTGGCCCGGCGCAAATTGCTGCTCGACGAGGTTGTGGAGATCATCGGGCCCACCGCCGTCCCGATCGTCACTGATGTCACCAGCAGCCACGACGTGCACGCCGCGTTCGATCAAATCGCCGCGGAGTTCGGCCGCATCGACGTCCTGATCAACTCCGCGGGTGCCAGCCGGATTCGGCTGATCGAAGAAGCCAGCGACGACGACATCGCCGTCACGGTCAACACCAACCTGATCGCCCCCATCTACACGACGCGTGCGGCCATCCCGCTGCTGCGCGCGGCCGGCGGCGGCGACATCATGAACATCTCCTCGGAGATCACCCTGGACGACATGCCGATGATGACCCTCTACGCCGCCACCAAACGTGGCCTCAACGGTTTCACCGGAGCCATGAGCAAGGAGCTGCGACGAGAGGGAATCCGGGTAACCCTGGTCATTCTCGGCGCGGTCGGAGACACCGGAATCGACGAGAACTTCGGCCCGGGCGACCTCGAAAAGGCCTGGCCGCTATGGGAAGCCGACGGCTACCTGACCCGGATGAGTGGGACCCAGCTCCTCACCTCCGCCGCCGTCGCCGAGGTGCTGCACGACGTCATCACCCGGCCCCGTGAATTGATGATGGACGTGGTGCATGTCCGCCCGGCCAGCAGCTGATCCGCCACCGAAACCGCAAAGGAGACACAGTGATTCGACCGATGGATGGCGTGCGGGTGCTGGAGGTGGCACAGTTCACCTTCGTCCCGGCAGCGGGTGCGGTGTTAGCCGACTGGGGCGCCGACGTCATCAAGGTTGAACACGCCGAAAAGGGCGACGCCCAGCGTGGCCTCAGCGCCCTGATGGGCATGCCGGTCGGCACCGGGTCTTTTGCACCCTTGATGGAACACCCCAATCGGGGCAAGCGCAGCGTGGGCCTTGCGCTGGAGCGGCCCGAAGCGCTGGAGATCCTGCACGAACTGATCCGCACCAGCGACGTGTTTCTGACCAACTTTCTGCCTGCGGCGCGCCGGCGGCTGGGCATCGAACTCGACGACGTGCGCAAGATCAACCCGGACATCATCTACGTCCGCGGATCCGGCTTCGGCGCCACCGGCCCGGACAGCGAGAAAGGCGGTTATGACAGCACCGCCTTCTGGGCTCGAGGCGGCAGCGCGCTGGGGACCACCCCGGTGGACTACGACGGCCTGTGCAAGATGCCTGCCGGCGCCTACGGTGATTCGCTGGGCGGAATGACCATCGCCGGGGGCATCGCCGCCGCCCTGTTCGCGCGGCAGCGCACCGGTGAGGCGTCCGTCATCGACGTGTCCTTGCTCGGGGTGGGCGCCTGGGCCAACGCGCTCCCGGTGGGTTTCGCACTTCTCGAAGGCGGCCCGCCGGCGCCCCGCGCGGCCGGCAACTCGGCTCCGACGAACCCGCTGGTCGGCAATTACCGGACCGCCGATAACCGTTGGCTCGTCCTGGCCATGCTGCAGTCGGCGCGGTACTGGCCGGAGTTCTGCCGGCACATCGATCGTGAGGACCTCATCACCGACGAGCGATTCGCCACCGCCGAGGCGCTGATGGGCAATGCGACGGTAGCGGCCGAGATCGTGCAGGAGGTGCTTGCCGCGCGGCCTCTCACCGAATGGGTCACCCGGTTCGCCGGAATGGAAGGCCAGTGGGCTATCGCGCAGGATCCGTGGGAAGTGGGCCAGGACGCCGCTCTGCGGGCCAACGGGCTGATCGTCGAAGTGCTCGACAGTGCGGGCACTGCGCGGGAACTGGTCGCCAATCCGGTCCAGTTTGACGAGAAGCCGATACAGATCACGCGGGCACCGCAATTCGCTGAGCACACCGACGACATTCTGCGAGCGCTCGGCAAGTCCGACGACGAACTGATCGACCTCAAAGTCATTGGTGCGGTGACCTGAGGCAAGCCGCCGCGGCGTCAGGTCGTGGTGCGCAGGATGGCCGCCGAGCAGAACGCCCACAGGTCATCGAGACTGGTCGTCCGCCCGCCGGACAACACCGCCGAGTGCGACGTCGCCAACAGCAGTTCCTGAAGCAGCGCGGCCTGGGTGGCAAGCGGGACGTCGTCCCGGAGCAGGCCTGCCTCGGCAACCGCTTCGAGCAGCTCAACGATGAAGGAATGCAGCGGTTCCAGGGCGTAAGCGAGGTCATTGGGGCGGGACTCGGCGAGCCGCAGGTGCAGCACACTGAGCCCGCGCGCCAGTCGGGCCGGCATCGCGGTGATTTCGGACAGTGCCTCCATCAAGGTCCGCAGCCTCAGCACGGGATCGGCGATGCCTTCACACCGCTCCCGCATCATCGGCATCGCCGTGGTCCGCAAAATCGTCTCGTACACCGCCAACAGCAGGCTGTCTTTGCCGTCGAAGAAGGTGTAGAAGGTGCGCTGGGACATGTTCGATTTGTCGACGACGTCCTGAATGGTGAAGTCGCTTTCGTCGCGCTCCCCTAGCAGCTCTATCGCAGCCGAGACGAAGCGGTCGCTGCGGGCCTGGGCACGCGCGCGGGCATTGCGCAGCGACCGGTCGACACTGTCCCGCTGCCAACTCGGTACTTGCGGTTCCGCCGGCTCGTGATTCTTCTTCGCCTTCAGCTCAGTTGACCGCGCCATGACGCTCCGCTCTCTCCAAGTCGACTTCGGCAAGGAAGTCACCGATGACTTCCCCGACCGTATCTGGGCACTTCTGGTGTGCCGAATGCGCCGCGCCCGCGATCTCGACAAACCGGGCCCGCGGATTGACGTGCGCGAACCGTCGACCCTGTTGCCGACGTGTCGACTCGTCCCGCTCGCCTGCCATCAACAGGGTCGGGCACGCGACGCCGGCCAGCGTGTCATCGGTCAACTCAGGCCAGGCCAGGCTGTCCTGGTGCAGCGCCGTGACCAGGTCGCGCCAGTGCTCGGGCCCATGGGTGGCCTCGTGCAGGCGTCGCAGCGCAAAGGGCCAACTCCGGTACAGATGCTCCAGCCGCGGAGCGCGGTAGTCGCTGGGACGTCCGGTCCCCGGGGAGATGAGCACCAGGGATCGTGCCGTTCCGGGATTCTCCAGCTCCAACGTCAGCGCAATCTCAGCGCCGTAGGAGAAACCCACCACATGCGGGCGGCCCAGGTCCAGGTGGTCAATCAGATAGCGCAGGTCCGAGCGGACATCGTCGCCCGTCGTTGCCGTCGGCTGGAACTCCGACCGGCCGTGGCCGCGAAGATCAGGCAAGATGCAGCGATAACCTGGCCCGAGGGCCGCAGCCAGGCGAGCCCACTCGAACTCGCCGGTAGCGGTCGCACCGTGGACGAACAGAATCGGCTGCGGTCCGTCGCCGACCAGCGTGTAGGCCAATGTCAACCCATCGTGTTGATAGGTGAAGCCACCAGAGATGCCCAGCTGTTCAGTCACGATGCCCGTCAATAACAACGTGGTTCTCGTTCACCGGCAGAGCGCAGGTCCTCTCGGCGACATACGACCGCAATTGGACCTTCATGTGCCTCCCTAGCACCTCGGCTGGTGTTCCAGTGAATGCTTGCATGGCGCCCATGGCGTTCTACCAGTATGAAACGCATAGGTGCCGTCTGACGAGGCTAACACGCTAAAGCTAAGCCAGCTCGTCTATCAATAGCGCGACAGCCGCCTCAACTCCAGGCAATGGACTTGAGTTCGGTGAACTCCTCAATTCCGTGGTGGCCCCATTCCCGGCCGACTCCACTCTGCTTGAATCCGCCGAAGACACCGGTGATGCCCACACCGCTGGGCTGATCCGCCGACCAGCCAGGGCCGGAGTTGCCAAGAGCCTCGGCGTTAGTGGTGGGCGAACCAACGGTCTGCACCGAGACGTTTCCGGCGCGGATCTGGCGGGCGACGTTGAAGCCGCGCGCGGTATTGCCGGCGATGACGCCGCCACCGAGTCCGTAGATCGAATCGTTGGCGATGCGAATCGCTTCGGCTTCGGTCTTGTAGGTGATCACGGTGAGGACCGGACCAAAGATTTCCTCCAAGGAAATCCGCATGTCGTTGCTGGCGTTGATGAATAGCGTCGGCTCGTAGAAGAAACCCTTGGCCAGGTGGGCGGGGCGTTTGCCGCCGAAGACCAGCTCGGCGCCTTCATCGAGGCCGGACCGCACGTACCCCTCTACCCGGGCTCGTTGCTGTTCGCGGATCAACGGGCCGATCAGAGTGTCGGGCTCCCGGGGGTCGCCGACTTTGAGCGACGAAGCCGACTTCTTGGCTCCGTCGACGTACGCGTCGAGCAGGTGCTCCGGTAGCAACATTCTGGTGTGGATGGCGCAGCCCTGCCCGGCATGGATCATCGAGGTGATGATTCCCATGTTGGCGACGTGATCTTCGGGGACGTCGTCCAACACGATCGAAGCGCTTTTGCCGCCGAGCTCGAGCTGGAGGCGTTTGACCGTGGGCGCCGAGGCCGCCATGATGGCCCGCCCGGTCGCGGTGGAGCCGGTGAACGTCACCATGTCGACCAGCGGGTTCGTGGTCATCTCCTCGCCGACTTCTGGCCCGCCGGCGATCACGTTGAGCACGCCGGGGGGAAGCTCGGCATCATGAGCTGCTTTGGCGATCTCGAAAGCATCCAGGGGCGTCCACTGGTGTGGCTTGAGCACGACAGTGCAGCCGGCCGCCAAAGCCGGGAGGACCTTCACGATGTTGAGGAAGAACGGGAAGTTGAACGGGGTAATCGCGGCCACCACACCGACCGGCTCCCGCACGACGGCGTGCCCGGCCATCCCGGTCGGGCCCCCCGCGGGCGGTGACACTTCGGTCCAGCGCACCGCGAGTTCCATTGCCTCGGAAATCCATTCGGCGATGTCGATGGTGCCGCGGACCTGAATGATGTCGGCGAGGAAGCCGACCGATCCAGACTCGGCCATCACCAGCTTTTTGAGCAGATCGTGGCGCTCATCGAGGATGGCGGCGAACCGGCGTAACACCGCGGCGCGTTCCCGCGGCGACGTCCGCGGCCAGGGCCCGTCATCGAAGGCCCGTCTCGCCGCCACGATGGCGGCATGGGTGGCCTTGAGGCCCGCATCGGGAACCGAGCCGATGACCTCCTCGGTGGCCGGGTCGATGACCTCGATGACCCCGACTGTGTCGTCGGCCGTCCAGGCGCCGTCGATGAACATCTTGTCGTAATCCCACCGGTCACTCACGGCGCATACCTCCGTCTCCAGGACTCCGCTCGATAGCGGCCCTTCACACCTGACGCTAACAGCCGCTTCTTTTGAAGAGAACACTATGTTCTTTTTGCACACATGACGTATCTTCTCAGGGGCAGAGATGATTTTCGAAGTAGCCAAACTTCTGTGGGAGGACGCATGGACGACGCACTGGGATATGCGGGACGCCATGTGGTGGTCACCGGCGCCGCGTCCGGAATGGGCGCCGCGACGGCGACGATCCTGACGAAACTGGGAGCACAGGTCACGGCGCTGGATGTCCGGCCGACTGAGGTGTCAGTCGATCGGGTGCTGGAGGTCGACCTGCGCGACCGCGCATCAATCGAGCGTGCGGCCGAGTCCATCGAAAGACCCATCGACGGCTATTTCGGCTGTGCCGGCCTGCCCGGGCCGCCGTTCTCCGGACTGGACGTGATGCTGGTCAACTTCGTGGGGGCACGGCATCTGGTGAACCTGGTCCTGCCCAAGATTCCGGCCGGTGGCGCCATAGCGGTGGTCGCCTCCAACGCCGCCATGGGGTGGCAGCTGGAGTTGGAGCAGCTGATGGAACTGGTGTCCACCGACGGATTCGACGAGGGCAAGCGGTGGTGTGAGGCCAATGACGAGATGGGAGCGGTCGGCGCCTATCCGTTTTCCAAAAAGGCGATCAACGCCTGGGTCGCGTCTCGAGCCGCGACCCTGATCGCCGACGGCATCCGGCTCAACTGCATCAATCCCGGGCCGACGGACACCGCCATGCTGCCTCACTTCGTGGAGTTCGCCGGACAGAACATCATCGACGCCTTCGTCGGCCCGATCCGGCGTCGCTCGACCGCCGAGGAACAGGCGTGGCCGCTGATCTTCCTCAACAGCCCACGATCGAGCTACATCAACGGCGAAGCATTGGTTACCGACGGTGGATTCTTCGGCGCCGTGCAGTCCGGCCAGCTCGACCTCACCAAGATGTTCGATGCCCCGGACACCACCGCCGCCGGGTCGTGACGTTTCGTGACCAGTGGACGAGGAACAGCCGCCCGGGCACACCGAGTCATCCAATGGGGGACGGGCAACACCGGGGCGCACACGTTGCGCTTCCTGCTCGAGGATCCGGCTTTCGACGTGGTCGGGGTGTGGGTGAAGCGAGAGCAGAATGTCGGGCGCACCGCCGGCGAGCTGGCCGGGTTGGCGACGGGCGGCCCGAACGCTACGCATGACGTCGATGATCTCGTCGCGTTGGACGCCGACTGCGTTGTGTACATGGCGGCAGAGCCCACCGGATCTCCCAAAAAGCCCGGCACCGACGGATGGGAAAGCGTCGACACGATGTGCCGACTGTTGGCCAGCGGTAAGAACGTCGTGGCCACCGGCATCTCCGGGCTGACCAACCCGCGGGCATTCGGCGATGATGTCTACGAACGCCTGCGCCAGGCGGGTGAGTCAGGCGGGACCACGTTCTTCGGCACCGGCATCGAACCGGGCTTCATGTGCGATGCGCTGGCACTGAGCCTGAGCAGCATTTCCCGCAACGTCAGGTCGATCCGAGCCCAGGAGTCCCTCAGCTACGCAACATACGACCAGCCCAACTACCACGTATCGCAGGGCGGGATCTGGGGGGCGCCGTGCGACCCGAGCTATGGCGACGCGTTCGCCGGACACATCCTCGCGGCAGGCATGGGCGGCCCTGTGCTTCTGCTCGCCGACGCCCTCGGCGTGACACTCGACGATCTCACGGCCGTCGTCGACCTCGCCGCTGCCGACGAGGACTTCGAGGTTCCGATGGGACCCATAGGCAAGGGCACCGTGGCCGGATACCGCTTCGAGCTACTCGGCATTGTCGGCACGGAAACCAGAATCGCCGTCGAACACATCACCCGGATCCATCCCAACGTGGCGCCGCACTGGCCGTCGGTCGGTTCGGGCGGTTTCCGGGTGATCGTCGAGGGCACACCGTCGTTCACTGCCGAAGTCATTTTCGACGAGGACGACCCGACCACGGCGGGTTGCGTAGCCACAGCAGCGCGAGTCGTGAACTCGATCCCCATCGTGTGTACCGCTCCGCCCGGCGTCTGCTCGTTTCTGGATCTGCCCACGATCAGCGCCGCCGGCTCCTTCACCTGACACCGTCGACCCGCGATCAAACGGGACTGACGTCAGAGTAGACCGCGTGCACCGTGCGGCGGCAGGTCTAGGTAGGTAAGCACCCCGGGAGGCGCGGCGCAGACCGTGGGAATGGCGTTGATGACCGGCGTGACGGCGACGATGTAGCCGGCATGGGTGCTGTCGCCGAAGTCTGAGGTGAGCGACATGTCCACCTTGATGTTGGGCTCACCGTCGATGACCACCCGATAGCAGTCGTCAAGGCCGTGCTCGGGGAAGTCCTCCCGGCGCAGTTTGGTGATGTGCTCGATCACGATGCGTGCCTCACCGTCGACCATCCCCCGGATCTCGAAGGACATGCCCGACACGGTGCCCTTGGCGATGCGGCCCGAGGCGATCTCGAAATCCTCGTCGGCGTGGATGACGTGGTGCGCCTCGTCGATGTTGTCGAGTGTCACGCCTATCGCGTCGGCGAGCATGGCGACGGAGGGTCCCCAGATGCTGGCCGTCACACCGGGCAGCAGAATCATCGAGGAGGAAGTATCGGGCTGGCCGAAACCGTAAAGGCCCAGCTGCGGGTTGTTCCACGGGCCGTAGTTATAGATCTCGAACAGCCTGATCGAGCGGACCTGCTGAATTCGGCTGTTCATCACACTTCTTGGGCACCTACCACGGGCGCGACGAGATCAAGCAGTGGCTGATCCCGGCCATGACCGCGTGGCCGCAAATGAGGTTCCCCGTGCAATGGCGAACCTTCAACGAGGAAGACGGACTCGTCGTGTTCGCCGTCGGCAACGATATGCCCGACGTCGACGGGAACGGGCCGTATTCGGTGCCGTCGTGGACCCTCCTTGAGTATGCGGGTAACAACCAATGGTCACGTGAGGAGGACATCTACAACCCTGACGCCATGCTTAAGATGCTCAGTCGGTGGTGCGATGCCGCAGGCGTCCCATTTCCCGCCCCCGAAATCCACACTTGACCAAGTGCTACAAAGGCGAGGTGCGCTCCGCTTCTTGCACCGAGACCAGCGAGGGATTCCGATGGCCAGAACTGACGATGACACGTGGGACATCAATGAGAGCGTCGGCGCGACCGCGTTAGGGGTTGCCGGCGGGCGGGCGAAAGAGACCCAAAGCGCCGATCCCCTGATCAGCGATCCGTACGCGAAACTGTTCCTCGACGCGGCCGGCGACGGCATCTGGCGGGTTTATCTGGACGATGAATTGCCGGCCGAACTCGTCGAGCTCGACCCGCAATTCGAGGACCGGATGCAGGCAATGCTGGGCTACACCGCGTGCCGGACGAAGTTCTTCGACGAGTACTTCCTCGCCGCGACCCGCGATGGCATCCGGCAGGTCGTGATCCTGGCGGCCGGTCTGGACTCGCGTGCCTGGCGGCTCGCCTGGCCGGCAGGATGTGTGGTTTACGAGATCGACCAGCCCAAGGTGTTGGCTTTCAAGACCGGCACGCTGGAATCCCATGGCGTCAGCTCGGTCGCTTCCCACGTCAGCGTCGGCATCGATCTGCGTCTGGACTGGCCGACGGGGCTGGTGCAGGCCGGGTTCGACGCATCGGTCCCCACCGCGTGGTCAGCCGAGGGGCTGTTGCCGTATTTAACCGCCGACGCCCAGGACCTGTTGTTCGACCGGATCCAGTCGCTCAGCGCTCCCGGGAGCCGGGTCGCGGTCGAAGCATTCACCAACGAGTTCTTCAGCGCGGACAGCTCCGCGCGCCGCAAAGAGCAGACCGAACTGTATCGGAACGTCGCAGTCAAGCTGGGCGGCAAAGACATCACCGAGTCCGGCAACCTGCTCTATGAGGAGGAACGCACCGAGGTCCGCGACTGGTTGCAAGCCCATGGCTGGACCGTCACCGTCGCGACAAACGCAGACGACCTGATGGCCGCCAGTAACCGGGCCGTCCCGGCCGGCCTCGATGCCGCCATTCCGGAGAGCGTGTTCGTCGAAGGCCGACTGCACTGAACTGTGCCGTCGGCCATCAGTCGCTGGCCGGCAGCGGCTTGGCCTCCTTGAGCACCATCGGTGTCGCGCCGATGCTGAGTGAGGCGGCGCCGGCCTTGGTGACCAGCACCTCGGCGCCGCCGTCGTCGACGTAGCGCTTGCCCATCGTGCTGCCGTCGGCGAAGGCCGGGTCGGGCGTGGCGTCGGCGGGCCGCTCGGCGTCCAGCGGCAGCATCGGCCGGCCTCCGCAACGCAGATCGTCGAGGCTCTCAGCGGCTTTGACGACGATCACCTGGGTGTCACACACCTGGCTCTGCAGACGCGTGCCGTTCTTGATCATGTCGGACTCCTTGCTTTCTCGAGGGAAGGGTTCAGTGGTTAGCAGCCGCCGGCGTGAGGTCGTCGAGGATCTCCCGGCGCAGCACCTTGCCGGTCGGTGTGGTCGGCAGCTCCGCTCGGAACACGATGCGGTCCGGCGTACGCGACCCGCGTAGTTTGCCGCGGGCGAACTCGCGCAGCTGCTCGGATGTCGGCGCGGCACCGGCCTCGGGCACGATCACCGCCACGATGATCTGACCCCACTCGGCGTCATCCAGTCCGACGACGACGACCTCGCGGACCTCGGGGTGCTCGACGAGCACGTCCTCGATTTCCGAGGGGGCGATGTTCTCACCGCCCCGGATGATGGTGTCGTCGGATCGCCCGCCGATGAAGAGGTAGCCGTCCTCATCCAGCGTCGCGACGTCTCTGGTCGGGAACCAGCCCTGCGCGTCGAGCACCGAACCGATCTCGGCGTAACGGCCCGACACCTGGGGGCCTCGCACGAACAGCTCACCAGCGGCGCCCGGCCCGAGCACGGTGCCGTCCTCCGCGCGGATCTGCACCTCGATGCCGGGCACCGGCCGCCCCACTGAAGTCAGCCGGCGGCCGGCCGCGTCGTCCCGCGCCTGGTGGGCCATCCGATGGTCGTCGGGGGTGAGCACTGCGATGGTCGAGCTGGTCTCGGTCAACCCATAGGCGTTGACGAAGCCGACCTCCGGTAGCAGGTCGAGTGCCCTTCGAACCAGCGGCCGGGGCACCTTCGATCCGCCGTAGGCGAAGTTGCGCAGCGTCGGAAGCGTGGCGGACTGCTCCTCAAGGACCGCGACGATGCGCGACAGCATGGTCGGCACAACCGTCGCGGTGGTGACCCGCTCCTCGCCGACCAGCCGAACCCATCCGTGCGGCTCGAACCGGCGCAGGTACACGATCGCCCGTCCGGCGTACAGGTTCGACAATGCGGCTCCGACCCCCGCGATGTGATAGGGCGGGACGCACACCAGTGCGGCGTCGGCGGGGTCGGCGGATCCGAACTCGACGGTGCCGGTGACGTAGCTGGTCAGGTTATTGTGCGTCAGCTCAACGGCTTTGGGCCGCGACGTAGTACCTGAGGTGAACAACACCACCGCCACGTCGTCGGGATCGGCGAACGACACAACCGGCTCGGTGGATCGCGCGGCTTCGACGAACTCGTCGGAGCCCATCACCCGGGCGGAACCGGGCACGACGTCGCGGTACTCGACGTCGACCACGATCAGCGGATCGGGTAGCCGATCGATGAGCTGTCGCAGCCCGTCCGCGCTCAGCCGGTAGTTCAGCGGCGTGAACGCCGCGTTCGCGCGCGCCGACGAGAACAGCAGTAGCGGCAGCATCGCTCCCCCGGCGCCCACATAGACCACGTGGGAAGCCCGCGAAGCGGTGATCACGCCCGCGCCGCCGTCGGCCAGCTCGCTGAGATCGGCGGCGGTCAACCGAATGTCGCCGTCTACCACGGCAACCCGGCCGGGATCAGCCGACGTTGCCATTTCCAGAAGCAACGAAATACTCACAGCCCCTCAGCCTTCACCTGCGAATTGGTTCCCCGGCGCCGTCCCCCGGGGAAGCGATCTGATTCTAGACCCGAGCCGACGAATCAGATATATAGTTATATGCTTAGTGGCGTCTAAGTCAACGCGCACCCCTGTCGCCGACGGGTCAGACAGTGCCGCTTGCTGAAGGGAACGTAATGAGCAGCACGCCCGAAATCGCCATCATCGGTGTCGGACTTCATCCTTTCGGGCGCTACGAAGACCGGTCGGCGCTGGAGATGGGTGCCGTGGCGATCAGCAGGGCTCTGCGCGATGCCGGGGTGCAGTGGTCGGACGTCGGCAGCCTTTACGCAGGCAGCCTCGAAGTCTCCAATCCGGAGGCGGTCACCGGCCTGGCCGGAATGACCGGAGTCCCGGCGCGGGCCACCCTGAGCGGCTGCGCAACAGGTAACTCGCTGCTGACTCTGGCATCCCGCGACGTGCAACTTGGCGAGGCCGACATCGCGGTGGGCGTCGGACTGGACAAGCACCCGCGCGGCGCCTTCGGCGCCGACCCGTCGGTGTCGGGGTTGCCGCAGTGGTACGGCGACCAGGGCATGTTCCTGACCACTCACTACTTCGGCACCAAGATCATGCGCTACATGCACGATCACGGCATCACCGAGGAGACCCTGGCCCGGGTGGCGGCCAAGAACTTCGACAACGGTGCGCTGGCCCCGCACGCCTGGCGGCGCAAGCCGATGAGCATCGAGGCGATCCTGAGCTCTCCGATCGTGAATGCTCCACTGCGCCAATACATGTACTGCAGCCCCAACGAGGGAGCCGCCGCCGTGGTGGTGTGCCGGGCCGACAAAGCCAAGCAGTACACCGACACTCCGATCTACCTGCGCTCGACCGCGCTGCGCAGCCGCCGCGACGGCGCCTACGAGCTGCTGCGCACCTCGATCGAGCTGCCGATCGTGCCGGGCACCACCGCCGAGGCAGCCCGCGCCGCCTACGAGTCGGCCGGCATCGGCCCCGAGGACGTCGACGTCGCTCAACTGCAGGACACCGACTCCGGGTCCGAGATCATTCACCTGGCCGAAACGGGACTCTGCAAGGACGGCGAACAGGAAGCACTGCTGGCCGACGGCGCCACCAAGATCGGCGGGCGGCTGCCGGTCAACACCGACGGCGGCCTACTGGCAAACGGCGAACCGGTCGGCGCATCCGGGCTTCGCCAGGTCTACGAACTGGTGCAGCAACTACGCGGCGCCGCAGGCGACCGGCAGGTGCCGAACGATCCGCGGGTCGCGCTGGCCCAGCTCTACGGGGCGCCCGGAACCGCAGCCGTCGCCATCCTCTCCAAGTAACCCAACGAAAGGGAGCATTGCCCATGACGGACACCCAGGCCGAAGCACAGCGCCGCGCCGAGGTGGACCTCGACCACCACTCGCCGGAGTTCCGCGAAAACCCGTACGGCAAATTCCGTGAGATGCGCGAATCCGGTTGCCCGGTAGCGCATTCCGACCACTACGACGGATTCTGGGCGCTGGTCGACTACGCCTCGGTATTCGACGCGGCCCGCGACGACGCCCTGTTCAACTCCTTCCCGTCCGTTGGCGTTCCGGCGAGCGAGCTGCCGCTGCAGATCCTGCCGATCGAGTCGGACCCACCCGAGACCCAGCAACTGCGCGATGTCACGCTCAAGCGGTTCTCACCCGGCTCCGCCGAGCGATTCCGCGAGGGCGCGATCGAGATGACCAACGAGGCGATCGACGCATTCATCGAGCGCGGGGAGTGCGACCTGGTCGGCGAGCTGACCACTCCCCTTCCGGCCCGGCTGATCCTGCGGTTGTTGAACTTCGACGAATCGCGCTACCTGGACTGGGTCGGCTGGGTGCACAGCACGGTGCATGATCGTGCCCACGATCCGGAGAAGGCCGGCATGGCCGGCATGGAGATGTTCGGCGAAATCGTCAAGCACCTGCAGGAGCGGCGGGAGCAGGGACTCGGCGACGAACTCTTCAGCGACATCCTGCGCGGCACGCTGCACGACAAGCCGCTCGACGATGGTCAGATCACCATGTACACGGTGCTGATGATGCTCGGCGGCATGGACACCACCAGCGGGTTCACCGGCAACGTGCTACTGCGACTGTGCAAGGACAAGGATCTGCGTCAGCAGTTCATCGACGATCCGAGCTTGATCAAGAAGGGCACCGACGAGCTGCTGCGGTTGTACACGCCGACCCTTGGCCTGGCGCGCACCGTTTCGCGGGACGCCGAATTCCACGGGCAGTCGTTGTGCAAGGGCGACCGGGCGATTTTGATGTGGGCGGCGGCCAACCGCGACCCGCAGATCTTCTCCGACCCCGACACACTGGATCTGTCGCGTCCGAATGCCAAGAAGCAGATGGCCTTCGGCGTCGGCATGCACCGCTGCCTTGGGTCCCACTACGCGAAGATGATGTTCGAGGTGATGACGGCCCAGGTTCTCAAGCGGATGCCGGACTTCGAATTGGCCGAGGAGCCCAAGCTGTTCGAGGACGCCGGTGAGGTCTACGCGGTGCGCGAACTGCGGGTCAGGTTCACACCGGGACAGCGCGTGAGCTGACCGGCCTCTCATTCGCTCGGCTCCGACGGCCCACCCCGGCCGCTTCGATCGCTAATGCCGAAAAGTTGGAGCGGCGACCACCGAATTGGTTAAATGTTTAGAGCATAGTGGGCCGGACGGGAGGTGCGCGGTGACTGCTGGCACCGTCGCCGCACTGCTGGACGGGTGCGCCGCCGGCAGGCCGGACCGGCCGTTGTTGCGCGACGTCACGGGCGAGACGTTGACCGTGGCCGACGTCGCCACGCTGTCCTGCGCCACCGCGGGTTGGCTGTGGGATGCCGGAGTGAGACCGGGCATGACGGTCGCCTGGCAGCTGCCCTCGCACGTCAACGCGGCGCTCGTGATGCTGGCGCTGGCCCGCATGCCCGTCATCCAGGCCCCGCTGCTGCACTTGTACCGACTCCGCGAAGTGCGCGCCGCGGCTGAGGTCGCGGGTATCGACATGCTTCTGGTCGACGAGTCGACGGCCGCGAACGCCACACCGGACACGCCCATTGTGACGGTGCCGGGCGACCTCATCTCCCGACTCGAGAATGCAACGGCCCCAACATGTTCCGACGGACCGCCGTCCTCGACGGATCCGAGCTGGGTGTATTTCACCTCCGGCACCACCGGCCGACCCAAGGGTGTGCGTCACAGTGATGCCACCCTGCTCAGCGCGGCGCGCGGTTATGTCGCCCATCTCGGGGTAGGCAGCCATCCCAGGGAAGTCGGCACGATCGCCTTCCCCATCGCGCACGTCGGCGGCATGGTCTATCTGGCCACCGCGCTGCTCGGCGACTTTCCGGTGCTGCTGGTACCGAAGGTCAGCGCGGAGCACCTTCCCGGGCTGCTCGCCGAGCACGAGGTGACGGTCACCGGGGCGAGCACCGCTTTCTACCAGATGCTGGTTGCCGCCCAAATGGCCTCGCCGAGAAGCGAATTGCTGATGCCATCATTGCGGATGCTGATCGGCGGGGGCGCTCCCTGCCCGCCCGAGGTACACCGGCAAGTGCGAGAACACCTGCGGGTGCCGGTCGTGCACGCCTACGGCATGACCGAAGCCCCGATGATCTGTGTCAGCGAATTCACCGACAGCGCCGAACAACTCGCCAACAGTGCGGGCCGACCGATCCCCGGATCACAGGTGCGCATCGGCGCCGGCGGCGAGATCGAGCTGCGCGGCGGCAACCTGACCCCGGGATATTTGCAGCGCGAGCAATGGGCCGACGCGCTCACCGCGGACGGATGGTTCCGCAGCGGCGACCGTGGCCACCTCCGTCCAGACGGGCGCATCGTCGTCACCGGCCGCACCAAGGATCTGATCATCCGCAAGGGCGAGAACGTGGCACCCGACGAGCTCGAGAACGAATTGCTGGCCCATCCCCTGGTCGACGAGATCGCCGTGCTGGGCCAGCCCGACGAGCTGCGCGGTGAGCTGGTGTGCGCGGTGGTGCGACGCTCGTCTCGCCACCGCGACGTCACCCTCGACGAGCTGTGCACGTTCCTCGACGAACGTGGGCTGATGAAGCAGAAGTGGCCCGAGCGACTCGTCCTTGTCGACGAGTTCCCGCTGACGGGACTCGGCAAGGTCGCCAAGTCCGAGCTGGCCCGCCTGATCGCAGGAGGAACCCGTTGACATCGTTGTCCGCTGACGAACGTCAGGAACTCGCGCAATCCGTGCGGTCCGCCTGTGAGCGACTGGCACCCGAGCAGCGGGTACGCGCGATCGCGTATAGCGAGGGAAACCTTGGCGGAGACGGGCATTCCGGCTTCGACACGGCACTCTGGGACGTGCTGTGCAACCAGGTGGGGGTGGCCGCCATCGCACTGCCCGAGCACCTCGGCGGTGCTGGTTACGGCGCGTCCGCGCTGGGGGTGGTGGCCCACGAGCTCGGCCGCGCGCTGGCCCCGGTGCCGTTCGTCAGTTCCACGGTGCTTGCCACCGGGCTGCTGCTCGACTTGACCGAGCGCGACCCCGATGCTGACAAGCGACTCAAGGGGCTCATCGAAGGTCGCCGCACCGCCACGGCAGCTCTCACCGGCGACGGCGGGTTGTGGCGCCGGTCCGCGGTGACGCTGAGCGCCGCGCGCACTGGGGACGGCTGGCACATCAACGGTACGGTGCGCCACGTGCTGGGCGGTAACGCCGCGGACGACCTGGTCGTGGTCGCCGTCGCAGACGACGGCGAACCGGCGGTGTTCCTGCTCGACCGGACCGTCGACGGCGTGGTCGCCGAGGCCGAACGCGTACTCGATGGCACCAGGCCGATGGCCACCATCACGCTGAGCTCAGCGCCTGCGGTGCGACTGTCCGGCGACGGCCCCCTCGGTGACGTCGTCGACCGCAATGTCGACGTGGCGCTGGCGGTGCTGTCGGCCGAACAGGTCGGCGCGTGCGAACGAGTGCTCGAGATCGCCACCGACTACGCCCGCACCCGCGAGCAGTTCGGACGGCGGATCGGCAGCTTTCAGGCCATCAAGCACAAGTGCGCCGACATGCTGGTCGATCTCGAGTGGGCGCGGTCGGCATCGCAGGCGGCCTTGGAGGCTCTCGACGATCCGGATGCTGCGGCCGCCGGCGAAGCGGACTGGCGCGCGAGCATGGCCAAGGCGGTGTGCTCAGAGGCGCTGCGCAGCGCCGCGAAGGCGAACGTCCAGATTCACGGCGGCATCGGCTTCACCTGGGAGGATTCCGCGCACCTGTACTTCCGCCGCGCCCGCACCGACGAGGTCGTCTTCGGCGCTCCGGGCCAACATTGGGACCGGTTGTCGGCGCTGGCCAAGCTGCTGTAGGCGGCCGCGACAAGGCCGGTAGAAGTTGCCTTGCCCGCCTTTCATGCGGGCGACTAGACTCACCTCGATATAACTAAATGTTTTTATATTTCGACCCCCATATTGCATTCGTCCTTAGGAGCCATCCGTGCCGCTGCACCCGTCCTACGTCAAGGAGTGACCGGTGTCGGCTTCCCCTGATGTCGTAGCTGATGTCGACGCGCTGCGCGCGGAAATCCGCTCGTTCCTGGACAGCGCACCGAAGCCGGCCGGGCTACGGAACTACGGGCCCACCCCCACCGCGGCCGACGTCGAACCCGGCCGGATCTGGCACCGCTACCTCGCTGACCACGGCTACGCCTGCCTGCATTGGCCGCGCGAATTCGGCGGCGCCGCAGCGACCGTGGCGTACCAGGCGGTCTTCGCCGAGGAGTGCGCACGAGCCGACGTGCCGCGTCAGCTGAACATCACCGGCGCCGACCTGGTCGGCCCGGTGCTGATCAAGTTCGGCAGCCCGCAGCAGAAGGATCGTTACCTGGAGCCGATCAGGCTGGGCGGCGACGTCTGGTGTCAGCTCTTCTCCGAGCCCGGCGCCGGATCCGACCTGGCCGGCGTGCGCACCCGCGCCGAGCGCACCGCGACTGGTTGGCGGATCGATGGCCAGAAGGTGTGGAGTTCGGCGGCTGCCTCGGCCCGCTTCGGGCTGCTGCTCGCCCGCACCGGCCCGGACAAGCACCGTGGCTTGTCGATGTTCGTCGTGCCGATGGAAATCCCGGGCGTCACGGTGCGCCCGCTGACGCAGATGGACGGTGAAAGCAAGTTCAACGAAGTCTTCTTCGACGGCGCCGAACTCGACGACGATGCCCTGATCGGTGCGGTCGGCCAGGGCTGGACGGTGGCGATGGTGACGCTGGGCCGTGAGCGCCTGACTTTGGGTTCGCAGGCGGTGTCGATGTTCCGCCTGCACGAACGCATGGTCGATGCCGCCCGTGATCACGATCTGCTCGACCCGGTGCTGTCGCGGTCGATGACCCGGCTGTGGGCCAGGATGTGGCTGCTGCGCTATACCTGGCAGCGCGCCATCGACTCGGGCGACCTGACGTCGCCGGCCTTCTCGGTGCTCAAGCTGATGACCTCGGAAACCGATCAGGACCTGGGCGACATGGCCACCGAAGTACTGGGTACCGACGCGTGCACCGACCCGCAGGACGACGGGCTGGTGCATCACATGATGGTCGGGCGGGCGCAGACAATCCTGGGCGGCACCAGCGAGATCCAGCGCAACATCCTCGGTGAGCGGGTGCTCGGGCTCCCCAAAGAACCGCGATGACAGCACGTTTGACCGCGGCTGACATCACCGCCGCGTTGCGCGGTGTGCTGCGCTCCGGAATGACGGTCGCCCTCGGCGACGGGGTGGGCGCGCTGCGCTGCGTCGACGACGGCGGCTCGGTTGGCGCGGCGCTGAGCGCCGCGGCCCGAGAGGTCGGATCGGTGCGGCTGGTGCTGGGTTGGCTGCCCGCCCCGGTCGACGGCCTCGACACCGACGCGTTCGCTGACGTGGTTGCGTTGATGCCAGGCTGGGGGGTGCGCGAGATACTGCGCAGCCCCAAGGCGCGGTTCCTGCCGACGCGGTTGGCGGCGATCCCTGCTCTGCTGGCCGACGTGCTGCGGCCCGATGTGCTGCTGACCCGGGTGGTACGCCGGAATGGCTTACTGCAGCTCGGCACCGAGGTCTCCTGGCAACGCGCTGTAATCGACTGCGGCACCAGGACTCTCGCGGTCATCGACACCTCGGCACCGGCGGCGGATGCCGGGCCTGCACTCGACCCGTCCGGCGTCGAAGTGCTCGGCACCGTCGGCAGCGGACCGGCTCGAGTCCCTGAGCGCGAGCCCGAACCGATTCACGACGCCTTGGCCGACGCGGTACTGCAGTGGCTCCCTGACGACGCCCGAATCCAGTACGGACCAGGGCAACTCGGCACCGCCTTGCTGCGACGGGCGCAGGTGCCGTTGTACATCGACACCGGGTTGCTCACCGACGCCGTCGTCGACCTCGACCGGCGCGGCCTGCTGGCGGGCACCCCGTCGGCGACGTATCTACTGGGCAGCGACTCGCTCTATGACTGGGCCGACGGGCGCCCGATCCTGCGTGGGCTCGACTACACCCACGACCTCACCCGGCTGTCGCGCGGCCGGCCGCTGGTCGCGGTGAACACCGCCATCGAGGTCGACCAGTACGGGCAGATCAACGTCGAAGGCGTGCGCGACAAGGTGATCGGCGGCATCGGCGGACACCCCGACTATTGCGCCGCCGCCCGCATGAGCAGCGGCGGACTGTCGATCATCGCGGTTCCGACGAGGGTGAACGGGCGCTCGTCGCTGGTCGAGCAGCTGAGCCGGCCTGCTTCCACACCCGCCCACGACGTCGACCTGATCGTCACCGAGTCCGGACACGTCGATCTGCGCGCGGCGGACTGGTCGCAGCGCCGCGCGCTGATCGCCGAATTATTTGGGCAGTAAAGGAGATAACACGTAATGGCTGAACATCCCCTGGCCGGCAAGGTCGTCCTGGTCACGGGCGGCGGACGGGGCATCGGCCGCGCCCACTGCCTCGAGCTGGCCAGCCAGGGTGCGGCGGTCGTCGTCAACGACCCGGGCGTGGGCCGGGACGGTTCCAGCGCTGACGGAGCAGGACCGGCGGCCGACGTCGTCGCCGAAATCGAGGCGTCCGGCGGCAAGGCCGTCGCGCACTCCGGTTCGGTGTCGGCATGGGACGACGTCGCCGACATGGTGTCGACCGCCGTCGACACCTTCGGCTCCCTCACCGGTGTGGTGAACAACGCGGGCATCCTGCGCGATTCCATGGTGGCAGCCGCCAGCGAGGCCGACTGGGATGCCATCATCGCCGTACATCTCAAAGGCACCTTCGCCGTCACCCGACATGCCTGCGAGTACTGGCGCGCTCAGTTCAAGGCGGGCGACCCCGTCGACGCCCACATCGTCAACACGGTGTCCGGCGCCGGCTTGTGGGGCAACGTCGGGCAGAGCGCGTACGGCGCGGCCAAGGCCGCAATCGCCAACCTGACGCTTGTCACCGCGATGGAGGCACAGCGTTACGGTGTTGCGGTCAACGCGATTTCGCCGCTGGCAGCGTCGCGGATGACCGCTGAGGTGTTCGCCGCCCGTGCCGACGATCCAGCGCTGGATCCCGCCCGCAGCTCCGCCGTGGTGGCCTGGCTGCAATCTGGGCAGTCGTCCTGGCTCACCGGGCAGATCCTGCGCATCAACGGCGACAAGCTCACCCGCATCGAGGGCTTCACCGAAGCACCCGGCGCCTACCACGCCAAAGGCGGCGCCGCGCTGTCGTTTTCGGAGATCGGGCAGGCGGTCAGCTGGCTCTACGGCATCTCACCGCGCGGGCTGGCCGGGCCGCTGCCGACGGCCTGAACTCCGGACGGATTACGGTGCCCCACCGTCGGCGTAGATGGTCTGTCCGGTGACGAACGCGCAGATGTCCGACAGCAGGAAGGCGATCAGCGCGCCGATCTCATCGGGCTGGCCGGGGCGGCCGAGCGCGGCGTCGAACCCGAAGTCCTCCACCAGCGCCCGCTCGAGGGCCTCGTCGTAGGGATAGCCCTTGCTCTCGGCGACATATCCGCGGACGGCGTGCAGCGCATCGGTTTCCACCGCACCGGGTGCGACACTGTTGGCCCGGATGCCCGCGTGCCCATGCGTGCGGGCGATGCCGCGGGTGAACGTGGCAACGGCGGCTTTGAGGCTCGCGTACGGCAGCCGCGGCTCATGCGGCGCGCGTGCCGAATACGCGGCGGTGGTCACGATTGCGCCTCCGTTGACCGCGAGGTGCGGTAGCGCGGCTTGCACGCTACGAGTGGTCGCCAACAGGACGTCGTGAAACGCGGTGTCCCACGCGTCGTCGTCGGAGTCGATGGGCATCATCCCG
>NZ_DASXEP010000022.1:0-3123 GCF_036490025.1 Mycobacterium sp. | reverse complement strand
TTGTCGACCAGCAGGCATTCGGCGGTGTGCGGCGCGCCGCGCAGCGGATTGTCCTCCACCGTCCACTCGCCGGTGCCGACCCGGTCGATCTCACCGCGAATGGCGATCATCGCCTCGCAGAACGCGTCGACCTCGGGGAGGCTCTCGCTCTCGGTGGGCTCGACCATCAGCGTGCCGGCGACCGGGAAGCTCATGGTCGGTGCGTGAAAGCCGTAGTCCGCCAAGCGCTTTGCGACATCGTCGACGGTCACGCCGGTCGATTTGGTGATCGGCCGCAGGTCCAGGATGCACTCATGGGCGACCATGCCTTTCTCGCCGGTGTAGAGCACCGGGTAGTACTCGTCGAGCCGACGGGCGATGTAGTTGGCCGAGGCAATCGCCGTCAACGACGCGGCCCGCAGGCCGGACGCGCCCATCATCCGGATGTAGGCCCAACTGATCGGCAGGATGGATGCCGAGCCGTAAGGCGCCGACGACACCGGCGGACCGGCCGGCAGCTCGGGCGCCAGCGGATGGCCGGGCAGGAACTGCGCCAGATGCGCACGCGCGGCCACCGGCCCCACGCCCGGGCCGCCACCACCATGCGGAATGCAGAACGTCTTGTGCAGATTCAGGTGGCTGACGTCGCCGCCGAACTTCCCGGGCCGGGCCAGCCCGACCAGGGCGTTGAGGTTGGCGCCGTCGACGTAGACCTGACCGCCGGCGTCGTGCACGGCCGCGCAGACATCGGCGATGTCGTGCTCGTAGACGCCGTGCGTCGACGGATAGGTGATCATCAGCGCCGACAGCCGCTCGGCATGCTCATCGACCTTGGCGCGCAGGTCGTCGAGGTCGACGTCGCCGTTGGACCGGCAGGCCACCACGACCACCCGCATCCCGGCCAGCGCGGCGGACGCGGCGTTGGTGCCGTGCGCACTGGACGGGATCAAGCAGACGTCGCGCTGCGGTTCGCCGCGACTGGCGTGATAGGCGTGGATGGCCAGCAGCCCGGCGTACTCCCCCTGCGATCCGGCGTTGGGTTGCAGCGACACCGCGTCGTAGCCGGTCATCTGTTCCAGCCAGGTTTCCAGCTCGGCGATCAGCCGGCGCAGACCCTGGCTGTCGGATGCCGGCGCGAACGGATGCTGACGCGCGAACTCCGGCCAGGTGATCGACTCCATCTCCGCCGCGGCGTTGAGCTTCATCGTGCACGAGCCGAGCGGAATCATACTGCGGTCCAACGCAAGATCCTTGTCGGCCAAACTGCGCAGGTACCGCATCATCGACGTCTCGGTGCGGTACCGGGTGAACGCCGGATGGGTGAGGAACTCCGACGAGCGGGTCGCGACGTCTGCGCACACCGGCTCAGCGGCCGTCAAGCCGAACGCCTCCAATACCGCCGCGACGTGGGCGTCGGTGGTCACTTCGTCACAGGTCACCGAGACGTGATCGTCGTCGACCCGCCACAGGTTGATGTTCTTTGCTTTGGCGGTGGCAATCACCTCGTCGGCGCGGCCGGGCACCCGGGCCAACACGGTGTCAAAGTACTTGTCGTGCACCAACGCATCGCCAAGCGCGGCGGCGATGCTCTCGGCATGGCCGTGCACCCGCCGGGCGATACCGGTCAGTCCGTCGGCGCCGTGGTAGCTCGCGTACATCGCGGCCATCACCGCCAACAGCACCTGGGCGGTGCAGATGTTGCTGGTCGCCTTGTCGCGGCGGATGTGCTGCTCGCGCGTCTGCAGTGCCAACCGGTACGCCGGTGAGCCGTCGGCGTCCATCGAAACGCCGACCAGCCTGCCGGGCAGCTGGCGGGCGTGTTGAGTGTGCACCACCAGGTATCCGGCATGCGGGCCGCCGAATCCCATTGGCACACCGAAACGCTGAGTGTTACCGAACGCCACGTCGGCACCGATCTCTCCGGGCGGCGTGATCAGCGTCAGCGCCAGCAGGTCGGCGCCGATGGCCACCAGCGCGCCGCGCTCGTGTGCCTGTGAGACCAACGCCGACCAGTCGGTGACCCGGCCGCTCGCGCCGGGCAGCTGAGCGATGACCCCGAAGAAATCGCCTTCCGGCAGGCCCTCGCGCAGGTCGGCGGTGACGATCTCGATGCCCAGCGGTTCGGCGCGGGTGGCCAGCACCGCCGCGGTCTGGGCGAACACGTCGACGTCGACAGCCAGCCGACGAGCGTTACCTCCCACGGCGCGGTGCATCAGCGTCATCGCCTCGGCGGCCGCGGTGCCCTCGTCGAGCATCGATGCGTTGGCCACCTCGAGACCGGTCAAGTCGGCAACCATGGTCTGGAAGTTCAGCAGCGCCTCCAGCCGACCCTGGCTGATCTCCGGCTGGTAGGGCGTGTAGGCCGTGTACCAGGCGGGATTCTCCAAAATATTGCGGAGCAACACCGGCGGTGTGTACGTGTCGTAGTAACCCTGCCCGATCATCGACACCGCCACGGTGTTCGCGTCGGCCAATGCCCGCAGCTCAGCCAGCGCTTCGGCCTCGCTGGCCGGCGGCGGCAGCTGATCCAGCCCGGGTGCGGAACCCGAATCGGTCAATACGTCGAGGATTCCTGCCGGCAGCGCGCGCCGCGCCAGCTCTTCCAGCGAGTCGACCCCAATGACGTCGAGCATTGTCGAGACGGCATCGCTGTCCGGGCCGATGTGCCGGTCGGCGAAAAGCGGGTTCGTGTAGTCGGACATTGGCGAGCTCCTGACGACGGCAGAGGAACACGTGTCCTCTCCCTCTGTCGTCTACCCGAAACCGGGCGCCTGAGAGATTCGACATCCAGATGTCTTTCCCCATGGGCGGGCGGCCCGACTCGAGGGCCACCGCTTTCCAGAGGCATCGGGGTCTGGCGCGGTCCGGGTTGCCTGAGAGGTTGACGGAGAGGTATTGCTCCTTCGGCGCCCGTGGCTGGCAGCCACGGGACTCTCCCGCGCAAGAACGATGCGTTGCCGAGTTTACCCGCCGCACAGCCGGCGGCACGCACGCGAGGAGCCGGGTCAGCCGATCTTGCGGTCGCGGTGTTTACGCCGAGAGGCCAGCTCGTCTTCCGGCGCGGCGATCGACTCGCCGCCGTCGGCGCGTTCGCCGGGGAAATCCGCGATTGCGCCGGTTAGCTCGCGCATCGCTCCGGAGACG
>NZ_DASXEP010000194.1:0-28478 GCF_036490025.1 Mycobacterium sp. | reverse complement strand
TGTGTTCAGGGCTACGAATTAACGAATTGGACGAACTTCGCAGCTCAGAGCATGTTTCGTACGACGAACTATCTACGAACTCTGACGAATTAACTTCGGCGGCACCGACATCGTCAGAGGGTAAATTCGTACCTAATTCGTTTGAGTTCGTAACCGAATTTATACTCTGACCTGCAGGTTTCGTAATTTCGTTATTTCGTAGGGTCCGATGCACATAACGCAGGATCGGTCGGGCCCCTGTCTCTTCTTTGATCTCGATCAGCACCCCGTCGTGGACCAGGGGGGCGAGTTCGGCGTTGATCTCCGCGGCAGGCTTATTGCCTTTGAAATACTCCCGAGAGATCTCCGTGCGGGTGCGGCCCGCTTCCCCGCCGTCGAGGATGAAGGTGGCCAGACCGCCGGCGGATTCACGCTGGGCCTCCAGCTCATGGCTGGAGAAGAGCCATCTGGCGCTGTGCTCTGCGTACGCCCACAGCGATAACGCCGCGTCGAGGTGCTCGACGTCGATGGCGTCTCTGCTGTCGAGCAGTGCGTAGAGCATTGACAGCCGCAGCACCATCGTCACCGCGCGGGCGGTGGCCTCGGTGGCCCTCGAATCGGGACGGTCGCGGTTGAGTTCGCGATAGGCAGCGTCCCAGAGCCCCCAGAACTGGTCGGTGAACTTCATCTCGCGTCGCGGTGCCGCAGCTTTGTAGGCGGCCTCAAATAGTCCCGCGGCTGCGGCCAGAACGTTCCCCGGCAGATTGCCCAGCCGACTGTGCAGCCTTGAGCGCCGCGACAGGCAGATCAGCATCCTGTTGACGGTGCCGCCGGATAGGTCGCTGTCCTGAAGGGTGGCGCGGAACTCCCCCGGCGTGACATGCCCGATGACAACGATGTGCGGATCGGTCGCGGTCAGCCTGTTGTGCTTGCGCGTCAGTGTGCGCAGTGTCCGGCAGTCGAACGCATCGCGCAGCGTTGGCCCCAGGGTGTTGCCGTCGCGGCGCATACGCACCAGCACCGACTTGTACTCAGACTCCTTGATCAGTAGGCGCTTGTCCGCGACGCCGGGGTCGTAGTCCTTTTCATCGGGCTCGCCCGACGGGTCGCGCACCATCTCGATCAGCCCTTCGGCCGATGACAATCCCGAAGTAGTGAACTCGTCGAACCAGGGCAGCGCCCGTTGGCGAATCGCCTCGACAACGGCCAGCCCAGTACCTTTGGCTCCGTTATTGGTTCGGCCGACCACCAGCGGGTTGATGATCGCCTGGTGCCGGTCATTGCCGGCCATGAAGTGCGGGCTCGAACCGACGGTGGCTCCAAATTCTGCCAGGAGTTGCACCAAGATAGCGGCGGGGTCGGCCTCGGTGTGCGGTGCTACAAGGTTGACAATCCTTCCCGCGATGCCATGCAGCGCAGCGTTGTTGAGGGTCGGCCACGGCACAGTGCGGACCGTCTCGTCGTCGCTGTCCTCGGCCATCTCGACGTTTACCAGCTCGCCGAGGCTGTAGCCGGCGGCGATATGATCGGCAGCGTCCTTGCCGACCGCGGCCTCGACGATTTCGGTTGACGCGGCAATGCTGCGCAGTTGCTCACCGACCTGTGCAGCATGCTCGCGGCCCGCCTGGTCCTTATCAGACACGATGATCACGTGCTTGCCGCCCAGTACGGACCAGTCTGCAAGGTGAGCTTTACCAGCGCCCATCGCGGAGCACACCGCGACGGCGCCTCCCGCCTCGATTGCCAGCACGTCCTTTTCACCTTCAGGGACGTAGACCGTTCCGGCGTCGCCTATCCGATCAGCGTGGAAAAGGCTGCGGTCCTTTTTGTTTCCCGATTGAGGAAACGTCTTGTCTAGCTTGCGGTGAACCCTGCGACCGTTCGGATATTCATAGGTGGCGCCGTTGCGGTTGTCGAATAGGTCGGCCATCGCCAGGCCGTAGCCCGCGACCACGTCCTGTGTTGCGCAGCCAGCATGGCAATAGACCAGCGCTTGTCCGTCGATGCCGGTGACGCTCACCGACGGTTCATGATCGTCGTGTGCGCCGCATTGAACTTTTGCTTTGGCGGCGCCGGTATCTTTCGCGATGTAGCCTTTGTCGCGGGCGGCATCGAGTATGCGCTCGAAAGCGGTTGCGGGGGTGCCCATTACGCGGCCGACTTGCTGCGGCGCGAACACGAAGCCGTTACCGACGGTGCTCTCAGTTGTCGCCAGCAGATGGCACCGGCTCTACGGTGCACGCTGCGAGGTGCCCATATCCGGCGTCGGCAGCGTTGGCAGCGCCAGATCGGATGCTCTGAGATGCCCATCAGGCCACCTCGCCATCGCAAGCGGCGTGCAGCGTCTCTGCGAGCAGGCGGTCGGCAGGACGCTGCCACAGCGCTCTTCGCACCTCAAGCGGTACAACCGGCATCTGACCTGCGGCCAGCAGATGCCGTGCCGCATCCGCCCAACCATCGAGGGCGTGGTTAGTTAGCCGCGGCTCAGTGCAACGGCACATCATTGGATCTCTGGTCCCGCAGCCACAATCCAGCGGCACCGACCGATTCTTCGCATCGCGCCGGCGGTTCAGCTGCGATCGCGGATCCTGCGGATGAGTGGATGTGCAGGGCAGCCACACCAGTGCGCTACCGGGGCTTGTGGTCGTAGGTGCGGTAGCCTTTGAAGTGCCAGTGATGTGGTGGTTGTTGAGTTCTGATGGTGAGGGTTGGCCCTGGTGGTGCGGGGCTCGGCCCTCATCATTTTCATTTGGTGGGCTCATGCCGTCGCAGCCTCGCTGAGCCGATCAACATACGCCGCAAGAGATTCCGCGGTAATGAAGGCTCGGCGACCAATGTTTACCTTCACCAGTTCGCCGCGGTCGATCAGCTCGTAGGTGGTTGTGCGCCCGATACCTCCGAGCCACTTTTCGCGTGCCTCCTGTATAGAGACCAGTCGATTGGCTAGCTCCATTTGCGTCCGCTCACTTTCTGTCGTGCCCGCCGGTGCATCAGCGGCCTCTTGACAGAGTGCAGAGTTTTGTGCAGAGTTACAAATATGCACCGATGTACATCGCGGGAGGTTTCGGGGTGAGAGTGCCACTCGGCGAGGCCGGCGCGTCACATTTAGATCTTGGTGACGGGACGAGACTGGATGTCTCTAATGATTACGAGGTCGTTGGTGATCGTTGGATGCCAGCGTGGCTTGAGCTATCCCTAGCAGGTCACGACAAGCCGAATCAATTTACGCGCATTGAGATTCGCGATGGTCGACCAGAAGTGGTGGCTATGAGTTGGTCGTCGTCGCCGGGACAGCGTGAAATCAAACAGAATGATCTTCGCCACGCCCGTGTGTCCTCTGTTCTGGATGAGGTCTACACCGCGTTCATCATGCGTTTTGATAGCGAGAACAACCGGGTCGAGCTAGCCGTTGGGACCAAGGAAATGTCTGAGCGGGGCGAGGACGTCCAGGGTTTTTACGACGCACGTAAGTTTGTCGACCAGACGCGTGCGGCGTCATCGGGTAATCGCGCGATAACCGATGAGTTGTTGATACAGGTCGCCGACATATACCGCCGGAACATTGATCGAGCACCTACGCAAGCGGTTGCCCGAACCTTTGGCGTCAAGCAACGGATGGCATCGAAATATGTTGAGCGAGCTAGGCTTAAGAATTATCTGCCGCCAACCAAGCAGGGTCAAAAGAAGGCGTGATTTACATTCCCAACCGTTGGCTGAGGCCGTCGACGGCTGCGCGGGCAGTCGAGTCCTCTGCGTGGCCGTAGATGTCGCCAGTGATCGCGATTGAGCTGTGGCCGAGCAGGTCTGCAACGGCTTTGATGTGCACGCCGCCTTCCAGCCATGCCGTCGCCGCACTGTGTCGAAGTGTGTGCACCACAACGTCTTTCACACCCGCCGCTTTAGCGGCCGATTCGATCACCCGCAGCAGGTTCCGCGGGTCCACCGGTCCACCAGATTCGGTGGTGAATACCAGCCCGCTTTCGTGCCACTGATTGCCCGCACGTAGTCGATCTTGCTTTTGTCGCAGTCGGTGCTCGCGCAGTATCGCAACAACTGGCTTTGACAGCGGCACGAGGCGTCGCGACCGTGCTGTCTTGGGCTCGCTGGCAGCCAGCTTGCCGTCCACGCGCGCAAGTGTGGACGCCACCCGCAGCACTCCCCCGTCGAGATCGACCTTGTCCCACTTCAATGCAAGCGCCTCGCCGCGGCGCAATCCGGTGGAGGCGATCAACACCAGTGCCGGGTGATAGCGCGACCCTTTTGCCGCTTCGAGCAGTTTCACGACTGCATCACGGCCTAGATGGCGGGCCTCGGTTCGCTCTACGCCGGGTCGCTTCACCGCCGCCGCAGGGTTTTTCGCGAGCAGCCCATCGCGCACGGCCCCGTCGAGCCCGGCTCGCAGGACCGTGTATGTCGATCGGATGGTGCTGTCGGACAGCGCCCGTACCGGTTGCGGCTTGGGATCGTCATCCGTGCGCTGACCAGGCTTCATCTGGGCCCGCATGTCGAGGACCATCTTTTCGACATCCGAAGGTCGCAGCCGGTCCAGTCGTATGCAGCCAATCTGTCCGCGTTCGATGTGCTTGCGGCTCAGGTTCGCATACAGCTCGCGAGTGGCCGGCTTCCGGTCGGACGCCGCCAGTGTCGTGGCCCGCCAGTGCGTCATCCATGCAGCCACAGTGGTCGTGGCATCCCGCGGCGGCTGACCCTCTTTGAGCCGATCGCGCACCTTGTCCAGCTCGGCGAGCGCCGCCTTCTGGGTACGCCCGTAGACACTGACGCGCTTCTGATCGCCCGTCGCTGGGTCGCGGTAGCGCAGCCGGGCCTCCCAACGCCCGTTGGGACGTTGGTAGACGTTGCCCTGGCTGTTGGCCCGCCGTTTCGCCACGATGCAGCATCTTACGCTGATGGGCGTACCAATGGGCGTACGCTGACCAGATTCCTGGGAGCTTCAGAACAGAAATACCCTCTGACCTTGGTCGGGCTGACAGGATTTGAACCTGCGACCACTTGACCCCCAGTCAAGTGCGCTACCAAACTGCGCCACAGCCCGGTGCCGGCAACCACACCGCCGGCAGCAGGTGGAAAGCCTACAGCAGACCGCGAAGCCGGCCCCAACCCCAACGCGACATGGCACGATCGCGCAAGTGGCCAGCAGATCCCCCGACGACCAGCACCTGCGCGACCTCGCCCTGCTGCGCCGGGTCCGGGACCGAATCGACCGCGAGTACGCCCAGCCACTGGACGTCGAGGCGCTCGCCCGCGATGCGAATATGTCGGCGGGACACCTGAGCCGCCAATTCAAGAGTGCCTACGGTGAGTCGCCGTACTCCTGCCTGATGACCCGGCGCATCGAACGGGCGATGGCGCTGCTGCGTCGCGGCGACCTGAGCGTCACCGAGGTCTGCTTCGCGGTCGGCTGCTCGTCACTGGGAACGTTCAGCACCCGCTTCACCGAGCTGATGGGCGTGTCCCCCAGCGCCTACCGAGGCCAGACAGCTCACCTGCGGACGGGGCTGCCGTCATGCATGGAGAAACAGGTGACCAAACCGGTCAGGAATCGAGAAGCGCCCACCGCGGCGTTGTACCTAACCTGACCGTCATGGACATCACCATTCACGCAAGCGTTCTCCCCCACGACGATCCCGAAGAATCGTTGGCGTTCTACCGCGACACCCTCGGCTTCGAAGTTCGTCTCGACGTCGGCAAGGGCAAAATGCGGTGGATCACCGTCGGCCCACCGGATCAGCCTGGCACGTCTATTGTTCTGAGCCCACCGGCCCCGGGGCCGGGCATCACCGAGGACGAACGACGCACCATTGCCGAGATGATGGCCAAAGGCACCTACGCGATGATCGTCCTGGCCACCAAGGACCTCGACGGCACTTTCGAACGACTGCAAGCCACCAATGCCGACATCGTGCAAGAGCCCACCGAGCAGCCCTACGGGATTCGCGACTGCGCCGTCCGCGATCCCGCGGGCACCATGATCCGCATCCAAGAGCTGGGCTAAGCCCTGGTCGGTTCGCTCAACTTGACCAGCATCTTGCCGATGTTGGCCCCGGTGAACAGACCGTTGAGAGCGTCAACGCACGACTCGATGCCCTCAAAGATGGTCTGGCGAGCCGTGATTCGGCCCTCGTGCCCCCACTGGTGAAGCGCGGCGAATGCTTCGTCGAAGCGACCCCACTGATCGAGAGCGTTGAACCCCCGCATGGTCGCGGTCCTCGACAGCAGGTTCACGTAGTTGGCCGGTCCGGGGTGCTCGCCAGTTAGGTAGCTGGAGATGATGCCGCACAACACGACTCGCGCGTTCATGGCCAACCGGCCAAGCACCGCATCAAGAATGGGCCCACCGACATTGTCGAAGTAGACATTGACCCGCTTGGGGCAGTGCTCTTTGAGCGCGGCGGTCAGGTCGTCGTTTTTGTAGTCGATGCACGCGTCGAAACCGAAGTCCTCGACCACCGCCCGACATTTCTCCGGCCCGCCCGCGATGCCCACCACCCGGGCGCCGGCAATCTTGGCGATCTGCCCGGCCACCGATCCGGTGGCTCCGGCCGCAGCCGACACCACCACCGTGTCGCCGGCCTGAGGTCGGCCGAAATCGGTCATTCCGATATAGGCCGTCGCGCCGGTCGGCCCGTACACCGACATGATGGCCAGCTGATCGCTCTCGCCGGGGATGGGCGTGCTGAATACGTCGTCGCGGACGATGACGTATTCCTGGAAGCCGGTCAGTGTGGTGATGACGTCGCCGACTGCGTAGGCGTCGCACCGGGACGCCACGACCTCGCCGATTCCGGCGGCGCGGATGACTTCGCCCAGTTGTACCGGCGGAAGGTAGCCCTGCTGATCGTTGAGCCAGGTCCGAACAGCAGCGTCAAGGCCCACATAGGTGGTGCGGACCAGCGCCTCGCCCTCGCCAGGCTCGGGCGCCGGCGTGGTGACCAGTTGGGTGTCACCGGGCTGGACGAGCCCACTCGGGCGGTGACATAGCAGGATCTGGCGGTTGGCTAAGTGGGACACGATGCAAAAACTACCGAATGCGGAACAGCTATTCGGTGCGATCTTGGTATGCGAGCATCTGTTGATGAAATCCGAGGACGATCCGGAAGCTCGAATTCGGGAGCTGGAGCAGCCACTGGCCGAGACGGCGCGCGCGTCAGAGGCCGGCGAGAACCCCCTGCCCAGCAAATGGGCACCACCACCCGGACCCCCGATGCCACCGCCGCCGCCGCCGCCCTACGGCGGCTCGTTCTCAAGCCCCTTACCGGGCACATCGTCGCGTAGCCGGGCATGGTGGATTTTGGCTGGTGTCTTCGTGATTGGCATGATCGCCCTACCGGCGGGAATCATGCTCTTTACCGCACACCAGATTTCGCGCAGCGGCGTCTCCACCCTTTTGCCCATCCCGAGCATCTCCGTGGAAAGCCCCAGTCCTTCGACGGCTCCGACGCAAACACCTGCGGCTGGCCCGTCGGCGTCACCCACATCAGTGACGACGGTGCCGGCCAGCGGTAATGTCAGCGTCGCCGGCATCAACGAAAAGCGGACCATCGTCTGCAACGACGGCACCGTCAACGTCAGCGGGGTTGCCAACGAGGTTGTGATCACCGGCCATTGCGCGAGCCTCACGGTGTCCGGCGTCAAGAACAAAGTGACGGTCGAGACGGCCGACAGGATTCAAGCTTCCGGCTTCAACAACGAGATCAGCTATCTTGCCGGCTCGCCGCACATCGACACATCCGGCCAAGGAAACGCTATCCAGAAACGCTGAGCGGTCAGACCGCCAGGAGTCGGTACAGGCCCATAAGTCCGACTACGACGATCGTGGCGCGCAGCGTATTCGGCGACAAGCGACGACCATAATGCGCGCCCAGCCAGCCGCCGACAACGGAACCGACCGCGATGAGACCGGCCGCCGCCCAATTGATCCGGTCAAAGGCGACCAACGTATACGCCAGCGCCGCAACGATATTGACGAGCAAGGTCAACAGGTTCTTGGCGGCATTGGCCCGCTGCACTGATTCGGGCAGCAACGCACCCATAGCACCAACGAGCATGATCCCCTGCGCCGCAGTGAAATAGCCACCGTAAACACCGATCGCGAAGGTGCTCGCCACCAATGCGGCCATCCGGCGCGGTGACACGTCCTCGGCAGAGCGGCCGGCCTTCTCGGCCCGCTCTCGGGCCCACGTTTGAATCCAAGGTCCGATCACCACCAAGGCCAGTGCCGCGACGAGCAGCACCGGCACCACGCGGGCGAAGATCTTGTCCGGCAGATGCAACAGCAGCCAAGCACCCAGCACGGCCCCCAGGGCTGACGCAGGAATCTGCCATCGCAGACGGTCCCACTGGCCGCGCAGTTCACGGCGATAGCCCCATGTTCCTGACACGCTGCCCGCCACCAGGCCCACCGCGTTCGACATCGTCGACGTCACCGGCGGATAGCCCATTGCCACCAGGGTTGGGAAGGTGACCAAGGTGCCCGACCCGACAACAGCGTTGATCGCGCCCGCGCCTAAGCCGGCGAAGACGATCAGAATCGCATGTGTCAACGGCACCGAAAAGACCTTAGCTGGCCTGGTTTCGGTGCTTGCGTCGCCGTCAGCGCGACTTGGGCTTCCGTTTTTCGCGGACCCGCACGTTGATGCGGATCGGGCTGCCTTCGAAGCCGAAGGTTTCGCGCAGCCGCCGCTCCAGGAAGCGCCGGTACCCGGCCTCCAAGAAGCCGGAGGTGAACAGCACGAACGTCGGCGGGCGCGCGGTGGCCTGCGTGGCGAACAGGATCCGCGGCTGTTTGCCACCGCGCACGGGTGGCGGTGTGGCCGCCACCACTTCCTTGATCCAGAGGTTCAACCGACCGGTGCCGATCCGGGCATCCCACGACGCCAACGCACTCTCCAACGCAGGAACCAACTTCTGCACCGCCCGGCCGGTCTTCGCGGAGATGTTGACGCGCTGCGCCCAGGCCACCTGCGCCAGTTGGCGATCGATCTCGTTGTCCAGCTGGTAACGGCGGTCCTCGTCGACGAGATCCCACTTGTTGAACGCCAACACCAACGCCCGCCCGGCCTCGATGACCATGGACAGCACCCGCAGGTCCTGCTCGGTCAGCGGAACCGATCCGTCGATCAACACGATCACCACTTCGGCGGCGTCGATGGCGCCATGGGTACGTACCGAGGCGTAGAACTCGTGGCCGCTGGCCTGGCCGACCTTGCGGCGCAGCCCGGCCGTGTCGACGAAACGCCAGACTTTGCCATCCATGTCGATCAGCGAGTCCACCGGGTCGACCGTGGTGCCCGCGACGTCATGCACCACGGCACGCTGATCGCCGGCCAACCGGTTCAGTAGCGAGCTTTTTCCGACGTTGGGCTTGCCGACCAACGCCACCCGCCGGGGACCGCCTTGGGTGGCGACCAACTCGGCGACTTGCGGCAGCGCGCCGACGACCGCATCGAGCAGGTCGCCGATGCCGCGACCGTGCATCGCGCTGATCGCATATGGCTCACCGATTCCCAGAGACCACAAGGCGGCAGCATCGGATTCGCCCTTGTCGCTGTCAACTTTGTTCGCGGCCAAGAACACCGGCTTGCCGGAGCGTCGAAGGATACGCGCGGCCGCCTCGTCACCCGCGGTCGCGCCGACGATCGCGTCCACCACCAGGATCACGGCGTCAGCGGTGCGCATCGCCACCGCGGCCTGCTCGGCAACCAGCTGCTGTAAACCCTTGGCGTCGGGCTCCCATCCCCCGGTGTCCTGCACGACGAAGCGGTGTCCGGTCCACAGCGCGTCGTAGGAGACCCGGTCACGCGTCACCCCGGGTACATCCTGAACGACGGCTTCCCGCCGGCCCAGAATCCGGTTCACCAGCGTCGACTTGCCGACGTTCGGCCGGCCCACCACGGCCACCACCGGCGGTGGACCGCTGGCCACGTCATCGACGAGATCGATGAATTCAGCTGATTCCCAGTCGCTTTCGTCGATCCAGGTTCCATCTTCGGCTGAAGTCATAAGCGCCACTCCTCGATCCCGGCTGCGCCGGCATCGTCGTCTTCGGCGGGACTCACCGAGTTGCCTCGCTTCGCTGCTTGACCAGCCGCAGGAGATGAGCGACCACTTCGGATTCGGTCAGCTCGCTGGTGTCGACGACCACCGCGTCCGAAGCGGCTCGCAGCGGCGAAACCGCGCGTGTGGAGTCCGCGTGGTCGCGACGGCGAACGTCGGCGAGCACAGCGCCATAGTCATTCAACAAACCCGCGGCGACATTTTGATCATTGCGACGCCGCGCGCGCGTCTCGGCTGATGCCGTCAGGAAGATCTTGACGTCGGCGTCGGGCAATACCACTGTCCCGATATCGCGTCCTTCGACCACGACGTTGCCCGGGCCGTCGGCCAGCATGCGCTGCAAGCCGACAAGTCGGGTGCGTACGGCGGGAACCGACGACACGGCTGACACCGCCCTGGTCACCTCGCCGCCACGGATCTGCGACGAAACATCTTCTCCGTCAAGGTAACTGCGATCTTCGTCGGGGTCGTAGCCGACCGATATCTGCACGTCGGAGGCAACCGCTGCGACAGCCGCCTGATCGGTGACGTTGATTCCGCCGCGCAGCACCGCCAGCGTGACGATGCGGTACATGGCTCCGGTATCGAGATAGCGGGCCCGCAATTCACGCGCCAGCCCTCGAGAGACCGAGGACTTTCCGGTGCCCGCCGGACCGTCGACTGCGACGACGACTGCGTCCGTTCCGCTCATGCCCCGATGGTTCGCTTCACTCCCGTCACTCACTGCGTTCGTTCCGCTCGTTCCGCTCACAGCCCTACCGCTTTGTAGAGCTCGCCGATTTCGTTGCGGCGCAACGCCCGAATGCTGCCCGGACGCTGCTCGCCCAGTGACACAGCACCGATGTCGGTGCGGACCAATGTCTGCACCGGAAATCCAGCCTCAGCCAGCATCCGTCGCACAATGCGTTTGCGTCCCTCGTGCAACGTGACCCGAACCAGCGTCTTACCCGGAATGGCGTCCACTACCGCGAAGTCGTCAACCGCAACCGGACCGTCGTCCAACTCGATTCCGGCCCGCAACTTCTTGCCGAAGCCGCGCGGAACCGACCCGTTCACGGTCGCCAAATATGTCTTGGGCACTTCATAGGAGGGGTGCATCAGCCGATGCGCGAGTTCGCCATCGTTGGTCAGCAAGATCAGGCCCTCGGTATCCGCGTCGAGTCGTCCCACGTGAAAAAGCTTCTTGTTGCCTCGAACCCGGTGTTCGACCAAGTCACCGATGCACGGTCGGCCCCGATCGTCAGACATTGTCGAGTGCATGCCCTGCGGCTTGTTCAGCGCCAGATACACCAGCGAGTCATCCAGGACCACCCGCGCCCCGTCGACGCGGATCACCGATGCATCCGGGTCGACCCTGGTGCCCAGCTCGGTCACCAACTGCCCGTCGACCTCCACGCGGCCGTCGATGATCATCCTCTCGGCAACCCGCCGGGACGCAATTCCGGCTTGCGACAGCACTTTTTGTAGGCGAACCCCGCTGGGCTCGCCGGCCGTGACCATCACTCGTGGTCCACGTCGAAGGACAACGGCTGATCGTCAGAAGCCGAACCGCCGGCAAGCTTGACGAAACGTGGCTCAGTGTCCAGGGATTCGCTCAGATCGTCGATCATGTCGACATCGGGAAGCAGCGGTGCGATATCGGGAAGGTCCGTCAACGAGGACAGCCCGAGGCGCTCCAAGAACAGCTCAGTGGTTGCGAAAGTCACCGCGCCGGTGTCGGCGTCCGTGCCGGCTTCGGTGATCAGCCCACGCGCCAGCAGCGTGCGCATCACAGCGTCGACGTTGACACCGCGCACCGCGCTCACCCGCGCTCGTGTCACCGGTTGCCGGTAGGCGACCACCGCCAGCGTCTCCAGAGCCGCGCGGGTGAGCTTCGAGCGCGATCCGTCCAGCAGCAATCGCTCAACGTAGGGCGCGAACCGGGCGCGGGTGTACATCCGCCATCCCCCGCCGGCCTCGCGCAGATCGATGCCGCTGTCTCGGTGGGTGAACTCTTCAGCCATCACGCCAAGCTTGGCAGCCACTCGATAGGCCGGTTGCTCGGTGGCCGCGGCCAGCGCTTCGACGGTCACCGGGGTGTCGACCACCAGCAGCAGCGCCTCGAGCACCGCACCCAGCTCGGCGTCGTCGAGCTCCGGCGCTGTCGCGACGTCGATCGTGCGCCACTCCTCATCGCTCCGCTCTGCATCGTCGCCGGCGCGGATGCCCAGGTTCGTGTCGGGCACGTCAAGGTCCAGCTCCGCGTCGGGTGGCTGGTCAGTCATGAGTATTGGTCCCGCAATTCTTCGCTGGCCGGCTGTTCTCCGGTCCACGAAACCTGGAGCACACCAAGCGGTTCTGACTGATCGAATGCTACCGTCCGGGACCGATACAGCTCGAGTAGAGCCAGGAAGCGCCCGACGATCTCGATCGGTGCCCGACAGTCGCTCACCAGGTCAGAGAACGTTGCCCACTGGCCGATCCCCCGCGTTTCCAGCAGCGACAGCAGCTGTTTGGCCTGTTCGGGCACCGACACCATCACCTCGTGCAGGTGTTCGGTGGCCACCGTCGGCACCGGCCGCGGAGTGAAGGCGGTCGCGGCGATCTCGGCGAACCGCTCGGCGTCGACGCCCAGCATCACCTCGGGCAGCAGGTCTTCGTACCGGTCCTCCAGCGACACCGCGCGGGGATAGCTGCGCAGCGCGGCGGCCTCCAGCTCGGCGAACATCTCCGCGACGTGCTTGAACGCCCGGTACTGCAGCAGTCGGGCGAACAGCAGGTCGCGCACTTCCAGCAGCGCCAGATCCTCTTCGTCGTCAACCCGGCCGGACGGCAGCAGCCGGGCCGCCTTCAAATCGAGCAGCGTCGCGGCGACAACGAGGAATGTGGTGGTCTCCTCAAGCCCCATCGCGGCGCCGATTGCCCGGGTGTAGGCGATGAAGTCATCGGTGACCTGGTGCAGCGCCACCTCGGTCACATCGAGGCGGTGGGCGAATATCAGCTGCAGCAGGAGGTCGAATGGCCCCTCGAAATTGGTCAGCTTGACCTGGAAGCCGTTCTGGGGTGATGCCTCGCAGGTCGCTCCGCCGGTCACGCGCCGAACCGGTCGATCACCTCGCGGGCCAACGAGCGGTAGGCGGACGCGCCGCCCGATTTCGGGGCCCACGTGGTGATCGGTTCGCCGGCAACGCTGGTCTCCGGGAAGCGGACAGTGCGGGTGATGACGGTGTCGAACACCAGATCGCCGAAGCGCTGCACTACCCGGGCCATCACCTCACGGGAGTTCACGGTTCGCGGGTCGTAGCGGGTGATCAAGATGCCGCTGATGTCCAACTTCGGGTTGAGCCGGTCGCGTACCTTCTCGACGGTATCGGTCAGCAACGCCAGACCGCGCAGCGAGAAGAATTCGCACTCGGTTGGGATGATGACGCCGTCCGAGCAGGCCAGACCGTTGACGGTCAGCAAGCCCAGCGACGGCTGGCAGTCGATCAGCACATAGTCGTAGCGGTCCAGCACCGGGTGCAGCGCGCGGGACAGCGTCTGCTCGCGGCCCACCTCGTTGACGAGCTGGATCTCCGCGGCTGACAGATCGATATTGCTCGGCACCAGATCCAGATGCTTGACGCGGGTGTGCATCAGCACGTTGTCGAGCGACACCCGCGGCTCGATCAGCAAGTTGTGGATCGTGTGATCGAGCTCGTAGTGCGGCACACCCAGTCCGGCGGACAGCGCGCCCTGCGGATCAAGATCCACCAGCAACACCCGGCGGCCGTATTCGGCCAGTGCGGCGCCCAGGTTGATCGTCGAGGTGGTCTTGCCCACGCCACCTTTCTGGTTGCACATCGCCACGACCTTGGCCGGTCCGTGTGAGGTGCGCGGCTTGGGTTCGGGGATCACCCGTGGTGGGCGCCCGGTCAGGCCGACTTCGGTGCCGCTGTCGGCGTCGTCGTTCATACCCGGCTGCGGCTCGGCAACGTGGATCGCCTCGGTGTGCGCGGCGGTCGGGAAATGGCGGACATCGCAGCAGAGTCTAACCGGTATACGCGCTCCTGCCTTGAGACCCGCAACAACGTCACCAGCGAATTTGGGGGGCGGCCCGGTTTGAACGCCAAGCGGGCTAGGGTGGCGTCCATGAGCCTGAAGCAGCGCATTCCCCTGTTGCGGTGGTCGTTCTGGCGGATGGCGACGACCGGCGTCCGCAATCTCACCACGACGGGCCAGATGGGCGACGGGCGCGAAGCCGCCGTTGTCGACTATGTGCTGACCCACGCTCGAGCGGGAGACATCGACGACGTGTTGGCCACCATCGACCGGTTCGGCTACGAGAAGTCGATCCTGATGAACGTCGGCGACGAGAAGGGCGTGCTGCTGGACGCTGCGGTCCGGCGGGCCGACCCGACGCTGGCGCTCGAGTTGGGCACCTACTGCGGTTACGGGGCGCTGCGCATCGCCCGGTCGGCGCCGGCAGCGCAGGTGTATTCCGTTGAGCTTGCCGAGCCCAATGCCGCCAACGCACGTCAGATCTGGGCGCATGCGGGGATGGCGGATCGGATCACCTGCGTGGTCGGCACCATCGGCGACGGCGGGCATACGCTGGATGCGTTGGCCGCCGAACACGGGTTCGGCTCTGGCGCACTGGATTTCGTATTTCTGGACCACGACAAGGCCGCCTATCTGCGGGACCTGCAAAGCATCCTCGACCGGGGATGGCTGCATAAGGGCTCGATCGTGGTGGCCGACAACATCAAGGTGCCAGGTGCCCCGAAATACCGCGAATACATGCGACAGCAACAGGGCACGCTGTGGGAAACGGTCGAGCACAAGGCGCACTTGGAATACCAGACCTTGATCTCGGATCTGGTCCTCGAGTCGGAGTACCTGGGCGGCTAATGCGCTCGCGGGTGAGCCTCGGCCCAGACCTCGCGCAGCGCGTGCACCGTGACCATCGTGTAGATCTGCGTGGTGGTCACCGAAGCGTGTCCCAACAACTCCTGTACGACGCGGACGTCGGCGCCGCCCTCCAACAGGTGGGTCGCGAAGGAATGCCGCAACGTGTGCGGTGACACGCCCGCGGTGATACCTGCTCGCTCGGCGGCGTCCTGCAGGACCTGCCACGCGCTCTGGCGGGACAGCCGGCCGCCGCGGGCATTGAGGAAGATGGCCGGCGTCCCGCGGCCGCGACGCGCCAACTCGGACCGCCCGCGCACCAGGTAGGCCTCCAATGCCTGTACGGCGGGCCGTCCTATCGGAACCAGGCGCTGCTTGCCACCTTTCCCGCGCAGCAGGACCGACCGGGCGTGCGTGTCGATGTCGTCGACGTCGAGTCCGACCGCTTCCGAGATGCGCGCGCCGGTGGAGTACAGCAGTTCGAGCAGCGCGCGGTTGCGTAACGTCAACGGGCCGTCGGATGGGCTGTCGCCGCCGGCGCCGGCCAGCAGTGCGAGTACTTGGTCGAGGTTCAGGCTCTTGGGCAGCCGGCGGCCCGGTGTCGGCGGCTTGACGGCCTGGGCGACGTCGAATTCGGCCAGGCCCTCGGCCGCGGCGAACCGATGTAGACCACGCACCGCAATGAGGGTCCGCGCCGCGGAGACCGCCGACAGCGGCAAGACGCCGGAATCCGGATCCCCGCGCCGCAACGCCATCAGGAATTCGCTGACGTCGTCCTCGCTGACTTTGGCCAAGTCGTCGACCCCGCGCACGGTGAGATGCTCGAAGTAGCGGCGCAAGTCGCGGCGATAGGAACTCAGCGTGTTGGCCGCGACCCCTCGCTCGATCGCCAGGTGATCGAGGTATCCCTGCAGCTGGCCCTCCAGCGGCGGCGCCAGCGTCGTCACCCGGTGGCCTTTCGTTTGCTGAACGCCGTCGGCCGGTCGGTCCACAGCGCGTCCACCGGCCGCGGTTCGGCGGCACCCTCGCTGACCGCGTAGGCCGCTAAAATGCCGGCAACCGCAAGAGAATTGACGATCTCGCCGCGAAAAATCCGCTGCACGGCCTCGAAGATCGGATACCACTGCACGGTCATGTCGGCTTCCTCGTCGTGCGCCTCGGGACGGCCGACATCGGTCAAGCCGGTGGCCAGGAAGACCCGAACCGACTCGTCGCTGAAGCCGGGCGTGGAATCCAGATCGACCAACACCTGCCAGGTCTCTGCCTGCAGGCCCACCTCCTCGCGAAGCTCGCGTGCGGCGCTCAGATGCGGTGCCTCGCCGTCGATGTCGAGCAGACCGGCGGGCAACTCCCACAGTCGCCGGCCGAAGGGGTGGCGGTACTGATAGACCATCGGCAATCGGCCGAGGTCGTCTATCGCAACGATGGCCACCGCACCGAAGTGTTCGACGACTTCCCGCGCTACATCCTTGCCGCCAGGCATCCGGACGTGGTCTCTGCGCAACGCGAAAATCTTTCCGCTGTACAGGATTTCGGACGAGGTCGTCTCGAAGACGTGCTCAGCCACGGGCAGACTCAGACAGCGACGGCTGGACGCCGTCGTGTTGGTCGCTGCCGTTGTCCCGCCGCTCGGGAATCTCCACCGGCAACCGTTCGGCCGCTTTGTAGTCGATTGCCGCGCCGATGAAGCCGGAAAAGAGCGGGTGCGGACGGGTCGGCCGGCTCTTGAGCTCGGGATGTGCCTGAGTGCCGACGACGAAGGAGTGCAACTCCGGTGGGTACTCGACAAACTCGACCAGGTGCCCGTCGGGAGATGTTCCGGAGAACCTCAGGCCGCTCTCGGCAATGCGATCGCGGTAGGCATTGTTGACCTCATACCGGTGCCGATGACGCTCCGACACCTCGGTCGCCTGATACGCCTGGGCGACAATGGAACCCGGCTCGAGTACTGCCGGGTAGGCGCCCAACCGCATGGTACCGCCGAGGTCGGCTTCGCCGGCGACGATCTCTTCCTGATCGGCCATGGTGGAGATGACCGGATCGGGGGTGGAAGGCTCGAATTCGGCTGAGTTGGCGTGCGTCAAACCGACCGACCGGGCCGCTTCGATTACGATGCACTGCAGGCCAAGACACAGACCCAACACGGGCAGCCCGCGGGATCGTGCGTGGGAAATTGCGCCGATCTTGCCTTCGATTCCCCGGATGCCGAACCCGCCGGGGATCAGCACACCGTGCACATCCTCGAGCACTGACGCCGCTCCACTCGGCGTTTCGCAGTCATCGGAGCCCACCCAGCGAATTTCCACCTTTGCCCGGTGCTTGAATCCGGCGGCCCGCAGTGCCTCACTGACCGAAAGATAGGCGTCGGAGAGGTCGATGTACTTGCCCACCAACGCGATTCGCACGGTCTCCTGTGGCTCGTGCACCCGGCTCAGCAGATCGTCCCATTCGGTCCAGTCGACGTCACGGAACGGCAGATTGAGCCGGCGCACCACGTAGGCGTCCAGTTCCTCGCGGTGCAGCACCTTCGGAATGTCGTAGATCGACGGCGCATCGGGTGTCGAGATGACACCGTCGATGTCGACGTCGCACATCAGCGCGATCTTGTTCTTCAGCGGCTCGGGAACATCGCGGTCGCAGCGCAGGATCAAGGCGTCCGGGCTGATACCGATGCTGCGCAGCGCGTTCACCGAGTGCTGGGTGGGCTTGGTCTTCAACTCTCCGGACGGGGCCAGGTACGGGACCAGCGACACGTGCAGGAAGAACACGTTCTCGCGGCCGAGATCGTGACGCACCTGTCGAGCCGCCTCGAGGAAAGGCTGCGACTCGATATCGCCGACGGTGCCGCCGATTTCGGTGATGACCACGTCCGGCCGGTTGCCGTCGTCGTCCGGCTTGGCCATCTCCAGGATGCGGGTTTTGATCTCGTCGGTGATATGCGGGATCACCTGGACGGTATCGCCGAGGTATTCGCCGCGGCGTTCCTTGGCGATGACAGTCGAATACACCTGCCCGGTAGTGACATTCGCCGAGCCGGACAGATCGCGGTCCAGGAAGCGCTCGTAGTGACCGACATCGAGGTCGGTCTCGGCGCCGTCCTCGGTGACGAACACCTCGCCGTGCTGGAACGGGTTCATGGTGCCCGGATCGACGTTGAGGTAGGGATCGAGCTTCTGCATCGTCACCTGTAGTCCACGTGCGGTCAGCAACTGCCCCAGGCTGCTCGCGGTCAATCCCTTACCGAGCGAGGAGACGACCCCGCCGCTGACGAAGAGATGCTTGGTCGCGGTCTGCGGATGTTTTCGCAATGTCGCGACCTCCGTGAAGACGGCGCAGGGCTAGCCTCAGGTGAGGGCTGTTTTCCAGCTTTGGGCCTGCCTACCCACGGAAACCTACCCTAACAAACACTTGGCCACCTCGTCGCTAACACGCCCGGTGACGTGCCTACTGTTCGACGGTGAGCCCGGTATTGCGGTGTCCGGTGCCGTATTGCCCGGTCCGACCGCCGTTGATCAAGTCGGCCGTACCCAGCACCACGGTGACTCGACCGGCTTCGGCGTCGACATCGTCGACGGTGCTGATCACCGGGGTCACTGTGGCATCTGCGCGGGCCACTGCGACCGCAGCGGGCCCGTCCGCCGCTCCATCGCACCCGGCCAGCACCACCCCCGACCCGTGCGGGGCGAGCGCAGCCGCCAATCGGGCGACGCTGACGCCTTGGTTGCCGGCGTCGTTTCCAAGCGCACCGCCGGTGATGACCGCTGCGGCATTCGCCGCGCCGACGTGCTGGTTCCCGTCGCCCCTAAAGGATATGAAGCCGGTGTCACGCAGCGCCGCCAGCACGGTGTCGCGCTGCGCGTCGTCAACCGGCGGGACCGCGGGATCCCGGTTGATCAGCAGGGCGATACCCAACAGGTCGCCGGCCTGGGAACCTTGGTCGACCAACGTGGTGCTCAGCTGGGCGCCGGCGGGCAGAACCGACGAGTTGACCACCGTGCGCAGCTTCTCCGCAGAGTTGGCATCCACGAACTCCTGTGTCAACGACACCGTGCCGGTGACCGATCCCCCGGCCTGGCCGACGATCTTGGACACCGCCTCAACATCCTGGTCCTTGGCGTCCGGGGCGCGGAAAATCACCATCGACTTGCCGTTGAGCGCGTCATGGACCATCCGACCGGCCATCTGAGCGTCGAAAGCGTTGGCGGAGCTAAGCTTTGCGTTCAGCACGTTCTTCTGGTCGTTGAGTCCGTTGATCTGGCTATGCAGATTATTTGTCTCGTCCCGCAATCCGGACAGCATCGTGTTGGACAGGAAGCCCGAGCCCAGCACGACTCCGACTGCCAGTGCCAGGAACACCGCAGCCAGCGAAATCGCGTGCTGGCGTAGAGATATCACGTCGCAACCGTCCTAATGGATCCAGCGATGCAGCCAGAGCAGGAAGTGGTTCCAGTACTCGCCGATCCAGTGCAGCACCACAGTGTCGGTGCGCGACACCCACAGTGCGGCGATGACCGAGATCAGCATCGTCAAGATCAGCAACGCGATCGCGCCACCTGAGATCCGGTTGTGGTACAGCGTGGCAACGGCTTTCGCGTCCACGACCTTCTCTCCCACACGCAACCTGGTGAGGAAGGTCGAGGGGTTGCTGTGCTGACGCGTTCGGTCGAAGAACGTCTCGATGTTGGCCCGGTGGCCGGCGGTCACCAGCAGCGCGGCGCCGTGGTGGTCGGCCAATAGCAGCGCCAGGTCAGCCGGCGAACCCGCGGCGGGGAAGGTCATCGCCCCGACACCGAGGTCCTGGATGCGTTCCAGACCCGGCGCGTGGCCGTCGGCGTCGGCGGGCAGCACCACCTGAGCGCCGCTCTTGAGCACTGCGGTGCTCAGGTTGCTGGGGTCGCCGACGATGAGCTGCGGACGGTATCCGGCTTTGTGCAACACATCTGCGCCGGTACCGACCCCGATCAGGACGGGCTGATACTCCTTGATGAAGGGCTTGAGTCGCTTGAGGTCGTCGGCGGCGTCTTCCTCGTCGGCGACCACGACGACGTGGCGGCGGCGCAGCTCGATGTCGACGTCGGGAATGCCGATCCCGTCGATCAGCAGCGGGCTCTCGCTCCGGATGAACTCAATGGTGTTGCCGGCGAACGCTTCCAGGTGGGAGACCAGCCCGCTCTTGGCCTCCTGCATCAGGTCGGCGATTTCTTCGTCGGTGCGCTCGGTGCCGAGGATCAGCCGACGGTCCCCGGCGTACACGCCGCCGTTGTGCAGCCGTACTTTCGCACCGTCTTTGACTTTCTTGAAAACGTCGGTGCCGGTCTCGTCGATGAGGGTGACGCCGTTGGCCAGCAGCACCTCTGGCCCCAGGTTGGGGTAGCGGCCCGACACCGAGGGGGACGCGTTGACCACGGCGGCGATCTCGGCGTCGACGAGTGCGTCGGCGGTGATCCGGTCCAAGTCGAGCACATCGAGGACGGCGATGTCACCGGGGCACACTCGCCGCAGCAGCCGCTCGATGTCGCGGTCGACCCGCGCGGTGCCGACGACACCCGGCCGCGAGGTATTGCGGGATAACAGTGAGGACAATGTGGTGGTCACGCTCATGGAGGCGATTCTGTCGGTGAACTGAATCGTGCGCGGGGAGGCGCGCCGTAACAGCAGCCTCAGAAGTTATATATTGTCACATCTGTCACAAGCCGGGGTGCGGTTATCAGGTCGCAATCCGGTCACGGTCCGCGGCCTCGAGCAGTTCGCGGGCATGGGCGCGCGCCGCGTCCGAGTCCCCCAGCCCGGCCAGCATTCTGGCCAGTTCGGCAACCCGGTCGTCGCCGCCCAGGCGCCGCACTCCGCTGGCGCCGCTTTTCCCGTTGTTATCGACCATGAGGTGGATGTCGGCGTAGGCCGCGACCTGCGGCAGATGCGTCACCACGATGACTTGACGATTACGGGCCAACCGCGCCAGTCGCCGACCGATCTGCACCGCCGCCCGGCCGCCAACCCCGGCGTCAACCTCGTCGAACACCATCGTGGTTCCGGTCAACGACGCTGCCAGCACCACTTCCAAGGCCAGCATCACCCGGGACAGTTCGCCGCCTGACGCGCTCTTCGCCAGGGGCAGCACCGTCATACCGCGACGCGCGGCAAAGCCGAACTCGACCTGGTCGACACCGTCCCCACCGGCATGGGCCTGCTTGCCGGAGGCAAGCATCAGCGCGGCGGGATCGTCGACGGCGGCCGGCATGGTCGACACCTCGATGGTGAATTCGGCCTCGGCCATCGCCAGACCGGACAGCTCACCGGTGATTTCTTTGGCCAGTCGCTTGGCGGCTTGGCGGCGCGCCTTGCTGAGTTCACTTGCCGCACTGGCAAGTTGGATCGCCAGCTCGTCGACGCGACGTTGCAGACCGGCAAGTGCATCTTCGGAAACATCCAAGTGCGCCAACCGGTCTCGCGCCTCGCCGGCCCATTGCAGCACCCCGTCGATGTCGGCGGCGTACTTACGGGTCAGCGTGCGCAGCTCGGCCTGGCGGGCGAGCTTGCCGTCCAACGTGCTGGCGTCGGCGGGTAGTTCGTCCAGGTAGCCACCGAGCTCACGGGCGGCGTCGCCGACCACCGTCAGCGCTTCGTCAAGCTGAGTAGCCAGTCCGCGCAGCATCGCATCGTCGGTCGATTCCAACGCCGTCTTGGCTCGGGCCAGGCTGTCGGCCGCCGACGCCGACTGACCATTCGGCTCGGCGTCATCTCCCGCTCCAGACAACGCGACACGCGCCCCCGACGCAGCCTCACGCAGCGCGTCCAGCTCTGAGAGCCGACGTATGTCGGCAATCAGAGCATCGTCCTCGCCGGGCGCGGGATCGATGGCGTCGATCTCGTGTAGGGCGAACTTGAGCCGGTCTGACTCTTGCGCCAATTCGCGGGCCCGGTTGCTCCGGTCGACGAAGTCACGCCGCGCCGACTGCCACGCGTCCCGCAGCTTGCGGTAACGCTCCAGCCGGGCGTCGACGGCCGCGAACCGGTCGAGCGCCCCGCGTTGCTCATCGGGTCGCATCAGCCGCAATTGGTCGTTCTGTCCGTGCAGAGTCAGGAGTTCGCTGGTGAAGCCGCTCAGGGACTTGGCGGGCACGCTGCGCCCACCGAGGTAGGCCCGCGATGGGCCTTCGCGGCTGACCGAGCGCAGCGCGATGATGCTGCCGTCCTCGTCACGCTCGGCGCCGGAGGCATCCAGCATCTCATCGAGCTGTGCCGCCGTCTTCTCGTTGAGATCGGCAGTGCTGAACCGTCCTTCGACGACGGCTCGCTCGGCCCCCGAGCGCACCCGGTTGGCATCGGCGCGGGCCCCGCCGAGCAGGTGCAGGCCGGTAACCACCATGGTCTTGCCGGTACCGGTTTCTCCAGTCAAAACCGTTAGGCCACGGTCGAATTCGGCTGTCGCGACGCTGATGGCGCCCAACGATTCGATCCGAATTTCAGTCAGCACCGCAGCAGCACCGTCACCGTCCGCGCCAACCGGTGACCGGCAGACGGAATTTGCGCACCAACCGGTCGGTGAACGGCGCGCTGTCCAGTCGCGCCCACTTCACCGATACATCGCAGCGACGCACCTCCAAACGTGCACCCGCCGGCACCAGTATCTCGCGGCGACCGTCGCAGAACACCAGGGCGTCGTGCCCGTCGGCCTCGATTTCGATGGCGATGTGCGCGTCGGGGCTGGTGACCATCGGCCGCGCGAACAGCGCGTGAGCATTGTTGGGCACCACCAACAACGCTTCCAGGTCCGGCCACAAGATGGGTCCCCCCGCGGAGAATGCGTAAGCCGTTGACCCGGTGGGTGTCGACACCAACACCCCGTCGCAGCCGAACGTCGACACCGGCCGGCCGTCGACTTCGAGGACCACGCCGAGCACCCCCAGCCGGGGCCCCTTCTCCAGACTCACCTCGTTGAGCGCCCATCCGCGCGAGGCGATCTCGCCCTTGACCCGCACCGCGATGTCCAGGGTCAACCGCTCTTCGAGGCGGTAGCTTCGCGCAACGACATGCTCGAGCACACTGTCGATCGCCTCGGTCTCGGCTTCGGCCAGGAACCCGATCCGGCCCAGGTTGATACCCAGCACCGGAGTGTCGGCGTTGCGGGCGAGTTCGGCGGCCCGTAAAAATGTGCCGTCGCCGCCCAGACCAATGACCAGCTCGCATCCATCGGCCGCACTGGGATCGGCGTCGACGACCTCGATGTTGACGCCCAACGCGCGCATATCGTCCGGAACCAGCCCCAGCGGACCGCGGTCGACCGCCTCGGCTGACAAAACGCGAAGGCCGATGTTGTTGTCGTTCAACACTTTTTCTATCCGGCACGCGGTCTCGGAAGCTTCTTCGCGTCCGGTGTGCACCACCAGCAATACCGTGCGCTCATAGGTCATTTCGGACCGGCCTCCACCGCGCCACGGACCGCAAATTCCAGCTCATCAGCAGACAAACCCCGATCAGTCTCAGCGCGTAACCACAAGAAGTATTCAACGTTGCCCGACGGGCCGGGCAGCGGGCTCGGCGTGACGCCGACGGTGTGCCAACCCAGTTCGTCGGCGCGACGCGCGACGGCGAGCACAGCGCTCGCCCGCAACTCAGAACTGTGGACGACCCCGCCGGCTCCCACCTGGCCTTTGCCGACCTCGAACTGCGGCTTCACCATGGGAACGATATCTGCGTTTGGCGACGCGCATCCAGTCAGCGCGGGCAACACCGTGGCCAGCGAGATGAACGACAGGTCAGCGACGACGGCTTCGGCCGGACCGCCGATGGCTTCCGGCGTGAGCTCCCGCGCATTTGTCCGCTCGACGACCACTACCCGCGGGTCCGACCGTAGCGACCAGGCCAGTTGGCCGTAGCCGACGTCGACGGCGACCACTTCGCTGGCACCACGATCCAGCAAAACCTCGGTGAATCCGCCCGTCGAGGCCCCCGCGTCCAGACAGCGTCGGCCCTTCACGCTGAGACCGAAGGTATCGAGCGCACCGATGAGTTTGTGCGCGCCACGCGATACCCAGCCGCGTTCCGACTCGTCGATGACCCTCAGCGCGGCACTGGGCGCGACGGCAGTTCCCGGCTTGGCCGCCGGCATCCCGTCGATGCTGACTTTGCCGGCGCCGATCAATTCCGCCGCCTGCTGGCGAGATCGAGCCAGCCCGCGGCGGACCAGCTCGGCGTCGACACGGGTACGCCGCGGCACGGCGGACTCAGCCCTTCTCCGCCGACTCCAGAGCCTGCACCAGCATGTCGTGCGCCTCAGACAACCGGCGCGCGAGCTCTTCCAGATCAGCTTCCGCGGGCATGTTCTCGGGGTTGGCGGGATCGGGCAGCTCGGCGAGCACGGCGTCGATCCGTGCGCGGATTTCTTCTGGGTCAGTGGTCATCGCTGTTCTACGCTATCGGATTTAGGTCAGCGGGTGTCGTACGTCGCGCGGTTGGCGAGCACATCGTCCATGTGCATCTCGGCCCAGGCCTTGAGACCGCCCACCACATGGTGCAGTGAGCGACCGAGCTCGGTCAGCTCGTAGTGGACCGTGACGGGCACGGTCGGCGTCGCGGTGCGGGTGACCAGACCATCACGTTCCAAGGAGCGCAGCGTCTGAGTGAGCATCTTCTGGCTGACGCCGGCCAGCACGCGGGACAGCTCCGAGTAACGCATTGGCCGGGACTTACCGGGGCAGGTGTCGCCTCGCCGAGGCGAGCCGTCGCTGCCCAGCGCGGCCAGGATCAGCGTGACCCATTTATTGGAGAGACGGTCGAGCAGCTTGTGGCTCGGGCATGCCGCCAGGAAAGCGTCATATTCCGCCTTGGTCTGTGCCCGCTTCTGGGCCGCCGTCATCGTGGCCATTCACCACTCCTCTATTTCGTGGGTGTCTTACGCACTTCGAAGTGCCTACTTCCCGTCAGAAAGTTACTTACCCATAGTCATGCAAGGAGCTGTTAGGCCCACGGAAAAGCGCACTAAGAAAGGCAAGGTATGGGTATGTTCTCCGCTTCCCTTCCCGGCGGCACGTGGGCGCTGGGCGACCTGACCGTTACCCGGTTGGGCTACGGCGCTATGCAGCTCGCCGGCCCCAGGGTTATGGGTTCGCCTGCCGACCGCGACAGCGCACTCGCGGTCCTGCGCGAGGTCGTCGCCCTCGGCATCACTCACATCGACACCGCCGACGCTTACGGACCGCGCGTCACCAACCAGCTGATCCGTGAAGTGCTGCGTCCATACCCGCAAGCGCTGCATATCGTGACGAAAGTCGGCGCGACCCGTGATCAGCAGGGCGGCTGGCCCCCGGCCCGACAGCCCGAAGATCTGCGTCGCTCCGTCCGCCAGAACCTGGACGACCTCGGCCTTGAGGTGCTCGATGTGGTCAACCTGCGGCTCGGTAACTCCGCGGGGCCCCAACCCGGTTCGCTCGCTGAGCCATTCGAGACGCTCGTCGAACTCCGGCAGCAGGGCCTGATCCGGCACCTCGGCGTCAGCAACGCGACGGCCGAACAGGTGGGCGAGGCACAGGCGATCGCGCCGATCGTGTGCGTGCAGAACATGTACAACCTCGCCTACCGTCGAGACGACGAGCTGATCGACATGCTCGCCGAAGCGGGGATCGCCTACGTGCCCTTTTTCCCGCTCGGCGGCTTCAGCCCGCTGCAGTCCTCCGCGCTCTCGACCGTAGCCGCCCGATTGGAGGCGACGCCGATGTCGGTGGCCCTAGCCTGGCTGCTGCAGCGGTCGCCGAACATCCTGCTGATTCCAGGCACCTCGTCGGTGGCGCACTTGCGGGAAAACGTTGCCGGCGCGGGACTTTCACTCTCCAACGGGGACCTCGCCGAACTGGACAAGATCGGCCAGTAGCCGGCGCGCGGCCCCGCGGTCGCCAGGGGATCTAGGTCAGGGACCACCGTTGCAGGGCCTCGTGGGCGGTGTTGTCGCCGGCCTCGATGGTGACGGTTTTTCTGTCCAGGCCACTCGACCAGACGGCGTCGGCGACGGCGCGAACGACCGAGAGCCCATCGCCTTCCTCGTCGTCGCCTGCGGTGCTGACCCTTACCGATGCATCCCCGGCATCGACGTGCCATGCCGGTTGCGGGCCGACCGCGAGCACCTCCGCATCCTGGTGCAGCGAACGAAGGTCGTAACCGATGTAGGTTGCGCGTTGTTCGCGCACGGCGTGGATCGCGTCGCGCGCGGAGTTGACCCCGCTGAGCACCATCAGGCTGGGCAGCCCGGCGGCGTTGGCGCCGGCAATATCGGTGTTCAACCGGTCGCCGACGACGAGCGGTGTTTGAAAGTCGCCGCGCGCCAACGCATCTAGCATCAGCGTCGGCGCAGGCTTACCCGCGACCTGCGGCTCGGCATCCGTCGCCGCTTTCAGTGCGGCGACCATGGAGCCGTTGCCGGGAAGCAGACCGCGCTCGGTTGGCAGGGTGGCGTCGACGTTGGCCGCGACCCACAGCGCTCCCGCGCGAATGGCCAGCGCCGCTTCGGCGAGATCGGCCCATCCGGTTTCCGGGGAGTGTCCCTGGACCACAGCGTCCGGTTTGTCGTCATAGAGTCGGACCGGCCGCAGGCCGACGGCTGTGACCTCGGCGGCGAGCGACTCGGTGCCGACGACCAGCACGCGAGACTTGGGCGCCAGTTGCTCGGCCAGCACATGGGCGGCGCTTTGCGCGCTGGTGACAACGTCGTCGGCGGTTGCTGCCGTGAGTCCAAGGTCGCGCAGGTGGCCGGCGACCTCGTCGGCGCTGCGCGAAGCATTGTTGGTGACGAACAGCTTTCGGCCCGGTGCTTTGTCCAATGACTCGGCGGCGCCCTCGGTCAGCTCGTGGCCGCGGAAGACGGTGCCATCCAGGTCGAGAAGCAGGCAATCATATTCCTGGGCAAGCGATCCCATGTCAGCCAAGCTCGCTCACCCTGTCCTCGGCATCGGTGACGCCGTCGACGTCAGCCGCGGCGGCGTGCAAGAACCACCGCAATGCCTCCTCGCCGCGGTCGAGCGCCAGCAGCGTCTCCGCGTAGGCATAGAACAGTCGGGCCGCGGTCGCGCCCGTCCGGGTCGGGTCCAGTTGCGGGGTGGACAAGACGACAAGAGCTTGATCGACCTGACCGAGGTCCGCTCGGGCTCCCGCGGCGACGATGCGCAGCTCGTCGGCTTCATCACCGCTGAGCTTGGCCGCTTCGGGTCCCCGCGTCAGCTCCAGCGCCCGTTCCGGCCGGCCGAGGCCGCGCTCGCAGTCGGCGATCAGCGGAAGTAGCGCAGACTTGCTGCCCATCCTGCGCGCCGCTCGTAGCTCTGCGATGGCCTGCGACCAGTCGCCGCACTGGTAGGCCGCGATTCCGACCGCTTCCCGCACCGCGGCGATGCGACCGGAGCGGGCTCGCGCGGCGCGCGCGTGGCTGAGCGCGGCCTCGGGGTCTTCGTCGATCAGATCCCCCGCGGCGACCAAGTGGCGGGCCACCGCGTCGGCGGTGGCACGGTCCAAAGTGCTGAGCTCGCGCCGAATTTCGGGTGCCAGTTGCTTTGCTTCGATGTCGGGTGGAATAGGTGGCCCGCTGCGATCCTCATCGCCGGAGCCATGTTGGGGCTGAGCTCTGCGAGCGCGACCGGGACCCGAAGTGGGGGCCTGAGAGCGCGGTGCTCGCCTCGGTCGCCGTGCCCCGTCGCCGTGCGTGTCGTCGACCACTCGTACCCTTCACCTCGAACTACGTCAGTTCCTCCCGACAAAGAATACTGGTTGTGTGTTGTCGCACTTGCTACCCATTGGGATCACAACGCTTTTTACCACCGTCCTCAGCTCGGCCAATTACCGCCGCAGTGCCATCGGGTGCTGGATGTCGGTTGCGGCGCAGGGTTATTCGCGGCGCGACTGGCCGGACGAGTTGAACAGGTCGACGCCATCGACTGCTCGCCGGCGATGATCGAGATGGCCAGGCAACGCTCCCCCGACAACGTGAATTGGATCCTCGCCGACGTGATGACGCACCCGCTGCCCGACGCGAGATATGACGGAATCATCTCGATCTGCGCACTGCATCACATGAATCTGGAATCCGCACTGCTGCGGTTCGCGAACCTGCTACGCCCCGGAGGTGTGCTCGCCGTCATTGCCTTGCCCCGCAAGGATCTGCGTCACGAGCTCTCCGCGGAAATTGTTGCGGCACTGGGACATCGCCTGCTCGGCGCGGTGTTTGTGACAGCTCGGTCGGTGGGGCGTGGTGACTGGTTCGCCAAGGACGCAAGTCATGCAGCGATGCCCATCGTGATGGACCCGCAGCTGACTATCCGGGAAGTCGCCGACCGAGCCGGCGCAGTGTTGCCGGGCGTGCGGGTTCGCCGACTCGTGTTCTGGCGGTACTTGCTCCGCTGGGAGAAGCCGACTTAGCGTGCGAAAATGCATTTGGCGTTGAAATGCCCGTGCCCCCCAAGGGTTTTGGGGGGCACGGGGCTTGTGTGTGTGTTCGGCGGTGTCCTACTTTTCCACCCGGGTGGGTAGTATCATCGGCGCTGGCAGGCTTAGCTTCCGGGTTCGGGATGGGTCCGGGCGTT
>NZ_DASXEP010000164.1:0-4720 GCF_036490025.1 Mycobacterium sp. | reverse complement strand
CGATGATCAGCGCCGTGGCACCGGCATCGGAGAGCACGTAGGCGTGGTCGTCCAGCGAACCGAGTGGGTGCAGGGCGGTGCGCCGGTATCCCTGGGTCTGGCTGGCGCCGAGAATCATCAGGACCTCGGGCCGGTTGAGTGCCAGCATGCCGACCGTGACGCCGCTGCCGGCGCCCAGCGCTTCGAAAGCCTGGATGTACTGGCTGACGCGTTCGGCAAGCTGACCGCCGGTCAGCGTGGTGTCGCCGAGGAACAGCACCGGCCTGTCCTTGTGGCGCTTGAGCGCGCCCACGAACAAGTGGCCGTTATGGGTCGGGTTGCGCAGCAGCTCGTCACTCATGGCACCGCTCCTCCTCATCGCTTCGCTCTGCATCGTCGCCGGCGCGCGTCATAGGGCCACACTAGAACGTGTTGCAATTTGTGTCTGCTACCCCCTCCGCCGCCTCGACGATTCTCAGCTGACCGGTGGCGACCCGCATCGTACGGCTCCGCCGCCCTCGCGATCGCCACTAGGCTTTCCGCCCATGGCAGCTGCAGACCTCGTCATCACCGGCACTGTGCTGACCGTCGACGACACCAGGCCCACCGCCGAGGCGCTGGCGGTAGCCGACGGCCGGATCGTCGCGGTGGGTGACCGGTCCGAGGTGGCCGATTTCGTCGGCCCGAACACCCAAACCGTCGATATCGGTGACGGCTGCGTGATGCCGGGATTGATTGAGGCACATGGCCATCCGCTGATGGAGGCGATCGCGCTGTCCGACCGCCTAGTGGACATTCGGCCGGTCACGATGCGCGACGCCGACCAGGTCGTCCAGGCCGTTCGCCGCGAGGTGGCACGCCGCGGGCCCGACGGCGCCTACCTGAACGGCTGGGACCCGCTGCTGCAGAACGGGTTGCCGGAGCCGACGCTGAGCTGGCTGGACGAGATCGCGCCGGATGATCCGCTGGTGATCATCCACAACTCCGGACACAAGGCCTTCTTCAACTCGCGCGCCGCCCAGCGCGCCGGCCTCAACCGCGACACCGCCGACCCCAAGGGCGCCAAGTACGGCCGCGACGCGGACGGCGAACTCGACGGCACCGCCGAAGAAACCGGCGCGGTGTTCCCGCTCCTCAACGGCGCCATCGCGCCCAGCGATTACCCGGCGATGTTGCTTGCCGAGTGCGCCCGGCTCAATCGGGCCGGGCTGACCACCTGCTCGGAGATGGCGTTCGATCCGGCGCTCCGGCCACTGGTCGATGGCCTGCGCGGCCAACTCACCGTCAGGCTGCGGACCTATGAGATGTCCAATCCGCAGATGTCGACCACCGCCACACCCGGGCAGGGCGACGACGTGGTGCGCCAGGTCGGCATCAAGATCTGGGTGGACGGCTCGCCATGGATCGGCAACATTGCCCTGTCCTTCCCGTATCTGGACACCCCGGCCACCCGCACCATCGGCGTCACGCCCGGGTCCTGCGGTCACGCAAACTACACCGCCGAACAGCTGACCGAGATCGTCGGGGCCTACTTCCCGCTGGGCTGGCCGATGGCGTGCCACGTGCAGGGCGACGCCGGGGTGGACACCATCCTCGACGTGTACGAGCAAGCGCTGCAACGCAACCCACGCGACGATCACCGGCTGCGCCTCGAGCACGTCGGCGCGATCCGGGACGAGCAACTGTGGCGGGCCGCCGAGCTCGGCGTCACCTGCAGCATTTTCGTCGACCAGATCCACTACTGGGGGGACGTCATCGTCGACGGGCTGTTCGGCCCCGAGCGCGGATCCCGTTGGATGCCAGCAGGTTCCGCGGTGGCCACCGGCATGCGGATTTCGCTGCACAACGATCCGCCGGTGACGCCCGAGGAACCGCTGCGCAACATCAGCGTGGCCATGACGCGAAAAGCGCCCAGCGGTCGGGTGCTCGGTCCCGAGGAGCGGCTGACCGTCGAGCAGGCGATTCGGGCCCAGACCATCGACGCGGCCTGGCAGTTGTTCTCCGACGACATCATCGGCTCGCTGGAAGTCGGCAAATACGCCGATCTGGTTGTGCTGTCGGCGGATCCGCGCTCGGTGCCGCCCGAGGAGATCGCCGACCTGGAGGTGCGTTCGACGTTCCTGGCCGGTCGTCAGGTCTACGCCTCGTGACCCCTGCCCTTGACGACGTCCTGGACCGGGTGCACGTGGTGGCCTTGCCGATGCGGGTCCGCTTCCGCGGCATCACCACCCGAGAGCTGGTGCTGATCGACGGCCCGGCCGGTTGGGGCGAATTCGGCGCCTTCCCGGAATACGGCGACGCCGAGGCGGCGCCCTGGCTGGCCGCCGCTGTGGACTCGGCCTACCGGATTCCGCCCCCGGCGCGACGCGACCGCATCGACGTCAACGCCACCGTGCCCGCGGTCGACGCCGCCCAGGTGCCCGAAATACTGGCCCGCTTCCCGGGCGCGCGTACCGCCAAGGTGAAGGTTGCCGAGCCTGGTCAGACCCTCGACGACGACGTGGCCCGGGTCGACGCAGTCCGCGCCCTGGTGCCCATCGTGCGGGTCGACGCCAACGGCGCCTGGACCATCGACCAAGCCGCCGCGGCCGCCGCCGCCCTCGCACCGCTGGAATACCTCGAGCAGCCCTGCGCCACCGTCGAGGAACTCGCCCAGTTGCGCCGGCGGGTCGACGTGCCGGTCGCCGCCGACGAAAGCATCCGCAAAGCCGGTGATCCGCTGGCCGTCGTCCGCGCCGGCGCCGCCGACATCGCAGTGCTGAAAGTTGCTCCGCTGGGTGGCATTTCGGCGATGCTGAAGATCGCCGCGCAGATCGACATCCCCGTCGTGGTCTCCAGTGCGCTGGACTCGGCGGTGGGCATCGCGGTCGGGTTGGCCACTGCCGCGGCCCTGCCGAATCTCGACCATGCCTGCGGGCTGGGCACCGGCCGGCTGTTCGTCGAGGACGTCGCCGAGCCGGTCGCCCCCGTCGACGGCTATCTGCCGGTCGGGCCCGTCACCCCGGACCCGGCGCGGCTGCAGGCGCTGGCCGCGTCGCCGCAGCGCCGACAGTGGTGGATCGACCGGATCACGGCCTGCTATCCGCTGCTGTCCTGATTTGTGGGGTACATGGCGTAGACGACATGGGGTGCTATCGCCAACACTGGCGGTATGACGCGAAAAGTGCTGATCGTCGGCTTTCCGGGCGTGCAGGCGCTCGACCTGGTGGGGCCATTCGATGTGTTCGCGGGCGCGTCGGTGGCGCTGGCGGCCCGGGGCAAGGAGGGCTACCAGCCGGAGCTGGCATCCCTCGACGGGCAGCCGGTGGCCACCGGGACCGGTCTGACTTTCGGCACCGCCCGACTACCCAACCCGCCTGAGCCCGTCGACACCCTGGTGTTGCCGGGTGGTCAGGGCACCCGCCCGGACAAGCGTGATCCCCGGCTGGTCGACTGGATCATCGCCGCGGCGCCGCGGGCCCGCCGGGTCGTCACCGTGTGCACCGGAGCCTTTTTGGCGGCTCAGGCGGGGCTGCTCGACGGTTGCCGGGCGACTACCCACTGGGCGCATGCCGACGACCTGGCGCGGGAATTCCCGACCATCGATGTCGATCCCGACCCGATCTTCGTGCGTAGCTCGCCGACGGTGTGGACTGCCGCCGGTGTCTGCGCGGGCATCGACTTAGCGCTGGCGCTGGTCGAAGACGATCACGGGACCGAGGTGGCTCAAACGGTGGCCCGACATCTGGTGATGCACCTGCGCCGGCCCGGCGGCCAGACGCAGTTCGCCGCGCCGGTATGGGTGACCCGGGCCAGACGCGAGCCGATCCGTGCCGTCCAGGACGCCGTCGAGTCCGAACCCGGTGGCGCGCACAGCATCACCGAGCTGGCCCGGCTCGCGGCGATGAGCCCACGACACTTCACCCGGGTGTTCACCGACGAAGTCGGCGAGGCGCCCGGGGCCTACGTCGAACGGGTCCGCACCGAGGCGGCGCGTCGCCAACTGGAGCAGACCGACGATACCGTGATGACGATCGCGACGCGGTGCGGATTCGGCACCGCAGAAACGATGCGCCGCAACTTCATTCGACGAGTCGGCGTCTCGCCCGACCAATACCGAAAGGCATTCGCATGACCCAGATCGCGATCGTCGTCTATCCAGGTTTCACCGCACTGGATTTCATCGGACCCTACGAAGTGCTGCGCTGGCTGCCCGACACTGAGGTCCGCTTCGTGTGGCACGAACCGGGGCCGATCACCGCCGACTCCGGCGTCCTGATCATCGGGGCAACACACTCGTTCGCCGAAACCCCAAGGCCGGATGTCATTTTGGTGCCGGGCGGGATGACCACCATCGAACACGCCCGCGACGAGGTGCTGCTGGATTGGGTGCGTTCGGCGAGCAAGACCGCAACCTGGACGACGTCGGTGTGCTCGGGTTCGGTAGTCCTCGCGGCCGCGGGGCTGCTCGACGGTAAACGCGCCACATCGCACTGGGCGGCCCTGAGCATGCTGAAAGCATTGGGCGCCAAGCCTGTTGGCGATGAGCGGGTGGTGCACGAAGGACAGATCGTCACCAGTGCGGGGGTGTCGGCGGGCATCGACCTGGCGCTCTGGCTGGCCGGCCAGATCGGCGGTGAGGAACGCGCGAAGGTCATCCAGCTCTCGATGGAGTACGACCCACAGCCGCCGTTCGACAGTGGCCATATGTCCAAGGCGTCGGCGAAGACCAAGGCGGTTGCCACCGCGCTGATGGCCCGCG
>NZ_DASXEP010000129.1:0-2575 GCF_036490025.1 Mycobacterium sp. | reverse complement strand
ATCGCCGCCTGCGCCGCGCGGTCGCTCATCGCCGCGGCCGCGAAGCCCGCGCGCGTCTCATCCAGCACGGTGACCGCCAGGTTGAGACCCGCGACCCGGTCGCCCTCGCCGATCTCGGCGAGGTGGGCCGCGGTCATCGCTGCCAGGATGCCGCCCGAGCAGGTGGCCAACAGGTGGGTGCTGTCGGCCCCGGTGATTTTCTCCGCGGCGTCCATCGCCTGCACGATCGCCGCCCCGTAGGTATCGAAGCCCCAATCCCGGTGGCGAGCTTGCGGATTGCGCCACGAAATCGCGAAGACCTGCTGGCCCTGCTGGACGAAGTACTCGATCATGCTGCGCCCCGGCGCGATATCCATGACGTAGTACTTGTTGATCACCGGCGGCACCATGAGCAACGGAATCGTGCGCACCTTGGGCGTCTGCGGGGCGTATTGAATCAATTCGAACACCGAGGTTTGCAGTACGACCGCCCCTTTGGTGACAGCCACGTTCTCCCCAACCGCATAGGCGTCGGGCTCGATCATCGCCGGCACCCGGGGCTTCGAAAGCATGTCTCGAGCAAAGGCTCTCGTGCCTCGTACCGCGCTCAGACCGCCGGTGTCGATCAGCGCCTTCCAGCCCAGCGGGCTGATCAGCGGGTTGTTGCTGGGTGCTAGGCCTTCCACAAAATTGTCGATGACGAACTGCATCTTCTCTTTGTCGCGCCAATCCAACTGCGCGTCCGCGAGCAACTCCTCAGCCGTCTCGGAGCCCGCCAGATAGGCCTGCATAATCCTGTACAGCAGCGGATTCTCCTGCCACGCAGGGTCACTGAAGCGCTTGTCGGCGCGTGCCGGAGCGCGGTGCGACTTGCCCACGGCGATATTTCCGAGCTCACGGGTCAGCGCGCCAACCCGGCCGGCCACCGCGCCGGGGTGCTGAGCGAGGTTGCCGGCGAAGCGGGCCCAGGTGGCATTCGGCATCATCCGGCTGGCGAATGGCTTTGTGGCGCTGGTGAGCAGCAGGTCGAGTGACGCAGCCAGCTCGTCGACTTTGGCCGTGGGCTCCTTGGGGGTTGCCATCGTTATCGTGTGCTTTCGGTTGTCGGAACAGTGATTTCGCGCTTAAGGACTTTGCCGGTGGGGCCCTTCGGCAGGGCATCGACCAGCCAGACCTGGCGCGGATACTTGTAGGCGGCCACCCGCTCCTTGACGTAGTCGCGCAGTTCGTCGGGGTGCACTTTCGCCCCTTCTTTCAGCGCCACAGCCGCCCCGACTTCCTCACCCAGCGAGTCGTGCGGGACGCCGATGACCGCGGCCTCGGCCACCGCGGGGTGCTCGTACAGTACTTCCTCGATTTCGCGGGGGTAGACGTTGTAGCCGCCCCGGATGATCAGGTCCTTGGTCCGGTCGACGATGTAGAAGTAGCCGTCCTCGTCGACGCGTCCGACGTCACCGGTCAAAAGCCAACCTTCCGGCGTGATCGTGGCCTTGGTCGCGTCGGGCAGGTTCCAGTAGCCCTTCATCACGTTGTGTCCGCGGATCTGGATCTCGCCGGTGTTGCCCTGCGGTACCTCAGCGCCGTTCAAGTCGACGACCCGCATCTGCACGCCTTCGATCGGAGTACCGATCGAGCCCACCTTGCGCTCCCGGTGCGGATGGTTGAACGCGGCCGCCGGTGAGCTCTCGGAGAGCCCATAGCCCTCTAGAACGGTGCAGCCAAAAGCTTTTTCGAAATCGGCCAGAACCTGCACGGGCATCGCCGCACCACCCGAGACACAGACCCGCAACGTGCGCGTCGCCTCCGCCGCGGCCTCGTCGGCCACGCCCAGCAGCGCCGAATACATCGTCGGCACCCCTTCGAACACCGTGACGGCGTCGCGCTCGATCACCTCGAGCGCCTTGCGCGGGTCGAATCGAGGGATCAGCGTCAACGTCGCACCCGACAGCACCGCCCCGTTGAGGCCACAGGTGAGCCCGAATACGTGAAAGAGCGGCAGGCAGCCCATGACGACGTCGCCAGGCCCGGTCTCGACCAGCGTGCGGCAACTGACCTCCGCGTTACGGCCCAGGTTGCCGTGAGTGAGCATGGCGCCCTTGGGTTTTCCGGTGGTTCCGGAGGTGTGCAGGATGACCGCGACGTCGTCGGCGCCGCGTTCCACCGGTGACTCCTGCGCGGGCAGGTCGGCGATCAGGTCCATCAGGCCGGCGTCGTCGACAATCCAGCACTGCGAGCCCGCTTCGTCGGCGCCGGCACTGGCCTCGTCGGCGAAGCCGGGCGTGGCGAACAATGCTTTCGCTCCGCTGTTGGACAGGTAGAACGCCACTTCACGAGCCTTGAGCAAGGGATTCATCGGGACCGCGACGGCGCCGCGGTAGATGATCCCGTAGAACGCGATGGCGAATGCGGGGGTATTGGGCAGCATCACGCCGACCCGGTCCCCCGGTTCGATTCCGGCTTGCTCGAGCAGCGTCGCCACCCGGGCGGCGGCCGCGTCGAACTCAGCGAAAGTGAATTGCAGGTCGTCGCAACGCAGCGCCACGCGATTGGGATAGCGCTCTGCGGATGCGAAGAGATTGGTGCTCAGGCTGGTCAT
>NZ_DASXEP010000115.1:0-24207 GCF_036490025.1 Mycobacterium sp. | reverse complement strand
CGGCGAGGCCGATCCCGGCGACGCTCCGCTGGCCAAGGTCCTCTACAGCGAGAGCAACCTCGCGCTCACCGAGTTCGGGCTCGGACTCCAGGGCACCGATGCGCTGCTCACCGAAGACGACCCCGAGGCGATCGCCGGCGGCTGGTGGCAGGACGCATTCCTGTACTCGCGGGCGCTGACCATCGCCGGTGGCGCCAACGAAGTCTTGCGCAACATGATCGCCGAGCGCTCGCTCGGATTGCCCAGGGAACCGCGCGGTTCGTGACGTCTTCGGAGGTGGGTCGTGGATTTCACCGTTAGTGCTGAACAACGCATGCTGGTCGAAACCAGCCGTAAGTTGCTGGCACGCGAATCGCCGATCAGTCGCGTGCGCGAACTCGGCGATTCCGATGAGCGAGGCTATGACGAGCGGGTGTGGCAACGAGGCGCGGAACTCGGGTGGGCGGGCTTGCTCGTTTCCGAGGAGTACGACGGTTTGGGGCGCGATCTGGTGGACGTCGCCCTGATCGCCGAAGAACACGGCAGGACGGTGCAGCCCGGCCCGCTCATCAGCAACGCCCTTGCGGCAGTGGCGATATCACAATCGGGACGTGGCGACCTGTGCTCGGAGATACTGCCGCTGCTGGCCGGCGGCCAGGCCGTCGCCGGATGGGCGTTCGCGGAGGCCCGCCAGCCGTGGGAAGCCGAGGCGGTATGCACGGCGGCCGTCGAGCACGCCGACGGCTATTGGCTGCAGGGCATCAAGACCGCCGTACAGGACGCAGATAGCGCTCGCTGGATTGTGGTCACCGCGCGCCTGGGAGGTCGCCTGGCGCAGTTCCTTGTCGACCGGCCGGCCGTGGGACTGAGCGTGCGAAGACAGCGCACCCTCGACATCACCCGGCGCCTCGACGAGGTTGCCCTGGACGACGTGGTGGTGGCGCAATCGGGGTTGCTGCACGCCGGCGAAGCTGCGGAAGCGGCGGTCGCACACCAGAACCGTTGCGCCGCTGTGCTTGTCAGCGCCGACAACATCGGCGTCGGCGAGGCCGTGCTTGAGATGACCGTCCAGTACGCAAAGCTGCGGGTCCAGTTCGGGCGTGCTATCGGCAGCTTCCAGGCCGTCAAACATAAGTGCGCGACGATGCGGATGTGGCTGCAAGCCTCGAAGGCCGCGACCTACTACGCCGCGATGGCGGTGGCCGCCGATGCGGACGATGCCGAAGAAGCCGCCAGTGTCGCCAAGGCTTACACGTCATCAGCGATCGCCGCTCTGACCAGCGAAGCTCTTCAGGTGCACGGGGGTATCGGCTTCACCTGGGAACACGACCTGCATCTCTATCACCGCCGGGCCAAGGCGAACCAGGTCCTGTTCGGCGATCCCTATCTGCACCACGAGCGACTCGCGGCGGCGCTGGAATCGGCTACCACCTAGACGGCCGCGGGCCGGCCGAACTGGCGGGCCAGCCAGTCCGCACTGTCGCGCGCCGCGGTGCGGGCGACCGCGGTGGCGCCGAACATGTCGAAACCGTGTACCGCGCCGGCGTAGACGTGCAGTTCGGTGGGCACTCCCGCCCGGCACAGCCGGGCGGCGAGATCGATCGACTCGTCGCGCAGGCAGTCCGCCGTGCCGACACTGACGAATGTCGGTGGCAGGCCATTGAATTCGGTCGCCCGCGCCGGGGCGGCATCGGCCGGCACGTCGTCGGTGCCGTACCGGTCGCCGAGATAACTGCGCCAGCCGAATGTGTTGGATTCGCGGGACCATATCGGCAGGCCCTCGAGTTGACTCGACGGGGTGAGGCCGCGGTCATCGAGCATCGGATACTCCAGGTACAAGAACGCCGACGGGACGTTCGCGCCGTCGCGCCACCGCAGGGCCAGGGCCGCGGCGAGAGCCCCACCGGCGCTGCGTCCGCCGATCCCGATCAGCTGTGGGTCGATGCGCAGATCATCGGCGTGCTCGACGACGAACCGCAGACCGGCCTCGCAGTCGTCCAGCGGCGCGGGGTAGGGAGCTTCGGGCGCCAGCCGGTATTCGACACTGATGCAGGCACAACCCAATGCGCGGCACCACTCGATCAGGCGCGCGTCATCCATGTGCCGGTTGCCGATCACCATCCCGCCGCCGTGCATCCACAACAGGACGGGCGCATCGTCGGTTGATGCGACGGGGCGCAGCACGGACAGCGCGATCCCAGTTCCTTCGGTGGTCAGCTCGACGCGCTCGACGTCAGGCGCGGACTGCGGCTCGAACATCGATCCGCTGCGCATGGCCGCAAGGTTGTCGAGCGAGAAGTCGAAATCGGGGAATCCGCGCAGACTTTCACCGATCTCCGGGTCTATCCAAGCGGAACCGGTCTTTGTCATCAACCGACGCCCATCAGGTGCTTGCCCGCCCCCACGAGTCCACCATCGACCCGAATGTCACAGCCGGAGATGAACGCCGCGGCATCGGACTCCAGGAAGGCCACCACGGCGGCGATGTCCTCCGGGCGCCCCGGCAGCGGTCGGTCCGGGCGCTTGACCGGGGTCACCTCGATCATCATCGGGATGATCTCCTGACGATCCAGTTCCAGCCGGCCCATCGGCGTATCGATCAGGCCGGGCGAGATCGCGACGGTACGTCCGCCCTTCTTGCCCCACGGCGTGGCCAGGCGTTCGGCCAGCCGGGTCACACCGCGTTTGGCCAGCACATAGGCCGTGGCGCTGTCGAGCGCCTTGCCCAGGGCCTGTTCGACGGCAGCGAGGAACCCGTCGGCCAGCGGATCGTCCAGCAACGGTTCGACGGCGGCGGGGACTTCGCTGTAGCCGGCGATCGACCCGATCAGGATCGCGGAACTGCCCGGGTTGACCAACGGGAACAAGGCATCGGTGATGCGCACCGATCCGGCCAGATCCACGTCGAGCACTGTCGCCGCATCGGTCATTTCCGGTGAGACACCCGCGGTGTGCACGAGGCAGCGCAGACGCCCAAGCTCGCGTACCCGATCGGCGACCGCCGCGACATCCGCCGGCGAGGCCACGTCGCAGCACAGCGTTTCGACCTCGGCCCCGTGGCCACTCAGGGCCTTGCGTGCCTGATCCAGGAGATCCTCGCGCACGTCCACGAGCAGCAGACGGCCGCGGCCGGCCAGGGCGCGGGCGCAGGCCACACCCATCCCGCCTGCACCGCCGGTGATCACCAGAACGTTGTCCACAGTAAGCCGGGTCCTCTCATCGGTGGATCACTACCTGCTCAGCCGCCCAGCGGATCCTTCAACAGACGGCAGTGTGCCATAGAAGCAACTTAAGGCATGCGACGAGAGAGACCTATGTTGTCACCAAAAGAATGTGATGGTCTACTCGATTCATGATGGTGAAAGTCGATCCCGACCTTTGTGAAGCCAACGCTTTGTGCGTGGCAGCCGCACCCGAGGTGTTCGACCTCGTCGATGATGAAGTCGTCGATATCCTGCTCCCGGAACCGCCCCCGGAGATGGAGTCGGCCGTCGCCGAAGCGGTGATCGCCTGCCCGAAGCAGGCCTTACGGATAGTCGCGCACTGATTCCAGCACTCGTCGCAGCCGGGCACTGCACATGAAGATTGCAGTATTCGAACTTATCGTTCTACTCTGGGGGAAGTGATCTCACGCCTGCTGTGAGGTCTCGTGTAACGGTCTTTCCAGGAGGGAATCCGCATGCTGCCCGACGACGCCAAGATCATCTCGGTCGACGACCACGTCATCGAGCACCGCCGAGTGTGGCTGGACCGGGTGCCCGCCAAGTACGCAGAGGTGGCTCCGCGCATCGTCAAGCTGCCCGACGGCAACGACACCTGGCTCTACGAGGGCAGCCAATCAGGCAACTTTGCCCTCAACGCCGTTGCGGGCAAGCATCCCCGCGACTTCGGCATGGATCCGCGCAGCTACGACGACATGCTGGCCGGCTGTCATGACATCGCCGACCGCATCAAGGACATGGACATCGAGGGCGTGTGGGCACAGCTGTGTTTCCCCAACTTCGGCGGATTCGCCGGCAGTACATTTCACAAGGCCAAGGACAAGGACTTCGCCAAGCTGTGCATCAGCGCCTACAACGACTTCATCCTCGACGAATGGTGCGCCTATGCACCCGAACGGCAGATCCCGCTGATGATGATCCCGTTCTGGGACATCGAGGCCTCGGTCGCCGAAGTCGAGCGCACCGCGGCCAAGGGAGCGAAGTCGATCTCCTTCATCGAGGCCCCGCACAAGCTCGGACTGCCCTCGTTTCACACCGACCACTGGGATCCGCTGCTGCGGGTGTGCGAGGAAGCCGGACTACCGCTGTCCATGCACTTCGGGTCCGGCGGCATGCCGCAGGGGCTGGCCCCCGACGGCGACCTGTTCATCGGTATCGCCTTGTTCGGGCTGAACTCGATGATGGCCACCGTCGACCTGTTGATGTCCGAGGTGTTCTACAAGTTCCCGAAGCTCAAGGTCGCGTTGTCCGAGGGCGGCATCGGCTGGATGCCGTATCTGCTGGAGCGCATCGATTACTCCTGGGGTCGGCACAAGTACTGGTGCAACATCAACGCCGACAAGTTGCCCTCGGAGCTATTCCGCGAGCACATCTACGGTTGCTTCATCTCCGACCAGTCCGGGCTCGAGCAGCGCCACCGCATCGGCGTGGACAACATCATGTTCGAAAGCGACTACCCGCATTCGGATTCCAACTGGCCGCACACCCGCAAGCTGCTCGCCGACCACTTGGTCGGCGTACCCGACGACGAAGCCCGCAAGATCGTCGAGCTCAACGCCCGCGCCCTGTATAACTTCTGGGCCTGAGCATCCGCGCGCGGCTCGAAAGGTGATCGATGACCGACCTGAAACCGGGAAACCGGCTGCGCAGCACGGTAGGTGATACGGAGATTATCGTCATACGAGCTCCCGCCGCTCCGGTCGAGCTGTCGTGCGGTGGTCAACCGATGACGACGAACCTGGCGGCGACGGTCGCGGGTGCATCAACTACCGAGAACGACACCGTGCTCGGTAAGCGTTACGTCGACACGAACACCGGTCTAGAACTGTTGTGCACCAAGGCAGGTCCGGGTGTGCTCAGCGCGGACGGACGGCAGCTCACCATCAAGGCACCCCATGCGCTACCGGCCTCGGATTGATCGACGCTGTCGTGAATCTCGCCGACGTGGCACACCAAACTCTCAACGGAAGCGAAAACAATGCCTGACGCCTTCATTCTCTCCGCCGCCAGAACGCCAATCGGCCGGGCCCGCAAGGGATCTCTGACGTCAATCGATGCTTACCAACTCGCGGAGATCGCCGTCGGGGCGGCAGTCGAACGGTCACAGATCCCCGTCGCCGACCTCGATGACCTGTTTCTCGCGGAGTCCCTGCAGGGCGGCGGGGTGATCGGCCGCAACATCGCAGTACGCCTCGAAATGACCAACGTGCCCGGGGTGGCGATCAACCGGCACTGCGCGTCCGGCGCCACTGCCGTGCAGTTGGCGGCCGCCACCATCATGGCCGGCATGGCAGACGCGGTCGTCGCCGGCGGCACGGAAAGCGCGAGCACCATGCCGCGGCTGAGCAAGGTCGCTCCCGGTGCGCAGGAACCAACCCGGTGGTCGCCGCCGAGCCATCCGGATGCTCCCGGCATTCCCGCCTTCGACATGTCTGTCACGGTCGGTGAGAACACCGCCCGGCTACACCACGTCACCCGTGAACAAGCCGACGCCTGGTCGGCTCGCTCGCAGCAGCGAGCACTCAACGCGATTGCGAAGGGGTACTTCGAGGACGAGATCGTCACCGTGCCGATCAACCAAGGCCAAATCATGTTTGGCACCGACGAGCATCCGCGGGACACCACCCCCGAAGCGCTCGCCGGGCTGAAGCTTCTGCATCCCGAAATACCCGATGCCGTTGTCACCGCCGGAAACTCGGCAGGCATCAACGACGGCGCCGCCGCGCTGGTCATCGGCAGCTCTGACTTCGCATCCAGTCACGGCCTGACACCGCTGGCTCGGATCCGGGGTTGGGCGTCTGTCGGTGTGGAGGTCGAGCACACCGGAATGGCACCGGTGACCGCAATTCCGCTGGCGCTCAAGCGCAGTGGTCTTACGGTGCACGACGTGGACCTTTTCGAGATCAACGAAGCGTTCGCCACGATGGCCGTGGCGTGCACGCGCGACCTCGGCCTGGACGACTCGATCGTGAATGTGAACGGCAGCGGTATCAGTCTTGGCCATCCCATCGCGGCGACTGGCGCCCGGATGGTGGTGTCGGTGGTTCATGAACTGGCACGCCGTGATTCGCGCGTCGGCATGGTGGCGATGTGCGCCGGGGGAGGCATGGGGTCAGCGTTGGTCGTCGAACGGATCTAACTCGAGCGCAACGCTCAGCGCTGGACGACGAGCTTGGTGTACCGCCCACCTAACAACCATTCAGACACATAGAGATTTCCGTCAGCGTCCGTTGTGACAGCGTGCGGGGAATTGAAGCGATGGTGCCGGGGTAGGTCAGGGATCACCGTACGCCCGTCGCCGGCAAGCATATTGGGCCATCCCGGCCGGGTCGGCCACCCCTGGGCCGCAACGGCGTCGTCGCCAATGTATCCGAGAAGATTGTCGTCGAGATCGAGTACCGCCAGTCGGCCGTAGAGCTCCGCGACGACCAGCAGGTCGCCCCACCGCGCAAAGTCGCTGGGGCTGTTGAGGAAGGGCTCGCCGAAGGTCCGCAGATAGCTGCCATCGAGATCGTAGACGAGCACGCGGGTGTTGACCCGGTCGGCGATGTAGAGCTCGGGGGCCGTTTTGCGGCGATCAATGAAAATTGCGTGCGGGCATGCGAGCCGTTGACCGATCTCGTCACCGGTCACTGTCGACCGATGGTTTCCCTGCTTGTCGAAGCGGTGCACGATACCTGAGCCATAGCCGTCCGCCACCCAGATGTCGCCCGATCCACCGAACCGCTCCTCGTCTACCGCGCAGCCGCACGGACAGTACGGTCCCATCGGACCGGCCGGGATGGCCGGATCTTGCTGGGGGACCGGCAACTCGGAACGGATCTGTCCGTCCAGGGCCATCTTCACCACTCGGGGCGCCCGGGTCTGGCAGTGGACTCCCTTGCCGAACATCGGGGCCCAGTTGGGGTCGCCGTCGTCGGCGCCGCAGCTGAACACGAACCCGGGGTCGCTGACCCAGAGGAACTCTTCATCACCCTCACGCACGAGCGTGATGCCGTGACCTTCGGTGAGCTCTGTGTCGACCACGCGGAGCAGACGGCCTTCGGTGTCGAACGCGACGAGTTGCCCGGCGTGGAAACCGATGATCTCCCTACCGTCGGTAGCGACGACAGCGTTGTGCACCCAACAAGACGAGGTACCCGGGACGGCGGACAGATCTGCCCAATCATCGACCACCTGGTAGGGCGGGATGTTGGTGGGCTTAACGGTATCCGAGGACACAATGCGAACCTTTCCGTCGCTCTACTCGACGGCGCTAGCGCTACCGCGCAGCCCGCCGGAGCTTCGTGATGTTGGCGAAACCCTCTCGGGCTCGGCGTCGTTCGCTCTGGACCACACCTCGCCAGCCTCGTCTTCAAACGTGATCCGCACGGCGGGAGAAGCGTTAGGTTCCAACGAATACAGGGCGGAAGCGTGTTGGTTTGGCCGTAGCCAGCGCGGGAAGTCCAGTGCCGAGTGGGCGGCGAGAACTTCCATCCGGCTGATGAGGAACGCCGGCTGCCCACCGGGCAACATTCCATCTGGGTCGGTCAGCGGGTGATACACGTCCGGCCACCGACCAGTCCTGAGCTTGGCGAAGACGTCGGCGATCGCCTGCGTGGAGCGTCGGGCGCCGTTGGGCACGTCGTTGCCTTCGGAGTCGACCGCATCCACCGCGACTTGCAGGCCGACGGCTAAAGACGTGCTGTGATTCATCACCGTCACGGCCCAGATCTGCGGGCCTAGCAACGTCACCGGCGTCCGGTAGATCGTCAACTGCGGTGCCGGCGAGGCTGTTTCGAAGCCTTCGGTCAGCGCGCTGAGATTGGTGTCGCTCAGGTCGGCCGTAATCGCACTGTGCAGGCGGTTCTCGAAGTGAGCATCTTCGGGGCCAATGTAGCGGGGGCAGATCCCGTCCTTTGTCAGCCGCTGGGTCACGTCGCCGAGCCAGACCCGGTCGTCCGAACCGAGGCTGTGCGGAGGTGACTCGGCGATAAGCCAGGCGAGCACCACCTTGCCGGCCCGCTTTGCCCGCTCGACGTCGTCCATCACTTCAATGACATCGGGCCGCACCGGGTCGAGGACGGCTATGAACACGTCGTAGCGGTCGACGTTCCCAGTGGCCTCTTCCGAAGAATCGAGACGCTCAGCGTCAGCGGCGCGGTTGGGCCCCACCGACGGCATGAGAACGAACTGGAATCGCTGGCCGCTCTCTCCGTTCCACCAGTTCAGCGCACGAGTAATGGCGGTGCGGAATCGATCCGTCCCGCCAGGCGAGGCGATCGCCACCTCGGCAACATGAGCAGTGAACACCGTCTCATCTCCTGTTGATACGTCAGTGCCCGAGCGGTCAGCGGTGGATGACTGTAGGTGCTGTTGTACTCTACCGATCCTTGCGCGGTACGCAAATGACGTCCTACTATAACGAACATGCCCTTGTAGCCGAGCGGTAGCGTCCGGTCTGCGAGATGGCTCGCGGGCATTGGCCAAATGAACAGGAGCGACATTGTCGGCCGACGGAAGTGTGCTGGAGTTCGAGCCGTTCAAGCCCGGTCCCACGGAGCAGTTGCCAGCGGTTTACGCGGAGCTGCGAGAGCGGTTCCCCGTCTACCGGAGCGATTCGAACATCTGGGTGATATCGCGATTTGATGACGTGAAGGCCGCGCAGTCCAATCCTGCGGTGTTCTCGTCGCGCCCCAATCCCTACGAGGGAGATTCGGCACCCGCGGATGCCGAGATGACACCCGAAGTCATCGAGCGACTGATGGCCCTGGTCGCGGGGATGCCCATCGACATGGAGGAGATGGCCTCCGCCAAGACCATCGCCGCGGCAGACCCGCCACAACACACCCGGATGCGCAGGATCGTAAGCAGAGGTTTCACGCCCCCGCGGATCAAGGAGATGGCCGCAGCGATCACCGAGATCGTCGACCGCTGCCTCAGCGGCATCGAGGACGTGCCCGGCTTCGATCTTGTCGAGCGACTCGCCATTCCACTGCCGGTGGAGATGATCTGCCACATCCTCGGTATCGACCGCAGCGAGTACGGGCGCGCCAAGTGCTGGTCCGATGCCTTCGCCGCCGCCGCCGGCAACAATTTCAGCAGTGCCGCCGAACGCAACGAGTTGATGTTGAAGACGATCAAGGAGTTCAGTACCTACTTCGTTCCGTTGATCGAGGCACGGCGTGTTGAGCCGAGAAATGACCTAGTCAGTGCGATGGTCGCGGCGATCGACAACGAATCACTGACCACTGTCGAAACATTGATGGTGGCGATCACCATCATGGTCGCCGGCAACGAGACGACGACGAACCTCATCGGCAACACCGTGGTCGAACTGCTGGCTAACCCCGACCAGCTCAAGTTATTGCTCGACGATCCGTCGTTGTTGCCCAACGCGGTCGACGAAGCCAATCGCTTGACGACCCCAATTCAGTTCGCGTTTCGTGAGGCGACCGAAGACACCGAGGTTGCCGATACGACGATCCCGAAGGGGGCCATCGTCGCGTTGCACATGGCGGCCGCTAATCGCGACCCCCGGCGCTTCGACGACCCCGACCGTTTTCTGATCACCCGTCCGGCCGGCAAGAACCTGGCGTTCGGTCACGGCATCCACTTCTGTCTGGGTGCTCACCTGGCCGGCCAAGAAGTGCGGGCCGCGATCGGCGGATTACTGCCTCACCTCGACCGCTTGAAATTGACTGATGCTCCGCTGCAACGTAATCCGACGGCACTGCTCAACGGATGGCAACGGGTCGAACTAGCCTGGGTATCGTAGTGGCCCGGCGAAATTGCCGTTGAACGCAGGCACGACTATGTTGACGCCCTCGATGCTCCTGGACCCCGCGGTCCTGCAGAACCCCTACGACTTCTACGCGACGCTGCGGGCACAGGCGCCAGTCTGGCTGGTGCCCGGCACGGACGTCGTCGCGGTCAGTACCTTCGCACTGTTGTCGGAGGCTGTGGCGCGGCCCGAGGACTTCTCCTCGACCATGCGTTGTCTGCTCTACCGGGATCGGGACGGGCTGCCCGCCCGCCTCGATTTCGGTGAGGCGGCCATGCCGACGCTGGCGACCGCGGACCCGCCGGTGCACACCACGCATCGACGCGCGGTCTTTCCGGAGTTGGTGGCACGGCGCATGCGCACTCTGGAAGACGACATTCGCGTGTTGTCGGCGACGGCAGTCAAACGTGCCCTGGATGACGGCAGGTTCGACTTCATGGCGACGATCGGCAACGTGGTGCCGATCACGGTGGTGGCCAAGCTGATCGGCTTCCGCGACATCGATGCGATGCAGCTCCTGGAAGCGGCATTCGACTCCACCACAATGGTTGGCGGCACGATGTCAATGGATGAGCTCAACGCTCTCGTCGCCCGGACCGAGACCATCGAAGCCTGGATCGCCGACCAGATCGCCGGGAGCGGGGAAGGGGCAGAAGAGGGAATCCTGCTGGCCGTTCGGCGGGCGCTGGATGCTGATGCCCTGCACATGGGCGAGGCCACGATCATCCTGCACACCCTGCTCAGCGCCGGCGGGGAGTCCACGACCAGCCTGCTGGGCAACGCGGTCCGGATGCTCGCCGAAGATCCCGCATTACAACAGCGGCTGCGCGAAAAGCCGCAGGACCTCGATGTCTTCGTGGAGGAGGCGCTGCGGCTCGAGTCACCGTTTCGGCAGATGATGCGCAGTGTCCCGCACGACACCACGCTGGGAGGGGTCGACATCGCGTCGGGTTCAACGGTCTTGCTGCTCTTCGCGGCCGGAAACCGAGATGGCGCGCAGTTCGACGACCCTGACCGAATCGACCTGACGCGCGATTCCCCTAAACGCCACCTTGCTTTCGGGCACGGCATTCACTTCTGCGTCGGTGCCGCTCTTGCGCGCATCGAAGCCCGTGCGGTGCTCGGCGCAATCCTCGAGCAGACCCGCGACTTCACGCTCGACCCGGATCGCGGGCCGCAGTGGGTGGACAGTTTGTTGGTCCGTCGGCACTCACAGCTCCACGTCTGCGCTACACCGCGGTGAGATCACGATCAATGGAATGGAAACAGAATGGTTGCTCGATCCTTCGATACCGCTGATTCAGGTGATCAAGCAGTAGGCGGAGCCCAACTGACGCAACTTCGCGCCGACGGGCTGGACATCAGATACCGGCTCGACGTCGTCACCCCGAGCGTGGTCGAGGTGGTGACCTACGCCGGCGGCTGGCTGTTCGACCGGGTGATGGCCGGGTGGGACGTTACGGTTTTCGTCGCCGACGACGCCGATATCCGGCCGCTGCGGATCCTTGGAACCCAGACGCTGGGCCTCGATCACGCCTTCGCATCGCTGGACGATCGTCGGCGTCCGCAGGCCTTGGCGGTCGCGACGGATCTTTTCGGCAGCGACTTGCGAGCGCGTCAGCGCGTGCTGAAGGCTCTCGATCACGGCTTGACTGAGGTGACGCTGTGGGGGGACCTACGGCACGTAGGGCTCGACGACAGCACCCATTCGGTGCAGCATCGGCTGAGCGAAGCCGCGCGGGTATTCAAGGCCCAGGCGCTCGCGGCGGCGGGGGCCCCGGACGCTTCGGTTGGCTGCACAGAGACGTTCCGTAGCAGGTTGATTGCGTGTCCATCGGTCGCGGACCTCGTCCCGGCGAGCGGACAGTTGTGAGAGCGCGAATCGCAGTGGCTCGGCTGAAGGCCGTGACGACACATTGGCTAACCTGACGCCGTGGATATCAACGGAGCCAGCGCAATAGTCACCGGTGGGGCGTCGGGTATCGGCGCGGCATCTGCACGGCTGTTAGCGGCGAGGGGCGCGAAGGTTGTCGTTGCCGACCTGCAGGCAGACCGTGGGGTAGAGCTTGCCGAAAGTATCGGTGGCACGTTCGTCAGCGTCGATGTCACAGATACCCAGCAGATCGAGGCGGCCGTGAATACGGCGACCGAACTCGGCCCGCTGCGCGTTCTGGTCAACTCCGCGGGCATCGGATGGGCACAGCGCACGATCGGCAAAGACGGCCAGTTCGATTCGGCGCACAATCTCGACGGCTACAAGAAGGTCATCGCCATCAACCTGATCGGCACCTTCGACTGCATCCGGTTGGCCGCGACCGCAATGGGCCGCACCGAGCCGCTGGCCCACGGCGAGCGCGGCGCGATCGTGTCGATGGCCAGCGTCGCCGCCTTCGACGGGCAGATCGGACAGGCTGCGTACTCGTCGTCCAAGGGTGGCATCGTGGGCATGACGCTGCCGGTTGCGCGTGACCTCTCCGCGGTAGGGATCCGGGTCAACACCATCGCGCCGGGCTTGATCGACACCCCGATCTACGGTGAGGGGGAGGGCTCAGAAGCCTTCAAGGCGAAGCTGGGCGAGTCGGTGCTGTTCCCACACCGCCTGGGCGACCCCGAAGAGTTGGCCTCGATGGTTGTCGAGCTGGTGACCAATTCCTACATGAATGCCGAGGTCGTCCGAGTGGACGGCGGGATCAGGATGCCCCCGAAATAGGCTCAGTCGTTCAGCAACGGCTCAGCCAGTTCGGTGCTGGCCGATCGGCCCCGAAGCGTGGCGAGACCCCGCGTCACCCAGTGTTTCAGTTCCAGGGTGTTGGCACCGGCAAGTGCGCTGCCGGAGGCCAAGGTTCTGGAGTCCCACGTTTTGGCATGATCGGCCAAGCGCGCGGCCTCGTTGACGGCGTCTCCGACCACCGTGTATTCGTAGCGGTTCTCGGCGCCGATATTGCCCGCGAACACCACACCGGCGGTCACTCCGATGCCGAAGTCCACCAGCGGCAGCTTCCTCAGTTCCGTTCCAAGCACGCGAGCCGTCGCGAGTGCCGCGGATGTCGGTTCGTCGATACCGATGGGTGCCCCAAATACCGCCAGGACGGCGTCACCTTCGAACTTGTTGATCAGGCCGCGCCGATGATGCACGGCAGCAACCACTATGCGGAAGAAGTCGTTGAGGATCTCCGCCACTTCCTCTGGTGGCCGGGAGGCGGCAATCGCTGTCGACCCAACGAGGTCGATGAAGAGGATGGCGACGTCTCGAACTTCACCCGACAGGGAGCCATCCTGTTCGAGTGCCTGGCGGACCACGTCGGCACCAACGTGGCGTCCGAACAGGTCCCGTAGGCGTTCACGCTCCTCAAGTCCTGCCACCATCCGGTTGAATCCGACTTGGAGCCGCCCGATCTCGGAGGGCTCATACACCTCGACGAGCGCCCCGCCCTGGCCGTGCTCCACCTCGGTCATCGCGACGACGACTTCGCGAACCGGGTCCGAGATCGAGCGGGCCACCAAGATCATCGCCCGGGATCCCAAGGCGAGCGACGCCGCAGCGAGCACCAGAATCGGTGTTTCGATTTGGGCTGACTTCGGCACCAGCCAGCCGTTGGAGCGCGATAGCACGATCAGCGCAACCCCGGCGGTGGGCAATGCACTGAAGAGTCCCCACGTAATCATCAGGCGTGCAAGCACTCCCGGCATTTCCCCGGACGGTGCTGCGGTCTTCATCGATACCGCGACGATGGGACGGAGGACGCGTTGAGTTATCAGGTAGCCCATGCAGGCGGTGGCGGCCCCGCCGAAAAGAATGGCGGTACCAATCACCCATGCGACGGTGGCACCCGCACGAAGGTTGACCAGAACAAATACCGCCCCGCTAGCGACCCAGATACCGAACTGGACGACGGTTTGGCGGGCAGCTATGCGCATAGCCGCGCGCTGTTGAGATGGCGATGGTTCGGCGCCTTCGGCGAACCAACGGAAGGACGGAACGACGTTCAATACACCCGCCAGCCCGCCGACGGTCGCCGAGAGTGCGGCCAGGCCGCACAAGGCGATCAAGTTCCTGCTGGTGGACAGGGCGCCAGGGTCCCCACCGGTGTTGCGGGTGAGCGACACGACCACCAACGACACTGCGCCGGCCGCCACGATATGCGCGGAAGTCAACGCAGCCGCATAACTGGCTCCAATCCGAATGGCTGCCTTGCGCCGGCTCGTCATTCGTCTTAGTTCTGGATTGGCCGGGTCGACAGGTGGGCGGTCTGCATGACAGCAACTCCGGCCCGCATAGGAACCTCAAAAAGCCCGGGCGAAACGGCTGTAGCAGTCCGCGCCGTAGTAAAAGATGCCTGGCCAATATTCGCGCTCGGTCTCGCCGCCGGACCGTTTGGATGGGCCCGCGGCGATCGGCGATCACCATGTGCTTCCATAGGTAGAACATTACTTTCTCTACACGCAAATGGTGACTACGCTGCTGAGCATCAGATACTCTACTTCTGCAGTGACGCCGCTTGTCGGCCCCGTGACAATGCGTGCCGCCGCAACGCGGTCACGTCACCGCGATAACTGCTCAGAGGAGACGCTGCGCTGTGCCGCCGGGTCCCGCGCCGATGAAGCGTCTTGCCAGGTCGACCCCGGAAACACCCAAACCCCAGGACGGAAAAATGACTGTGCCAACGAGGCAGATCCCGCACTTCATCGATGGGAAGCGCGCCGCCGGCCAACCCGGGCGCACCGCTGACGTTTTCGACCCCAGCACCGGTGAGGTGCAGGCGAGGGTGCCGATGGCCGGCGGGGCCGAGGTGGATGCGGTGGTGGCTTCGGCGGCCGAGGCCCAAAGGGGTTGGGCGGCGTGGAATCCGCAGCGTCGGGCGCGGGTGATGATGCGATTTGTCGACCTGGTCAACCAAGAAACCGACGAACTCGCCGAGCTATTGTCCCGCGAACACGGCAAGACGGTCGCCGACTCGCGCGGTGACATTCAACGCGGCGTCGAGGTCATCGAGTTTGCCATCGGTATCCCGCACCTACTCAAGGGCGAGCACACCGAAGGCGCGGGGTCCGGCATCGACGTCTATTCACTGCGCCAGCCACTAGGCGTCGTCGCGGGCATTACGCCCTTCAATTTCCCAGCGATGATCCCACTGTGGCAGGCGGGGCCTGCGCTCGCGTGCGGCAACGCATTCATCCTCAAGCCCAGCGAAAGGGACCCGTCTGTTCCGGTCAGGCTGGCCGAGTTGTTTGTCGAAGCGGGATTGCCCAAGGGCGTCTTCCAGGTGGTGCACGGGGATAAGGAGGCCGTCGACGCCCTGGCGAACCACCCGGACATTCAGGCGGTCGGATTCGTCGGCAGCTCCGACATCGCCAAGTACATCTACTCGACTACTGCCGCCAACGGTAAACGCGCACAATGCTTCGGCGGGGCCAAGAATCACATGATCGTGATGCCTGACGCCGACCTCGACCAAGCCGTCGACGCGCTCATCGGCGCCGGTTACGGAAGTGCCGGCGAGCGGTGCATGGCCATCAGCGTTGCCGTGCCCGTCGGCGAAGAAACGGCAAACCGGTTGCGCGCCAGGCTCGTCGAACGGGTCAACAATCTGCGCGTCGGCCACAGCCTGGATCCGAAGGCCGATTACGGGCCGCTGATCACGTCGGCGGCACTGGCGCGGGTAAAGGGCTACATCGCTCAGGGCGTCGAGGCGGGCGCCGAAGCCGTCGTCGATGGTCGTGAACGCGCCAGTGACGAGCTGACTTTCGACGATGTCAGCCTGCAGGGCGGCTACTTCATCGGACCCACGCTGTTCGACCATGTCACCACCGACATGTCGATCTACACCGACGAAATGTTCGGTCCAGTGCTGTGCATCGTCCGGGCCAACGACTTCGAGGAGGCGCTCGCACTGCCCTCCGAGCACGAGTACGGCAACGGCGTGGCGATCTTCACCCGGGATGGCGACACCGCACGCGACTTCACCTCCCGGGTCCAAGTCGGCATGGTCGGTGTCAACGTGCCAATCCCGGTTCCGGTGGCCTACCACAGCTTTGGCGGTTGGAAGCGGTCCGGCTTCGGCGATCTCAATCAACACGGGCCCGCGTCGATCCAGTTCTACACCAAGGTCAAGACCGTCACCCAGCGGTGGCCGTCGGGCATCAAGGATGGCGCCGAGTTCAGCATCCCGACCATGAAATAGGCAAGTCCTTGGCGGGGAACCACTTTCAACCGTCCGAGCAGCTTTCACACTCCCACGCAGGAGAAGCAGTGAGCGAACCGGTCATCATCGAGGCCGCCATCAACGGCGCGACCCCGAAAACCGTTAATCCGAACGTGCCGGTGACCGAAGACGAGATCGTTGCCGACGCGCTGGCCTGCTTCGAGGCCGGGGCGGCGATCGTCCACCAGCACATATCGAACTTCAACGTGTCCGGCGACGAGGCGGCCGAGGTGTATCTCGGTATCTGGCGACGCGTGCTGGCCGATCGGCCCGATGCGTTGTGGTATCCGACAATCAACCTCGGGCCGCCTGATCAGTGGTACGCCCACATCGCGCCGCTGGCGCAGTCGGGGCTTCTCCGGATGGGAGTCAGCGATCCGGGATCGGTCAACATGGGAGTCCCGGTGAACGGCCTTCCCGTCGGTTCGTTCGTGTACACCAACACTTTCGACGATGTCGCCCATCAGCTGGAGCTGTGCCGTACCCACCAGCTGGGCCCGAGCTTAGCCATCTACGAACCCGGATTCCTGCGCACGGTTTTGGCTTACCACCGCGGCGGTCAGCTTCCGCCCGGCTCGTTCATCAAGCTGTACTTCAGCTCCGAGCGTGGCCTCAGCGGGACGGCATTCGGGTTGCCGCCCAGCCCCACGGCTCTCGCGGCGTATGTCGAGCTTCTCGACGGCACCGGTCTGCCCTGGGCGGCGTCGGCAGTCGGTGACGACCTTATACGCAGCGAACTGTGCCGCGCGACGCTCGACGCCGGTGGCCACCTGCACGTGGGGCTGGAGTTCTATGCCGGCGAGCGCACACCCACCAATGTCGAGCTGGTGACCGAGGCTGTCGAGGCGGTCACCGCAGCCGGCCGTGAGGTGGCCACCAGCACCGACGCCGCCGCGCTGCTCGGCCTGGTACGCACCATGACATCGGTGCCGCGCTAACCATTGAGGATTCGAAATCGGTTACCGGACCGGCACATTGCTTATCGCGACGGTATCGCCGCAACCAGGTCGAATAACGTGTGTAGCGCTGCCTGGAGGTCGTCGCGTCCACCGTTGGCGGCCCAGCGATCAAACGCCAAGTGCATCACCGCCTGGGTGATCGCCGCAGCGACCAGCGACGCGTCGTCGGGTTGGCTGAGGCCCCGCCGCTGGGCGAGCGTCAGAGCGATCCTGTTCTGAAAGTCGCGCTGAATCGCCAAGTTTCGGCCTTCCAGCGCCGGCGTTGAGACCAGTGCGCGTTTGAGGAGCAGCGTGCGCTCCTCCTCGGCGCGGGACTGCGGCAACAGAGCCGCAAGCGCACCCCGCACGGCCGCGATGTCATCGACGTCGAGCGGCTGGTCGCGCAGCAACTGAAAGAACTGCGGCTCACCGTCATCGCAAGCGAACAACACCTCGTCCTTCGCGTCGAAATACCGAAAAAACGTCCGCAGAGAGACGTCGGCGGCTTCGGTGATCTCGGCGATGGTCGTCGCGTCATAACCCTGGTTCGCGAACAGTTCGAGCGCGGCACGCTGCAACCGAAACCGGGTGCGCAACTTGTTGCGGTCGCGCCGGCTTGTTGCCCTGGTCTCCTCGCCAGTTAAGACACTCACGGGAAACATGTCACTAGAGTGACACCACCTCGCGTCGACTGCAATCTCGATCGCCCGGCCCCGAGCCCCAGGTAACCGCCGGTTGACCTGCCGGACCTGCTCAGAAACCCAAAAACGGCACTTGGTTGACATTAGACACTGCGATGCCGGAGTCTGTCTGGGTGCACACCGACCTAACGGGCAAAGTGGCGATCATCACTGGCGGTGCGGGCGGTATCGGCGCGGTCTTCGGCCGCGCGCTCGCCGAGCAGGGCGCTTCGGTAGTGCTGGCAGACCTCGACCACGAACGCGCGGCCAAGGTGGCCGACAGTATTGCGGCCGATGGCGGCGCGGCCATTGGCGTCGGCCTGGATGTGACCAAACCCGATTCGACGAGGGCGGTCGTCGCCGATACGACGGAGCGCTGGGGTGGGCTGGACATCCTGATCAACAGCGCCGCCCTGATGGCGGAAATCCCGTTCGGCCCGCTGGAGACCTTCCCGCTGGACTGGTGGGAGCGAGTCATCGCGGTGAACCTGACCGGACCGCTGTTGTGCACGCAGGCCGCGGCGCCGGCGATGGCGGCGCGCGGCGGCGGCCGGATCGTGAACATGGTCTCGGCGGGCGCCTTCCAGCCCGCCGGCGTCTACGGCGTCAGCAAGTACGCCTTGGTGGGACTGACGATGAACCTCGCGTCTCAGCTGGGAGCCAAAGGCATCACGGTCAACGCGATCGCGCCCGGTCTGGTCGCCGACGAGGCCGGCATGCGGGCGCTCCCCGACGGGCCGATCCGGGAATCGATCAAAACACCGATCGCGCTCAAAACCCATGTCGAGGGTCCCCCCGAGGATCTGGTCGGCACCCTACTGCTTTTGGTGTCGGCGTCCGGCGGGTGGATTACTGGCCAAACCATCAGTGTCGACGGCGGCTGGGTCATGCGCTTTTAGTCATCGACATACCTGAAACGGTCAGCGAGAGGCCAACCACATGACGTCAGAATTAGCCACTGACAGCCCGGAACGGCGCCGACGAGGGGAGGCGGTCTTCAGCGACGTCATGACCGTCCCCAGCGCCTCGGATGCCAGCCCCTATCGCGATGCCGGACTGCTCGACTTCGTCTTCCCCGAAGTGTGGGCGCGCCCGGGCCTGAGCCGACGGGACCGGCGGTGGATCACCCTGGCCTGCGTGGGCGCAGCCGATACCGTCGCGCCCATTGAAGCCCACGTGTACGCCGCGCTGCGCAGTGGCGACATGACCTTCGAGCAAATGCAGGAGTTCGTTCTGCATTTCGCCGTCTACTGCGGCTGGCCCAAAGCCTCGTTCCTCGACGAAGTGGTGTGGCGCCAACAGTCCCGAATCGCCGACGAGCGCGGAGAGCCCCGCCCCGACGGCCGACCATGGCAGGTCTGGAATGCCGGGCTGGATCCCGAGACGCGAATCAGCAATGGCGAGCAGTGTTTCGCCGCGATCAACTGCGTCCCCTATCCGGGACGCACGACGGCATACCGCACCGCGGGCATTTTGAACTTCGTGTTCGGCGAGGTGTGGCAACGCCCCGGACTCACGACGCGCGACCGCCGATTCATCACGCTGGCCTGTGTCGGTCTCGACGACACCGTCGGGCCGATCAGGTCGCATTTTTATTCCGCGCTCAAAAGCGGTGACGTCACCATCGACGAGATGCGCGAGCTGATACTGCATTTCGCCGTATATTCCGGCTTTGCCAAAGCAGAGTTCCTCGACGAGGTGGTCAGTGAAAGCTGGGCAGGCATCCAACGTGGCACCCAACAGGCGGCGCGGTAATGCGTGACCTGACCGGCGCAGTCGCGATCATCACCGGTGCCGGCAGCGGCATCGGTCGCGCGTGCGCGTTGGCGCTGGCCGCAGAAGGGACTCGGACAGTCGTATCCGATATCGATCCCGAACGCGCTGCGGGAACCGCTGAGCAGATCGCCTCCCAGGGCGGAGGCGCCCACCCGGTGGGCTGTGACGTGACCCGCGATGTGGACATCCAGCGCCTGCACGACGCGGCCCTCGCCGAGTACGGCGCCATCGACATCGTCATGAACAACGTCGGTGTTATCGCCGTCGGCGTGCCGGAGGACCTGCCGCTGTCGGCCTGGGAGCAGAGCTTCAACACCAATGTGCTGTCGATCGCACGCAGCCTGCGGGTCTTCCTGCCGGGACTACTGGCCCAGGGCCACGGTCACATCGTCAACACCGCATCGACGTCGGCGTTGTGGCCCTACGGATACGACCGTCTTCCCTATGCGGCCAGCAAAGGCGCCGTCGTGGCACTGTCTGAGTCGCTGGCGCTCTATACCCGTCCCCGCGGGGTGGGGGTGACATGCCTGTGCCCCGGACCCGTGCGGACGGGCATCGCCGAACAGATCACCGTGTTCGGCACCCCGCAACCGATGCGGGCGCCCACCCTGGCGCTCATCGAGGCCGCCGAAGTGGGACGCCTCGTCGTCGACGCCATCAAGAACGACACCTTTTTCCTGCCCACCCACCACGAAGTTCCCGACATCATGCGCAAGCGCGCCGACGACATCGATGCCTTTCTGAACGCCCAGATCGCCACGCTGGCCAGCCCATGACCGCAGCCAAGCCGACCGTCGGATTCATCGGCCTCGGGGGCCAATGCCGAACACATCAACGGATCAAAGGAGACGCGCCGATGCAGGTTCAGCCATGAGCACAGTCATCGACGACCCGCGGGCCAAACAGCGCGAACTCGGCGTCGCCCGCCCCCTCATCGACGGGGCCTGGCTTGACCAGACGTCCCTCGGCGAGGTCGACCACACCGATCCCGCCACCGGAAGGGTCAACGGCACCATTGCAACGTGCGGCCCCAAGGAAGTGGAGGCTGCTGTTGCCGGAGCTAAAAGGGCATACCCGGGGTGGCGGGCACTGTCTGCGGACAAACGCCGGCGCATCTTGCAGCGCATCGAGGAGTTGGTGGAGGCCGACCTACCGGAGTTAGGCAGACGCACGACCGCCGAGTTGGGCCACCCGCTGACGACGTCGACGAGCCTGTCCTACATGTGCGCCGCCTGGTTCGGGTACTACGCCGGCTGGTCAGACAAAATCGAGGGCGCCACCATTCCACTGACCCCGGCGTTCAACGCCGGCTTCGACTACACCCTCGCCGAACCCTACGGTGTCGTCGGAATCATCTTGACCTGGAACGGACCGATGGTCTCGGTGGGCATGAAGGTCGCTCCGGCCCTGGCCGCGGGCAACTGCGTGGTCTTGAAAACGCCTGATCTGGCCCCCTATACGGTGGCCCGGTTCGCCGAAATCGCCCTGGAAGCCGGTGTGCCACCGGGAGTGCTGCAGGTGTTGCCTGGCGGCGCCGAGGCCGGCGAAGCCTTGGTCCGGCATCCCGACGTCGGAAAAATCTCCTTCACCGGCGGAATCGCCACCGCGAAAAACATCCTCGACGCCGCGAGGCACACGATAAAACCCGTCGTCCTCGAACTCGGCGGCAAGTCGGCCAACCTTGTTTTCCCCGACGCCGATCTCCACGCGGCCGCAGCGCTATCGGTGCAATCCTGTTTCACGATGGCCGGGCAGGGCTGCGTCCTGGCAACCCGCATGTTGGTGCACCGGTCTGTCTACGACGAGGTGATCACGGCAACCGCGGAAGTGATATCGGGTCTGCGCCTGGGCGACCCGTTCGCATCCGAAACGACCCTGGGCCCCGTGGTGAACGAGGCGGCGTACGCGCGCGTGCTCACAGCAATACAACGCGCACACACCGGCAGCGCCGCGCGGCTGATCAGCGGGGGACAGGCCGCGCCGCCGGATAAGCTCGCCCCCGACGTTGCCGGTGGCTACTACATCGAACCGACCCTGCTCGTTGACGTCGATCCCGAAAGTCCTGTCGCGCAAGAGGAAGTGTTCGGCCCGGTGCTGGCCATCACGCCGTTCGACACCGAGGACCAAGCCGTCGAGATCGCCAACGCAACCCCTTACGGCCTGGGCGCTTTCGTGCAGACCCGCGACGTCGCACGCGTGCACCGCATCGCACCGCTACTGCAGGCGGGAACGATCTCGGTCAACGGGACATCCGGGCTTCCCCCCGGGGCACCGTTCGGCGGCTACAGCCAGAGTGGGTATGGCCGCGAAGGCGGCCGGGAAGGACTCTTCGAATTCCTTCGAACCAAAAATGTGTTCATCCGGATCTAACCTCTATCTGCACCTGCGACAACAAGACATTGGAGCTGGATAGCTGATGGAAGCTACGGCACTGGAGTCGGTGGATGATCTGACTCCGGAGTGGATGACAGCTGTCCTTGCGCAGAACGGCATCCTGGCCACCGTCCGCAGCGTGATCGCCGAGCCGGTTGGCAACGGCCAGATGGGGTCGTGTTACCGGCTATTCATCGGGTACGGCGCCGGCGATGGACCGGCCCGGCTGATCGTGAAGCTGCCGGGCACCGATGCGGCAAGTCGCGCCGCCGGCCAGCTCGGCTATCGGTGCGAGACAACGTTTTACCGCTCGGTCGCTGATCGGGTGCACCTCGACATCCCACGGTGCTACTTCGCCGCGATGAACGCCTCCGGCGACGGATTCACGCTCGTGCTGGAGGACCTTGCACCGGCCGAGGCCGGCGACCAGATCGCCGGTTGTTCTGTCGATCAGGCTCGGGCGGCTGCAGTCAACGTCGCCGGTTTACATGCGCCGACATGGAACGACCCGTCGGTTCGTGAACTCGACTGGCTCATACCGGATCTCGCGGCTTACCCGGAAATGGCTGCCGTATTCCTGGTGGATGCCACCGCGCAGTTTGTGGACCGCTACGAAGTCACCCCGGACACCGCAGCGACACTGCGCGGCTTCGCTGATCGATTCGTGGACTGGGCAACTGGGCGACCCGAGCCGTTCGCCATGCTGCACAGTGACTACCGCCTGGACAATCTGCTCTTCGCCGAATCCGATGCCGCACGCCCAGTGGTCGCCGTCGATTGGCAGGTCGTCACCGTCGGGTCGCCACTGCGCGATGTCGCCTTCCTTGTCGCCACTGGCCTGTCAACCGAATGCCGTCGCGCCGGCGAGAATGCAATCGTCGAGGCTTACCATCGTCGCCTCGTGGCGCTCGGAGTCGACGGCTACAGCGCCGAACAGTGCTGGGAGGACTACCGCTACGGGTTGTTCCAAGGCCCGCTCATCACCGTGTTGGGCGCGTTCGTCGCGCAGCCCACCGCGCGGGGCGACCGGATGTTCCCCGTCATGGCCGAGCGGTCGTCGACGGCGATCCGCGATCTAGACGCGATGTCTCTGCTGTGACGGCGTCCGGGCTCGGGATCGAGCGTTACCGGGGCCGGGTCGCGGTCGTGACCGGAGGGACCACCGGAATCGGGCGCGGTATCGTCGAACGCCTGGTCAGCGAACGGGCTTCGGTCATCACCTGTGCACGTCATGCACCGGAAGCCCCATTGCCCGACGGCGCGACGTTTGTCGGTGCGGATATCACCGACGAGGGGTCGGTAGCCCGAGTGATCGATGCGGCCGTGGACCGTTATGGCCGGCTTGATGTGGTCGTCGCAAACGCGGGCGGTGCCAACGTCGGACCCTGGCCCGATGAGCCCGTTGAGCAATGGCGGGAGCTGATCGACATCAACCTGCACGGCACGATGCTCACGTGCCGGGCAGCCTGGCCGCATCTGGTGTCGACACAAGGCAACATCGTTGTCATCTCGTCGCTTTCGGCGTGGATGGGTGTCGGCGCGCACGAGATGGAACGGATGGGCGGATTTCAGCCCTCTGCGGCCTACCAGGCGAGCAAGGCCGGAATCGAGGGACTCGCAAAGCATCTCGCGGGCCGCGGCGGCGAGCACGGGCTGCGCGTCAACGTGGTGCGCCCGGGCCGCATCCTCACCGACAAGTGGCAGAGTTTCCTCGGCGAGGATGGCCTGTTTTGGTCCCACTATCAAAACATCCAGTTACTCAAGCGCCATGGAAGCGCTGAGGACGTCGCAGCTGCCGTGGCGTTCTTGGCTTCCGACGAAGCAGCTTTCATCACCGCCGCAGTCCTCGACGTCGACGGCGGCGCAGTCGCCAAACTCTGACCACCCTGGAGGAACATTGCTCAGCCCATTCGACGACTTCCCGATCCACCCCTCGGCCGATCCGATCGCCCACCCCGGCACCGGCGATATCAACCACTACGACCGGTACTGGTTCAACGGACATCAACGCGACGGCGAGTTCTACTTCGGCGCGGCAATGGGTCACTACCCGGTGCGTGGCGTGATCGACGCAGCATTCAGCATCGTGCGCGATGGAGTGGAGCGCTCGATCTTCGCCTCCGGAGCGATGCCGACCGACCGATCCACCACCATCGGGCCGGTACGCGTCGACGTGGTCGACCCGATGCGGACCATCCGCTATGTCGTCGAGCCCAATGAGCACGGCATCACGTGCGACCTGCTCTTCCGGGCCACCACCGTTGCCGTCGAGGA
>NZ_DASXEP010000183.1:0-9857 GCF_036490025.1 Mycobacterium sp. | reverse complement strand
GGGTGTGTGCAGCGGCGCCGGGGATCGTCGACGCCCTGCACCTGCCGTTGACCTCCGCGGTGGGGGCACTGCATCCCCGCCGCGACGGGGTCCCTGCGTTCTAAGCCGCCGGGGCGGCCGGCCGATTCGTCAAGCATGATGTGCTGATGTTCGGGCTCGAAGTGATCGTCGCGCTGTTTGCCATCGTGATCGTGGGCACAGTGCTGGGCCGGCGCTACCGGGTAGGCCCGCCGGTACTGCTGATCGGGCTCGGCGCGCTGCTGGGGCTGGTCCCGCGGTTCGGCCACGTACAACTCGACGGCGAAATCGTGCTGCTGCTGTTCTTGCCGGCAATTCTCTACTGGGAGAGCCTGAACACCAGCTTTCGCGAAATCCGCGCCAATCTCCGCGTCATCGTTCTGCTCAGCGTCGGTTTGGTGATCGCCAGCGCGATAGCGGTGTCGTGGACGGCCCGGGCATTCGGGATGGAATCACACGCCGCCTCAGTTCTCGGCGCGGTGTTGTCGCCGACCGACGCCGCCGCCGTCGCCGGTCTGGCCAAGCGGCTGCCACGCCGCACCCTGACCGTCATGAAAGCCGAAAGCGTCATCAACGACGGCACCGCACTCGTCCTGTTCGGCGTGAGTGTGTCGGTCGCGGTGGGCGGCGCGCCCGTCGGCCCGCTCGACCTGAGCCTGCGATTCATCGTCTCCTACCTCGGCGGCATCGCCGCCGGCCTGCTGGTAGGTGGTGTCGTGACGCTCGCCCGGCAGCGGCTCGACGCGCCGCAGGAAGAAGCCGCGCTGAGCCTGCTGACGCCGTTCGCCGCGTTCTTGCTGGCCAGCTCGATTGACTGCAGCGGTGTCGTCGCGGTGCTGGTATCTGCTCTGATGCTCGCGTATGCCTCGCCGCGGCTGATCCGGGCTCGATCCCGCCTGGTGTCGTTCGCGTTCTGGGACATCGCAACGTTCCTGATCAACGGTGCGCTGTGGGTGTTCGTCGGAGTGCAACTCCCCCGCGCGGTGCGCGGAGTCGCCCGAGTCGACGGCGGCATTCAGCACGCTGTCGTCATGGCCGTCGCCGTCACCGGCGTCGTCATCGCCACGCGGATGGTGTGGGGAGAAGCCACCACGATGCTGATTCGAGCTGTGGATCGGCGCGCAGCGCAACGCGCACGCCGGATCGACTGGCGTCAGCGCATGGTGTCCGGCTGGGCTGGATTCCGCGGAGCCGTATCACTTGCCGCCGCGCTCGCGGTCCCGCTGACCACCCGCAGCGGGGCGCCCTTCCCGGATCGCAACCTGATCATTTTCGTCGTGTCCTTCGTCATTCTCACGACCGTGCTTGTCCAGGGCAGCACGCTGCCTGCCGTGGTCCGCTGGGCTCGCATTCCCGAAGACCTAGCCCACGCCGACGAACTGCAGCTTGCGCGTTGCCATGGTGCCCAAGCCGCGCTGGACGCGCTGCCATTGGTCACCGCCGAGCTCGGCGTCGACGAAGAGCTTCAGAACCGTCTGCACGCCGAATACAAACAGCACGCCGCCCTGGTCAAAGCCAGCGGCGACGGCTCCGCCGCCCACGATGCCGAAGAGCGCAGCGATGTGATTCGGCAGGTTCGTCTTGGCGTGCTCGAGCACAAGCGCCGTGCCATCACCGAGCTTCGCGACCAGCGCCGCATCGACGACATCGTCCTGCTCGAGTTGCAGTCCTCGATGGATCTCGAGGAAGCGCGGTTGCTGGGGTCTTCCGGGTCCGACTAGCCAGATCCATTACCGCGCAGCAACTTTCGCGACGATCTGATTGGCGATGTCGACGGCGGAGTTCGCGGGGTTAGCGCTGCAGGTGTTGACGTCGACGACGACGTTGTTCTTGACGGCCAAGGCCCGGCCGCAGGCCCACCCACCGGTCTTCGCCTCTTGCTGCGTCGAAATCGTGCTCAGTGCGCCGCTTTCATCCGAAATCGGGCCGACGATCCACTCCGTTCCGGACTGGGTGTGGGTGTACTGGTGGCACGCCGGCCAACGCAGCCCCGACGCACCGACGAACACGTTGGCCTGTTTCGCGGTGGGGAAAAGCACCACCGCCTGCTCGGCGTAGTGCGTGAAGTTATTGCCGTCGTTGAGCGCCTGATCACGCACGGCGGTGAAACCACTGTTGGCGTACACCTGGGCCTGCGCCGAGCCGTCGATGGCCAGACATTCGGCGGGCTTCATGGTGGCGCTGTCGTCCGACATCGCGTCGTGCTTTTTGATCACCGCCATCTCGGTCGCGCCCATAAGCGGGTTGATCTGGGCGGGAGTGAGCAACATCGAGTCGAGTTCACGCTCGACCACCGGGCGCGGGATCAACGAGGTGACGGTCGTCGTCGAGCTCGTGCCGGCTTGGTTGCCGCCGCCGCAGCCCGCGACAAGAATCCCGACGCCGGCCCCGGCAAAAGTAGCCGCGATACGCCGCATTTCCGTTGTCCCATCCCCGTCGTACCCCGACCCTATCGCCCTACCAGGGCAGTAGACCGATTTTACCTTCGCGCAGCGACTCCGGTCAGAGCAGAGATGGTTTGCGGAATGGACCTGTGACGCTGCATACCTCGTCCTGTGATCTTCGTGTTCACGGCCTGTTCAGCCGATCGTCAGTGTTAGATCGTTGACCGCACACCACCGCCGGTTCTGCTGGCCATATGCGTGTCGTTCAGGTCGCCAACTTCTACGGTCCTCGCTCCGGCGGCCTTCGCACCGCCGTCGACCGGCTGGGTGCGGAATACTGCGCCGCGGGCCACCAGGTGTTTCTGATCGTCCCGGGACGGCGCGACGAACACACCCAACTGTGCACCGGAGTCGAGCGAATCACGGTGCCCGCCAAGCTGATTCCGTTCACCGGCGGATACCGCGCGGTGCTGCCCGGACGGGTGCGGACGCTGCTGAGAGCCTTGCGACCAGACACCCTCGAAGTATCTGACCGGCTTACGCTGAGGTCGCTGGGCCGCTGGGGCCGCGACCACGGCGCGACGACGGTGATGATCTCCCATGAGCGTCTCGATCGCCTTGCGGGTCAAGTACTTCCACGCCGCACCGCGCGGAAGTTCGCCGACTTCGCCAACCGCCGCACCGCCGCCGACTACGACACCGTGGTGTGCACCACCGGGTTTGCCCGCGAGGAATTCGATCGCATCGGCGCGACGAACACCGTCACCATTCCGCTCGGGGTGGACCTGGAGACCTTCCACCCGTCGCGTCGTTCCGCGCTCGTCCGTCAGCGTTGGGCCACACCGAGCCAGATATTGCTGGTGCATTGCGGCCGGCTGTCGGTGGAGAAGCGGGCCGACCGCAGCATCGACGCGGTCGCCGCGTTGTGCGACGCCGGCATCGAGGCCCGACTGGTCGTGGTGGGCGACGGTCCGTTGCGGGCCCGGTTGCAACGCCAGGCCGGTCGATTGCCGGTCGATTTCACCGGTTTCATTTCCGACCGCCGCAGCGTCGCCGAGTTGCTGGCCTCAGCCGACGTCGCGCTGGCACCGGGGCCGCACGAAACCTTCGGGTTGGCCGCGCTGGAGTCGCTGGCGTGCGGAACGCCGGCCGTGGTATCCCGCACCTCGGCGCTGGGCGAGATCATCACCGCTGACAGCGGTGCCCTGGCCGACAACAACCCCGCGGCCATTGCTGCGGCGGTCGCCGCGATCGTCCGCCGACCCGAAGCGCATCGCCGCTCCTGCGCGAGGCGCCGCGCCGAAATGTTCACCTGGCAACGAGCTGCGGTCGGCATGCTCACGACGCTCGGCGGCGCGGCGCCGCCCGCCGAACCCGACGATTCTCAACACACCGCGTAGTTGCCTAACCGGAGTTGACGGGTCCTACCTGGCCGGTCAATGGATTGACCTGGACGGTCATCGGCCCGCCGGGCACCTGCTTTCCCTGTGCCGCCGCGCGTTGCTGCGCGGCCTGGGCGAGCGCGTTGACCACCGGATTGTTCTTCGCCATCTCACGGCGATCCTCATCGGACAGCTCGTAGAACGACCACAGCCCCCACGCGGCGGGACGGACGTAGATCGTCACCTTTTGATGCCGACGTTTGTTCGCCGACAACACCGCGGGAACGGCCACTACCCGGTCCAGCGTTGCGGAACTGACCAGCTCCTGAGCGATCTTCTCCACCTCGACCCCGTCTTGGAGCTCGTAAACCATTGACTGGTGGGGTGTGTGGGATGGGCCCTGGAGGGCCAGGAACCACGCCATCGGCGTCTCCTTCGCTCGTGATTGTCAGCGCAACTGTAGAGGACGGAGTCGGATCCGCGGCCCGATTCCCGGGTGCGCTCGGCGATCGCGACAGTGCCGATCGCCCCTGCGGCCGCGGCTAATTGGAGTCGGGGAAGGCGACCTGGCTCGCCGGCGCCCCGCGGGCGACGACGACCGGCATCGACGTCGAGGCATTGGTCTGCAGAATCGTCTGCACCACCTCGATGAGGTCTTCGACGGGCATCAACTTGCCGGGCATGCAGCCGCCGGACACCCACAGCGGGTAGGCCTTCATCGCCAGGTCGCTATCCCAGCCGACGTTCATTCCGGTTGCCGCGTCACCCTCGCCGCCCGCGCACTCCCCCACGATCAGACTGGTGAAGCCGACATCTGGGTGCTCGGCCCGCCAGGCTTCCACGAGCCTTTCCAACGCGGCCTTGCTGACGCCGTAGGCGCCGAGGCCCGGCCACGGCGGCCCGAAGGTGCCCGCGTCGGACGACAGGTAGACCGCCTTGCCCGTGGAGGCCGTCAGGTGCGGAATCGCCGCCGCCGTCGCCAGCGACGCACCGATGACGTTGGTGTCGAAAATCCGCCGCCAGGTGTCGGCACCGGTGTCGACCATGCGAACGAGCGGGCTGATGGCGGGCGTGTAGATGAGGTTGTCGATGCCGCCGAGCGCTTCGGCCGCCTGATCGAATGCCGACCGACACGATTCCTGGTCGGTGACATCGCATTCGAAGGCCACGGCACCGGACCCGGCCTCCTCGGCGGCGGCTTCGATGCGCGCGCGACGCCGGGCGAGCAACGCGACCTGTCCGCCACGCTGTGCAAGACCGACACCGATGCAACGCCCGAGCCCGCTCGACGCTCCGACGACCACTGTCCGTGACATATTTGCCCTCTCTTGTAACGCGCACCGATGCAGGCACAGCGTATCGGCCGCGATTCGTCCTTCCATACCGCGCGCGGGCCGTGGCGTCGCCGGGGCACGAGTGGCACCACCGCCGGAGCCTGCCTCCGAAGAATTGGATCCGCAATCCGGATAGTTGGCGGCGCGCGAACTTGTGAGTTTAGCCACGTTTGGAACGGGTTAAACGCAGCACACATTGGAGTGTTCGGTACGCCATGCGTACCCCGAAATGAGGCAATGAGCATGACATCTTTCGCCGTTACCGAGATCCGCAAAGACGAGCGTGACTACGACAGCTGGCTCGACACGCTCACCCAAGCGTCGGCCCGTCTCGACGTATTACAGACCGTTGTCACCGAGTTGCGCAGCCTCTGCGAACGCGAAGACGTGGTCGACAGCCGCCGGGTGATGGAGGTGCTCGAACGGCACGGCGCAGTCGCCTAGGGACACATCCGCGCCGCCTGACTGCACGACCACGTAGGTCGGTACCGTGAGTCAGATGAAGTACTTGGACGTCGACGGCGTCGGCAAGGTCAGCAGGATCGGACTGGGCACCTGGCAGTTCGGCTCGCGCGAATGGGGCTACGGCGACGGTTACGCCGCCGGTGCTGCGGGCGACATCGTCCGTCGCGCACGCGCGCTGGGCGTCAACTTCTTTGACACTGCCGAGGTATACGGACTCGGCAAGAGCGAGCGGATCCTCGGCGACGCACTGGGTGCCGAGCGCGATCAGGTTGTGGTGGCGAGCAAGGTCTTTCCGGTCGCGCCGTTTCCCGCCGTGGTCAAGCAACGCGAGCGCGCCAGCGCGCGGCGCCTCCAGCTGGAGCACATCCCGCTCTACCAGATTCACCAGCCCAACCCGGTCGTTCCCGACTCGGTGATCATGCCGGGCATGCGCGAGCTGCTCGACAGCGGCGCGATCGGCGCAGCCGGTGTTTCGAACTATCCGCTGTCCCGTTGGAAGCAGGCCGATGCCGCGCTCGGGCGACCCGTCATCAGCAACCAGGTGCATTTCTCCCTCGCCCACCCGCAGGCGCTCAATGGCCTGGTCCCCTTTGCCGAGCAGGAGAACCGTGTGGTGATCGCCTACAGCCCGCTGGCGCAGGGGCTACTCGGCGGCAAGTACGGCGTGGATAACCGGCCCGGCGGCGTTCGCGCCATCAACTCACTGTTCGGCACTGAGAACCTGCGCCGGATCGAGCCGCTGCTGCAGACATTGCGTGACGTCGCCAAGGACGTCGATGCCAAGCCCGCACAAGTGGCGCTGGCCTGGCTGATCAGCCTGCCCAACGTCGTTGCCATCCCCGGTGCATCCAGTGTCGAGCAGCTCGAATTCAACGTCGCCGCAGCCGATATCGAGCTGAGCGCGGATTACCGCGAGGCGCTGACCACCGCGGCCCGCACCTTTCGGCCGGTGTCCACGAGGCGCTTTTTGACCGACACGATCCGGGAGCGGCTCGGCCTGCACTGAGCTCCCGCTAGCGCAAGCTCACCAGCTGATCGACCGTATCGAAGGGCAGCTCGCCGTCGACGAAGGCGGTGATCGTCATGGCGTTCAACGTGATCGAGCCATGGTGGTTATCCAGAAAGGCGGTGTCGGCCGCGTCGCGGCCGGTCGCGATGCGCACCATCGACTGCCGGGGCGCCAGGCACGTGGCGTCGACGACACGCCACTCACCGTCGAGGTATGCCTCGGCGACCGCGTGAAAGTCCATCGGGTCACACCCCGGGGCGTACACCGCCGCGAGACGGGCCGGCATCTGCAGTGCCCGCAACATGGCGATCACCAAGTGGGCGTAGTCGCGGCACACCCCCGCGCCCGCCAGCAGTGTGTCGGCGGCGCCGTCGATCGGATCACTCGATCCTGGAACGTAATTCAGCCGGGTGCCCACCCACGATGAGACTTTCTCGAGCAACGTCGCCGAGTCGGCAAATTGCGCGAACTCGGTGGCGGCGAATCCGAAGAACTTGTCGGATTCGGCATAGCGGCTCGGACGCAGATAGGTGATCAGGTCGATGTCACGGACCGGTGCGGCCTCGGCTTCGCCGGCCACCGTAGCCGAGTACGACAGGCTGACCACTCCCTCGCCGACATCGATCGCATGAATCCGGGTGTCGTGCGGTCCGAGAATCTCGCGAGGCTGAACTAGCTTGCCGTTAAACGTGATTGCCAGAGATTCGCGAACCTCGAGACCCGGCTGGCGAGCGACGGCGACTTGGAACTCCAGCGTGGTGGGAGCGGTCACCTCGACGTCGATCTGCGCGCCGACTTCACGGTTGGCGATCGTCGTCGCTGTTCCTCGCCCGTCGTATTTGTGCTGCCGCCATGAGGGCATGTCTGGACCGCCCTTTCGTTGTCGCAGATGTGCGCCGCGGCAACGCACCGCCGTCGACCGATGTCCTACCAAACGTCAGCGTAGTGGCTCCACCCTACAGGCGAATCGGGCTCGCCTGCGCTAGAGGACGTACAGCATCTCCTGGTAGGTGGGCAGTGGCCACAGGTCGTCGGCGACAACGGCTTCCAACGCATCGGCAGCGGAGCGGATTGCCGTCATCGCGGGCAGCAGCGTTTCCTGCGCATATTTGGCCTCCTCCACCGCGGATTCCGCCGAGTGGTCAGACAGCGCCGATTTCAGCGTCGCCAAACCGGCCTCGAGCTCGGCGAGCGGGCCCGAGACCGCCTCCAGCGCAGTCATGCTCGGCGGGATGCCCGCGGCCCTCAAAGCCAAGACGTTTTGCGCAAGCTGAGTTTGATGGCGGACCGCGGCCGGCAAGACGACCGTGGTACCGATCTCCAGTGCCAGTTTGGCCTCCACGCCGATGGTCAACGCGTAATGCTCCAACCGGACCTCGTAGCGGCTGTGCAATTCGCGTTCGCTGAACACACCGTATTTCTCGAACAGTTCGATCGAATCCGGCTTGATCAATTCGGGAATCGCGTCCAGGGTGGTCTTGAGGTTCGGCAGGCCCCGCTGGGCCGCTTCGATCTGCCAGTTGTCCGAATAACCGTCACCGTTGAAGACCACGGCGCCGTGCTCGGTGATCACCTCGGTGAGTAGCTGCTGAACCGCCTGGTCGAAGTTTTCGCCGTCCACCACGGCCTGCTCCAGAAGTGTCGCCATGTAGTCGAGCGAGTCGGCCATGATCGTGTTGAGCACGATCATCGGCACCGCAACCGTCTGGCCCGATCCGGGCGCACGGAACTCGAATCGGTTGCCGGTGAAGGCGAAGGGACTGGTGCGGTTGCGGTCGCCCGGGTCGGTCGGCAGCAGGGGCAATGTATCGACACCGATGGTCATGGTGCCCTTGCCTTTTGACGACGTCGCCGCTCCTTTGGCGATCTGTTCGAAGACGTCGGCGAGCTGTTCGCCGAGGAAGATCGAGATGATCGCCGGCGGCGCCTCGTTGGCGCCCAACCGGTGGTCGTTGGTGGCCGAGGCCACCGACACCCGCAACAGCCCGCTGAACTTGTGCACCGCGCGGATCACCGCCGCGCAGAACACCAAGAACTGCGCGTTCTCATGCGGGGTGTCGCCGGGAACCAACAGCGAGCCCAACTCCGCGTTACCCATCGAGAAGTTGACGTGCTTACCCGATCCGTTGACGCCCGCGAACGGCTTTTCATGGAACAGACATTCCATGCCGTGCTTTTTGGCGATCGTCTTGAACACCGTCATCAACAGCTGCTGATGGTCCGAGGCGATGTTGGCGCGCTCGAACATCGGCGCCACCTCGAACTGGCCGGGGGCCACCTCGTTGTGCCGCGTCTTGGCGGGGATACCGAGTTTGAACAGCTCGCGCTCGGTGTCCATCATGAAGCCCAGCACCCGCTCGGGGATGGCGCCGAAGTAGTGGTCGTCGAACTCTTGACCCTTGGGCGGCTTGGCGCCGAACAGCGTGCGACCGGCGTTGACCAGGTCTGGACGCGCCAAAAAGAAGTGCCGATCGACCAGGAAGTACTCCTGCTCGGGGCCGCAGAACGAGACGACGTGATTGAAGTCCTTGTGGCCGAACAACTTCAAGATGCGCTCAGCTTGGGCGCCCATGGCCTGCTGGCTGCGCAGCAACGGCGTCTTGTAGTCCAGTGCCTCGCCGGTCATCGACACGAAAACTGTTGGGATGCAAAGGGTGTTGCCGTTCGGGTTTTCCAGAATGTAAGCCGGGCTGGTGACGTCCCAACCGGTGTACCCGCGCGCTTCGAAGGTGCTGCGCAGGCCGCCGGACGGGAAGCTGGAGGCGTCGGGCTCACCCTGGATGAGAGTCTTGCCGGCGAACTCGGCGAGCGTCTGCCCGTCGGAGACGGGTTCGAGGAAGCTGTCGTGCTTTTCGGCGGTCAGGCCGGTCATCGGGTAGAAGACGTGAGCGTAGTGGGTGGCGCCGCGCTCCAGCGCCCAGTCCTTCATGGCCACCGCGACCGCATCGGCGACGGCCGGGTCGAGCTTGGCGCCTTTGTCGATGGTGGCCAGCACCGACTTGTACGTCGCCTTGGGCAGCCGCGCCTGCATTTCCGCCTTGGTGAAGACGTTCGTCCCGAAGATCTCCCCCGGCTCCTCGCCCGGGTCGAAGCTGATCGCGGGAGGTACATACGCCTCGACGTTGTTGATTGCCTGCAGGCGTGCAGCATTGCCGCTCAATAGAGCCCCCATCGCCGCGATGCGTCGCATCGGATTGCCAGACTGTTGTCCGGCTGACACTAGGGACGATCGGTTCCGGGAATGTTACGTCGCTGTCAAACTCTG
>NZ_DASXEP010000162.1:0-17354 GCF_036490025.1 Mycobacterium sp. | reverse complement strand
GGGTCGGTACCCCAGATGTTCGTGGCGCTGGGGACCCACCAGTCTCCGCTGAAGAGCAGTGAGTTGCTGAAGACATCGATGCCCTGGATCTCGTTGTAAGGGATGTTCACGACATCGTCGAACAGGTTGATCGGGACGTCGGTGTAGTCGACCAGCCGGGTCTGCATACTGCGTACCGGGACCGGCGAGGCCTTCGGCACGGCCGGTGTAAGGACAACGGCGCTGGTAGCGGCAACCGCCGCAGCAGCCAGGACATACCCACGCGAAGCGGCCTGCACGGCGCCCCCCTTCTCCCCGATCGACCCGATGCTAGCTGAAAGTACATTGAAGGAAACCTGAGATACCAGCCGGGGTGACGGGCCTGGCCGTAAAGATTCCGTAAGTACGTCGAGCAAGCTGCTAGTTTTATGGCCCCGCGAATTCGATGGTTTCGCTGTCGAATTGGCGCACGAGAATTAATCACCGACGCGCATAATGCAGTTTGACCCATAAGCAACAATCGGACCCCCAGCGGTGGGCTGGGGGTCCGATTGTTGGGCCTAAGACTCCGAACTCAGAACATGCTCAGCAGTGACTGCGGAACGAAGTTCGCAAGCTCTGCGGTCAACTGCGCACTGATTTCCGCAAGGGCCGCGCTTAGCGCATCTGCGCCGGCCGTGGTGCCGAAGCTGGCCATCAGGGCGCTCAGATCGGTCGAGAATTCGCTGACGGCGGAGCTGCCACCAAGCGACTCCGCAGCCAGCGAGGCCGCTGAGGAAGCACCGCCGGCCGCTGGGTCAGCGTACGGGTCGGGGCTGGTCAGCGGGGCGGCGAGGAACCACAGCAACTCGGGGGTCGCGGCGTTCCAGTTCCACTCGTTGTTGGTCCCCAGGGTCAGCAGGTCGTTCCACACCAAGGTGGGGTTGTAACCGCCGAAGGCCGAGTCAAGCGGTCCGCTGCCGTCGTAAGCCACGTACGCAGGGTCGGTGAAGTACCCGGCGTTCGTGTACAGGAATGGCAGCTCGGGGTTGATGGCCGCCAAGCCCTTGTCGACGTCAGCCAGCGTGCTCCCGTCGAGGTTGTAGATGCCGGTCTGCAGCAGCGCGATAGAAGCGTTGACTTGGTCCGACGTCGGCTCGTTGACCAACGCCGGGTTGATGTTGTAGTTGGTCACCCAGTCCGCAAGCGTCTGGTTGCTGGGGTCTGCGGCGGAGATGGCCGCGATCAGCGACGGGATCTGGAACTCGCTGGGGATGTCGCACGCCGCCGGGCACGCCGGGCTACCTGCGGTGTAGGCATCGAAGTCGATGATCGACCCGGCCAACAGGTTCTCGAAGGTGTGCATGACACCGTCCGTTGACGGAATCACGACCGGGTTCGACGCGGGATCCTGCAGCAAGCTGTCGTAGAAGGTCTGGAACGGCTGCAGCAGGTTGAGCTGGTAGGTCACCCCATCCCACGGCATGGTGTCGCCCACGCCGGTACCACCCTCGAACGGGTTGCCGCTGGTTCCCCAGCCATAAAGGGATTGGACCGGGCCGCTGGGGTCGACGATGCCCGGACTATCAGGCCCAAACGTGTAACCGTTGATCAGGTCCTGCAGCGGCACCTGGAAGAAGTTGGTGAACAGCCCAAAGGGCTCGCCATTCGCGTCCGTGGCTTTCCCCATGAGGGCATCGAAGAACCCGATGTCCCGGTCGAACTGGGTGCTGCCGGTGATGACCTCCGGCGGCGTCATCGGGAAACAGGAAGTGGCGTCACAGGACGAGCTCACCGGCAGCTCGGCGGCCAGCAAGCCGGCGAATTCGTAGTTCAGGCCGGGCTCATAGACACCTGCGGAGTTGGTGAACCCCTCGGTGAAAGCCGTGAGCGGGAGGAAGTTGTCAATCAACGCGATGTGGGTGGGGTCACCAGGGTCGATGCCCCAGAGGTTCGATGAGCTGGGCACCCACCAAGTCCCGGTGAACAGGAACGAGTTCGCCATGGTGGCCAGACCGCCACCCTCGAGCTCGTTATAGGGAATGTTCAGGATGTCATTGAATAGGTTGACCGGGATGTTGGAGATGTCAGCATCGATGAGCTTGGTCTCCATGCTGCGAACGGCAAGCGGAAGCTGACGAGCTACCACCGGAGTGACCACAACAGCGCTGACGGCGGCAAGTGCCGCGGCGGCGATGGCGTAAGGACGCGAAGCAGCCTGCACGGCTCCCCCTTCGTGTTCGACTAGCTCAACAGGAACTGAACCTACACTAAGAAATTCTAAGTTCACACGGAAACCGACGAATTCGGCGACGGCAATTCGTGACCCGGCTCACGCAAATTAACAGGATGTCTAATAACAATGGCGATGTCCAATAACTTGGACGATTCGGCCGATAGGCAAATCAGCGTTATAGCCAGCGACTTTGACGTCGCCGAGAATGGGACGACCGTCTCGAATTTTGAAGCGGTATCTGCACGTCGCGAGACGACGAAACCCGTTGATGGCCAACGTAGCAACGGTGGCCGTCAACGGGCCCTTGCGGCGTAGACCGCCACATCACCAATCGGCAACTTGGTGATGGCGCCGGCGCTTAAAACACGTTCAATAACGAGGTCGCCAGGTCGGTCGCCCATGCCGACGTCAGGTCTTCCAGCATGGTGGCGAAATCGGCCGACATCGCGGCAGGATCAAATCCGCCGAACAACGCACTCCAGTCCAGCGAGGCCGGATCAAATCCACCGAACAACGCGCTCAGATCGAAGGCGGGGTCGACCAGCTCGCTGACTCCTGATGAACCGGTGTCGATGCCGAACAGCTGCAGAATGTCAGGCAGGACCAGAGCCGGGTTCCAGCCGCCGTAGACCGGGGCGAATCCGCTCTCGGGGTCGGCCAGAAAAGCCAGATAACCCGGATCGGTGATAAAGCCCGCGTTCACGGCCAGGGCCGGCAACGCCGGGCTGAGCTCCTCGAGCTGCCCGATGACGCCATCGAGCTGATCCGGAGTCAGGTTGAAAATCCCGGTCTGCAACAGCGCGATGGCTGCCGAGACCTGGTCGGGCGTCGCATTGTTGTTCGGGAATTCTGCACCCGGGTCGAACCCGGCCAGCCATGCCTGAATCATCGGGTTGGAGTCATCGGGGTCCAACATGTCCACCAGGGCGCGGGTGGTCAGGCTCTCGGGAATGTCGCACAACGCCGGGCAGGCCGGGCTGCCCGCGGTGTAGGGGTTGAAGGCCGCGATCGTCGACGCAGTGATCGATTGCAGAGCCCGACCGAATTCGTCAATAGTTGGAATCTGGATTCCGGTCCCGGGTATGTCGCCGTCGGTCGCCGGGTCCTCCAGCAGGTGCTCCCAGTAATTCTGGAACGGCTGGAAGAGGTTGAGAAAATAGGTGTGCCCGTTCCACGGCATCGCGTCGTTGTCGCCAATGGTGGCGCCTTCGAACGGGTTGGTGCCGCCGCCGAAACCAAACGCGGGATCAGCGTAGGCCGGACCGCTGGGGTTGGTTGCGTCGTCGAAGGTGTATCCGTTGATCAGGTCTTGGATCGGCACCTGGAACCAGTTCTGGAACAGCCCGAAGTTCTCCCCGCTGCCCTGACCGGACAGGGCGTTGATGAAGCCGATCGCCCGGTCCCACGAGGTGCTGCCGGTGATCACTTCCGGCGGCGTCATCGGGAAGCACGTTTCGGCGTCACAGGAGTCGCTCACCGGAAGCTGCGCGGCGAGAAAACCGGCGATTTGGTACTGCAGCCCGCCGAGACCCTGGTTGAAGGCCGGGAACGGCGCGAACAGATTCGTCAGCAGCGCGACCTTTGTCGGATCCCCGGTGTCGATGCCCCACAAGTTCGTGGCGCTCGGCACCCACCAGTTCCCGCCCAAGAAATTCGAACCGGCCAGCGAGTTGAGGGCGCCTACCTCGTTGTAAGGGATGTTCGCGATGTCGGTGAGCAGGTTGATCGGGACATTGAGCAAGGAGTCGACGGCGTCGACCAACTGGGTTTCGATGCTGAGCGTCGGCAGCTTGAAAGCCCGCTGCGCTACCGGCGTGACGGCGACGAGACTGGTCGCCGCTAACACTGCACCTGCCATGACATATGGACGCGCAGCCACGTGCATGCCCGGTCCCCCTTCGGGTCGACTCAGCTGAATGCCACCTGAAGCTAAGCTCAGAGAGCCTCAGCCGACCGCATCGAAGGGGCGGTCTCTTTTCAACCTCATATTTATCTGGCCAACCTCATATATGGAGGCGTCTCCAGTTAAAAGCGTTGGCGCTCAGTCCTTTAACCAAGCCCGGTTGCCGTAGGCATCAAGATGGGCCACCTGCTCGACCGGTATCCGGGTCGTCGGTCCATAGCGCCCGCGCGGCCATCCGAGGGCCACGACGCAGCACGGCGTTACCGAACGCGGAAGCCCGAGAATTTTCCGGGCCCGCCCAACTCCCCACAGCGGCAAGGTGATCAACGACGCGCCCAAACCCATGGCGCGGGCGGCCAGCAGCAGGTTCTGCACGCTCGGGTAGATCGACCCCCAGTATCCGGAGACCGCGGCGTGGGGCATCAGTGAATACGGCGCGCGGCCCTCGCGGACGGTGAGTCGCAGGCAGGCCACCACCAGCACCGGGATCTCGGTGAAGTGGTCGACCTGCCATTGCGCCGCACGGATGACCTTGGCCAACGACTCGTCGTTATCGCCGGCACTGCTCAGCAGCCCGCCGTAGGAGAATTTCCAGCCTTTGCGGTAGCGTCCGGCGAGTTTCTTGATGACCCGGCGGTCCTTGACGACGATGAATTCCCAGTTCTGGCCGTTGGCGCCGGTCGGTGCGTGTAGCGCCAACTCGATGCACTTCAGCACCACTGCGTCATCGACCGGTTCGGGGTGGATGCGACGCACCGCCCGCTGCGTCAGCATCGCGTCCTGCAGCGGCATGTTCAGTCCGGCAAGCGCGTCGGATGTGGTTGGCGCCACCCGAAATGCGTCGGCGTAGGGAGAGTCGGCGTTCGACGTGTGAGTCATCTGTCGTTTCCTATTCCGACCTCAGTTCAACAATGACTCGGGGGTATCCCACCGCACACCATCGAATCGTCCGAAATCGCTGTCGTAACTGACTATTCGAGCGCGGTGCTCGATCGCCAAAGCGGCCAGATGCGCGTCGTTGACGAGATTTCCTCCCGCGCCGACCCGCGACAGCAGCCCGGACAGCACGTCGCCATGGCGCGGAGTCGGCGCCACGACGACGGAACCCGGTGCGTTGCACCAATCGAGCACTTGAGCCATCGCCGCGTCGGCGGTCAGGGGCGAAGGAAAAAGCCCATGACGAGTCGTCAATCGCACAAATGCGAGCAGCGGAACCCAGGCCAGGCCGACGGTGTCTCCGCCGGACAGCGCATCGTCGAGCCAGCGCCGTGAGACCTGGTGGTGGTCTGCTGCGGTGTTGACGGCGTACAGCAGGACATTGGCGTCGACAATCCTCATGCGCGGCGGCGCTGTCGCCGGATCAGTTCCTCGTCCTCGAGTTCGCCGACGATCTGCAGGGCCCGGTCCAGATTGATCGACGGCACACCCAAATCAGCTGTCCGCGTTTCGAAAGCCACCGGAGCCGGCCGCCGTTGGGCACCTTGCCGGATGGCGTCATTGAGCGCCTGCTTGAACGACAGGTTGCGCTCACGCATCAGCCGCCTGATGACGACGAGCGTGTCGTCATCCAGCGTCACCGTGGTCCGCACGCTGACAGCATAGCATCATATTCAGTGATGTCATGCTGTCAAAGATGCCCGGGTGTCAGGCGTGCTCGGTCACCCACCTGGCGGTGAAGTCTTGGACATCCGGTATCCCCTGGGCGAATTCGCGTGCGATGAAGCTCTCGACCGTCCCGCCGATGAGCGGAACTTTGAATTCCACTTCACCGTTCAACGTCAGCAGTGACCCGTTGGGGGTGGGCGCAACCGATGCGGCAGCCGAGCCGGAGCCGGGCGCTCCGGATACGGCGACGGTGATCTCCCCGCGGAGTTGACCGCCCGACGGCGTCCACGTCTCGGTGTGCCGGACTTTGAGATCACGTCGGTAGAACTTGGCGACGATCCCGGGCAGCAGGTCGCGGCCCAGGTCCTGGGTGGTGGTCACCCGCACGGTCTGGTCGTCGTCGACCACCAGGGATTGCAGCGTGGTGCTGCCACTCAGATTCCCCAGCCGGGCCAGCCAGTACTCCTCGGCACCGAAGGCGGCATGAACCTGGTCGACGCGGGCGGGCGAGTCGACCGAGACGTCGAACGAACGAGGCATGGCAGTCCTACACCGGTTCCCGGCCCGGCACCGCCGAACTCTTGGCCAACAACCGATCCGCCAAGCGGGCGGCGAAAGTCCGTGTCTGATCAAGCTGTTCGGGCTGCACGTTCGTCGGCGGAAGCCGAAGACCCAGCGATCTCTTGCGATACTCCCCCGTACCGAGATAGCTGGTCAGCGCGAGCATGGACCGAAGGTTGTCGCCGGGATAGGTGAAGTGGATTTCGTCGACATAGCGTCCGCCTTGTTCCTCGGCGAGTTCACGCACCCCTTCGAGGTTCGCCTGCCAGAACGTACGGCACACCACGAACACCGCAAATGGCTTGCCGGACAACAACTTACCCGCCTCATCCGACTTCAGGAACGAGCGTAGCGGCATGCTGACGTTGTCCCACCAGGTCGGCGAACCGATCAGGATCAGGTCGTAATCGGCGTCGCGCACCGTGTCCGGGGTTTCAATCTGACCGGTCTCGTTGCGTTTCTGCGCTTGCAGCACGCTGAGCATGTCGGGCCACACCCGGCGCATCGGGAAGCGGGAGAACTTCTCGGAGTATTTCGGGTCGGTGAATTTGATCTCGGCTTCGCTCACCTCGCAGCCTCGGCTACGGAAAACCTCCCCCGCGGCTTCGAGCACTTTGTGCGCCTGCCCGGTGTACGAGTAGTACAGCAGCAAGACCCGCGGTGGTCGTGCGCCGCCACCGGCGCTGGTGGTATCCGTCATCGCTCCTCCATCCTCAAAACTCGCACACTATCTTCTGGTGGTGACCCGCTGCGCCCGGCTCCGCCGCGCTTGCGATCACCACTAGGCTGTGGCGTCGTGACCGACAAAGTTTCCATCGACCTCAGCGGTCCTTCGCAGACGATGCTGACCACGCTGTACTGCAAGGCCCTGGACGCCGACTGGGACCGGCCCATCCTGGGTGATGAATTCGCCAAGCAGGCGGTGGCCCGAATCGACTACGACTGGAGTGAACTCAAGGTCACCAATCGCTGGACGCCACTGGTCACCGTGCGAACCGCCCAGTTCGACGTGTGGGCTTCCCAGTTCCTCGACGCCCATCCGGGCGCCACGGTGATCCACCTCGGCTGCGGGCTGGACAGCCGGGTGTTCAGACTGGATCCCGGCCCGGGCGTAGAGTGGTACGACGTCGATTATCCGGCAGTAATCGCGTTGCGCGAGAAGGTTTTTCCGGGCCGACCGAACTATCACCTGGTCGCCACGCCGGCGACCGACCCGTCTTGGCTGGACCACATTCCGGCCGACCGCCCGACATTGCTGTTGGCCGAGGGCATCAGCATGTACCTGACCGAAGACGACGGCATCGCGCTGCTGCAACACGTCGTCGACCGGTTCGGGTCGGGTGAGATTCAGATCGACTTCTACAGTCGGCTCGTCGTGCGGTCGCAGAAGACGCATCGCCTGCAACGGCAGTCCGGTTCGACGTTGTACTGGGCGGTCAACAAGCCGTCCGACGTCCTCGCCCGGCTGTCCGGGGTCCGGTTGCTCGACGGGGTGACGTTTTTCGACGCGAGCACGTTCGGCCGGGCATCGGGCGTCTTCCGGGTGATGCGGCAGCTGGTCCGGCCCCTTCCGCCGCTGCGCCGAACCTTCCAATACCACCGCTACACCTACGGGCCGGTCAGCTGACGCTGGTTGTGGCGTGCTGTTCGGCGACGGCGCTCAGTAGCGAACGAATCGCCTCGATCGACTTTTCCGGCTCCGGGCCATGGGAGTGGTATTCGACGTTGAGCTGATCGGCGTAGATTTGGGTGAAGTAGATCTCGATTCCGGCGCTGACGGCGAAGTACAGCTCGCCGTGCGTGGCGGTCACGTCGACTCCCGCAGGAGTGCGTACCGGGGGCACAAGTCCGTTGTCGGACAACAACACAACGTCGGGCATACCCGGTGCGTTGCCGACATACTGCGGGCTGAAGTGCAGCCGGGACTGCTGGATCACTCCTTCATCCAGGTCTGCACGGAACGTCGCGGCGATGTCGCGGGCCAGCTCGACCACCGTGGTTTTGGAGTTGATCTCGGCCAGATACGTCCCCAGCCCGACCGGGTTCGTGCACCCGGTGGCCGACACCGGCGGTGACAGGAAGTACCGCAGATCGACCGTGTAGATGAACGGCACCGGGATGTTCAGCTTGCCCCGAACCTGCCACTCCGCCATCAGGATTGCGGCCGAGAGTACCGAGTGCAGGCCGAGCTTTTCGGCGCGGCAGAGCTCGACGATGGCATGTGTCTGGCTCTCGCTCAGCCGGCACGACACCATCGGAACACGAACGGGCGACGTGGGCTTCACGCCGGTCTCGCCCCGACGCGATGGCGGCAGGTCGTAGGCGAACAGCGCCGGCATGAACCGCTCGATACCCGATCGCGGCCCCTTCTGGATGCCCCGGTCGGCGAGCACGGTCTCGATCGATTCCGGCGCCGGCTGGGCGGTCACCGGACCGGTGCGTCCGGTGGTGACCAGATCGGTGTAAAAGGACAGCAGCTCTTCGATGAGGCCGTACATGTGGTGACCGTCGGCGAGGGCGTGATGGACGTACAGCGTTGGGTGCGCTTGTCCGTCGCGAATGGTGAGCCGAAGACCCACCAACGACTCGCCTTGATCGAAACGCGGTGCGGGGCCCTCGGTGTCGGGCCCGTCGACCTCGACCACCTCGATTCCCGAGTGCAGCAGGTCGTCGGAGACGAGTTCGTGCCGGCCGTCCTCACCGCGTTCCAGGCGTGCGGTGAGGACCGGATGCGCCTCGAGTAGAAGGTCGAACGCTTCCGACAACTTGTCGACGTCGATCGGGCCCTCGAGGTGTGCCGAGAGGCCCACGAAATTGTGCGTCTCGGCGAGCATTTCCTCACTGAGTGCCAGCTTGCGGATGACCGACGATGGAAACACGTTCCGCCTTTCCTAAGCCGTTTGTCGTCGTTGTGCAGCCTCGCCCGGCGGCTACGACAAGTCGACCAATTCCATTTCGTCGCTGCCGGATTCCATCTCGTCCTGCGCGAGCGCTTCCCGGATCAGTTCCAGCAGTGTCTGCGAGAACCCGTCGGCGAGCGACTGCACGGTGGCCGCATCGACCCGGCGGGTGTCGTGCCACCAATCCAGGTGCAACACGCCCGCGGTGCGGAATACCCGCAACTCTATTGCGTGACCGAGGCCGGGAATCGCCTCGCGCACGGGCAATGCGGTGTCGGAGTCGAATTGGACAGCCACGTCGTCGCCCAGCGTCGGCAGGTCGGGGATCGTGCCGATGTAGTTGAAGAAGATGTCAGCCGGCCGGGTCGTGCCCAGCAGCCGAGCCGTTGGCGCATAGAGGTAACGCAGTAGCCCGTAACCGATTCCATAGTGCGGAACGGCGGCCAGCGTGCTGTGCACATCGTCGAGCGTTTGCTTGGCTCCGGCGTCGTCGGCCTTGGCGCAGTTCAATGCAACCGGGTAGACGGTGGAGAACCAGCCGACCGTGCGCCGAAGGTCGACGTCGGGTTTGAGCACCGACCGCCCTTGGCCGCTGAGGTCGACGGCGATCGACCCGTCGCCGACCGTGGCCGCGATCGTCCGCCCCAACGCGGCCAACAGCATTTCGTCGATCGGCACCCGCAGCCGCCGTCGCGCATCGTCGATCTCGGTGGTCTCCGCGACGGGCAATGTGGTTGCCAATCGGACCAGATCCGCCACGCCCGGCGGAGCCTGCGTCTGGTCGTCGGCGACCCTCAGCTCTGCGCCCGTCGCGGTCTGGAGCCAGAAGTCGCGGCTTTCGACGACGGCCGGGTGAACGGCCAGCGCCGCGCAACGCTGCGACCACTCGGCCCACGGCGTGGTGATCGGTTGCAGCGCAATCTCTTCACCGGCCAGCCGTTGTCCGAATGCAGTGAAGATGTCGGTGAGCAGGATGTCGCGCGACGCGTTGTCGGCCGCGATCGCAGGCACGCTCAGCGCGAGGTAGCACGAACCGCCCGGCACGCCACGGACATACGTGGCGACCAGCGACTGGCCGGCCAGATCCTGTTCGCGCAGCTGCTGTTCGAGGATGGCCAGCAGCGCCTCGCGCTCCTGCGGGCTGCCCGCGGCGAGGCCGTCGGGAAGGTCCAGCGTGGCCAGTTCGGTCAATTCCGCCGGCTCGCCGACAACCTGCTCCCAGGTGCCCGCACGTTCCACGATGCGCAGACGCAGTGCCTCGTGGTGGTTGACGACGGCGGTGAGCACCGAACGGATGTCCTCCACCGGCACATCGGGCCGAACCTGCAGGATCAGCGGAACACGCCATCGGTCGTGTTCTGCGACTCCGTGCTCGAGGAAGTAGGAGATGTTCGGCGGTAGCGGCGGGTGCGTCACGTCGCCCAGTGACTGACGACCCAAACCGCCCGCCGCGTACCGGGCAGTCAATGCCTTGGCAAGTGCGGCAACGGTTTGGTTTTCGTAGAGATCCTGCGGGGTGAGGTCCAGTCCTTCGTTGGAGGCGGTCATCGCGACGCTGATCGCGACCAGCGAATCACCGCCGAGCTCAAAGAAGTTGGCTTTGCGGTCGACAGACGCAAGCCCCAGGCACTGTCCCCAGATGCGTTGCAGGGTGGCTTCCATCGGTGACTGGCCGTTCTTGGCCGCCTGGGTAGCCTCTGCGGTCCCGGCCGACGCGGCGGCGCCGTTGGTTGCGGCAGCCTCGCCCGCCCATCCGCTGGTAACCCGGTGCTCTATCCAATGCCGTTGGCGCTCAAAGGGATAGCCGGGCAGGGTGACCAGTTGCCCGGGATGTCCAGCACGAAGCGGCGCCCAGTCAACGTCGACACCGGCAGACCAGAGCTGGCCGAGCGCGAGCAGGAATGCATCCCGGTCGTCGCGGTTCTGGGCGTGATGACGCATCAGCCGCACCGCGCGGTGCCCGCCGGAGAACCTGGGGTGCCGGGTGGCCGACGCGGTCAACGTGCCGCCGGGTCCGACCTCCACCATGACGCGGTTCGGGTCGCCGAGCAACACATCGACCTCGTCGGCGAAGCGCACGGTCGAGCGGACCTGGCGGGCCCACGTTGCCGGGTTGGTGGCCTCGCCGGGCGAAAGCCAGGTCCCAGTCACGTTGGACAGCAAGGGGATCTGCGGTTCGCGCAGGGTCTGCCTCGACAGGAAGCCGGTGAATTCCGGAATCATCGAATCCATCAGCCGTGAGTGGAACGCATGCGACGTGCGGACCCGGCGCGCCACGATGCCCTTTTCGGTGGCGCGGTCGCTGAACTGGCGAATGCTCTCCTCGGATCCGGCTACCACGCAGCCGCCCGGCTCATTGATCGCGGCGATGTCGACATCGCCGCCGAGGTGTTCGGCCACCGCGTCGGGGCTCAGCGCCACCGCGACCATCACTCCGCGTGGTGCGGCGTGCATCAGCCGGGCCCGCATCGACACCACCTTGATCGCGGTGTCGATGTCGAAGACGCCGGCGATGGTGCCGGCCACGTACTCGCCGATGCTGTGCCCGGCCAGCGCCGCGGGCCGGACGCCGTAGGTCTCGATCAGCTTCGCCAGCGCGTACTCGACGGTGAACAATGCGGGCTGGGTGCGATCGGTGCGCTCCAGGTTGCGTGCTGTTCCCTCGAAGATCTCCGCGCGCAGGTCGACACCGAGCTCGTCGCCGAAACCTGCCGCACACTCGTCGAAGTGCCGGGCGAACACCGGCTCGGATTCGTAGAGGCCGCGGGCCATCCCGATGTGCTGGGCGCCCTGACCCGGGAACAGGAATACGACGCGCTCGGAATCCTTTGCGCTCGGCGATGATTCGTCGATGAAGACATTTTCGTGCTCGGCAGCCTCCAGTACGGCGATCGCGTCCTGCTGGTCTTTGACCACCGCGGCCATCCGGACGCTGTTTTTGCGGCGCCGGGTAAGTGTGTGCGCGACGTCGCCCATGCTGACCTCGTCGCCAGACAGTTCGGCGGCCAGGACTGAGCGCGACTTTTGCAGCGCGTCGGTGCTGCGAGCCGACATCAACAGCACCTGCGGGCCGGGTTCCGGAGCCGACGCCGCCGAGACGGCCGGCGCTTCCTCGAGCACCACGTGCGCGTTGGTGCCACCGACACCGAACGAGCTGACACCGGCGCGCAGCACACCGTCCCATTCCCACGGGCCGTATTCGCTGCGGACCACGAAAGGTCCACGGTCAAGATGCAACTCGGGGTTGGGGCTGGTGTAGTGCAGCGTCGCCGGGATGGCCCGATGCTTGAGGCAGAGGATCGCTTTGATCAGGCTGGCGATCCCGGAGGCCGACTCCAGGTGGCCGATGTTCGACTTGACCGAGCCGACATAGCACGGGCCGGAACGGGTCTCCTCGGAAACCTCGAAAGCCTGTCGCAGACCCTCGATTTCGATCGGATCACCCAGCGGCGTGCCGGTGCCGTGCGTCTCGATGTAGCTGAGTTCCGACGAGTCGACCTCGGCGATCGCGTGCGCCTCGGCGATGACGTCGGCCTGGCCGGCGGCGGTGGGAGCGGCGTAGGTCATCTTCGTCGAGCCGTCGTTGTTCAACGCGGAGCCGCGGATCACGGCGTGGATCCGGTCGCCGTCGTCGACGGCATCCTGCAGCGCCTTGAGCACCACCACACCGACGCCGCTGCCGAAAATCGTGCCGTCGGAACGGCCATCGAACGGTCGGCAGTGCCCGGTCGGCGACACCATCGAACCCGGGGCGTACCAGTAACCGACGTGGTGCGGGATGCGCAGTGACGCACCACCGGCCAGCGCCAACTCGCACTCACCGTTCAGGATGCTCTGACAGGCCAGGTGCACGGCGACCAACGCCGACGAGCAGGCCGTCTGCACCGACAGTGCGGGCCCGCGCAGGTTCAGCGCGTAGGCCACCTTGGTGGCCAGATAGTCCTTGTCGTTCTGCATGGACAGATTGACCATGTCAAAGGTGATGCCTTGTCCCATAACCACATTGGGGTCGTGGTTGGACATGATGTTGTGCAGCAGGTAACCGCTGGTGGTGCTGGTCGCGTAGACGCCGACCGAGCCCTGGATCTCGGCGGGGTCGTAGCCGGCGTCCTCGATCGCGTGGAACGCGGTCTGCAGGAAAAGCCGGTGCTGTGGATCGGTCGAGCGGGCTACCTGCGGAGTGAAGCCGAAGAAGTCAGCGTCGAACTCGTCGATGCCGTCCATCAATGCGGCCCGCCGCACGTACGCGTGATTGGCCAGCGCCTTCTCGGGAATGCCTTCGGCCAGCAGGTCGTCTTCGGCCAGCGTGACGATCGACTCCTCGCCGCGGCGCAGGTTGTCCCAGAATGCCGACAGCGTGTTGGCGCCGGGCAAGCGGGCCGCCATGCCGACCACCGCGATCGCGTTGGGCGGCAGTTCGCTGTTGCTGGTCACACTCGATCTCCTACCTTCCGCCGAGCCGCGGCTCGCTGCCGGGCTGCGGCGCGTTGCTTGGCTCTGTCACGAACCCCGCCGCCGCTGTCGGCCTTGTCGCCGGTCTCGAGGCCCAACTGGCGGATCAGGTCGGTCGTCAGCGCGGTGAGCGAGGCTCCCTGCAGCAGCAGGGCCACCGGCGGTTCCACTCCGAAGTCGCCACGAACAGTGTTGCGGATCCGCACCGCCATCAGCGAATCCATCCCCAATTCGGTCAACGGCTGATCGACGTCGAGCGTGCTGCCTTTCGGGTAGCCCATGATGGCCAGGATGCGGCCGCTCAGCCGCGCGATGACCACCCGGTTGACGTCGGCGGGGTCCATCTCGCGCAACGCGTCGGGACCCGCCCAATCGTCGTCGTCGCTGTCGATGTCGAGTTCCTCGGCCAACTTGGCGAAATAGCCGAGTTGCTGAATCTCCGGGAACGCGGCCGCGGCCCGGTCCAGCCGCAGCCGAGCCACCCCGATGTTGGTGGGGTGGCCGGCCAGGATGGCCTCCAGCGCCTCGATGCCTTCGGCCGGTGAAATGGGATCCAGCGCACTGAAGGTCAGCGAACGGGCGACCCCGATGTCGGACCACTGTCCCCAGTTGATCGTGGTGGCGGGCAAACCCGACGCCCGTCGCCAGTCGACGAGGCCGTCGAGCCAGGCGCTCGCCGCGGCGTAGGCACCCTGTCCGGGCGCACCCAGCAGCGATGAGGTCGACGAGAAACCGACCCACCAGTCGAGCTCGCTGCCGGCCGTCGCGACGTGCAGTCGCAGCGCGCCAATGGCTTTCGGCGCCCACACCCGCTCCAGGCTCTCCCTGCCGAGACCGGCGACGATCTGGTCGTCCAGCACGACGGCGCTGTGCATCAGGCCGCGCAACGCCAGCCCGGTCTCCTCGGCCGCGCTCACCAGCCGCTCGGCGACACCGGGGGCGGCGATATCGCCTGGCACTACCACGATTTGGGCACGCTGCCCGAGTTCGTCGAGCACCGCTTGAGCTTCCTCGGACGGCTGCGAGCGTCCGTTGAGGACGACGCGGCCCGCGCCGCTGTCGACGAGCCAACGGGCCATCGCCAAACCGATCCCACCGAGACCGCCGGTGAGGAGGTAGGAACCGTCGTGCCGAACGACCGTGTCCGACTTCGCGGTCCCAAGCGTGGCACGGGAAAGCCGCTTGGCGTAACGCTTTTCGCCGCGCCAGGCGATGACGTCGTCGCCGGACAAGCCGAACTCGGTGGTCAGCGAGGCGATGGTGTCGCCGGGAAGGTCCACCAACGTGGTGCGCAGGTCCGGGTGCTCGTAGGCAAGGACCCGGATCAACCCGGTCAGTGCGCTGATCGACGGATCGCCCGGTTCGCCGTCGTTGACCGCCAGACCATCGCGGGACACCAACCACAGTCGCGGCGTCTTGCCGTGCCATCCGGTCAGGATGGTGCGAACCGTCGAGGCGACCCCCCAAGTGAGGTCGCGGCCGCGCCCCGGCGCGTTGCCCGCATCGGTCCCGTCGAATGACTGCCGGTCCGCGAAGATGACCACGCCGACCGGCGGCAGCTCGGCGTCTCCCGCGGCTTGCGAGAAGGCTTCGAGCACCGCCGACTCATGCGAGAGGTCAGCGGTGACGACCCGTCGGGTCGGTGAGCTGAATCCGGCGACGAATTCCTTGGCCACCGCCTCGACTTCGGCGCCATCGGTCAGCACCAGCCAGCTGCCGTCGGGCACTGACGCCGCCGCCGGGTCAACGGGCGTCTCGACCCACCCGGTGTCGAAGATCTTCTGCGTCAGCGGCATTGGCACGGTGCGGCGTTGAACGCGCTGCAGGTAGATGCCGCTGATCTCGGCGGTGGGAGTGCCGGTGTCGTCGGTGATCAGGACGCGGCCGATGATGCCGGCGCCATCACCGTCGGGGTTGACCAGCTCGGCGTTGCATCGGGCGCGTCGCCCGACATCGCCGAAGACCCGGATCTTCTCGAACGACACCGGCAGATATGTCGCCTCGCTGGAGTCGGCCAACGCTTCACTCGACAGCGCGGCGGCCAGGCCCTGCAACGCCGCGTCGAGCAGCACCGGGTGGATTCGGTAAGCGCGGTGCCCGGTCGCCTCGTCCGGCAGGACGATCTCGGTCTCCGAGGTGCCGTTGGAGCGGCGGACGATGCGGGTCAGTGCGGCGAACGCCTGCGCGTGGTGCAGGCCGGTGTTGCGTAACGCGGAGTACAGATCCGCCGGCGAGACCACCGTGCCGGGCTCCGACGAAGCGGTCGGCACCGATGGCGCTTCCGATTGCCCCACTTCGACTTTGCCGACTGCGTGGCGGATCCAAGCACCGGTGGCCGAGCGCGAATGAATTTCGACGCGAATCTCGTCGCTATCCTTCTCGCCCCGGGTGAGCTGCGTGGTGAGCTGGGTTGTGTCGCCCAGGGGCAGCATCTGTTCGACTTCGACTCCAACGGTCACCGACTGCGCCGGCACGCCAAGCGCTTCGCTCGCGGCAGCCAGCACGATCTCACCGAAACCGGTGCCCGGCATGACCGGCTGGCCATGCACCTTGTGGTCGGCCATCCAGGGCAGCGCCGAAATGCCGACATCGGCCTGCCAGACGTGGTCACGACCGGACGGCATCTCGACGTGGATGCCCAGCAGCGGGTGTGCGCTGGCGGACTGCCGGTTCGACGAGAACGGTGCCGCCCAGTAGCGGACGTGCTGCCACGGCGTCGGCGGTAGATCGATGAGTCTCTTTGTGGCACCGGAGTTGTGCGCCTCGGCGGCCGACGGCGGGCGTACCGTCGCCAGCTGGGTGTGAAAAGCCAGCGTCTCCGGGTTGTCCCGGGTCAGCGTTCCCGACACCTGCGCGCCGCCACGCGGCTTGGCCGACTCCAACGTGCCCGAGATCGCGTGGCTGAGCAGCGGGTGGGGGCTGACTTCGACGAAGGTGGTGTGGTTTTCTGCCGCTGCGGCGACCGCCTGGCTGAACCGCACCGGGCTGCGCAGGTTCACCACCCAATAGTCAGCGTCAAACTTCGGTGCCGCATCATCGGATTGACCCACCGTGCTGATCAACGGGATCCGCGGCGTCATCGGCTTCACATCGGCCAGCGCATCCTTGAGCTCAGCCAAAATCGGATCCACCGTCGGATGATGCGAAGCCACATCCACCTCGACGCGCCGCGCCAACTTCCCCTGCGCATCGACCACGGCGATCGCCGCATCAACCTGCTCGGGCGGACCGGCGATCACCGTCTGCGCCGGCGCGGCATACACCGCCACCGTGATATCCGGGTACTGCGCGACCAACTTCTCCGCCTCGCCGGCCCCCAACTCCACCAACGCCATCGCACCCTGACCCGACAACCGCGACATCAACTTCGACCGGGTGGCAATCACTTTCAAACCATCAGCCGGGCTCAACGCCCCAGCCACCACCGCCGCCGTCACCTCACCCATCGAATGACCGATCACCGCATCGGGCTCAACACCGTAAGAACGCCACAACGCCGTCAACGCCAACTGCATACCCACCAACACCGGCTGAATACGCTCGATACCCACCACCGGCTCACCGGCAACCAACACACCACGCAGCGAAAAACCCACCTGCGCAACAAAATCAGGCTCCAACTCAGCCACCGCCGCAGCAAACGCCGGCTCATCAGCCAACAACTGCCGACCCATCCCCGCCCACTGCGAACCCTGACCCGAATACACAAACACCGTGCCCGAACCATGCGGCGCCTCGC
>NZ_DASXEP010000154.1:0-19913 GCF_036490025.1 Mycobacterium sp. | reverse complement strand
TTGCCGCGGCCTCGTTTCCGCCCTCGTACAGCTATGTTCGAGACTTCATCAGTGACCTGGGCGTCCCGTCGCACTCTCCGCTGGCGTGGTTGATGAACACCGGGTTCTGCGTGCAGGGCATGCTGTTTCTGGTTGGCGCCGTTGCCATTCGGAAGCGTTCGTTAACTGCGTTAACCGCGGTGAATTTGTTCGGAAATTTAACGATCGCGTTCTTCCACAGCGGATCCGCGACGCACGCCGTCGGCGCAGTGCTCGCGATCATCGGCGGAAACGCGGCAATCCTTGCGGGGTCGTCAATCATCGGCGGATGGCATCGCGCGGTGTCGGTCGGTTTGGGCGTGCTCGGACTGCTGAGCTTTGCGCTGTTCGCCGCCGAATTGCAATCCGGCACAGGGCATCTCGGCCTGCTAGAGCGATGCAGCGTCTACCCGATCACCGCGTGGCAATTGCTCACTGCAGCTTGGCTATTCAGCCGGCGGCCCACTTCTTGGCCTGGTCGAGCTCGTCGAGCTTGAAGGTCTTGAGCTCGCCGGGGATCATCCACGCCATGGCGTGGACCGTGTGGATGACCCACGACTTGTCGGAGACGATGGCGATGCGCTTGAAGTGCGCGTGATGCGGCCAGACGGTGCTCAGGCCCAGCTTGAGATCCTCGAACAATCCGCCGGGCCCGAAGCCTTCGTAGTCGTTGGCGATGACCTCGACGATCCTGATCTCGTCGGTTGTCAGCATGTCCTCGATGGAGGGCCTGGCCTCACGTAGCTCGTCGCCGGCCAGCCTGCCCGATACACGAACGCCAGTCACTCCCTCGGGCATATCCGGCAGTAGTTCGATCATGACATCCACTATCCGCAAATCCGGCTCGCGAGGCCACCGATGGTCAAGACTGGACCGATGACAGATGCCGACGCCGACCGTGTCGCGGTGTACCTCGACTTCGACAACATCGTGATCTCGCGGTACGACCAGGTCAACGGCCGCAGCTCGTTCCAGAAGGACAAGGCCAAGGGCCTGAAGGAGGACCGGCTTACCAAGGCCACCGTCGACGTTGGTGCCATCATCGACTTCGCCTCGTCGTTCGGCACGCTGGTACTCACCCGCGCCTATGCCGACTGGTCGTCGGAGGTCAACACCGGCTACCGCGAGCAATTAGTCGGTCGCGCAGTCGATTTGGTGCAATTGTTTCCCGCCGCGGCCTACGGCAAGAACGGTGCCGACATTCGGCTGGCCGTGGACGCGGTCGAGGACATGTTCCGTTTGCCGGACCTGACCCATGTGGTGATCGTGGCCGGCGACTCCGACTACATCGCGCTGGCACAGCGCTGCAAGCGGCTCGGGCGTTACGTGGTGGGTGTCGGGGTCGCGGGGTCGTCGAGCAGGGCACTGGCGTCGGCCTGCGACGATTTCGTCATCTACGATGCGCTGCCCGGGGTCCCGGTGCCCGAGCCGGCGCCCAAAACGCGGGGCACCAAGCCCGCTGATAACGAGCCGCCGGCACCCGATCCGCAGATCGCTGCTACGGCGTTGTTGACCCGCGCGCTGCGCATCGGCACGGAGAAGGACGACGTCGACTGGCTGCACAACTCCGCGGTCAAGTCGCAAATGAAGCGGATGGACCCGTCCTTTAGCGAAAAGTCCTTGGGATTCAAGTCTTTCAGCGACTTCCTGCGATCCCGGACAGACGTCGTCGAGCTCGACGAGAGTTCGACGACGCGGATGGTGCGACTGCGCGGCAGCGATGTATAGCTGAATCCGGTTTGGTCGCGATGACCCTTTAAACTCCCAGGTCGCGGGCGTAGCATGTAAACATCATGTAAAAATTCACGCCCAGAGAGGAGCAATCTGCTATGAGCATGAAACTCCTGGCCGAGGCGGCCGCGATCGCTACCGGAGTCGGGCTGTCAGTATTGACGTCCGGCGCAGGGCTTGTTCACGCCGACCCGTCGAATCCATCCCCACCGTGCTTATTCAATTGCCCAACGGGTCCCGGCGGACCGGGCAGCAGCCCGCAGGACAATTCACTTCGCCCGGGCTACCCGGGGATCCGGGTCCCGGGCAGCCCAGCAGTCATCGTTGCCCCGGTTGGGGGAGGCCCCAAGTCCGGCGGACGGTCAATCCAGCAGCCCGGCGTTACCGCCGCAACGCCCGCGGGCGACTAAATCCGCTGCCCGGACACGAACAAATAAGGCGGGATGTTGTCTTGGATCTCCCGCGGGGGTTTGCGACCGTACCCGGTCATCAGCTCGTCCGACGGCGTCTCCGTCACCTGCCAGCCGTGCCGACGCCACCAGTCGCCGACGTCTTCGCGTTCCTCGAAGTACCACAGCTCGTCGAATTGCGGGATCTCGCGCTGCGGGTCGGCCCTGGCCATCAACGTTCGGACCCGGTCCATGCGCTCACGCCGCTGCGCGGCGGCCGCCGGGTCGGCGAAGTTGGGTGACAACGCCTCGATGCCGACCCGGCTGCCGGTGACGGTCAGCCCCTGGACGCGGTCGAATAGCAACTCCTGGGCCGTCGCCGGCAGATACATCAACAGTCCTTCGGCTGACCATGCGCTCGGCGCCGACGTATCAAACCCGGCCTGCCGCAATGCGTTCGGCCAGTCGTGGCGCAGGTCGACCGGGACGCCGACCCGATGGCAGGTCGGGTCGGCACCGTGCTCGTGCAGCGTCGAGGCCTTGAAGTCCAACACTCGGGGCTGGTCGAGCTCGTAGACCGTGACCCCGTCGGGCCACGGCAACCGCCAGGACCGCGCGTCCAGGCCGGCGGCCAGGATCACCACCTGATGGATGTCCGCGTTGGTGGCGTCGAGGAAGAAGGTGTCGAAAAACAAAGTCCGCGAAGCGAAATAGCTGACCATCGACTGCTGCCGCAGTGGAAGTGCGGGTTCGGCTTCGACGACCTCGGCGGGCAGCTCAGGAGCCGCGAACCAGTTCCACTCACCGTCGCCGACGGTGTCGAGGAAGACCCGCGCGAACGGATCGCTGATCAGCGGATTGTCGCTCTCGGTTTCGGCCGCGCGCGCCGCCGCCACACCGAGCGCCGTCGCCCCGACACTCTCGGTGATCTCCCAGCTGTCGTCATCGGTTCTCACACCATGTGACCCTACGTGAGCCGGTCATACGGAAGTATCACGGTCACCATGACCTCCGCGCCCCCCTCGCCACGGCGGCACATCGTGCGTCTCGCGGTGTTCGCCGCGTTTTTGGTGGTGCTGTTCTATCTGCTGGCCGTAAAGCACGTGGTCGAGATCGAAGACGTGCGGCGCACGGTCAAGGCGACGGGGCCTGCGGCGCCGCTGACCTACATCGTGGTGTCGGCCGTCCTCGGCGCGATCTTCGTGCCGGGCCCGATCCTGGCCGCCAGCAGCGGGCTGCTCTTCGGGCCGGTGCTGGGCGTCTTCGTGACGCTGGGTGCGACGGTGGGGACCGCGGTCGTCGCGAACTTGGTCGGCCGTCGCGCCGGCCGGGACAGCGCGCGAGCTCTGCTGGGTGCTTCACGTGCCGACCGTCTTGACGCGCTGATTCAACGACGGGGGCTATGGGCGGTGGTCGGCCAGCGCTTCATTCCCGGGTTGTCCGATGCGCTGGCGTCCTATGCGTTCGGGGCGTTCGGCGTTCCGTTGTGGCAGATGGCTGTTGGCGCATTCATCGGCTCGGTGCCGCGGGCATTTGTCTACACCGCGCTGGGCGCTTCGATCGGGAATCGGTCACCGGTGTTGGCGTACGCGGCGATCGCGGTGTGGTGTGTGACGGCTGTAGTCGGCGCTTTCGCTGCGCGGCAGGGCTTTCGGAAGTGGCGTGGGCACGGCAGCAGTGCGCCGGATTCCGAACGCGAAGCCGAGGCGCGCTGATGGCACGTCAGCCTTTGGTCACCTCTGTCCCACCAGTCACGCTGCCGAACCACTATGCGAAATGCCCGCCTAGTAGCGACTTTTCAACGGCAAGCGTGCCTCGACGCACCCCACTGCCAGTTGGCAGCACCGGCATGTCGACTGCGACTCATGCCTGCAGCGCGGATTCGACGCCCGTATGCCCAAAGTCGTCGCCTTTCCAGAGCAGCGGCTCCCGGAGGTCGAGCGCCAACGCGTACGAGAGGCAATCGCCGAAGTTCAAACCCGCCGGGTGTCCGCCACCTTTGCCGAAATCTGCGTAGGCCTGGCGGGCCAGGCGGGCCTGGTGCTCGGTCACCGGCTCGACTATGAACCTGGCTTCCTGGATGAGTTCGTCCAGACCTCTGCTAATGATCGGGTCACGCTGGAAGTCCAGAACAATCCCGCATTCGAGGTAGCTGGCCGAAGACAGTCTTCGTGCGTTGGCAGCGGCGATGGCCCGGGCGTAAACCGCGGCGTCCTCCTCTTCCTTCAGGATCGCGATGATTGCCGACGTGTCAACGATCACGCGGCAGCCCTCGCTCGTCATAGAGCTGAGCAGCGTGGTCCAGCCGCTTGGTGTCTGGGCTCATCCGGCTCGCTGTCTTATGACCGATGGCCAGGAGCCGGGTCGCGAGATCGTCCCTCTGCAATCTGGCCAGGCGCTCATTCACCGCAGTCGCCACAGCCTGGGTCTGGGACTCACCCGTGATTTTCGCGATCTGCTTGACCGCCTGATGGACCGACGCATCTTTGATGTTCAATGCCACAGAGGTACCTTTCTACCGCTATATTGGTACCAGCGTACATTTGCAGCCTGATCACCGGTCAAGCAGATTCCGCGTGGACTGCACGCACCACGTCGCATCCGCGACTACGAGAGCAAATGGCGCGATGAGCCCACTCCCGCGCTCGACGGCCACACGCCGCGGCAGGCCGCCGACGACCCCACCCGACGCGGCGACCCGATCAAACTGCTCGACAGCTTCCCCGCCGGTGCCGCCGCGCTCGGCGGCATGGACGCCGAGCGGCTGCGCGTCGCGCTCGGCCTGCGGTAGTGGCGCCGGCGGTTAGAGACGCAAGGCCTGGGCTGCCGCCGTAGCCACATCGCCTCGCAGCCTCGAGATCGGTGGACTGCCTCGCACCAGGATGGAGTTCGTCAGCAGAATCACATAGGTATCTGAGGCTGGGTCCAACCACACCGAGGTACCGGTAAACCCGGTGGCGCCAAAGCTGCCGATGGGAAAGATCAAACCTCGCGGCTTGGAAAAGTCCGTATCGATATCCCAGCCAAAACCGAACAGCCGCTGGCCCTCGATCGCCGGATAGTTGGGAGCCAGCAGCGGATCTTCTGTGTTTGGTGTCTTCGCGATGGCTTCTCGGGCAGCATCATTGGCTGCTTCGACTTGTTGAGGCGTGTGTCCGGGCTGCTGGGGGGTCGTCATCAACTCCAGAGTCGCTTGCTTGAGCGGAAACTTGCTGGGGCGGTCCGCAAGCCGATCGAGCAGGGCCTGCACATAGATGCTGACATCGTGCGCCGTCGAGAACACACCGGCGTCCCCGCTTACTCCCCCCATCCGGCGCGCCGTCGGGTCATGCACGGTGCCTCGAAGCAGGTAACCAAAATCGGGATTCTTGCTCGGATCGGCTCTGCTTTCCTCGTCGATCGCCGTTGGTGCGACGCGCGGCAACAGACTGGTGCTCCAGGTACCGGCAGGACAGGCGACCAGCTCGCGTCCTCTTGGCGCGGGAGCCCAGGCAATCGCAGCTCCTCTGATCGTGTGTGGGCCACATGCTTTGGTTGGAGGAAGGTAGCGGGTTTCTTGCATGCCAAGCGGCGCAAAGACATTCCGCTGAACGTAATCATCTTCGGCGTCGCCGGTGAGCTCTTCGATCAGCGCGCCAAGCAGGATGTAGTTGATGTCGGAGTAGCGGAAAACCTCACCGGGACCCGACTGCAGCGGCGTGGTGAGCGCACGATGGACGCCTTCTGTTTTGTCGGCTCCGGCCAGGCCCCACGGGTCCCCGAGACTGACGTCTATCCCTTCACCTGACGTCTGGGTAAGCAGCATGCGAACGGTCACTTGTGCACGCTGTGGATCGTTCGAAGTATTGAAGTCAGGCAAATACGTCTGCACGGGTTGGTCGAAGGCAACCTTGCCTTGTTCGTAAAGCTGCATCACGGCAGTCGCCGTGGCCAGAGGCTTCGTCAGCGACGCGATGTCGAAGATCGTGTCTTCGGTCATCGGCTCCGCAGGCGTGGGCGATCCGTCCAGCCCCGGTTCGCCGGCAAGCGTGCGTGAGCCATAAGCCTGGTGGAAGGCGATCCTGCCACTATGCCCGATCACAACCACACCGCCTGGCAGCTTCTCGGCCGCGATCGCATCGTTCATCAGCTCGGAGATCGTGGCGAATTCGGTTGTAGGAGCTGTACTTTCGGCTGCCGGAGCTGCGCTCGGCTGCCTACCGCGTGCTGCCGTGTGCGCCGCATACCTGGCCGAGGACGCCGCAACGAGGGCAATCACGGCAATTCCGACAGCAATGGCCAGAAGTCGTGGACCGGTCCGCATCGAGCTTACTTTCGCTGATCAGTGCCTGCTGAGCTCCGAAACTCGGGGCTGAGAACCAATATAGATGCCAGGCGGACCACCAGATATGAAGACATCACGTCAGGCGGTCTCGCCACCGGGCCAAGCGACTCGTCGGCACCTGAATCGCCGCCATGACCGCGCTCATCGGCGATGCCACCGACTTCGGCGGCGTCTTGGGCTTGGCGGCCGGGGGCCCATCCCCTTCCCACCACGTCGGCTCCAGCAGCGCCGTCGTGAGCGGGACCGCCCTATCGACGCTGTTGCGTCCCCACCTGCTCGCCCGATCGATGGCCGCGACCGACGGCGCCAAGTTGGCCGGCGACAGCGTCGGGCCGAATCGGACGAGCTGATCGGCGTAGGGCAGGTTGCGAACCATCTGCAACGCGACCGCCTGAGTGATCGGCGCCAACCACAGGTGCCGCGGATCCCATTGCGGGTGAAAGCAATCGAAGGCCAGGTAACACGCATTGCGGGTGCCCAGCCTGCCGTCACGGACGCGCTTCCACGCCAATTCGATCGGTACGTTGCTTGCCGTCCCGCCGTCGACGAGGGCCGCGATGTCCTTCTCTTCGAATAGGTCGTCCAGAATCGGTATCATCCTCGGGTCGCTCGTCTCATGGTGCAGCACACCAGGAATGGCCGCCGAGAACGACGCCGCATCGACAACGTCGAAGTCGCGGGCCGGGTCGTCGTCGCCGATAATGATCGGTTTGACCACCCGCAGGTCGATGAAGGCGGCCACCTGCCACATCCGAGCGCCGACCACCGGACCGATGCCGATCGGGCGAAACGGAACCGACTGCAGCTTCAGTGCCGCCAATGCCGGGCGGCGGAACCGCGACGGCAGCGCCGTGTACGGTTGCTTGCGCACTCCGGCGACCACGATGTCGAACGGAATTGCCAAGTCCGACATACGCATTCGTTGGCCGTCTTCGCGGCTGAGCATGGCGTTGGCGAACTTGTCGAAGCGCAGCGCGAACATGCCGGCCAGCCCGTGGCGGCGGCGCAACCGTTCGGGTCCCAGGATGGCGCGGAAGGACACCGTGTTGGCCCAGGCGATGTACTCCTCGATCGGTACCGGCAGGGCACGGCTGACCAGGCTGCCCAGGATCGACCCGATCGATGCGCCGATCATGTAGTCGGGCAGCTGGCCGGCTTCCAGCAGGCGCTGCATGCCGCCGATGTAGACGAAACCCGCGCCACCTCCGCCACCGAGGATGGTGACGAGCTTCTTGTAGCCGACCTCGGAGTCCAATTCCGCTGCGGAGAAATCGTTTCCGTGCCGCTCGATGAGCACTTGTCGTTGGTCGTCCTGGTCGGCGGCCAGACCTGCCAGCGTCTCTCGGGCGGCTTTCAGCGCGGTGATCGGATCCGGCTCCTCGCGCAGCGGTCCGTAGAGCGCGTCGGCCACTCGGGAGCGCCAGGGCGCGATTTCGGCGCCGACCGAGACGTCTCCGCGCCCGCGGGTTCCTCCCGGGCCCGCCGCACCCGGTTCGAAGTCGGCGAGCCTGGCGAAGTTGAGGATGTAGCGCAGCTTGCGCAGCTCCTCGGCGCTCAGCACATCCGGCTCGGCGAGCTGATGCCGGATCAGACGGTTCTCCATCCTCTGCAAGAGCAGGGCCGGCTCGGCCGACAGCAGATCGTCGGCGTCGACGGATTCGAGCGCCTCGTCCTCGATCTCCTCGACGACTTCGAGGCCGGCATCGCGGCGGCTCAGCCGGCTGAGCACCGCGTCGGCGAACGGGATCTGCATGAGAATCAGTCTCGTCGCAGTGCAGATCGAGCCGCAAACGCGCTCGTAACCCCATGTACTACGAATACGTAGTACACTTGCCGCCGTGTCTGAGGTACCGGTGCGCGAGCTGAACCAGAACACGGCGGGAGTGCTCGCACGGGTTAAACGCGGCGAGCAGATCGACATCACCGAGCGCGGAGTCGTGGTGGCCCGCCTGGTTCCGTCCCAAGGAAATCCCCTAGCCGAAATGATCAGCGCCGGAAGGCTTCGTCCTGCCAGCCTGAGCGGACCTGCGCCACGTCCATCCGGACCAGTCAAGACCCACCATGAGGCCGGCCAAGTGCTACGCGAGCTGCGCGACAGCGAGCGCTACTGATGCTGTACCTCGATACGTCTGCCCTCATGAAACTGATACGACGTGAACCCGAAAGCGAGTCCCTCGCTAACTGGCTTGACACGCAGACACCGGCGCCGTGGGTGTCATCAAGGCTGATCGAGGTGGAACTCCCTCGGGCCGTGCGCCGGGTCGATCCCCTGCGTCTCGCCTCCGTGCCCGCGATCGCGGCTCGGGTAGCGCTCTACGAAATCGACCAGGTGGTCCGGGCCGCCGCCGCGGCGTATCCCGATCCCGCACTGCGGTCATCAGATGCGATCCATCTCGCGACCGGGGATGCGGTGTTCGGCACTTTGTTGACCGCGTTTGTCAGCTACGACGAACGGCTCCTCGCCGCTGCGGCGGGAGTCGGCCTTCCGACCGCTGCTCCGGGTCGCTGAGAGTCGCGGCGTGATGACGCCGAAAGTCGATGCGTTGATGCGCAACTACGCCGGCGACGTGCCGGGCGCGTCCGTGCTGGTGGTGCGTGACGGTCAGCCGATCGTGCGCGCAAGCTACGGTCTCACGGACCTGGAAGCGGGCACGCCCGCCACGCCTGCGACGAACTACCGGCTCGGATCGGTCACCAAGCAGTTCACTGCCGCGAGCATCCTGCTGTTGGCCGAGGACGGTCGGCTCAATCTCGATGACCGCGGCCATGATTGGCTGCCCTCGCTGTCGAAGGTCACCGAGACGGTCACGATTCGCCACCTGCTCACCCACACATCGGGGCTTGTCGACTACGAAGAGGTGATACCGGAAACCCTTGCCGCACAGTTGCACGACGCCGATGTCCTGCGGCTGCTGAAAACACAAGATCGCAGCTACTTTCGCCCAGGTACCGGCTATCGGTACAGCAACAGCGGCTATGCATTGCTGGCACTGATCGTGCAGCGGGCGTCGCGAAAGACCTTCGCAACGTTCCTGCGGGAACACATCTTCGAGCCGCTCGCCATGTTCAATACCGTCGCCTACCAGGAAGGTATCTCGACGGTGAACCATCGCGCGTTCGGCTACACGCAAGAGGCGGGCCGCTGGCACTGCACCGACCAAGACCACACCAGCGCGGTGCTCGGCGACGGCGGAATCTATTCGTCGATCGACGATCTCGCGAAATGGGATGCCGCGCTGTACGATTCGCGCCTGCTGCAGCCGAGCTCATTACGGGCAGCGTTCACACCCGCGACGCACACCGACGATCCCGAGGTCGAGTACGGCTACGGCTGGCGCATCACCGGGGAGACGTTGTGGCATTCCGGCGAGACGGTGGGCTTCCGCAATGTGATTGTGCGCTACCCGAAGCGGCACATGACGGTGGTCGTGCTGACCAACCGCAACGAGCCCGAGCCGTACCAGCTCGCGCTGGAAATCGCCGAGACGGTTATCGCTACTTGATCGCATCCCTCACGCGTCCGCGCGCCCGGTCGAGGCGGACGGCGGCCTCGGCCGCGTCGACGCCCGCGAGCAGCGCGACGATCGCGGTCTTGGCGTGACCACCCGCGGCGGCGAGCGCGGCGGCCGCGGCCTTTTCGTCGACGCCGGCCGCGTCGCGGACGATGCGGACCGCGCGGCGGCGCAGCTTCGCGCTGGTCGGGCGCACGTCGACCATCCGCGGTCCATAGGCCTTGCCGAGCGCGATCATCACGCTCGTCGACAGCGCGTTGAGCACGACCTTCTGCGCCGTTCCCGCAGTCAACCGGGTGGAGCCGGCGAGAACCTCAGGGCCCGTGAGCAATTCGATCACCAGTTCGGCAGACGCCTCGCTGCCCGGGTTGTTGACGATCGCGACGGTCAGCGCGCCCGCCGCGCGCGCGTGCTCGAGCGCCCCGAGCACGTACGGCGTGCGGCCCGACGCCGTAATCCCGACCAGCGCATCGGCGGCGGTCAGGCCGGCGAGATCAGCGGGGTCGAACGCGTCTTCGGCTCCCTCGATCGCCTCGGTCAGCGCCACCGGCCCGCCGGCAATCACGCCGCGCACGAGGTCGGTTCCGAACGTGGGCCCGCACTCGGCCGCGTCGAGCACGCCGAGTCGACCAGGTGTTCCGGCGCCGGCGTAGATAAGGTGACCGCCGTGTTCGAGCCGAGCGACGATCGCCTCGGCCGCCGCCGCGATCCGCGGGACCGCCGCCGCCACCGCGCCGTGCGCTTCGCCCTCGGCCGCGACGAGCAGCGCGACGACCTCGCCGATCGCCCACGCGTCGAGGTCGTACAGGTCTGGGCGCACGCCCTCGGTGGCGAGCGCGTCGAGTCCTTGCACGGCAAGGGCTTTGGGGGCCGCCTGCACGCGGATCACGTGCGGCTGGTGGATCGTCCCCAGCCGCAATGCGCCGTCGAGCGCGTCGCCGGCGGCCGGGACGAGGTCGAGCTGCTCGCGTAGCACCTCAAATGCCGCTAGGCCCCCGACCATCGCCACCGGGCCATTCCCGACCGCCCGGGCGGTCGCGGCGAGCGCCTCGGCGGCGGCGTGCACGATCGCCAGCGCCGCGGCGTCGCCCTGCGCAGCGAGGACGTCGGGCGCGAAGGACGCTAACGCGGCGGCACCGGTGAGCCGGGCGGGCCAGGTCTCCGGCGCGCCGAAGCGGGCGCGGGCGGCGTCGAGCAGCACGGTGGACGGACCGCGGCCGTCGTGGGCGCGCAGCGCCGCGCGCAGCCCGGCGGCACCGATCCACGCGCCGCCGCCCTCGTCGCCCAGCCACGGGCCCCAGCCGTCGGCGGTGCATAACGCGCCGTTCGTATCGATCGCGAGCGCCACGGCGCCGGTGCCCGCGATCAGCACGACGCCCGGCTGGCCGTTCAGCGCGCCGGCGTGCGCGATCACTGCGTCGCTGGTCACCGCGACGCGTTGGACCCGCAGCGAGGCCAGCAGCGCATCGCCCAGCGCGCGTGCCGCGTCCGGCGCCGCCAGCGCCCCGGCGGCGCCCACGATCACCTCGTCGACCGGGCCGAGCTCGCGCGCGACCGTCAGGATCGCCACCTCCGCGGCCCGCACGCCGCCAGGAGCGGCCAGCCCTGGAGCGCCAGCGCGCTCGGCCCGGCGGCCGGCTGCTGCGGCCCGGCACCACGTCTTGCCGAGGTCGACGGCGAGGATCATCGGAGCCATCCTCCCATGAGGGCTAACGGCCGAAATCACATCCGCCACACGGACCTCTCGGAGAGGGGCATGATTTTTGCCCACCGCATGGCGAAAGCTTGCGGCTGTTGCGTCGGCGATATGCAGTTGTCGCTACGAGGCGCGCATATCGCCATACCGCTAACTTCCTGTGACGTAAGGGATTCCCAGTCAGGCAGTGCAACTTGGGCGGGTTACCCAGCGCTTGTATTATGGCGCTAGCAGCGCCATAATGGCGCCATGCCCAGTGTTCAGATCAAAGACGTCCCTGAAGACACCCACCGAGTCCTGCGCGAGCGAGCGGCGCGCGCGCATCAGTCCCTACAGGAATACCTTCGAAGCCGTCTGATCGCCGAGGCGGATCAGCCCACTCTGGATGAGGTTCTCGACCGCATCGGTGGACGCCATGGTGGGCGCCTATCTTTCAAGACTGCTGTCGATCACGTTCGGGCAGAACGTGATCGTCGTTGATGCGAGCGTATTGGCCGTAGCGCTGGGCGATGATGGAACAGACGGCGAGCACGCGAGGGAACGTTTAGCAGGCGAGACGTTGGGCGCGCCCGAACTCGCCGACCTTGAGGTGGTCTCTGTGTGGCGCCGCCACGTTGCAGCAAAACTGATGCCCGCCCGAAGGGCCGCAAGTGCGTTAGCCGATCTGGTGAATTTGCCGCTGCGTCGGTCCTCACACCAGCCACTCCTGCAGCGCATATGGGAACTGAGGCATGTCGTCGCGCCCTACGATGCCGCCTACATTGCGCTGGCCGAGGTTCTGGATGCCGTGCTGGTCACCGCTGATGCGCGTCTCTCACGCGCGTCGGGCTTCAACTGCGAGATCGAGGTCATCAATGGGGGCCGCCGCGGCGGTTAACGACCCCTATCGCCGCGGTTGGTCGAGGTAGCGGCGCGCACCCCAATAGTCTGCGTCCAGTCGAACCGGGGTGATGCGCACGGGTTCCGTCTTGTCGAATGCCTCGACCATTTCGCCGTTTCCGGAATACATAGCCACGTGGTGGATCGCGTCGGGATCGGCGGGGTCGCTGCCGCCGTGCGAGTAGAAGACCAGATCGCCGGGTTGCAACGCGGATTTGTCGACGGGCCGGCCCCGACTATCGGCGGCTTGCGGGCCGGCATCGCGCGGCAGGGTGATGCCGTGCACCTGGTAGATGGCGGCGGTGAAACCGGAGCAATCGATTCCGAACCCCGAAACGCCGCCCCACACGTAGGGGATGTTGACGAACATGGCGGCGTACCGGACCAGATCAGCTCCGGTGGGATGCGGTATGTCCGCGGGCTTTGCGTAGACCGCCACCGTTCGGGCATCCAGCCACTTCGGCCCGCGATCGGGGGTGGCCACCTGAACTGCCTTATCGGTGCGGTTCAGGACGGGAAGCCGGGTGTTGGTACTGATCTCGAGGTCGCGATCGGAGAGTCCGGATTCGTGGTACAGCCAGGCGGTTATGCCGCGATCGGCCAGCGCGAAGGGACCGTACTCCTTCAGTGCGCCGTAGCCCGCGTCGATTGTCAACTGGGCCTTGGGAATCCAGCCGGGATAGCCCTGAGAGTTCTTCGGTGTGGACTGATCGGGGACCACTACCTCATCCCAGTCGCCCTGTTCCCCAAGCACAACCACGCGGTCGCCAAAGAGGACCTGCGTTTGGTCGAGATTGTCCGAGGTGAGCGCTTCCTGCTGATCCAGCGTCATAGCGGACAGCCAGCCGCGAATATCGACCGGATTTGTCAGAGCGGGATGGTCGACTGGACGCGGGCTCTGTGGGGTGGTCCACACCGTGGCCACCGAAACGGTCACATAAGCGCTGCGCACCACCGGCGACGCGGAGAGGACGGCAGGGTCAGCGGTTACGGATACTGCCGCCAGCCCGATGGACAAGACACCGGCAAGCACTGTTCGGGTCGCGGCGCCGGTCATGTGCGTCGACGTTATCGGAGCCGATACTACTGGTGTAGCTCGGCGTAGTCGATGCTCTGGTTAACTTCGTCGATCGCTAGCCGAACCATCTCGATCGCCTGTTCACGGTGGCCACCCGAATCGAAGGGGTCGGCGATCTGCAACTCAGACAGGCTCTGGTTCAGGTGGTCTCTCGCATTGACCATGTGTGGCTGGATGGCGTACGCCGCCCCTGCACCGACGATGCTGAAGCCGGCTGCCGTGATCAGGCCGGCAACCGCCAGTCGGAATTTAGAGATCTGCACGATGGTCCCCTTCGTCATGGATAAGGCAGGCTCCATCAATCTTCGCAGTTTGTGTCAGCGGAGTCACACACCGACCTTGCGACACCGCGCGGACCGCAGACGAGGCGCGTTAGCTGCTGCGCAACTCCGGGAGATCACAGGTTCCCGGCCCGCCCGAGAGCTTCGCGCGCATGTGCGCGAGCACTTCGTCGGTCATGGCGAAGCCGCCCAGGTGGCTCTCGGAGCGCACGGTGAGTTCGGCGTCTTGCAGGCGCGCGACGGCCGTGTGTACGCCGTCGATCGGAACGACGTGGTCGGTCTCGCCGTGCCACCACCGCACCGGCACCTTCACGTCAACAAGCCGAAAACCCCAGTCGCGCCCCAAAAGTCGAGCATCATCGACCATAGCCAGGCAGCGCCCCCGGAAGGCATTGACCATGTCGTCGACGAAGATCGCCTCGACCTCCGGATCGGCCAGAACCCGTCGATCGGCCTCGGGCCACATGCGGGTGTAGGCGCGATAAGCGTAGTGCGCGAAGGGAATTAACGGTGCCAGCAAGATGGTCGCGATCACTGCCAGCGGCCGTCGCAACTGCGTGAGCACCGGGCCCCACCGCCGGGCAACGTCGGTAACGCCGGCGCGGGTGGCCTCGGGGCCTACCGCCGGGACGGTGCCGTCGATAACGGCGACGGCGGCCACCCGATCGACCAGTGGAGGTAGCGCGCCGCAGGCCAGTGCGTAGGGTGCGCCGCCGGACATGCCCACGACGCCGAGCTGCTCGGCATCGAGCGCATCGGCCACCTGTGCCACGTCGGCCACCCAATCGCTCACCGAGGAATAGCGATGAGAATCGGAGAGCCCGGTTCCCGGTCGCTCGATGACGATCACCCGCAGGCCGAGTCGTTCGGCGGCACGTCGGCCCTTCGCCAGGAATTGGCGCCGCGCGCCGAGTGTGCCGTGGAACCACAACACCACCGGGCCCGTGGGATCACCGAATTCTGCGTAGCCAAGCCGGCGACCGTCGGCGAGGTGGAATTGACCCTCCGCCCGCGGCTTTTCGACACGCGGGACTCCGGGCGGATGCCGCAGTGGGTTGTCCATCGCGTTTCAGGGTAGGCGACCAATTGGCCCGCGATTGACTACCAGATGAGCAGTTACCCGCAGTGTTGGGCAGAAGTTCCCGAGTGATTCATCGCGGCTTTGTCGCGGTGACAAGTCAAGTCGAAGTCCACGGGCCGCCGTACCACATTCGCCATCCGACGCTGCGACGTTGAACCTGCTGCCAACCCTGCTCTCGTAGATGGTCGGCGTGCTTGGTTTCCCACAGGTCGGCCGATGGCAAGGCGGCCGCCGGGTTTGAGAACGCGCATCGCTTCGTCGAGGGCGTGCCTTGGTCTATGAACCCACATTAGGTAGCGCACCTCACGGTGACTGGTTACGGGTGCGGCATGTGCCTAAACTTCGGCCCGTGGGACACGAATTACGCGTCGACACCGCTGGTGTGCACGCCATGGCGACGCGCTGGGATGCCGCAGTTGGCGCCCTCCACGAGGTTGTAGCACCGACCGGACTCGGATTGTCGTGCCAGACCAGCGCCGCCGCGGTCGATGCCGCCCATGTCGACGTCGCGGCCTTCACCGCCGCGCTGGCCGCGCGGGTGGGTGATCGCGCAACGGGCGTCACGCTGGCCGATACGAGCTATATCGCCCAAGAAGCCGCTTCCACAACGGCGCTGGCCGCAATATTCCAGCCGACGATCCGCATGTAGCGATGGCAGCAGTCACAGGGACTCCTGGCCTGTCGGCCCTGCTGGCGTGGCCCACTGATCACCTCACCGAGGCAGCCAGTCACTGGGAAAATGTGGGCGAACGCAGCTATGGAGTGGCCCACGGAGTGTGGAGCGACGCGTTGACGGTCGACTGGGACGGCGAGGCCGCCCATGCGCTGCGGACCGACACCCACGCCGACCTGATGACCACCAGCGCGGTCGTCGATCAGCTCCAGGAAGCCGCGACCGTCGCGCGCAGCGGAGCGTCAGAACTGGAGGCAGCGCGCTCCCAAGTTCGTTACGCCGTGGAAGATGCCCGCTCGGCGGGATTCGTAGTGGGCGAAGATCTTTCGGTCACTGACCGGATGACCGGTGGATCAGCCGCACAGCGGGCCGCTCGCCAGGCCGCCGCTGAGACGCATGCCGCGAATATCAGTGGCCGGGCAGCGCAGTTGATCGGCGTCGATGCCCAGGTTGCAGGCCGAGTTACTGCGGCCGTGGCCGGCGTTGGCAACACTTTCCCGCCCGCGCCGCCGTCCAACGGTCAGATCCGCCCCGTCGACAATCACACGTTCAAGCAAGATCCTGAGTTGCCGGTCAAGCCCGAGGACATGACCGAAGCCGAAGCACGAGCCGCGTGGACAAAAGTCAATGACGACATCAATGCCTGGAACGCTCGATGCGGAAAAACTTTCATCTTGCCGACACAGCAGGGGGCCTATGACTCCTGCATTGCCGACAAGCAGCCTCTGCTTGATAGGCAGGCCTTGATCAGGTCCCGCCTGCACGACCTCAAGGTGCCCATAGAAGGCGAAGAATCCGCTCAGCATCCTGAAGCAGGTGAGCCACCGTTCCCACCGCCTCCACAGATCAACGGTTACACGGGCCACGGGCAAGAGCAGATTGAGGATCGAGACGGGCACGGCGTTAACGACAGTGCCCTGCAGGACGCCGTGCGGCATCCGCTCTCACCGCCGAGCTATCAGATCAACGGGCAAGGCACGGGCGCTATAAATATGAGGGCAAAGATGCGACGGTGGTTCTGAATAAAGATGGGCAAGTTATTACTGCCTGGCCGAACAACCGTAACGGTTGGAGACATTGATGAAAAGCGCACTCGACGCGTTGCCGCCTGATTCATCCGCGATAATCGCTGATGAACTAGCCAGCGCGGACCCTAATCTGCTTGCCCAGCTTCGCAGCACGCACGAACCCACCAACGAGCAGCGTCAGGCTGTCAACGAACTGCTTGCGAGAGCCGTGGTCAGAAGCATGGGAGATGATTGGGTCCCCAATGCCCACGGGTTAGCGGTCGAACGGGCTGTGAAAAGGTTCCTCGAAGTGTGGCCGATATACAGATGAATGTCGCCCGGCTGTCAACTCTATGAGCAATGTTCTCGACGCCGTACCGGACGAAGCTCGCCTGTTGATCATCGACGAGCTCGAGCGTCGAAATCCCGCTCTGCTGTTGGAGCTTAAAACGTCGGCGAAACCCACCAATGCTCAAAGCGATGGCGTCGTGTTGGGCGTACTCGCCCCCGCATTGCAGGAAACGTTCGGGCCTGACTACGCGCCGAGTAAATATGGCCTAGCAATTGAACGCGCAATTGACGCCTATCTCGAAGCTTGGCCGATTTACCGGTGATCCGCCAAGGGGCAGCAGGCCTCGGCCGAAATGCCCGGTGGTTGGGGCGCCGGCCGCGGATGTTGCAGCCTGCTACGCTTGTAGCATACTGCTACACCTGGAGGCCCCATGACGAGTACTGCTGATCGCGTGACGCGCGTGGCCGCCGACCTTATGGACAGTGCGGCCGCCGAGGGTGCGCGCCAGAGCCGCTCGGCCAAACAACAACTCGACCATTGGGCGCGAGTGGGACGCGCGATATCGAGTCAGCAGACGGCGGCTCGGCGTCGAGTTGAAGCTGCGCTGGCCGGCGAGCTGGAATTGCGTGAACTCAGCGTCGAAGAGGGCGCAGTGTTCAATGCCGAGATCGCTACGGCCATTCAGGAGAATCTGGCGGAATCGAACTATGGCAAGACGCTTGCTGAGCGCGGCATTACCACCGTGGCTCTCGATGAGAACGGTGACATCGTTGAGCACCGTCCTGACGGGTCTTCGGTCACGCTCAACGCGAAACAACCGCGCCGCAAGAAGGCGAACGCCACGCGCGCCCGATGAGGCGGCTCGATCTCGTCGTTGGACCCAACGGAGCGGGCAAGTCGACGTTTGTCGAACTCACGCTGGCGCCGCTGTTACCGGGCAGCGCCTTCGTCAACGCGGACGAGATCGCTAAGCAACGCTGGCCGGATGATCAGGCCTACCACTCATATGAGGCTGCGCGGGTGGCGGCAGCGACGAGGGCCAAGCTCATCGAGCTGGGCGCATCGTTCATCGCCGAGACCGTGTTCTCCCATCCGTCAAAGCTCGAACTGGTCGATGCCGCCCACGCAGCGGACTACGCGATCGTCCTGCATGTCCTGCTGATCCCCGAGGATTTGGCCGTCGAGCGGGTCCGTCACCGAGTCAGCTCTGGCGGACACGATGTGCCCGAGGACAAGATTCGCGAACGCTACCAACGCCTTTGGGGACTCGTCGCCGCCGCGATCACCCGTTGCGCCTCGGTGACCGTGTACGACAATAGCGCCGTGGAAGGCCCGCGCATCGTGACTCAATTGAACGGCGGCTTCGTCATCGGCTCACCAACCTGGCCTGCGTGGACACCTGACGCCTTAAAGTCAGCCTGCAAGCCGTAGCGCTGTCGGTGCCCACTCCTACCCTGAAGCGCATGGGATTAGAGAATGCGGCTACGTGCCTGGACTGCGCGGATCAATTCACCGTCAGCCACGGTGGCGGTTTCACGTTCCACCAGTTGCGTTGCGTCCTGTGCGGATGCGCTAAAGATATTGGCTTCGATGAGCTCGGTGATCTGCACTTGCGCTATCTGAAAGGCAGTGGGACACCGTACACGGTTGCCTTCGCCAGCGAGCACGAGTACGTCCGGGAGCATCTCGATATCGAGCCGATTTCGTCCGAGGAGTACTACGCCGGCGTCGAAGCCGCGGCCACTTGCGATTGTGGCGGCGCCCTGAGTTTCGATGCCCCGGCCCGCTGCCCCAAATGCGGATCGCTCCGGATCGAAGAAGGCGCCGCGTTCATCCAGTACGACTAAGTCGGCTTTATGCATGGCCGATAGATCGGCGAACGGGCTCACCAATGTCCGTGGTGGACAAGAAGCAATGCCAATCTGGTTGGTGGGCAGGGTCATCGAAATGCACGATACGACTTACCGTCGTGGCATCATTCGTTCCGTGGCAACAGCTGAGTGGTTCGAGAAGATCACCGGCTTCCGTGAGCGAGACTACGCAAGCACGCAGGAACGGCTCGTTGTCGAGGGTGACCAGTTGGTTTCGACCGCTAACAACAAGCGCTACGGCATAGGCAGCCTGAGTTTGGCGCCACTGAGCGACCGCCGCGAACGCGTCAGCATTACCCCTTGCGACCGCACGACCGTCCGCTGCATCGCAGCTGATGTGGGTGAACTCCACGCGCGGCCAGAATTCGACGGTGCGCTGTTCCAAGTTGCCTCGCAGTTCAACCTGTTGGAGATGACCGGGCCGGATGTGACGCCAGAAGATGGAGTAGCGCGTTACGCCTACGACCACACTCAAGGCCCGACGTGCGCGATCGCCGCCGGCGCCGCCACCATCTATCGCAATTACTGCGTTCCCGTTGACGACCAGCTGGGTCAGACCCGCGAGAATCAATTGGACGGGTTAGCTCTGATCGGCGATGCATTGGCAACCGAGATAGGCCGGCCCGTGGCCGAGCTGTGGATCATGCGCAATGGCTACGCGTTGTGCACGCAGTCCGGGTTGCAAGCGATCGACGACTTGATCGCAACAAGTGACGACGCATTGCGCGACGGCCTGCGTGGCAAGCTTGCGATCGGATTGCACCGCGACGTCGAGGTCACTGGAGCCGGTGAGCGTCAGGGCCGACGGGTTTCGCAGGCATTTTGCTCCGCGCTACCTGTGGCCTACGGCAGTGTTCCGCAATCCTATTGGGAGACATTCGCCCGACTGATTCTGGAAGCCGCCTACGAGGCAACCATGCTGGCGGCGGTCGAGCAGGCAGCAGCAGGCGGGTCGCGCACCGTGCTGTTGACCCGATTAGGTGGTGGCGTCTTCGGTAACGCCGACGCCTGGATCGACGACGCGATCGTCCGGTCGTTGCAGATTGTCGAGTACGCCGGCCTGGACGTTCGACTGGTCAGC
>NZ_DASXEP010000110.1:0-17619 GCF_036490025.1 Mycobacterium sp. | reverse complement strand
GTCGTCCCCATTACAGTGACCTTTACGATACGGAGCGCACATGACCGGCCGGCTAACGGGCAAGGTGGCATTCATCACCGGGGCAGCACGGGGCCAGGGCCGCGCGCACGCCGTCCGGATGGCCCGCGAAGGCGCCGACATCATCGCGGTCGACATCGCGGGCAAGCTTCCATCTTGTGTCCGTTACGACTCGGCAACACCGGAGGATCTGTCCGAAACCGTTCGACTCGTCGAGGCCGCTGGCCGCCAAATCATGGCTTCGGCCACCGATATTCGCGATTTTGACGGTCTGCGCCAGGCGGTGGAGAACGGCGTGGCTGCGCTCGGGCGGCTGGACATCATCGTCGCCAATGCCGGCATCACGGCGCCGCAGGCCTGGAACGAGATCACCCCCGAATCGTTCCGGGACGTTATGGACGTCAACGTGACTGGAACGTGGAACACGGTGATGGCCGGCGCGCAGAAGATCATCGACGGTGGTCGCGGCGGGTCAATCATTTTGATCAGCTCCGCAGCCGGCATGAAAATGCAGCCGTTCATGGTGCACTACACCGCCAGCAAGCACGCCGTCACCGGCATGGCTCGCGCGTTCGCGGCCGAACTGGGCACTCATTCGATTCGGGTTAACAGCGTGCACCCCGGGCCGGTCAACACTGCAATGGGCGGCGGCGACATGGTCGGCGCCTTGGCAAACTTCACCGCGACCAGTCCGCACTTGGCGAACACCCTCACACCGTTTCTGCCGAATTGGGTTGCCGAGCCCGAGGATATCGCCGATGCGGTGTGTTGGCTGGCCAGCGAGGAATCGCGAAACATCACCGCGGCAGCGATTCCGATCGATCAAGGTTCCACGCAATACTGATTCGCCTCTATGACGGCGGCGCTTCGCCTGACGCGTATTCGTCGACGAGATCCAACGTGCCCAGCTCGCGGATTGCCTGGCAGCCCCGGGCCAACATGGTGAGCACCATGTCGTCGCCGCGATCGGTGGCCGTAGCGAACGCGAACCCCAGCGCCGAGATCAACAGGGCTTGGGTCATGCCGAGTCGGTAATCCCGCCAACAGGTTTCGCGGTCGTAGCCGGTGACTCCGTAGCCGGAAAGAGCGCGGTGGTATTCGTCGACAAGGTCGTGTTCGATCGACGCACGCAGCTCTGGCTTGAGGCTGGTCGCGGTGAAGTACGCGAGATCGCGCGCGGGCAGGCCTACTCCGAGCGTCTGCCAATCCACTACCGTCACGCCGTCGGCGTCGGGAGAGAACAACAAATTGTCGAGCCGGTAGTCGCCGTGCAACAGTGCGAACCGGTCCCTCTCGGCGAGCAACCAGGGGGTCACCAAACCCATTGCGGTGGTGAAGGTTTCCTTATCGGCGGCGCTCATTCGGTCACCGAGCTTGTCCACCGTGATCTCGGCACTCATGCGCGCCACCTCGCCCAGACCGCCGGCCGACGCTTCGTCCGGTCGGGCGAAGGCGATCCCGGGGAAGTCCAGCCAGATGGGATCACACCAACTGGGCCCGTGCAGTCCGGCCAACGCCGTCACGACCAGTCGCGCCTCTTGCTCGCCGCAACCTGCGATCTGATCGCCCTGCACAGCCGGAGCCTGGTCGGCCAGCAGCAGCGCGTAGTCCAGCGCGTCCTCGCTGATCTCGCAATAGAAGCACTGCGGGATGGGCACCCGCACCCGATCGGCCACCCCGGTGTAGAAGGCGCACTCGCTGCGGTAGCCGATGGTCACGCGGTCACGCACGGTGTCGTCCTGGGCGGGCAGTTTGATCACGAAGGTGTCGGGCAGGCTGCCCGCATCACCGGTGTACGTCGCCGCGACCCGATATGTCGCTCCGGTCTGCCCGGTACCGATGGCGATCACGTCGACGCCGGACAACCGCACCGGTGCGCCGCTATTGCTCAGGACGGTGGAAAGCCACTCGACGGTGATGTCGTCGGGATATCGGGGAATGGGCATTGCGATGCTCGCCCCTTTCGCGCAGTGAGGAATGACCGAATTCTTGGGCGCAAGCCTCGGACTTCAGTCCGGGGTGAGCCTATCCCGTCCATCGTCGGTTGCAGCCCGGCGTTTATAGGGGTCGGGATTGTCCCTGGATGGCTTGATGATCGACAGCGGTGCGCCGCGGGAGACGGCGAAATAGGACGGTGACCAGCGGTGTATTCGCGTCGTACCGCGTAAGCGGTACGGCCTTTGAGTCGCTGGACGAGTGTGCAGATCGCGAGTTTGGGTGGGTAGGCGACGAGTAGGTGCAGGTGGTCGGTTTCACCGTTGACCTCTGACCAGCCCGGCGTCGAGATCGGCGCACGCGGCGCGCATGGTGTGTTCGCACTAAGTGAGCATCGCGTCGGTGAATACCGCCGCCGGTCGTCACGAACACCAGGTGTGCGTGTAGCAACGACAGGCTATGTCGGGCGCGGCGATGGGTCTGGGTTGTCATAGGTGGGCCTTAAAGTCGGGGCATGCAGATGCGCTACCGGTACCGCATCGAACCGACACCGACTCAGCAGGCGATGCTGGCGCGGGTGTTCGGGTGCGCCCGGGTGGTGTTCAACGACGCGCTGCGGGTCCGTGATGAGGCTTATCGGGCCGGGATCAAACTGTCCGACAGCCAGATCCAGCGCCAAGTGATCACCGTGGCCAAGGCCACTGAGCAACGCGGGTGGCTGGCTGAGGTGCCCAGTGTGGCGTTGGTGCAGTCGGTCAACGATTCCCGCCGCGCCTGGCGCAACTTCCTCGACTCGGCCACCGGGAAACGCAAGGGCCCCAAGGTGGGGCGCCCACGCATGAAATCCCGTAAGGATCACCGACAGTCGTTCCGGCTCAGCCGCAACGGATTCTCTGTGCGCGAGGGCGGTCGACTGTTTGTGGCCAAGGTGGGCGAGGTGCGGGTGCGCTGGTCTCGTGACCTACCATCGCAACCCTCGAGCGTCACGATCATTCGGGAACCCGACGGTCACTTCTACGCCAGCTTCGTTGTCGAGGTGGCTCCATCACCGTTGCCGGTGTTGGAGCGGGAGACCGGCGTCGATGTCGGGATCACCCGGCTGGCCACGGTCGCCGCCAGTGATGGCGGGCGATCAGATATCGCCAATCCGAAGCATTTGGGCCGCAAACTGCGCCGGTTGGAGCGGGAGAAGTCCCGCCGGCAGAAAGGATCGAACAACAGGGACAAGACGCGCCGCAAGGTCGCGGTCGCACACAACGAGGTGGCCCGCGCTCGGCGGGACTATCAACACAAGCAGGCTTTGGCGTTGGTTCGCGAGAACCAAGTGATCCACGTCGAAGAGCTCAACATCGTGGGGATGGTCAAAAACCGTCGGCTCGCGCGGGCGATTTCAGATGCCGGCTGGGGGCAGTTCGTGCGGATCATCGGCGAGAAGGCCGACCGCTACGGGCGCACCGTCACCAAGGTGTCGCGGTGGTTGGCGTCGAGCAAAACCTGCTCGACGTGCGGGCACCGACTGCCCGAGCTGCCACTGCAGATCCGGCAGTGGACGTGCCCCGCTTGCCAGGTGGTCCACGATCGCGACCACAACGCCGCCAAGGTCATTCTCGCTGCCGGGCGGGCAGAGAGATTAAACGCCTGTGGAGCCCGTGTAAGCCCGCAACCTGTTGCGGCACTGGGTGTTGAAACAGGAAGCACCCCAACAGCGGCCTAAGCCGCCACGGGAATCCACGCCATACATGGCGGGGAGCACGTCAAAACTGTAAGTCATACGGCTCCCTCGTCTCACCGCACACAAATGTCCGAATACCCCCGTCGCGCGTCTGGCCCGTCCTAGACTCGCTCCACTTGTCTCGCTGCAGGGGTGATCACCATGAAGATGAATGCCGCGGTTCTGTGGGAGTTCAACGCGGAATGGAGCGTCGAGGACGTGGACCTTGACGGCCCGCAGGACGGCGAGGTCCTGGTGTCGTTCGAGGCCGCCGGGCTCTGCCACTCAGATCATCATGTCCGCACCGGCGACCTTCCCGTTCCGCTGCCCATCGTCGGTGGGCATGAGGGGGCCGGCATCGTGCAAGAGGTCGGCCCCGGCGTGCGGGACGTGAAGGCCGGCGACCATGTGGTGGCGTCTTTCCTTCCGGCGTGCGGGCGCTGCCGTTGGTGCGCAAGCGGCCATCAGAATCTGTGCGACCAGGGCGCGATGCTACTGGCCGGCACCCAGCTCGATGGGACGTATCGACGTCGGTCCCGGGACCGCGATGTGGGCGCCGCATGCTTTTTGGGCACTTTCGCCCAGTACGGCACCGTGCCCGAAACCTCGATCGTCAAGATCGACGATGACCTTCCGCTGTCGCGTGCCTGCCTGCTTGGCTGTGGGGTCACCACCGGGTGGGGATCAGCAGTCAACACCGCCAAGGTCAGCCCGGGCGACACCGTCGTGGTGATCGGCTGCGGCGGCATCGGTAGCGGCGCCATCCAGGGTGCGCGGCTGGCAGGGGCGGAAAAGATTGTGGTGGTCGATATCGCAGATAGCAAACGGGACAAGGCCTTTGTATTCGGAGCAACTCATTTCGCCACTTCTATGGCTGAGGCCACCGCTTTGGTCGGCGACTTGACGCATGGTGTGATGGCCGACTCGGCCGTGCTGACTGTTGGGGTTGCCGAGGGCCATATGATCGGTGAGGCGCTGGAGATCGTCCGCAAGGGCGGTGCCGTGGTGCTGACGGCGCTGGCATCGATCACCGACGTGACGCCGACCCTCCCGATGGCGATGTTCACGCTTTTTCAAAAACGGCTGCTGGGCAGTCTTTACGGCGAGGCCAACCCGCGCGCCGACATTCATCGACTGCTGAGCCTCTACCGCGAGGGCAAGCTTTTGCTCGACGAGACGGTGACCGCCGAGTACAAACTCAACGACATCAACGAGGCCTACGACGATATGCTGGCGGGCCGCAACATTCGCGGCGTCATCATCCACGACCATTGAGTCGCATGGCCCGGCGCCCAGCTCAGCGCCGTTTGGCACGCGGCACGATTCTTAGCTGCCAGCCGCAGGGGTCCAGATTTGAGTGGACTCGGAGCGGCCCCGTAACGCGGTGTCACCATGCGAGGCCCAGTGCCCGCGCTCGGCTGTGTCGGCGCGCTCGATTGCGGCAGCCGAACACACGATCCGTTGATCCAGAGTTTTAGCGAAGTCAGCCAGCCGCGCCGCCTCGTTAACCGCGTCGCCGACGACGGTGTACTCGTAGCGGTTTTCAGCGCCGATGTTCCCCGCGAACACCGGCCCTGCCGAAACACCAATTCCGAAGTCGACCAGCGGCAGTCGTCGCAGTTGGTCACGTAGTCTTCGGGCGGTCGCCAGTGCGGCTGACGCGGACCCGTCCGAAGCCAGCGGCGCCCCGAAGACCGCCAGCGCGGCGTCACCCTGGAATTTGTTGATCAGCCCATGGTGGTCGTCAACGGCGCTGACGACGATGCGAAAAAAGTCGTTGAGAACTGTGGCGACCTCCTGCGGCGGCCTGCTCGCCGTCAACGTCGTGGAGCCGACCAGATCGATGAAAAGGATTGCCGCCTCGCGTACATCACCGGAGAGTGAGGTGCCCTCTTCGATCGCGCGACGGGCCACGTCGGCCCCGACGTGGCGGCCGAACAGATCGCGTAACCGGTCGCGTTCGCCGATTCCGGCGACCATGCGATTGAATCCGTCTTGCAGGCGGCCGATTTCAGACTTCTCGTAGACGCCGACGAAGGTGTCGATCCTGCCTCGCTCGACCTGCGCCATCGCGTCGACGACCTCGCGCACCGGATCCGAGATCGAACGCGAAGTCATGATCATCACCGGGAGCCCGATCAGAATCGCGACAAGCGTCACCACCAGGATCGGCATCTCGACCGACCCGGTGTTCTGAATGATCCAGCCGTTCGAGCGCGCCAACACCAGACCGGCGATCGCCAAGGATGGCAGACCACTTCCCAACAGCCACATGCCCACAAGTCGGGTGAGCACGCTGGGCGCGACCACCAGGCCTTCGGTCCCCTGTGTGGCCGCCAACATGATGGGCCGAAGGGATCGCTGGGTCAGCAGGAGACTGAGGCTCGCGGCTGCGCTCCCGCCGAACACGACCGCCAACAGAGTCGGGACCCAAAGGGCCGCAAGGCCGTCGAGATTCAGCACCAGGTAGGTAATGCCGCTGACCGCCCACACCACCGCCAGGATTATCGACTGCCGCACGAGCAGACGCATCGCCGATTGGCGCTGCCGGGAATTCGGTTGTTGTTGAGTAACGAACCACCGCAGCACCGGAACGAGATTCGCGATACCGGCGACGGCGACGGCAACGGTCCCGAGCACGACGATGACCGTCGCGGTGATCAGGCTGGTCGGCGCGAAATACGCCCTGGCGTCACCGGCGAACTGACCGCGCAACGGGATGACGATCGCGGCGGCATCGGCGGTGCCGAGCAAGTAACCGCCGGCGAGACCCGCGGCATAGCGGAACGCCATGTTGCGGCCGATCTCCCGCTGTGCTTGCCCGGCATCGGTCACGGGACAAAGGTAGCCCGCTGACAGGCCGAATTGCCGCAGGAACGTCAGCCGGCGGGATACCCCACCGATTTGATCTCGGTGTACTGGTCGAAACCGGCCACGCCATTCTGGCGACCGACGCCGCTGTCCTTGTATCCGCCGAACGGTGTGTCGGCGCCGTAGGGCGCGCCGCCGTTGACGCCCATGAAGCCGGCTTTGATGCGACGGGCTACCGCCAGCGAATGCTCGAGGGAACCCGACATCACGTTGCCGGCCAACCCGTACGGGCTGTCGTTGGCGATGCGGATCGCGTCTTCTTCGTCATCGAACGGGATGACGGCCAGCACCGGGCCGAAGATTTCCTCCTGGGCGATCGTCATCTTGTTGTCGACATCGGTGAAAAGCGTTGGCCGGACGAAATATCCCTTGTCGAAACCGGTGGCGGCGCCGGGGCCGCCGACCAGTGCCGTGGCGCCTTCTTCCACGCCCTTCTTGATGTAGCCCGTCACCCGCTCGAACTGCCGTTCCGAGATCAGCGGGCCGCACAGCGTGCCGGGATCCTGTGGGTCGCCACACGTGATGTTCTCGTAGATGCTTTTAAGAATCGCCACGCCTTCGTCGTAGCGAGACCGTGGCAGCAGCATCCGGGTCGGGTTGGCGCAGCCCTGCCCGGCGTGCATACACGGCGCGATGCCGATCGCACACGCCAGTCCGAAGTCGGCGTCCTCCAAGACGATGGTGGCCGACTTGCCGCCGAGTTCCAGGAAAAGCCGCTTCATGGTGGCCGCGCCCTTTTCCATGATCCGCTTGCCGACCACCGTCGAGCCGGTGAACGAGATCAGGTCGACCTTGGGTGACAGCGTCAACTCTTCACCGACAAAGTGATCCGAGGCGGTGACGACATTGACGACACCGGCTGGGATGTCGGTCTTTTCGGCGATGAGCCGCCCCAGCCGGGTCGCGTTGAACGGCGTGTTCGGCGCCGGCTTGAGCACGACCGTGTTGCCGGTGCCCAGCGCCTGCCCGAGCTTGTTGATCGTCACCTCGAACGGGAAGTTCCACGGCACAATCGCGCCGACCACGCCGACGGGCTCCCGCCAGACCTTGCGGGTGGTCAACGTGCCGGTGAGGCTGATGACCTTGTCGCCCAAGTCGGTTTCCCACGCATACTCGTCGATCAACCTGGCCGGGTACTTCAGACCGTCTTCCAGCGGCGCGTCCAGCTGGGGACCGAACGTGATCGCCCGGGGGGAGCCAACCTCGAGAATGAGCTCCTCACGCAGCTCCTCCTTCTCCGACTCGATCGCGTCGTGCAATTGCAGGAGGCAGCGCTGACGCAACTTGTGGTTGGTCGACCAATGGGTGTCGTCGAAGGCCCGCCGGGCGGCGTCGATGGCCCGGTGCATGTCCTCTTTCGAGGCATCGGCGACCTCGCCGAGAGCCTCCTCGGTGGCCGGGTTGATGTTGGTGAAGGTGCCGGCCTGACCGTCGACCAACTTGCCGTCGATCATCATCTTCGGCTCGAAGCGGACCTTTACAGTGTCAGTCATGTTTGTCGCTCCTTCGTTGACGGGACGCTGAGCACAGCACCGGGACGCAGAATACTATGGAGAGCCTTACTGGAACGCAGCCGGTTGGCAACCCTCACTCGTCAACGAGTCCGTCTTCCTCTCACCGAGGCTTGTTGACCAAATATCTGTTCCACCGTAGAGTTCGGCATTGCCCGCCGTCAATCGCCCGAAGTCAACAGGAAACGTGGATTTCTCATACCCACCAGAGGTGGAACAGGTCCGCGAGGAGTTGCGTGCGTGGCTGGCCGCGAACCTGACCGACGACGTGGTGGTCGCCGGCCGTCGGCGGGGTAAGGACGAAGCCGCGTTCCAGACGCTTCGGGCATGGAACGCGACGATGGCCGACGCCGGCTGGGGCGCCGTCTCCTGGCCACAGGAGTACGGCGGGCGCGGAGCTACCGTGCTCGAACAGCTGGTCTACGCAGAGGAGACCACCCGCGCGCGGGTGCCGGTCCCTCTCAATGTGATCGGGATGAACAACATCGCGCCCGCGATCATGCAGCACGGAACCGAAGACCAAAAACGCACGCTGCTTCCTCGGATGATGCGCGCGGACGACATTTGGTGCCAGGGAATGTCGGAACCCGAGGCCGGCTCCGACCTCGCCTCGCTGCGCACCCGCGCAGTGCGCGACGGCGACGATTACGTCGTCAACGGCCAGAAGATCTGGACCTCGCTGGGACACCGGGCCAACTGGTGCCAGCTGTATGTGCGCACCGACACCGATGCGCCGAAGCACAAGGGCATCTCCTGCCTGATTCTCGACATGTCGTTGCCGGGCATCGAAGTTCGGCCCCTTGTCACGCTCAGTGGCGAGGCCGAATTCGCCGAGGTGTTCTTCAACGACGTGCAGGTGCCGGTCGATGCTCTGCTCGGGCCCGAGAACGGCGGCTGGCGGATCGCAACCACGACGCTGAGTCACGAGCGGGCCGGCGCGGCACGCCTGTATACCGAGATGCAGGTGCGGCTCGCGGAACTGGTCACCGACCTCGCGGACGTCCGGATCGGCAACCGGCCCGTGCTCGAAGACCCCACCACGCTGCGGCGCCTCGGCGAAATCGCTTTGCGCATAAAGTATCTCGAGGTGCTGTGCCAGCGCTCGATCTCTGCGATTTTGCACGGCAGCGACGCGTTCGGGTCCGCAAGTCTCGCCAAGACGATCTGGGGTGAGGTCGGCCAGGATATCGCCGCGTTGGCCTTCGATCTGCTCGGGTCTCATCCCGACGGTCGTCGATGGGCCGATTACCGCTTGACCTCACGCGCGCTGACCATCGCGGGCGGGACGACGCAGATCAACAAGAACATCACCGCCCAACGCGTCCTCGGGTTGCCGCGCCCATGAACCTCGAGCTGACCGACGAGCAGATCGCGTTGCGCGACACCGTGCGAAGCTTTCTCGCCGAAAAGGCCTCGATCGCCGGGCATGTCCGACCCCTGCTCGACGACGCGACCGGTACGACCGATGTGGTCTGGCGGGGGCTCGCTGACCTGGGCACCATCGGCCTGCTGGTGCCGCCGGAATACGACGGCGCCGGCATGACGATGGTCGAGGCCGGCATCGTGCTCGAAGAACTCGGCGCCGGACTACATCCCGGACCATGGCTGTCGACCGCCGTCGCCGCAACCCGGGCGCTGACGCGATGCGGGGTCGACCCACGCGTGGCAGCCGCACTTTTCACCGGGATCGCAAACGGCTCAACGATTGCCACGGTGGGTCCGCTCGCCGGCGCTCGCCCGAGCGCAGTCGGCCTCGGCGACAGCATCGCGCTGCACGGCGAGATCGACAGCGTGTGGGATGTCGCCGCCGCCGACGTGATACTCGTCCTGGCCGACGATCACGACGGCACAGCACTTTTCGCGGCCCAGACGTCAGCGCCCGGCATCGACATCGCCGCACAGAACGGAATCGACCAGACCCGCAAACAGTTTCGCCTCACATTTGACAATGCGCCCGCGCAACGGCTCGCCGCCGCACCGCCCGACGCCGTCGAGGCGCTCGTCGATGACGTGATCATCGCGTGGGCGGCCGACGCGCTCGGTGCGGCCCGGGCAATCCTGAACCTCGTCGTCGAATACGCCAAAGTACGACGCCAATTCGGCCAGCCCATCGGCGCGTTTCAGGCGGTCCAGCACCTGTGCGTCGACATGTACGAGACAGTGGAGCTCGCCCGTAGCGGTGTGATCCACGCCCTGTGGGCCGCCGATGCCGGCAACCCGGCGGAGCGGCATGCAGCCGCAATGCGCACCAAGGCTTTTGCCGGCCGGCTGGCTGCCGTGGGTGATACAGCCATCCAGGTCTTCGGCGGAATCGGCTACACCTGGGAGCACGACGCCCACCTATATCTCAAGCGCCTGCTGAGCTGGAGCGGATTTCTCGGTGGGTACGACCGCTACCTCGTGCAGCTGGGCACACAGTTCGCCAAGTCGATAAGTCACTGAAACGATTAGGGAGCAGCCATGATTGACTTCACCGACCAGGTGGCCATCGTCACCGGCGCCGGCCGCGGCCTGGGCCGGCTGTACGCGATGGAGTTGGCGCGTCGCGGGGCCGCGGTGGTGGTCAACGATCTCGGCGGCTCCATGCATGGCGATGGCGCGGATACCAGCGTCGCCGACGCGGTCGCCGACGAGATCGAGCGCGCCGGCGGTGTCGCGGTGGCCTCGCATGATTCGGTGGATAGCCCTGAGGGCGGAGAAGCGATCGTGCACACCGCGATCGAGCGCTTCGGTCGTCTCGATGCGGTGGTGAGCAACGCGGGCATTTTCAACAGCGTGCCTTTCGATGAACTCTCGAAAGAGGACTGGCGGCGAATGCTCAGCGTTCACCTGGACGGCGGGTTCTACCTGAGTCAGCCCGCGTACCGTGCGATGAAGGCAGCGGGCTACGGCCGATTCGTCTTCATCTCCTCGTCCGGGGGAATGTTCGGACAGCCGCTGGAAGCCCACTACGCCGCGGCCAAGGCCGGCCTGGTGGGGCTGGCGAATGTCATCGCGATCGAAGGTGCCGAGCACGGCATATCAGCCAACACCGTTCTCCCGTTTGGCTTTTCGCGCATGGTGACTGAAACGGTCGGTAATCCGAAGGCGTTAGAAGAAACTGGCTTTCTGAAACTGATCCGGCCTGAGCTGGTGGTGCCAATCGTTGTATACCTGGCCAGTAAGGCCTGCGAGCTCACTCATCAGAACTACTCGGCCTGCGCCGGGCGCTTTTCGCGGGTCTTCGTAGGCCTCGGCGAGGGTTGGCTCGCCGAGCCGGACAGTAACCCGACGGCGGACGATGTCGCGGCGCACCTGTCCGACGTGTCGGCGACCGAGCCGTTCACCGTGCCAGGCTCCATCTTCGAAGAGGTCTTCGCGGTGTGCGAGCGCCTCGGCGCCAATGTTTTCTCCTAGCAACGCCCTCCCACGCCGTTCAAGTTGCGTTGCCCAGCAGCAGCAACCTGCTAGCGTTAGACCAAATATTCGGTCACGGATCTCGTAGGACCGGCCTGTGGAGGCGTCATGAGGCTTCAGCAACCATCCGAGGCTGCGGCCACCTCGAGCTCTGCGCGCCTAGACTTGCCCGATGCCGATTCGTTGGTCCGGTCTGGACAAGCCGGACGTTCTCGCATGACACCGCGGGGACGGGGTGCCGCCAAACGCATCCCCGGCTTGGCAGATGATCGCGGGGGTGCCTACGACGACGGCACTCGTCGCACCGAAATCCTGCAAACCGCTGCGTCGTTGATTGCCTCCTCCGGCTTGCGGACGTCACTGCAAGAGATCGCCGAGGCGGCGGGGATCTTGCCGGGAAGCCTTTATCACCACTTCGAATCGAAGGAAGCGATCCTCGTCGAGCTGGTCCGGCGGTACTACATCGACCTAGACCGCATCGGAGAGATCGCCCACGAAAAATTGGACCAGGCCGACCCGCGCTCCGTCGCCGACAAAATCGTCGAACTGGGATCCGCGATTGCGCGCTGCGCGGTGCAGCATCGCGCGGCTCTGCAGATGTCGTTTTACGAGGCCCCGAGCGCGAATCCGGAACTCGTCGAACTGCTCCAAATCCCGCCGACTGCCGTACAGCAGGCGATGCTGCAAACGCTGCGCGCGGGCAGGTGGAGTGGCTTCATCCGATCCGACATCGACCTACCCACGCTTGCCGACCGGATCTGCCAGACCATGATGCACGTCGGACTCGACATCATCAGGCACACCGGCGCGGCCGACCAGACTGCGGTCGTCATGTGCCGCATCATGTTGCATGGCCTGGCCAGTCGGCCCTACAGCGATCGGGAACTGAACAGCTCCAGCGCTTTCGCCGCCGCCGAGGCGGCAATCAAAACCTGGGCCGGCGACAGCGAGTCCGACGGCAACGACAAGGCCATGCACGTTCGCGCCGTGGCGCGAGCTGAGTTCGGCAGAAAAGGCTACGAGGTCACCACGATCCGTGACATCGCTGCCGCGGCAGGCCTGGGGACCGGGACTGTCTACCGTCTGATCGGCTCGAAAGACGAACTGCTCGCCTCGATCATGGAGTCGTTCGGTAAGAAGGCCGGCGGCGGCTTCGCCAGCGTTCTGCGCACGGATGCCACACCGGTGCAGAAACTCGACGCGCTCAGCTGGGTCAACATCAACGCGCTGGCTCAGTTCCCCGACGAGTGGAAGATCCAACTCGCGTGGATGCGCCAATCGCCGCCGGACACGCCAAACCCCGGGTTGGCATTCACCATGCGGTTGCGACAGCTCAGGGCGCTGTTGTCGGAGGGCATCGAGTCGGGCGACATCCGCATCGAGGATTCGCCCTCGCTGTCGATGCTCGCGCGTTACGTCATGGACGTGCTGTGGGTACCGGAAAACATCGTGCGGGCTCAGGGCAAGGACGCGGCGCTGGTCAACGCTCGTGACACCCTGGTGCGTGGCGCCGCCGCGCGTGACACATCGGCTTCAATCTGACAACCTTATCGCGTGTTCGAGGGCCAACCGCAGTCCCGAACCGCAGCGGGTGACCCCGTCGCGGTACCAAATATCTGTTCCACGTAGAGTACTCGTGAGCCTTACAGTTGGCATCCCCAGAGAGGACTGAAATGACTGGTATCGAGCAGTTCCGCTACGACGGCAAGCGGGCGTTGGTAGTCGGAGGTGCCACCGGCATGGGTGCCGCTGCGGCCAAGATCGTGGGTGACCTCGGAGCCGAGGTCATCAACTTGGACTACGCGCCGGTCGATTCCGGGCTCGGCCGCGGGATCCAGGTCGACCTTCGCGACCCGGCATCAATCGACAGTGCACTCGAGCAGGTCGGTGGACCCGTGGACGCGCTGTTCTCCGCCGCCGGCATTGCCGACGGTCCGGACCTGATGAAGATCAACTTCATCGGTCATCGGCACGTGATCGAGCGGCTGTTGAACAACGGCCAACTCAACCGCGGTTCGGCCGTCTGTTTCATCTCCTCGGTGGCCGGAATCGGCTGGGAAACCGATCTGCCTCGGCTGCAGGAGTTCTTGGCGACGCCTGACTTCGAATCAGCAGACGCCTGGGTGAAAGCCCACGAGGCGGACAACTTCGGGCACTACGGCACCAGCAAGCAGGCGATCAACGCCTACGTCGCGACCCATGCATTTCCCTTCCTGGCCAAAGGTGTCCGCATCAACGCGATCTGCCCGGGTCCGACCGACACTCCCCTGGCCCGGGCCAACGCCGATCTGTGGCTGTCCTTCGCGCAGGACTACCGGGAGGCGACCGGCGCCGCGGTCCACACGCCCGAGCAGATGGGCAACGTGATGGCATTCCTCAACAGCGACGCCGCCGCCGGGATCAACGGCGTGACCCTCCTCGTCGACTACGGGCACGTCAACTCGTCGAACACCGGAACCTTCGCAGCCGGTAAACCGATCATCGACTTGCTGATGGGCCGAATAGCGCTCGGGTAGCCCTTCGGCACGTTTACTCCCGAGGACGCACGCAGGCTGATAGAAAAAGCGTGCGAGCCAAACCTGCGTTCGTTGGAAGGTGCCCGGTGGGACGACGTCTTGTCAGCGCGGCGATAACCGCTTCACTGCTGGCGGCATGCTGTTCGGGATGTTTTGCGCAGCACGGCAAAGTGACGCAGAAGACCGCCCGGATCACCGTCGACAACAACACCCGCACCTCGCACGCCGTCACCTGCAGCCAGGTTGACTGGTTGCTGACGGCGAACATCAGCGTCGCGCCTGCCAATGTTCGGGTACTGCTCAAGCTGGATGCGGACAAGCCCATGGTCGAGTCGGTCCACTTCGACAATTTCGTGGGCTTCTCCGGCGTCTCAAACTCCGGAGCCGGTGACGCGAAAATCCGCTTTGCGCACGACACCTACACGATCACGGGCACCGCCGAAGGATCTCAGCTCAACGATCCACGCGTTTCCATGAAAGCCCCTTTCACGATCGAGGTGAGTTGCTGAGTAGTGGCTATTCGGACCCTTCATCGCGGGGTGGTTGGAATTCTTGACCGGGGGGCGAGTTCTTCAGCCACACCCTCAGCCGAAGAAGTGGACCGACCACAATGCCGGTGGCCAACAAGATCAGTATCACCACGATCGCGGTGTTCATGCCTCAATGGTGACAGGTCCCGGGTAATAAATGTGCTGTCGGCTTTTTTGAATTTGTCGCCGGCGACACCAATGCAGGTGATACCCATGTTGCACAAGTTAACTCGAATCGGGCGCGGGCGTGAATTGTGTTCCTTCGTTTGCGCAGGTAGTCGCGTCAGACATGGCATTCCGCAGCGAATCCAAGTTTGAAATTACTGACGGTGGGCTATTCGAACCCGGCGCGTACTCACACGGCCGACGAGCGTGCGCTTCGACGACCGGGAACTAAGAAGGAGCCAATCGTGAAGTTCACAACCACCACAATGAAGACGGCGATTGGTGCCGCGGGGATTGCCGCGGTGAGCCTTGCCGTCGCAGGAAGCGCTTCGGCGGCGCCAAACATTCAAGGCTTCGGTACCTCCGAACCACTGATCGACGGGCCACTGATAACCAACTACACAGTGAGCAACCTGCAGCCCAGCACCATCGCGGTCCCCGGCTTCACGCCGAAGGGAACGCTCTACCAGGCAGACATCACTGCCCGGTCGGACGGCGGCGTCGTGACACCGCAGGTGCGAGACTTCAGCGCCCGGGGCCCCAACGGTCAAACCTACAAGCTGATCGACAACGTCGAGGTGCCCAACGGCCTCAACCCGGCGCCCATAACCCAGGGCAGCGAATCGAAGGGCACGCTGTACTTTGACGTGACCGGCGCGCCACCAAACGGCGTCGTCTACAACGACGGGCTGCAAGACGTTTTGATGTGGACGTCGAACGTCCCGGGGGCTTCGACGCCTAGTGGGCCGGCTTCGATGCCTGGCTCGATGCCGGGTGGGCCCGCGACCCCGGCACCGGGTGAGCCGGGCACCTCAGGTCCCGCACCGGGTGCGCTCCCTGCCCCGGCCACGACCTAATCCGCTTGCCCATGTCTCCCCCGTCGCATTTGGTCGGCGGGGGAGATATTTTGCGCCAAACGATGGCGGCCGGGGGTATGCATCCACGGTTGTCGCGGCGCATCCTAGTTCGAAAGCCGCTGCGGGCCGAGAGGAGAAACCCATGGCCCCAGGCCATCTGAGCAGCCTCGTCGGTTTGTGCACCGCGCCGCTCACGATCGCCCTGTCGCTTCCCCCAATTGCCGCCGCCGACACCCCGTCCTGGAACGGCGAGTACGCGATCACGTTCATGGTTGGTCCAAAGTCGGGGACCAGCATGGCGGTGGGTGACCCTGAGGGCCAGCGCACCGAGACCTACGGATTCCGATCAAGCTGCACAAGCGGAAAGTGCATCGCCACGATCATTAGCGGCCCGCCACCGAGCAATCCGACGGTTCCGCAACCGGTGCAATTCACCTGGGATGGATCGTCCTGGACGCAAGTCAGCGATTTCCAGTGGGACTGCATGATGCCCGACACCACGATTCAATGGAGTCCGGCCCGATCCACTGTGCGCTACACGCCCCAACCCAACGGGGCACTTGCCGGCGTCATGCACACCGACATCTCGAGCGGACCGTGCCAGGGCTGGATCGAGATGGATATGACGGCCGAGCGCGCATGACCTTATTCGGGTCATGGGGAGCTAGCACACGTGAAAACTATCCGATTGATTGACGAGCTACTGGACGAACGGAGCCTCGTCAACCCGGCGGCGCAAGCGCTGGCGGGTCCATGTTCGGATGGGCCGGCGACTGCTGCTGCTGCGGCGGCGGGTCCTGTGGGCCAATGCATATCACTGTGCAGCCGGGAGCCGCAGGGGTCGGCGACTGCGACCGCCAGATCGGTTGCTGTGGGGGCATGTCCGATGGTCCAAAGTCGACTAGCGGCGTCTGGGCCAGCGGGTCGGTGGGCGGCAGGCCGTGGATGTTGAGCGGCAGTCCCGGACCGAGTCCCTCCGGATTCTCCAGATGTAGGTCACCGAGCGGCGGCGCCGGCCCGGTCACCGGTGGCAGATCGACCGGGACCACGCCGGTGGCGTATGCCGCGGCCCAGCCCAGCACATTGCGGGCGTACGGGATCGAGTTGTTGTAGCGCAAGATTGCCGCCATCACCTGCGACTGGTCTCGCAAGTTCGGGCCGCCGCTGCATAGATACCGCGCGGCGGCCAGTGTGGAGTCGAAAAAGTTCTGCGGATCGGCCACGCCGTCGCCGTCGCCATCGGAGGCATACCGTGCCCAGGTGCCGGGCAAAAACTGCATCGGGCCTATCGCGCGCGAATAGTTGACTCGACCGCCGACACTGCTTTGGACGATCACCTCGTTTCCGGGCAGCGCGCCATCCAGCGCAGGTCCATAGATCGGGCGGACCGCGGTACCGCGGGCATCGGTCGCACCCCCATTGGCGTGTCCAGACTCGATACGTCCTATACCGGCCAAGAGATTCCAGCTAATCCCGCAGTCAGGACTGGAGATGGCCATCATTTGCTCGGCGTTACGGTAAGCAGCCAGGGCCATCGACGGAATACCCAGTGCACTAGGCGAATTCACAACGGTGGCTGGCGGCGGAGCCGACTTGGTGGCCGCCGCGATGTGTAGGCTGGCTGGCGCCCGCACGACGGCGACCACTGCTGGTCCGGACAACTCACTCCCGGCGGCTGCAACAACCGCCACCGATGTAATCGCCACACGGGGCACAGCTGGTGTGGGCGGGGACACGCGCCGCGCCGTGCCGCTGACAGCACAAGCAAGCACCAAGGGAGCGATCGCTGCGACGCTCAACGCTGGGTTCCACGTCATGGCGGCTCGCCGCTGACGCAAAGTCGCGTGGTTGTGCTGGTTAAACCCCCAAACCGCCAGGGCTGTAAGCGATCTACCCACCAAAGCGGGCTCTTTGCTATGTGGCCTCAGGCAGTGACGCGCCATGTTGTCTCAGTAGCCGCGTTGGGTGGGGATCGACGCGGTGTCGGCTTCGTCGCGGTGCCGGGCGCGGTCGTCGTAGTTCTGGTTCTTGGCGTTTTCCTGCTTGTCGTTCTCGAACGACTCGAGGATGGCTTCTTGCGCCTCTTTGGGCAGCAGGTGCAGGTTCTCA
>NZ_DASXEP010000040.1:0-2296 GCF_036490025.1 Mycobacterium sp. | reverse complement strand
GCATGCGAAGGCTGCCCGTGATCGAGGGCGGCTGGCCAAAGAGATTATGCCCGTGCCGATCCCGGCGACGAAAAAGACACCTGCCCGGCTGGCGGAACATGATGAGTTCATCCGCGATGACACCACCGCCGAGGTGCTGGCGGCTTTACCGGTCCAGCCCGGCACGACCCAAATGACGGCGGCCAACTCCTCGCCTTTAAGTGACGGTGCCAGTGCCGTAGTCATCGCTTCCCGGGAGCGAGCCAGCGAACTCGGCGTCGAGCCGTTAGCCCGAGTGGTGTCGAGCGCGGTCTACGGCATCGATCCTCGCATCATGGGCGTGGCCCCTGCATGGGCGATCCCGGCCGCGATCCGCCGGGCAGGACTTAGCCCCGAGCAGATCGACGTGTGGGAGGTGCACGAGGCATTCAGCGCCCAGGCGCTAGGCGTGCTACGCGAATTGACAAGCCAGCTGGACGGTTTCGTGGTGCCCGACGACAAGCTGACACCCAATGGTGGTGCCGTCGCGATCGGACATCCCTTCGGGGGCTACGGGAACTCGCTATTTGTTGACGCTGGCCACCGAATTGGCTGAAAGAGGTGCCCGCTACGGGGTGATCGGGGTCTGTATCGGCTCGGGGCAGGCAGTAGCAGTGGTTCTGGAAAACGTTGGCGCAGAATAGAAGGCGACTTCTGGGGGCGGCTCGACACCCCATCCAGTGCGACTAACTACTTTCTCATCTTCGTGGCGGATTCGCCACACATTCGCCATTCCTGTGAGAAGTTCGCCACGTGAAATGAGAACCTAATGGGAACCGATCAGCGTGTTCCTGTAGGGATTTCGTTTACTGCGCGGGACGCTGATTACTGAGCCGCTGGCCGGTGAGCACAGGTGAGAACCTGGAGCGTTGGTCGATTTCTAACTGTAGAGCGTGCCCCGGCCGGTTGGTGAGGTTGCCTGTAGCGCTTATGGGGTGTCGTGCCGGTCGTCGAGCACTGGTCCATTAGGTTGCCGCCGGGTGGCCTTCGGCTCTGAATGTTGTTTCTTCACAACGGAGTTAGGAGGCAAGAAGATGATATTCGTCGGGGACGATTGGGCTGAGGACCACCACGACATCCACGTGATGGACGCTGACGGGGCGCGGCTAGCATCACGCCGGCTACCCGAAGGACTCGCGGGCATCGGCGGGTTCCACGAGTTGGTGGCCGCCCACGTTGCAGAACCCAGCCAAGTGGTGATCGGCATCGAAACCGACCGCGGCCTGTGGGTGCAAGCCTTGAGCGCGGCCGGGTACCAGGTGTACGCGGTCAACCCGCTGGCGGTCGCCCGGTACCGCGAGCGACATCAGGTCTCCGGCGCGAAATCCGACGCCGGTGACGCCAAGCTGCTGGCCGATCTGGTCCGCACCGACCGGCACAACCACCGCTCGATGGCCGGCGACAGCTCCCAAGCCGAGGCGATCAAGGTCCTCGCCCGAGGACACCAGAACCTGATCTGGGCCCGCACCCGGCACACCAACGCACTGCGTTCGGCACTGCGCGAGTACTACCCAGCCGCGCTGGAGGCCTTCGACGACCTGCACGACCGCGATGCCCTGGCCGTCCTGGGTCGCGCTCCCACTCCTGGCGAGGCAACTCGTCTGAGCCTGGCCAAGATCCGGTCGGCACTCAAACACGCTGGGCGACAACGCAACCTCGATGCCCGGGCTCAGGAGATCACTGCAGCGCTGCGCACCGAGCAACTCACCGCACCCGCCGCGATCACCGCCGCATTCGCCGCGACCACCCGCGCCGCAGTCGGCATCATCGCCGAACTGAATCGTCAGATCAGTGAGCTCGAAGCCGAACTGGCCACACATTTTGAGGCACACCCGGACGCCGACATCTATACCTCTCCCTGCCAGGACTTGGTGTCATCCTCGGCGCCCGGGTGCTCGGTGAGTTCGGGGACGACCCGAACCGATACACCACCGCCAAGTCTCGCAAAAACTACGCCGGAACATCACCCCTGACCGTCGCTCCGGCAAGAAACGCGCCATCCTGGCCCGCCGCGTCCGCAACCGACGCCTCTACGCCGCCATCGACCAATGGGCCCTCGGCGCCATCAACAACAGTCCAGGCGCCCGAACATTCTACGATCAGCACCGCGCCGCCGGAGACCTCCACCACCAAGCCCTACGCGCCCCAGGCAACCGACTCGTTGGCATCCTGCACGGCTGCCTTCGCCATCACACCCACTACAGCGAACAAACGGCCTGGGCACACCGTCAAATCGCCCAAGCCGCTTGACAAGTTACGACCCTGGGATGTCTACAAC
>NZ_DASXEP010000005.1:0-3361 GCF_036490025.1 Mycobacterium sp. | reverse complement strand
AACGCCTCGTACGCGGTGAGTGCCCGCTGGGCTGCGCACAGCAGCACCACGACGGAGCCCTTCTCCGGACCGGTGTCGCAGACCTGGATGGGAAACCCGTCGACGGTAGTCATCATCGTCGAAGGCACCACAGCAAATTACAGTCAATTGCCCCGCGCGCGGGGCGTTTTCGTGCGGATCGTTAACCGTGTGGCAATTCGAAACGTTCAGGCAACAACGAACTGATGCCCGCACGCGCGACGACGGCCGCGACAATAGAGAACGGTATTCCCCAAAACCCTTGATTGGACGGCATTTTAGGCCCGACAACAACCGTGGTCAGCGCAGCGCTGTCGCGATCGTCGGACGGTGTGGAGGCCCGTCGTCGAGCAATCCGACGACGGCATCGACGTCGAGGTGGGCGTCCAGCAAATCGGCCATCAGATCGAGCTGGGCATCACGTCGCGCGGCCACATTGACGTCGTCGGCTACCACGAATCCATCCCGGCCCGCCGCGGCCGCAGCGTCGGCCAACCAATGCCGGCGGAAGTCGTCGTTGTCGAACAAGCCGTGCCAATGCGTCCCGAATACCGGACCGTGGCGATAGCCCTCCGGACATCCGTCCAGCTCGAACCAGGAGTCCTCCGCGCAGCGGGCCACCCGTCCATGACGGATCTCGTAGCCGTGCAGAAGTCCCTCCCGACGGCGCAGGATCTTGTCGGGCGCGAACACGATGTCGGCGTCCAGCAGGTCCATCGCCTGGACCCGGCCGGACCGGCTTTCGACCGCGTCGTCGATGCAACGGCACAGCATCTGGAAGCCACCGCAGATGCCCAGCACGGCACGGCCCGAGGCGGCATGCGCTCTAATGGCCCGGTCCAGCCCGCGTTCGCGCAGCCAGCCCAGGTCGGCGACGGTGGACTTGGTGCCCGGCAGCACGATCACGTCCGTATCGGCCAGGTCGGCGGGTTCTCGCGCCCAGCGCACCAGCACGCCGGGTTCACAGGCCAGCGCTTCGACGTCGGTGGAGTTGGAGATCCGCGGCAACCGCAGCACCGCGACCCGAAGCCACTGAGAGCCGCGGGGTGCTTGCGGTGTGCCCAGCACGCGGTGAGCCAGCACCGGGACCGCGTCCTCGGTGTCGAGCCACAGGTCGTCGGTGTAGGGCAGCACTCCGTAGCTGGGACGCCCGCTGAGTTCGGCGAGCTGGTGCAGCCCGGGCTCCAGCAGTGCGACGTCGCCGCGGAATTTGTTCACGATGAATCCGGCGATGAGTGCCTGGTCGTCGGGGTCGAGCACCGCCACCGTCCCGAACAGATGCGCGAGCAACCCGCCGCGGTCGATGTCGCCGACGATGACCACCGGCAGATTCGCTGCGCGGGCCAGACCCATGTTCACCAAGTCCGTTGCCCGCAAGTTGATTTCGGCCGGCGAACCGGCGCCCTCGCAGATCACCGCGTCGAATTCGGTTCGCAGTTGCGCCAATTCGTCCTGCACGACGGCCGACAGCTTGTTGCGATCCGACCAGTACTCGGCCGCAGTGACCGGTCCCACGGCCTGTCCTCTGATCACCAGCTGTGAGGTCGTGTCGCTGCCGGGCTTGAGCAGAATCGGGTTGAACCGCACGCTGGGCGTCAGCCCGGCGGCGCGGGCCTGCATTGCCTGGGCCCGGCCGATCTCACCGCCCTCGACGGTGACAGCGGAGTTGTTCGACATGTTCTGCGCCTTGAACGGCGCGACCTGAATTCCTTTGCGTACCAGTAACCGGCAGAGTCCGGCGACCACCATCGATTTGCCCGCGTCGGACGTGGTGCCGGCGACCAGCAGCGCGCCACTCACCTTTCTGCGGCGAGCAGACACAGAATCGCACTGCCCGCGGCCCGATCGTGCGAGTTTGCGTCTGCTCGCGCCAGGAACGTCACGGCAGGGTGAGGATTTCCGCGCCGGACTCGGTGACCAGCAGGGTGTGCTCGAATTGCGCGGTCCATTTGCGGTCTTTGGTGACCACCGTCCAGTCGTCGTCCCAGATTTCGTAGTCCAGCGCCCCGAGGTTGATCATCGGTTCGATGGTGAACGTCATCCCCGGCTCGAGGATGGTGGCGACGGCCGGCTGGTCGTAGTGCAGCACGACGAGCCCATTGTGGAAGGTGGTGCCGATGCCGTGGCCGGTGAAGTCGCGAACCACGTTGTAGCCGAACCGGTTTGCATACGATTCGATGACCCGGCCGACCACCGACAGTGCTCGACCCGGTTTGACGGCCTTGATCGCCCGAATGGTCGCCTCGTGGGTGCGCTCGACGAGCAGGCGGTGTTCCTCGGAGACGTCGCCGGCCAGGAACGTGGCGTTGGTGTCACCGTGTACACCGTCGATGTAGGCGGTCACGTCGATGTTGACGATGTCGCCGTCTTCGATCACCGTCGAGTCGGGGATGCCGTGGCAGATGACTTCGTTCAGCGAGGTGCAGCACGACTTGGGATAACCCTTGTAGCCCAACGTCGATGGATAGGCGCCATGGTCGATCATGTAGTCGTGCGCGATGCGGTCCAACGCGTCGGTCGTCACGCCGGGTGCGACGGCCTTGCCCGCCTCTGCGAGCGCGTTGGCAGCGATTCGCCCGGCGATCCGCATCTTCTCGATCACCTCGGGCGTCTGCACCCATGGCTCGGTGCCCTCCCGCGCTGTCGGCTTGCCGACGTATTCCGGGCGTGGGATGGATTTCGGCACCGGCAGCGTCGGCGAGACGACGCCGGTGGACAGGGCGGAACGAACAGGCATGCTGCCCAGGGTATCGGTACTGCGTAGGGTCAAGCACGTCCACGGCGGCGCACGAGCGAGCGGCGCGGACCTTTGATCTTGACCGAGCCGCACACCACCCGCCCGGTCAGCACCACATGCGGCGTGCCCTCAGCCGGGGCGATCTTGCGCCGGTCGCTGGCGCTGCCGCCGTACACCTCGACGTCGTCAATCGACGCGCTGGCGCCGTCGGGCAACCGGATCTCCACCGACCCGAACCGCATGTCGAGTTCGATGACGACAACCGGCCCAGCGAATCGGGCCTTGACCAGATCCAGCTCGACCGAGCCCATCCGGCGCACCAAGGCCAGCCGGGTGGGCACCATCCATTCCCCGTGCCGCTTGAGCGATCCGGCCCAGCCACGCAACTCGACCCGGTCGGCGGCGGAGGTGACGATCGCCCCCGGGCCGGGGAGGTCGCCCACGAGGCTGTCCAAATCATTGTGGGTCCGGGCATAGGACACCTGCGATGAGCGTTCCTCGAACTCGGTGATGTCGATCAGCCCGAGCGCGACCGCGTTGTGCAGGCGGCGCAGCGTGCCGTTTCGGTCGGCATCGGATACCCGCAGCTCGGACAGTTCGTTTGGG
>NZ_DASXEP010000189.1:0-10115 GCF_036490025.1 Mycobacterium sp. | reverse complement strand
CTGCTCCATCCAGTCCATGGTGGCGGCGCCGTCGTGCACCTCACCGATCTTGTAGCTGATACCGGTGTAGTAGAGGATGCGCTCGGTCGTCGTCGTCTTGCCGGCGTCGATGTGCGCCATGATTCCGATGTTGCGGACCTTGGTCAGGTCGGTCAGCACGTCCTTCTGTGCCACAGAAGTCTTCCCACTCTTTCGATTGCTTGATCAGTTCGCTGTCTTATGTCGCCCCGGCCACTGTGCCGGTCTGGCGCGCGCGCCTACCAGCGATAGTGCGCAAAGGCGCGGTTTGCCTCGGCCATCTTGTGGGTGTCCTCACGCCGTTTGACGGCGGCCCCCAGGCCGTTGCTGGCATCCAGGATCTCGTTTGCCAGGCGCTCGATCATCGTCTTCTCCCGGCGTTGCCGAGAGAAGCTGACCAGCCAGCGCAGCGCCAGCGTGGTGGACCGGTCGGGACGCACCTCGACGGGCACCTGATAGGTGGCCCCACCGACGCGGCGGCTACGCACTTCCAGGGCCGGCTTGACGTTGTCGAGAGCGCGCTTGAGGGTGACCACCGGGTCGGTGCCAGTCTTGTCGCGGGCTTGTTCGAGCGCACCATAGACAATGCGCTCGGCAAGCGATTTCTTCCCCTGCAGCAGGATCTTGTTGACCAACTGGGTGACCAGCTGCGACCCGTAAACCGGGTCGTTGACCAGTGGACGCTTCGGTGCGGGCCCTTTGCGCGGCATCAGCTCTTCTCCTTCTTGGCGCCGTACCGGCTGCGAGCCTGCTTGCGGTTCTTGACGCCCTGGGTGTCCAGCGAGCCGCGGATGATCTTGTACCGGACGCCCGGCAGGTCCTTCACCCGGCCACCACGCACCAGCACCATCGAGTGCTCCTGCAGGTTGTGACCTTCGCCGGGGATGTACGCCGTCACCTCAACCTGGCTGGTCAGCTTGACACGCGCGACCTTACGAAGCGCCGAGTTCGGCTTCTTCGGGGTCGTGGTGTACACGCGGGTGCATACCCCGCGGCGCTGCGGGCTGCCCTTGAGCGCCGCCGTTTTGACCTTGGCGACCTTGTCACGGCGACCCTTACGGACCAGCTGCTGAATGGTTGGCATCTACCGGCTTCCTCATGTGTTGCTGTTCGGTTCTGCTGCTTTAAGTCTCTGTACTGCAGTTGCGCCCTTCCGCGGTCCCCCGCGGCCGGGTGTGTCGCACGCGTTCGGCAGCGGATTCATTCCGTTGCGTGGTTGGCATGCGAAGAGGCCCGGCGTGCGCGTCTTAGGTGAAGCGCCTAAAACCGCCAGGCACGAGCCACCACAATACCCGCCGCTGGTCGGGCAGGTCAAAGCGACGACGTCGGGGTCCGCCAGAGCAAACTACCGGGCGCGGTCACCGGGCTATTGTGCGGCGGATCCGCTGCGGCGCTCCATGCCCGCCGCCAGCCGCAGCACCATGTCGGTGAACAGTGTGTCGGTATCGATGATGTCGTCCATCACGCCGGTCATCTCCAGCAGCACAAACCCGTGTAGCGCCGACCAGAATTCCAGTGCCGCGTAAAAAGCTTGTTCGGGGTCGAGCCCGTAGGAGGACAGCACCGCCATTACCGGTGCGGCCGCGCCCTTGGTGGCCGCCGTGAACTCCGGGTCGTCGCTGCCCGCCAACGGCATCCGGGTAAAGGCCGAATATCGCCCGGGGTGGTGGTGGGCGTAGCTGCGGTACGCACCGGCCATCACCAGCACAGCATCGTCGCCGACCCGGCCCTCACCGACTCGGGCGAGCATGGTGACGATGTCGGCGATCACCCGCATCCGCACCGTGCGGCGCAGGTCCTCCAGGCTGTCGACGTGGTTGTACAACGACGGGCCTTTGGTTCCCAGCTGTGTTGCCAGGGCATTGATCGTCAAGGCGTCCCAGCCCTCCCGGTCCAGAAAGGTGAGCGCGGCGTTGACGACGATCTCGCGGCTCAGTCTGGCCGTGCGGGCACCAGACCTCGGCCCGACGCCCGGCCGAGCAGCCGATGACGCCGGCTCAGCTGGCATGGCGATCGCCCTTCGGTTGCGTTGCGTTGACCGGTTTGGTCAGGGAACTCTAGTTGGGGCCCCCGGAACGAAGAACTCTAGTCTGCCGACGATGCGAACACGTAGGCTCTGTTCGAGCAGATCACGCGCCATGGCGAGAGGACCCCGCGGTGAAATGGTCGATACCCTCCCGAGCCGTGGCAGCCTGCACGACCGCCATCGCGTTCACCTCCGCCGCCGGCGCGCCGACCGGGCAGGCTAAAAACGGCGACACCCATGTCACCGGCATGGGTGTCGAGCAGACGATCGACTGCAATGGCGCAACGCTGTTGGTCGACGGCACCAGGAACACCGTCAACGCACTGGGGACGTGTTGGGCCGTAACGGTGATGGGGTCGGGTCACACCGTCGTCGCCGACAACGTCGTGCACGACATCACCGTCTACGGCTCCAACGAGTCGATCTTCTACAAGAGCGGCGAGCCGTTCGTGTGGGACCGGGGTCGTGAACTCGGCATGACCAATCGGATCAGTCACGTAGGGGGGTAAGCGGTATGCGCAACACCTACGGCGCATCTCGACAACTGGCGGGTTTGACGCTGTGCGCGGTGGCGGTTGTCGGGATCGCCGGCTGCGGGCCTAAGAACAACAGCACGGTTCCGTCAACAGGCTCTCCTACCTCGTCGACGTCGACGCCGTCGACGACCAGTACGGGTGCCCAGTTCGACATCGGCAACACCATCAACTACGGATCACTGGGCACCACAACCACTCTCGATTGTGGCGACGGCAAGTCGCTGAACGTGGGCGGGTCAAACAACACGCTGACGGTCAAAGGCACCTGCGGGACGGTGAGCATCGGCGGCGCGGACAACAAGATCACCATCGACAAGATCGACAAACAACTCAACGTTGTCGGATTCAACAACACGATCAGCTACAAAGACGGCGACCCCAAGGTCGACAACCTCGGCAGCGGCAACACCATCAACAAGGCCGGATAGCCTCACGCAGGGATGTTGGACAAAAACGGAATGAGAAGGGCCGCAATGCCACTCGACATCCTCATCAATGGTGGCGGCATCGCCGGACCGAGCCTGGCGTTCTGGCTGACCCGGCAAGGCCACACCGTCACGATCATCGAACAGGCTCGGCAGTTGCGCGCCGGCGGGCAGGCCGTCGACTTTCGAGGTCCCGCACTCACCGTGCTCGAGAAGATGGGACTGCTCGAACAGGTACAAGCGAGCGCCACCCGGATGGGACCGCTGCTGCTCGTCGACGACCGGGGCAAGGAGGTCGGCCGTTTGCCCGCCGAGGTCATCAGCGGCGAGCTGGAGATTCACTGGGGTGACCTCACCCGCATCCTGTACGAAGCCGTGCGCAATGACGCGAATTACCGCTTCGGCGTTCGCGTGACGGACATCCACGACGACGGGCAACGGGTTGACGTGACGTTCAGCGACGCATCGACGGGCAGCTACGACCTGCTCATCGGAGCGGACGGCCTGCACTCCGGCACACGCAGATTGGTGTTCGGCCCAGAAGAGCAGTACGTCACACAGCTGGGCCAATGTTTTGGGTTCTTCGACACCGAAAACCGTCTGCGGCTTGACCATTGCGGCATGGCGTACATCGATGCCGGCCGGACCGCGGCCCTACAGGCCATCGACCCCGACAAGCCGGCGCGAGCAAGTTTGTATCTCACCGACCCCAACCTGGTTTTCGACTATCGCGATACCGAGGGCAACAAGCGGTTATTCGCCGAGCGATGCGCGGGGATGGGATGGGAGGTCTCCAGCTTGCTCGAAGGCCTCGCCGAGGCTCCCGAGGTGTACTTCGATTCGATCGCTCAAGTCCACCTGGACTCGTACTCGCGCGGACGGGTTTGCCTGACCGGCGATGCGGCCTGGTGCGCCTCACCCCGGTCAGGCATGGGCACCAGCCTCGCGATCGTCGGATCCTACCTGCTGGCTCACGAAATACAAAGTGCGGACGGCGATTACACAGCGGCATTCGCGCGATACCAGCGACTACTCGCGCCGTACGTTGCCCGGTGCCAGAAGCTCGCCATCGACGCGTTGAAGACCGAACGCTTCTCCTCGGGCCGACTCGCCAAACTGCGTAACGTCGCTCTCAGAGCGCTGCGCATCCCGGGCGTCAGCAAGCTGGTCGCCCGGCAGTCGCTGACCGTTGCGCGTTCCTTCAGCCTGCCGAATTACTGAGCCGCCGCGCCGTGCCGGCCCGCACCCGCGGCGAACCGTCCCGCACCCTCCGTCGCTTCGGCGGATACCCGGGAGATGCTGGCGAATTCGTCGTCCAGCGCTTCTGCTTCGGGTATCCCCCACTGGTGCAATGCCGAGAGACGGTCCGATCGCATGCACTGCTGAGGCAGCCCGGCCAACTCGGCGGCCAGTTCCTCAGCGGCGGCACGCGCCTGCCCTTTGGGCACAACGCGATTGGCCAGGCCGATCGCCAGCGCTTCGGCGGCGTCGACCGCGCGACCCGTCAGGATCATGTCCATCGCCCGGCTCTGCCCGATCAGCCGAGGCAACCGGACAGTGCCGCCGTCGATCAGCGGCACTCCCCAACGGCGGCAGAACACCCCGAACACGGCGTCCTCCTCGGCCACCCGTAGATCGCACCACAACGCGAGCTCCAGACCGCCCGCGACCGCGTAGCCACTGACTGCGGCGATCACCGGTTTTGACAAGACCATTCGAGTCGGACCCATCGGCCCGGGGCCTGTCCGATGCACCGCATTGGCGTGTGGGGTACCGAACGCCTTCAAATCAGCTCCGGCGCAGAATGTTCCGTGGTCGCCCCAGAGCACCGCCACGGACGCGGTGTCGTCACGATCGAACTCCTCGAACGCCTCGAAGAGTCCGGTCGCGCTCGGCCCGTTGACGGCATTGCGCGCCTCGGGCCGGTTGAGGATCACCGTGGTCACCGGGCCGTGACGCTCGACGCGTACCGGGTCGCTCATGTCGCCTCCACTAATCGGATACCGTCACGCCGCTCGAGCAGTTCGGCGGCGAAGTCGTTGTAGGCGGCCCGAAGCCGCGTGCCCGGCCAGTCCGCAGGAAGCAATTCCTCCGGCAGCACGGGGTCGGTCAGCAGGTGACGCACCATCGCGGCGGCTACCACAAACCTGGCGGGCACGTCGGCCGCGTCCGCCATGTCGGCGAGCAACCGCTGACCGGTGCGCGCCCAGGACGGTAAATCCCACAACCGGCCGGCCAGCTCGGCGGGCTCGTCGTCGCGGGCCTGCACGATCCGCACCCGGTCGCGGACGTCGTCGTCCAGATCCAGGTCGAGATTGTCCGGCCGCATCCACACCCCCTCGCGGAGCTCGCCGAAACGCTTGTGATGCAGAGTCGTTCGCAACGCCGCACGGGTACGGGCATCGGTGCCGATGCTGGTGACGATCACCGTGGTCCAGAACCCGCGCCAGGACCGCAACTGGGGCCGCATGGCATCGTCCTGCCTGCGCTGGCGGGCAAGCAGCCGGTCGGCGAGTCGGTATCCGTCGGCGGACCGGACCAAGTCGCCGGCGCTCACCATTCGGGTCAATGCGACCCGCAACGTGGTCTCTTTGATACCGAAATCACTGGTGAGCCTTATCAAGTCGGCCGCGCTGGCCCATGCCGGATGGGCGCCGAGCAACACGCTGAGCACCACTGATCGAGCGGTCATCCGCGCCAGCGATTTCGGCATGCCGTTACACCTGGGAAGCGCGCCGGCCGTAATCACCGAACGGTTCGTCGCGGTGCTTGACGGCTTCGCGGAAGCCGTGTTCGACCGCGTCGGCGACAAACGCATGTCCTTCGGGCGTGTGCCGGGCGACACCGTCGAACACCGTGCTGACCATCCTGCTGGTGGCCACACCCTGTTGCAGCAGGGCGGAATTGAGGGCGAGCTTGACCATGATCAGCTGGTTGACCGGTACCGCGGCGATCCGTTCCACCAAGCGTTCGGTGCGCTCGTCGAGGTCTTTCGGATCGGGCGCCTCGATTGCCAAACCCCACTCAGCGGCTTGCGCGCCGGTGATGCAATCCCCGGTCAGCAGAAGGCGTTTGGCGCGCTGGTCGCCCAGCCGGTGCGCCCACAGCCCGGCGGCCGGCACGCCCCAGACGCGGGTCGGAGGATAGCCGATCTTCGCGTCCGAGGCGGCGATCACCTGGTCGGCGTGCAATGCGATATCGGTGCCGCCGGCCACGCAGTAGCCATGGATCTTGACCACCGTCGGCTTGTCCGCGTGCATCAGGCTGGAAAAGCCGCGCACGAAGCGGCTCATCATCTGGTAGTCGATCGTCGGATCCCACGGCTGATTCGGTAAGTGGTTGACCGCCTGCGTCTTACCGTCCAGCGAGGTTCCCTGGTAGGCGCCGGTTCCGCCGGCCGATCCGGTGCGGTCGGCGTATGCGCTCAGGTCGAACCCCGCGCAAAAGCCCTCGCCACGGCCCGAGACCAGGATGACGTGCACATCGGGGTCCAGATCAGCCCTTTCCACCAGGGCCGACAGTTCCAGCGGGGTATCGGCGATGATCGCGTTGCCCTTGTCGGGCCGGTTGAAGGTGATTCGAGCAACCCGGTCGGTGACCTCGTAGGTCATCGTCTTCAAGTTGTCGAAGTCGACCGGCCGGATCGCGTGGGTCATCGGCGCCACTCCTCAGCATTGCTGCGCTCTGCATCGTCGCCGGCGCGTGTCATCCCTTAACTAGAGCACGCTCGATGATCGGCGCGAGATCCAGCCCAGCGGGCATCGTCCCGAAAGCGCCGCCCCACTGGCCCTCGAGTCGGGTGGCCAGGAATGCTTCGGCGACAGCGGGATGCCCGTGCCGCACCAGCAGCGAGCCTTGCAGCGCGAGGCAGATGTCCTCGGCGACCTTGCGGGCTCGATATTGGATCGTCTCCAAGTCGCCGAGTTGCGGCCGGAGTTGCCCGACGTGACGATCCAGCCGAGCGTCCTGGCCCGTGCTCTTGGCCAGTTCGTCGAACAGCACCTCGATGCACTCGGGACGAGTTGCCATGGCACGCAACGTATCCAGCGCACTGACATTGCCGGAGCCTTCCCAGATACCCATCAGCGGTGCCTCGCGGTAGAGCCGCGGCATACCGGACTCCTCGACATAGCCGTTGCCGCCCAGGCATTCCAGCGCTTCGGCGGCGTGCGGCGTCGCCCGCTTGCACACCCAGTACTTGCTGGCCGCCAAACCGATACGGCGTAGCAAGGTTTCGGTCTCATCCCCGCGCACGGCGCTGTCAGTGGCGCCGGCCATCCGCATCGCGACCATGGTGGCGGCCTCGGCCTCGACAGCAAGGTCGGCCAATACGTTGCGCATCAGCGGCTGGTCGATCAGATAGGCGCCAAATGCCTTGCGGTGCTGGGCGTGGTGCACAGCGTGGGTGAGACCGGTGCGCATGCTGGAGGCGCTGCCCAGCGTGCAGTCCAGCCTGGTGAGGTTGACCATTTCGATGATGGTCGGGACTCCGCGTCCCTCCTCGCCGACCAGCCACGCGGTGGCGCCGTCGTATTCGACTTCACTGGATGCGTTGGCGTTGTTGCCCAGTTTGTCCTTGAGTCGCTGTAGGTGCATCCGGTTGCGGCTGCCGTCGGGCAGTATCCGGGGCAGGAAGAAGCAGGACAGCCCGGCCGGCGCCTGCGCGAGCACCAGGAAGATGTCGCACATCGGCGCCGAGGTGAACCACTTGTGACCGGTCAGCCGGTAGGTGCCGTCGCCGTTGCGTGTCGCCTCGGTGGTGCCGGCGCGCACGTCGGAACCGCCCTGTTTTTCGGTCATCGACATGCCGGCGGTGATCCCGCCTTTGCTCGTCGGCAACTTCACCTCCGGGTCGTATTCGCGACTGGTCAGCAGGGCCTCGTAGCTGGCGGCGAGCTCCGGGTTGAACCGCAGCGCCGGGACGACGGCGTAGGTCATGGAGATCGGGCACATGTGGCCGGGCTCGGCGGTCCATACGCTGGTCTTGGCCGCGCGCACCACGTGTGCGCCCGGCCGATCGTCGGCCCACGGCGCGGCGTGCAGTCCGTGTTCGATCGCCACCTGCATCAGCTGGTGGTAGGCGGGGTCATATTCGACCTCGTCGATGCGCTGTCCGTAGCGGTCGTGGGTGCGCAGAATGGGCCGGTTGCGTTGTGCCAGCTCGCCCCAGCGCTGCGTCTGCTTGGAGCCGGAAATCGCGCCCACCGCGGCCACCTCGTCCAGGCCCCACTGCCCGCCTTCGCGGATCAGCGCCTCGACGAGAACCGGGGACGATGCCGGGTTGTGCTCCTCCAAGGGCGGCACCTGGTTGCTGACGACATGAGTATCTGGCATGCCACCAATGTTACATTTTTTCTACAACTGCACAAGAGGTGTAATGATCAGCGGGAATGGCCGGCGAAGAACTCCCACAGCTTGGCGGTGGCGAAATCGGGCCAGTGGTGGCCGCCGTCACCGACGGTGACCAGCGCCACGCCGCGATCGTCGGCGCAGCCGGCGGTCGACGTGGTGACCGAACCGTTGGTGGCCTCGGTTGGCGGCTGACACCGATCGACCTTGCGCCAGAACATATTCAGCTCCGGTACCGGTGGGCCGTTGATGTGAGCGAAGCCGTGGCCGGGGCCGCCCCCGTAGGGCACCATCGGATCCGCGGTGCCGTGAATCGCCATCACCGAGACGGGATGTGGCGATCTGCACGAGTCCAGTTGGGTGCCGGCCACCGGGCCGATCGCGGCGAACAACGTGGTGTCGCACCCCAATGTGTAGGACATGATGCCGCCGTTGCTCATGCCCGTGGCGAACACCCGCGAGGCGTCGATGCCGACATTGTTGGCGACATCGGTGACCGCTGCGCTGATAAACGCCACATCGTCAATGTGTTCGCGAGCGGGCTTGCCGCAGCAGCCTCCGCCGTTGACGTTCCAGGCCCGGTTGACGCCGTTGGGATAGGCCACGACGAACTTCGATGAATCGGCCAATTGGTCCCAGCCGTAAGATCTTTCAGCCTGTTCGGCGCTGCCGAAGCCACCGTGCAACACCACGACCAGGCTCGCGGATGCGGGCAGTCCGGCGGGCTTGTGCAGCCGATAGACCCGGTCGAGCCCGCCGACGTTGATGGTGTGGATGCTGGCGCCGTCGACAAAGCCCGTGGGTGGCTTCGGATGCAGGACCGCGCAACTCGCGACGACCACCACGACGCCCAGCAGCGTCGCGACCCGACGAAGCATGTCAGCCGCTCGTCTTCTCCCGCAGGAACGCGATGTCGTCTTTGCGTCCCTCGTCGGCGGTCTCGCAGATCACCGGCGCGTCAGCGGCCTTCACGACCGCGACCAGCAACTCGGGGTCGATCTGCCCGGTGCCGAAGTTGGCGTGCCGGTCTCGGCCCGAGCCCGCCGAATCCTTGGAGTCGTTGCAGTGCACCAGGTCGATGCGGCCGGTGATGCCCTTGATCCGGTCGACGGAGTCGACCAGCGCCTCACCCGCCGCCCAAGCGTGGCAGGTGTCGAGGCAGAAGCCGATTCCTTTGTCCCCGAAGACATCCCAGAGTCGGGCGATGGTGTCGAAGTGGCGGGCTATTGCGTGATCGCCGCCGGCGGTGTTCTCCAGGTACACCGGAACCCTGGTCTCCAACCGGTCGAGCGCCTTGCCCCAACGCCGGAAACCCTCGTCGAGGTCGGTGTCGTCGGCGACGTGCCCGCCGTGCACGATGACCGCGGCTGCGCCGATTTGAGCCGCTGCGTCGCAGGTGTCCTGCAGGATCTTGCGCGACGGAATCCGTACCCGGTTGTTCGCCGAGGCAACATTGATCAGGTAAGGCGCATGCACGTAGATCGGCAGGGCCGACGCCTTGAGCTCTGCGGCGTCCTCGCGCGGCTTGGGCGCCTTCCAGCTCTGCGGGTTGCCGAGGAAGATCTGCACGACGTCGGCGTTCTCGGCCGCGGCTGCGGCCAGCGGATCTTTCGGGTTGACATGTGAACCGATGAGCACGTCGGCCAGTCTAGTGATCGCCGCCGCCGGCGGAAATCACACGGCGAACGTGCGGCTGGCCGCGCTCGGCGAACCGGGACATTGGCGGCCGTGCACAGCCGGGTTCCCTGGTCTAGGCCCAAG
>NZ_DASXEP010000142.1:0-58395 GCF_036490025.1 Mycobacterium sp. | reverse complement strand
TGTCACACTCCCCGCCGAGTCTGGAAGTCGACACCTACGACCTCAGCGACGAAGACCGGGCGCGGATCATCGCCGACGGAATGGCCGAAGCGCGCACCAAGATCCGTCCCGACTGGGACGCCGAAGTGTTGGACGCGATGTCGAACTGGGATGTAGCTGCGCTGGTCCGGCTCGTCGACACCGCCCACCACCGTGCGGGGGCTGGTGCCAACGAGATCAGGACCTGGCTTGCCGCGGGCGCCGCCGGCGGTGGGCGGCCGGTCACGCCACTGGTGTACGAGCCGGTGCCGGAATGGATCACCGGGATGGCCGTCGCCGCGTCAACCTCGAGTACGGCGGTTGCCGCTGGTCAGGCGGCCAGGAATTCCTCGGCGACATGACCGATGCGCCACTGGCCGGCGTCACCGTCGTGAGCCTGGAGCAGGCAGTCGCCGCACCGTACGCCACCCGCCAGCTCGCCGACCTCGGCGCGCGGGTAATCAAGGTCGAGCGTCCCCAGGGAGGTGACTTCGCCAGGGGTTACGACCGTGCCGTGCATGGCGAGTCGAGCTACTTCGTCTGGCTCAACCGCGGCAAGGAGTCGTTGACTGTGGACTTCAAGCAGCCCGAGGGCAGACGCATCGTTCAGCGTCTGCTGGACGGTGCCGACGTGCTGGTGCAAAACCTGGCGCCGGGTGCGGCGGCCCGGATGGGGTTGGACGCCGACTCGGTGGCACGCGCGCACCCGCAGACCATCACAGCGACCATCACCGGGTACGGGCAGGACGGCCCGTGGTCCGACCGCAAGGCCTACGACCTGCTGGTACAAGCCGAGGCCGGGTTGTTGTCGGTGACCGGTTCGCCCGCCGCGGTGGCGCGCACCGGTGTGTCCATCGCCGACATCGCCGCGGGCATGTTCGCTTTCTCCGGGATCCTCACCGCGCTTTACGCCCGCGCCACGACCGGTGCGGTGCGGCCGGTGTCGGTCTCGCTGTTCGACGCGTTGGTCGAATGGATGTCGCAGCCGCTGTATTACGGCCGCTACGGGGGAACGCCGCCGCCGCGCACGGGTGCGCTGCATCCGACGATCGCGCCGTACGGCCCGGTCACCGCCGGCGACGGTGGCACCGTGTTGCTGGCCGTGCAGAACCCGGCGGAATGGCAGCGGCTCTGCGAGATCGTCTTGGAGAGAACGGATCTCATCGCCGACCCGCGATTCGCGACGAACCCCGATCGGGTAGCGCACCGCGATGAGTTGGAGTCGATCATCGCCGCCGCGGCCGCGCGGCTGAACGCCGAGGAACTCGAGGACCGCCTGCACAGCGCGGGCGTGGCACACGCGCGCATGAACGGTGTGGACCAGTTGTGGCTGCATCCGGTGCTCGTCGGGCGGGACCGCTGGCAGGAGATTCAGACGCCCGGCGGTCCAGCCGCCGCGCTGTCGCCGCCCGCGGCCCTGGCCGGCATCGATCCCGTGATCGGCGACGTGCCCGCGCTGGGCGAACACAATCGAAAGATCTTGCGCGAGTTGGGATATTCGACGCTGGCGATCGAGGACCTCATCGCCGCGGGTGTCACGACGGCGTAGTGCAAGCCCCGACTACTTCGCCCGTGCGAAGAAGCCGCGCCTGATGCAGGTCATCAACACGTCGATGAGATGGTCGTCGTCAATAGGGTCGGGCAGATCGAGAGCGGCCTGCGGCACCCGGGTGACGAGCGCACGCAGGATCAGAGCCGACACCAGCGGGTCGAACGGGTACCGACCCGGTCCGCGGATCAGCATCCTGGCCGCGCCGATATCCATTTGCACCTGACCGTTCTCACCAATGCTCACAATGGTGGGGTCGTCGGTGGTGCCCTCGGCCCACGCCTCGATGCAACCCGAATACCGGTCATAAAACTCAACGTAGGTGCCCAACCAGTGCCGCAGTGTCGACTTCTTTGCCACCGGATCGACGTCGGCGATCCGGTCGGCGAATGCCATTCCGGCGCCGTAGATTTCGGCGGCGACCGCGGCAAGCAGATCTTGCTTGTCGCTGAAGTATTTGTAGAACGTGCCTCGCGCCACGTTGGCCGACTCGACGATGTCATCGACACTGGTGCCGCGGTAGCCGCGGGCACGGAACTGAGCGGCGCCGGCATCGGCCAAAGCATTCACGGTGACGACGGCGCGCTTGCTGAGGCTCGCGGTGCGCTCGCTGATGGACAGCCCCTTGACGTCCGGCTTCGGGGGCACCTGGACGGCGTCCACGTCAGCGGCGGGGGCAGCGCTGGCGTGCAAATGCAACGACGTCAGCACCGATCGCGGAGTGTCGGGGAACAACATCAGCTGGAGGAATACCGAGAGCGTGTCGACCGCGTTCTTGGCACTACGGCCGTAGGCGCGGTCGGTGTGCACGAAAAGATTGATGCGGTGCACCAGTGCGGTCATCGTCATGGCCGCGACCTCCGGGTCGAGGCCCTGCAGACCCGAGGCGGCGAGCCGCTCGGCGAGGCGGTGGTTGTAACTCCGCACAAACCGGGTGATTTCGGGGCGCACCTTGGTGTCCGACGAGGCAATTGCCGTCCATTGCACGAACATCGTGGAGTACTTGTCGAATACCCAGCTCCATTCACCCAGCCACCAGTTCAGGTTGTCGAAGCCCACCTCGTCCGGTCCGAGGGGACCGATGCGCCGCGACACCCGGAACAACGCGCTGCCGCATTCGTTGAGCAGCTCCAGGAAGATCTCGTCCTTGCCCTTGAAGTACTGGTACAGAGTGGCCCGGGACACCCCGGCCGCTTTGGCTATCGCGTCGACCGACGTGTCGAAGTACCCGACCCGGCCGAACAGCTCCAGGGAGACCTCGGCGATCCGCCCCCGGGTGGTGGCGCCGCGAGCGCCCACGGCGGGGCTGGAGGGGCCGTAGCTGGCCCTGCGGACGATCGAGGCTTCGGACATGGCGTTTCCAGCCTATGGCCGATCCGGGCTGCCCGCGTCGTGCCGAGCGGCGTTTCGCGGGATGAGAAACTCCGCGGTGCCGGTGATCGCGGCCCCGCCCGTCTGCCGGGTGGCGGTCAACCCCACGCTCACCCGGTCGGCCTCGGACTCGGCTGATACGGCGGTCACGGTGCCCGAACAGGTCAGCACGTCGCTCGGCCAGACCTGCTCGCGGAAGCGGACACCGAAGCGGCGCACGGTGCCCGCACCCAGCCAGTCGGTGGCGAACCCGGCCAGCAACGCCGCGGTGAACATGCCCTGCGCGAATACCGAAGGGTAGCCCGCGGACTGCGCTAGCTGATCGTCGTAATGCATGGGGTTGAGGTCGCCGGACGCGCCGGCGTAGCGAACGAACATCTGCCGGGTGAGCGGCCCGAACTCGCGTGCCGGCGCCTGCGCGCCGACACGCAGGGCGGTCGTCGCCGTCACTACTTCGCCGCCGTCTCGATGAAGGTGGCTCTGGCTTCGGCGACCAGTGCTCCCCCGGCGTTGCGGTACTCGGTGACTACGGTGGCGAAACGCATTGTCCCCCCACGCCTTCCGGGTTTCGAGTACCGGTCGACGACCCTCTCCTGCGCGGTGAGGACATCCCCCGCGATCGGCAGGCCGGAGTGGAAGGTGTACTCCTGCTCGCCGTGCAGCAGTCGCTTGCGGTCGAAACCGACGTCGACCCGGACACCGGCCGGCGCCCACCGGCCGGCGGTGGTCAAAAACGTCGGCGGGATGATCGCGTCCGGTCCGCGGTAGGAAGGATCGTCGCACAACATCGCCTCGGCGAACTCGGCGATCTTGCCACGCTCCACGACCAGCTCCCACGGCCGTCCGGAATTGCCGTCGGCGTCGCTGTCCGGCGATCCAGTCATAGTGACCAATACTGTCAGAAAATATGCAGGACCGAAACTGAAACCTCGCTTCTGCACCAATCAACAGCTTGTCGAAAGATGACATTGCTGCCAGAATCGGTGGCCATGGTCGAGTTGGCGGCGAGCTATGTCGCAGGCAAATGGGTGTCGGGCGCGCACACCGAAACGCTGGATGTGACGTCGCCGACCACCGGCGAGCTGCTGGGCACGGTGGGCGTCGCCGGCCGCGACGAAGTGGACTCCGCGGTCGCTGCCGCCCGCGGCGCACTCCAGCCGTGGGGGCGGGTCTGCGCCGCCGATCGCGGCGCAGCGCTGGGCCGACTCGCCGACGCGCTGAGCACCCGCAAAGGCGAACTGGCCGACCTGACGACCGCCGAGATCGGCTCACCGCGATCCTGGAGCACGTTCGGTCAGGTCATCACCGCGGTCGGCGTACTGCGTGCCTACGCGGCGATCACCCCCGACTATCCCTTCTCGTCGAGGCGGGCTTCCATGACGGGCGGCACTGTCGAGGTACGTCAGCTTCCCGTCGGCGTGGTCGGCGCCATCGTGCCGTGGAACACGCCGCTGTTCATCGCCGCGCTGAAGCTCGGTCCCGCCCTGGCCGCGGGCTGCACCGTGGTGCTCAAGCCCGCGCCCGACGCCCCGCTCGAATTCGGCGTGCTGATGGAGGCGGTCGAGGAGGCCGGGATTCCCGACGGCGTGGTCAACGTCGTCAATGGCGGCGCTGCGGCCGGTGAGCTGCTCACCGAACATCCGGGTGTCGACAAGGTCAGCTTCACCGGCTCGACGGCCGTCGGCGCGCGAATCGCGGCGTCGTGCGGTTCGCGCATCCGCCGCTGCAGCACTGAACTGGGCGGCAAGTCGGCGGCCATTGTGTTGCCCGACGCGCCGCTCGAGACGACGGTGCCCGGTTTGGTCGGCGGCGTGATGGGCAACAACGGTCAGCTGTGTGCCGCACTGACCCGAATCCTGTTGCCGCGCAGCCGGTACAACGAATTTGCGACCGCCTTGAGCTCCGCGGTCGAAAGGCTGACCGTCGGAGATCCCGCCGACCGGGCCACCGACATCGGTCCGCTGATCAACGGGGCCGCGCGCGACAGGGTCGAGGGGTGCCTGCGGCGCGCGCGGGATGCCGGTGCCACCGTGCTGGTCGGCGGCGAGCGGCCCGACCGCCCAGGTTGGTTCGTCATGCCGGCACTCGTGGCGGCGACGAACGACATGGAGATCGCCCGCGAGGAGGTCTTCGGCCCGGTCGCGGTCGTCATCGCCTATGACGACACCGGCCCGGACGACGCCGCCGAGGCGGTGGCCATCGCCAACGATTCCCGCTACGGGCTGGTCGGCGCGGTGTGGTCAGCCGCCGAAGAACGCGCAGCGGCGGTGGCGACCCAGCTGCTGGTGGGATCGGTGGCAGTCAACTCGACCGCTGTGCTCGACTTCGGCAGCCCGTTCGGCGGATTCAAGCAGTCCGGCATCGGCCGCGAAGGAGGCCCCGAGGGAATCGCCGGCTTCGTCGAACATCAAGCCATCATCCGTTGAGCCGGAAGGGATTCCAGTGCAGACCCAAGCAGCGGTCCTGTTCGAACGCAACACGCCGTGGTCGATCGAGACCATCGAGCTCGATCCGCCGAAGGCGACCGAGGTGCTGATCGAGCTGCACGCCTCGGGCATGTGCCACTCCGACGACCACCTGGTCACCGGCGACATGCCGATCCGACTGCCCTGCATCGGCGGGCACGAGGGTGCGGGCGTGGTCAAGTCCGTCGGCGAACACGTGTCATGGCTGACGCCGGGCGACCATGTGGTGTTCAGCTTCATCCCGTCCTGCGGTCGCTGTCCGTCGTGTTCGACGGGCCATCAGAGCTTGTGCGACCTCGGCGCAAAGATCTACTCCGGCATGCAGATTCACGACGGTACCGCCCGCCACCACCTTCACGGCGGTGACGACCTTGCGCTGGCGTGCGGCGTCGGTTCCTTCTCGCACCACACCGTGGTGCACGAGGCGAGCTGCGTGAAGATCCCGGACCACTATCGCCTGGACCTGGCCTGCCTGCTGGGCTGCGGTTTCATCACCGGGTGGGGATCAGCAGTCTATGCCGCCGACGTCCGGCCGGGCGACACGGTGGCCGTCGCGGGCGTCGGTGGCATCGGCGCCGCGGCGGTGCAGGGTGCCCGGCTCGCGGGGGCCCGCACGATCACCGTGATCGACCCATCGGAATACAAGCGCGCCGAAGCGCTGAAGATGGGAGCCACTCACACCGCAGCGGATTGGGACGAAGTGAAAGACGTTGTCGCTGAGGCTACCTGGAACCGCGGTGTGGACAAGTTCATCTGCGCGATGGGAGTTGGGGATGGCCAATTGGTCGGCCGGGCGCTGGCCATGACCGCCAAGCGCGGCAAGTTGGTGGTGACGAACATCCACCCGATGCTGGAACGGGAGATCCGGGCCAACCTGATGGACCTCACCCTGACCGAGAAGCAGATCATCGGGACCCTCTACGGCTCGGGCAACCCGCGTGCCGACATCCCGAAGATTCTCGAGCTGTACAGCGCCGGGCAGGTGGACCTCGAATCCATGGTCACCCACACCTACCCGCTGGAGAAGGTCAACGACGGCTACGCCGACATGCACGCCGGCGCCAATATCCGTGGCGTGCTGATCTATCCGGCCGCCGATGCGGCATTGCGCTGACGCAGGGTGTCAGCCGCGCGGCCCAGGCTAGGTTGACGCCTGCCAGTTGGTGGTGGACGAGGTGAACGGCACACCGAGTTTGGCGAGTATCCACGGCGGCAAGCGTTTTGGCATCGGTAGCGGTACCGACCGGGCGCCACGCGCCTCGAGCAACGCGTCGTATGCCGTGGTATCGCCGCCGAACGGTTGTCCCTCACCGGCGATGAACCCATACAGCTCGCAACCCTGCGGGCCGGCCTCCCAAGGTCCGAACACGTCGCCCCACTCGAGCATGATGTGCGTGCCGGCGCGGGCGACCACGTCACCGCAACGGATTTCGCCGGACAGGATGAAGTTGCTGTGATCGCCGGTGTGACCGTGCTGTGAGGAAATGGCACCAGGGTCCCACTTGTTCCAGAACGCGAAGTAACGGGGAGACAGTTCAATCCACTTCTCCCAGATCGACGCCGTGCGACCATCTGCGAACTCATAACGCAGCATTTCCTCGGCCGGTATGTCGTCGAGATGCTTAATCGATGGCCCACCTCTCATTGGGCAGCCTGTACGGGTTCCCAGCCGCCGCCTTCGGACGAGCGGTGCGCTGCGTCGATCACCGCGATCGACAGCAGCCCGTCCTCGAACGTGGCCGCGGTACTCGGCGCGCCGTCGAATGCGGGCAGCCAATCCTGCAGCATCAGCGCCATCGCGCGGCTGGCGTGGCCCGCCAGGCCCGCAGGCAACCGCTCGGGGTGCGCCGGTTCGCGTTCGTCGACCGTCAGGGGAGTCAATCCCGCATCGGTGGCGGCGCCGAGACTGTATGCCGCGGAACGTAAGTCGCCGTCGCCGATGATAGTGCCGTCGGAGCCGAACAATTCGAGGCGGTAGTGATCGGCGTGTGCACCCATCACCGAGAGGCTCAAAATGACAGTTACACCGGACTCCATCCGGATTAGCAGGGCCGCGGTGTCGTCGGCGGTGACGTCGAGGGTCCCCCCGTCAGGCAGTTCGCGGACCGGATCGCTGGTGCGCACTTCCGCACACACCGACACCGGCCGGCCGAGCAGGCTGCACAGGAAGTCCAGATCGTGCACCAGCATGCCGGCCAGATAGCCGCCGCCCTGCTCGCGGTCGTACATCCAATGGGCCTGAAGCGAATGGCTCGGATGCCAATAGGACGCGCTGCGACTGACCCGCGCGAGGTACTGGTGCCCGAGGAAGCCCGAACGCACCCGGTCCGCGACGGCCAACCAGTCCGGGTTCCACCGGTTCTCGAAGCAGCAGGCGGTGGGCAGTCTGGCATCCGCCGCGGCGCGCACCATCTGACGGGCCGCGTCGAGGTCACCCGCCAGCGGCTTCTCGCACAGCACGGACTTACCCGCCGCCAGCGCGGCGAGCGTCATCTCGTGGTGCAGCACGGTGGGAGTCGCGACCGAGATGACGTCGAGGTCGTCGCGGGTGACGAACGACTGCCAGTCGGTGGAGGTCTGGTCGATACCCAGCCTGCCTGCCACGCGTTCCAGACGTTCGGGTGTGCGCGCACAGAGCGCGACGGGCTCAAAGCCCTTGGCCGCCCTGAAACCGGGAACCTGCACGTGCGCACCCCACCCCACGCCGATGATGCCAACCCGCAACGTCATGTGCTCTCCTCGTCCATCCAGCGGTAGTGACACCAATGTTAGATAACTCCTGAGCTCGACGAGCGAATACCGGGCTATTGCCCGACCTGATCCAGCACCCCGGCGTTGCCTATAAGTGACATGAGTGCCAGAATCGGTTGCTGTGAGCGCCATCGACACTGACGAGCAGCAGTTCGCTCCGCTGATCGACCTGCAGTGGTGGCAGGAACGTCCGGCCGACCGAAGTGAGCTCTACCGACGCCTTCGCGAAGCGGGCGGTCCGGTGTTCGTCCGCACCAACCGACCCGGCTCGCCCCGCGTCCGTGGATTCTGGGCAGTCGGCGCGCACCGAGACGTGGTCGACATCAGCCGCCGCCCCGACGAGTTCAGTTCCGGGCAGGGCACCCAGATCTTCGATCAGACCGCCGAGATGCGCGAATACCGCGGCTCCATCATCGACATGGACGACCCCGAACACATGCGGCTGCGCAAGATCGTCTCGCGCGGCTTCACCCCGCGCATACTCTCCGAGCTGCGTGGTCTGGCCGAAGAGACCACCGCCGAGATTCTCGAGGAGATGCCGCGTTCGGGTGAGTGCGATTTCGTCTCGTCGTTCGCCACGCTGCTGCCCTTGCGCATCATCGACACCATGCTCGGCGTGCCGCGCGAACACGAACAATTCATCCTGCGGGCGACGAACATCGTGTTGGGCGCCTCGGATCCCGAGTACGTACCCGACCAGACCGTCGCGGGGATTGGGGCCGCCGTCACCGAGATCAGTGAGCAGTTGATCGACCTGCTCAAGCAAATCGCCGAGGACCGCATCGCCCGTTCCCGCGACGACGTGATAAGCAAGCTGGTCACCTCCGACGAGGAAAACCTGACCCCTCAGGAGCTGGCGAAGTTCTTCATCCTGCTGCTCGGCGCGGGCAACGAGACCACCCGCAATGCGCTGACTCACGGGCTGCTGATTCTCAGCGCGCACCCCGACCAGCGCGACCGGCTGCTGGCGAACTACGACGATATGGCGCCCACTGCGATCGAGGAGATCCTGCGGTACTCCAGCCCGGTGATCCACTTCCGCCGCACGGTGACCCGCGACGGCGTAACGCTGACCGACCCGCAGGGCGAGGTGACGCATACTTTCAACGCCGGTGACAAGGTCGTGGTCTGGTATCCCGCCGCTAACCGCGACCCCGCGGTATTCGACGATGCGGAGACCTTCGATATCACACGAAAACCGAACAACCACATCGCTTTCGGCGGTCCTGGACCGCACTTCTGCCTGGGCGCCCACCTGGCCCGGCTGGAATTGAACGTGGCGTTCAAGATGCTCTACGCGCGCTACCCCGATATCACTGCGGCGGGCGAACCGGTCATGCTGAGGTCGAACTTCGTCAACGGCGTCAAACACCTGAAGGCCGGCTACACACCGTGAGCACACAGGCAGCGGTGCTGTCCGACATCGCAAACGGCGTCATGACGATCACCCTGAACAGGCCAGAAGCCGCCAACGCGGTACGTCCGGACGACCGCGACGCGGTCATCGCGTTGCTGGCCGCCGCCGACGCCGAGGAGAAGGTGCGCGTAGTGGTGCTGCGCGCCAACGGAAAGCACTTCTGCTCCGGCGCCGACGTGGCCTCGCTCGCCGAACGGCGCGCGCAGGGCGAGAAACGGGTGCTGGAGCCGACCCGGCGCATCATGAACGGGGCCCAGAAGCTGGTGGCCAGCGTGCTGGACTGCAACAAACCGGTGATCGCCGCGGTGCACGGCGCGGCGACCGGGCTGGGAGCCCACGTCGTGTACGCCTCCGATCTGGTGATCGCCACCGAAAACGCCTACTTTGCCGAGTCATTCGTCAAGCGCGGGCTGGTCGTCGACGGGGGCGGCTGCTACCTACTGCCCCGCCGCATCGGCATGCAGAAGGCCAAGGAAATGGCGTTCTTTGGTGAAAGGCTCTCAGCCGCCGAGGCATTGACGCTGGGCTTGGTGAACCGGGTGGTCAGCGCCGCCGACTTCGACGCCACGGTCGCCGACTTCGCCGAGCGGCTGGCGGGAGCGCCGACGTCCGCGATCGCGTTCACCAAGCGGCTACTCAACGACTCCCCCGATACCGACAGGTCGGGTGCGTTCGTGGCCGAGGCGATGGCACAGGAGATCCAGTCGTATTCGCACGACTCCACGGAGGGCGTGCAGGCGTTCGTGGAGAAACGACCCACTGAATTCACCGGGTGGTAGCGATGGCTCGCGCTGACATCCCCACCATCGACGCGGCAAGCGCTCCCTACTGGGATGCCGCCCGGCGCGGGCGCTTACTGATCGCCGAGTGCGCCGCATGCGACAGGGTGCACCACTATCCGCGGCCATTCTGCCCGTACTGCTGGAGCGAGAACGTGCACCCGGTAGCGGCCAGCGGAAGCGGAACGCTATACACGTATTCGACTGTCTACGTGAACGATTTGGCGCCGTTCAAGGAGCGACTGCCGTATGTGGCTGCGATCGTCGAACTCGCCGAAGGCCCGCGGCTGATGACAACGATCGAAGGCGCGGACCCTGAGGCTCTTCGGGTCGGAATGCCGGTCACCGCCGTCTTCCGGCCAGTCGACGAGGCCGATCCCGAAAGCCCGTATCTGACCGTCTTCACACCATGCGAGGAGAGCCCATGACCGGACTACTCGACGGCAAAGTCGCCCTGGTGACCGGGGCTGGGCACGGCATCGGCCGCGGTCACGCACTGGAACTGGCCAAGCACGGCGCCACCGTGATCATCAACGACCTGGGCACCAGCCTGTCCGGCGAGGGTACCGGGAAGGTGGCCGACGAGGTGGTGGCGATCATCGAAAGCCGCGGTGGCGCTGCGATTTCCGACTTCAGCGACGTCGGCGACGAGCAGCAGGTCGACCTCGCGGTGGAGCGGGCCTATTCACAGCTGGGCCGGCTGGACATCGTGGTGAACAACGCGGGAATCGTGCGCGACAAGGCGATCTGGAACATGACCGTCGACGACTTCGACCTGGTGATGCGGGTACACGTCCGCGGCAGCTGGCTCACCAGCCGAGCCGTCGCCCGCAAGTGGCGCGAAGAATCCAAGGAACTGGGCGCCAAGGTCTATGGCCGCATCATCAACACCACCTCTGGCGCCGGTCTGCACGGCCACTTCGGCCAGACCAACTACAGCGCGGCCAAGGCGGCGATCGTCGGTCTGACGCAGACGTTGAGTCTGGAGTTGGCCTCCATCGGTGCCACCGTGAACGCGATCAGCCCGGGTGGACGCACCCGGATGTCGGCCTCAATGCCGGGTGCGGCGGCGCCGATCGAGCCCGACGAGCGCACCGAGAACGAGTTCGACCCCAAGGACCCGTCACTGGGTTCACCGGTGGTGGCCTGGCTGGCCAGCCCCGAGGCCGGCCACGTCAGCGGGCAGGTGATCCGCGCGATCGGCGAGCATCTCCAGCTGCTCAAGGGCTGGCATCCGGTGGCATCGGTCTCGAATAATCAGAAGCGTTGGGACGCAAATACACTCGGGGTCATCATCGCCACCGACGTGTTCGGCACCCGAAACACCGGCCTGCGGCTGGGTGGGTGACCGCGATGCCAGATACTGCGGAAGTCGAGCGGGAATTCCGGCACTACTTCATGACTGGGCCGGTGCTCGAGGACTGGCAGGCCTGGGCCGCCCTTTTCACCGACGACGCAACGTACTTCGACCACTTCTACGGCACCTTCACCGGGCCGGACGAGATCACCCGATTCCTCGAGGGAACGATGGGTGCCGCACCACAGGTCTACAGCCCGCTCGTCTGGTACGTGGTCGACGGAGTGCGCGTCGCCTACAAGGTGTTCAACCGCGCCGACAACCCCGAGCCCGGCGCACCGCCGATCGACTTCCCGTCGTATCAATTCATCGAGTACGCCGGCGGCGGTAAATGGCGATCCGAGGAGGACGTCTGGCTGCTTCCCGAGATGAAGGGCTTCGCTGCTCGCTACGCGGCCGCCGAGGCCGCACACGCACAGACGCTCGGGCAGAAGCTCCGTCGTGACGATTGGGGCTCCTGGGTGGATTGGGCGCGTCCTGAGCCCGGCCACCAGGCCGCCCCGTCATGGCTGGGCAAGGACGGCTTCACACCGTTCTTCGGTATTCGCGACATCGACTTCGGTGTCCGGTCGCACTGACCTCTGTCGGAGTGACCCGATGATCGCACTAGTGCAACTAGTTCGACTAGGCTATTCGATGCTAGCCTGGGCAGATGAAGACGGTTTCGAGTACGGAGGCCAAGGCCAAGCTGAACTCACTGCTAGCAGAAGTCGAGCGCACCGGCGCCTCGATCACGATCAGCAACCATGGCAGGCCGGTGGCAGTGCTGATGCCGGTGCAGTCGCGTCCAAGGCGGTTCGGTCAACTACCGGCACTTACCGTACCCGGTACATTCGATGATCCCCTGCCTGCATCGGAAATTGCGGCCTGGGAGGGCAATTCGTGACTTCGTCGGACCCGACGCCTTCTGCCGTACTGCTGGATACAAATGCGTTGCTCTGGTTGGTGGCCCGGCCGGAGAAAATCTCCAAGCCGGCCCGCGAGGTTCTCAGCGAGCCCAGCACGGAAGTCAGCGTGTCGGCTGCCTCTGCGTGGGAGATCGCGATCAAAACTCGTCTGGGGCGACTTGACGGCGACCCGCTGTTGTCGGCGTGGTCGGACATCCTTGCCGACATGACAGCAACCGAACTTCCGATCGATGCGGCAGACGCCATCCTCGCGGGCCGCCTGCCATGGGACCACAGTGACCCGTTTGACCGAGTGATCGTGGCACAGGCCGCGAGGCGAAACCTCATCATTGCGACCAGCGACACCCGCATCCTTCAGGCAGCGCTCACCCCGACCCTCAAAACCTGAGCTAATGCCACGCTCAATGGTATTGGGGCACCGAGTAATTCCATGGAATCGAGCCCGACGAACCGCTCGATGCTCAACTGATTTCGGGACGGGGCCTCAGGCTGTCGGCGGGAAGAGGCAACCCAACCGGTCGGGAGTGCTGCCGTGCAGGACCAGTTCGTCGGCACCGGCGTCCCGGTAGCGTTCGAACACCCGGTGGCAGGAACGTGCCGACCCGATCGCCGCCGCCTCGTCGGTCCAAGCCGAAGGCAACACCGATGCCACCTCGACCAGTTCCTCGCGGGTGAGCACGGAGTCTGCCGAGCCCTTGACCCCGGCGAGCAACCGATGAGATCGCAACCGCGTCAACGGCTCCGGATTCCATCTGTTGACTGCAGCCAGCCGTTCTCCGAAGCCGGGGATTTGGTAGTAGGTCACCGCCCGTGCCCCGACCACCGCGAGCTCCTCTTTGGCGGGAAGCTCGCATGCCACCACGACGGTGGCGTATACCCGGACGCTTCCGGCCGGCCGCCCGGCCGCTCGTTCGGCGCCGCGCACGACCTCGACCGATCGTCGCACGGCGGCAGTCGTCAGGAACGGATGCAGCAGCACCCCGTCGAACTGACGACCCGCAAGCTCCAGGCCCTTGGGCCCGATCGCCGCGAAAACCATCGGCGGCACCGGCTGATCGGGTAAGTCGTTGAGCCGCAATGACGGAAAGGTTCCGGCGGGACCGTCGTAGCGCACCTTCTCTCCACGGCACAGACGCCGGAAAATGTCGGCATGGTCGACGATTGACGCATTGGTGGAGCGCGGTAGCCCGACGGCCGCCCACATGGCGTCGACCGAGCGTCCGACGCCGAGGATGAATCGCCCGCCCGAGAGCGCCTGAGCCGTCATCGCCAGCGATGCCAGCAATGCGGGATGTCGTGATTGCAAATGTGTTATGCCCGCGGCGATTCGGATTTTCGACGTGACCTGGCTGACCGCGCCTGTAATAACCCCGAGGTCCTTGGTTCCCCACCGCTCGCTGAGCCATATCGTGCGCAGGCTGAGGCGCTCGGCGGCCTGTGCTTGGTCGACCACGGCGCCGGGATCGATCACACGTCCGGGAAGCACGTAGGCCCCGAGCGCTGGACTACTAGACCGGCTGTCATCCATGACCGCTATTCTGACAGTAGTGTTCAGAATGTTGGCAAGGGGTTCTTGATGGCGTACACGTCGACACGCGGCGACGTCGGCGACCAGGTGGGTGAGGTGCTGCACAACTGGCTGCCTCCCCGGCTGGCAGCCGCTGAAGCGACAGCCTTCGAGATCTCCGAGTTCATCGCCCCGCAGGCCGGTTACTCCGGGCGAACGGTCTACTTTACCGCCGCCTGGATCGACCCAGTCGGTGTCCGGCACGCCGAGGATCTCGTTTTGCGCGCACAGGCCGAGGACCACCAGTTGTTCACCGTGACGGACGCACCGCGACAGGCCGAAGTGATGCAACGACTTGGCGCGCAGGGCATTCCAGTTCCGAACATCGTCGGCATCGAACGCGATGCAGCTGTCCTGGGATCGCCGTTCTATGTGATGCGCCGAGTCCGGGGGCGTACACCGTCGGACGTTCCGAGTTGGCACAAGCGGGGCTGGACCGTCGACCTGTCCGCCGCTGAGCGGGGGTTACTGTGCGACAACGGGTTACGCGCACTCGTCCAACTGCAGCGGGTCGACGACCCCGACACATTGCGTTTCCTCCGTGGCGAAGCCGACCGCACCCGCACGGCGTTGCAACGCTACCTCGACACACTTGCCGGCTGGTACGACTGGTGTCGCACCGACTTGATGGTGGGCGCGGACACGCTCGCCGAGGCGCTGCGGGTGATCCGGGATTCGACGCCCGACACCGATGCCGAAACCGTGGTGTGGGGCGACGCGCGGGTCGGGAACATGTGTTTCGACGATGACATGTCAGTGGTCGCGCTCTTCGACTGGGAGACGGCGGGCACCGGGCCGCCGGACATCGACCTGGGTTGGTGGCTGATGTTCGAGCGCTTTCTTTGCGAATCGCTGGGCTTTGCCCGGCTGCCCGGGGTACCCGATGACGACGAATTCGTTAGGCGCTACCTGCAATTCGGCGGGACACTGACCGGCGACATCGCCTACTACCAACTGGTGGCTGCCTTCGTCCTGTCGCTGATCAACAACCGCCTCGCCCGACTGTTGGTGCGCGACGGCCTGGACGCCGCGACGGCACGCAGCTATCCGCAGACGTCAGTCGGGCTGGTCGAACGCTATCTCGATCAGATCTGACCCAACCGCGGCCCCCGTGAGTCGACCCGTCGTCAGGGAGTCACTGCCGTCGCCGAGTCGACGGCGTCGAGGTCCAGTGGTCCCTCTCGCACAGTGGTGCCCAACAATCCGAGTTCCACCTCCGCTTCGGCCGCGGCCTCGCGACACGCCGCGATGTCCTTGCGCAGGAACGGCCCGGCCAACTCGGCGAATCGGCCCATCCCGCCGATGCGATGGGCGTGGGCGGCCACCTGGCTCCCGGCACTGCACACCTGCAGCGTGGACAAGAGCACGTCTGATTCGACGCCCAGCTGGGCGCCCAGTTGCGTTGCTGCAGCGAGTAGTTGGGCGTTGGCCGCGAACAGCAGGTTGTTGATCAGCTTGAGCGCCAGCGCGCTGCCCAGCGCGCCGGTCGCGACCACCGCGTCGGCGTAGGCGGCCAGGATTGGCGTCACGGCGGCGACGGCGTCACCCGGTCCCCCGATCAGCACGGTCAGCGTGCCTGCAGCGATATCGTCCGCGGTGCCGCTGACCGGGGCGTCGAGGATGACCGGTGCCGCGGGAGAACCGTTCCGAAACGCCTCGAGGGTGGACAGTGTGCCCGTCGTGTGAGACACGAACACCGCACCCGGCTTCGCATTCGCGATGAAACCGTCTGGCCCGAGCCCGGTTTCGCGCAGCTGCAGATCGGAGAACAGGCATGAGATCAGGAAGTCGCTCCCGCGCGCCAGGCCGGCCACCGAATCGGCGATCGCGGCGCCCTTCGCCGCCAGTCGTCGGCGGGCCTCCTCACGCCGGGCATAGACCAGCACGTCGTGACCGGCGCCGAGTAATCGCTCGACCATCGGCTCGCCGAGTTGTCCCGCGCCAAGGAATCCGACGGTCACTGATCTCCTAAGCGTCGAGGGATACGGCGTCAGCGGCGAGCGGGACGGGAACGACGGTCGTCACCCAGCGTGCGATGCGGTCCCATAACTGGGTACGGTGACTCGCGAAGTTGTGACAGTGCCCCGAACTCGGAACGAGGTGCAGCGTCACATCCGGAGAACCGGTGTAGTTGGCGGGTTCTGCATAGGGGTTCGGCGAAACGTCCAGCGCCGCGCCGAATCCGAGGAAGACGGGGACATCCACTTGGGGTGCATACCGCTCGACTATTCCCGGGGTGGTGACCTCGGCGGCCGCCCGCAGCGGAGTCCGGCTCTGCACGGCGGTATCCGCGTCGATGACTTGCTGCGGAACTTCGCCGGCATAGAACAGGTCGGCGAGGTACCCGCGAGGCGCGTAGATGTGGGCGTCGGTCGGCTCGGCCCCAGCCAGCTGACAGGACACCTCGATGGTCTGCTGGATCCGCGCCTCGAGTTCGGCCGCATCGGGGGTGTCCTGGTACACATTGGTGATCTGAACGCCGTAGCCCAGCAGCACGACAGCGTCATAGAGATGCGCAGTCGCCTGCACCATCGTCGTCAAGCAGGCGCCCATCGAATGACCGACGCCAAACAGCGGTGCAGTAGTTGAGGGAAGGTCCTCGTGTAACTCGCCGTGCCGCAGCCGTTCTCGGATCTGGCGCGCGACTTCGGCATCGCCCTTTGCGAGCAACTCCAACCCCACGGGTCCCAACGTGACAGGGTCCGTGCTGTCGCCGATCCCGAGGTGATCGACTGCGATCACGGCGAACCCGGAGTCGGCCAGGTGCTCGCCGAAGCTGTACCCGGAATAGCCGTCGATGTCGATGTGCCAATAGTGCTTGTCGTAGGTGCCCCCGGCGAGACAGAGCAACACGCCACGCACGTCGGCGGGCCGCTCAGGCAGAAACAACCAGGCTTCCTGAGTCAGCTCCTCATCGGACCCAACACCTCTGGTGACATCGAACGTCAACGAATGTCGCATGCGCTAACCCGTCACGTCTCGCCCGATCAACTGCCCGACGTCATGCCACGTCCGGTCCTGCGTACGTGGCACGCTCACGTCAGCGCCACGTCAGGGGCAGCGCATCCACGCCGAATACCTGACCGCCGTGCTCGATCGCCTGCCCGTCGAGTTGGTAATCCGGGATGCGCTTGTGCCATTCCTCCAGCACCACCGCGAGCTCCTGCCGGGCCAGGTGCGAGCCGAGGCAACGGTGCGGTCCGCCGCCGAAAGACAGGTGACGTGCGACCCCGCGGTCGAAGTCGACCGTTCGGGCGTCGGTATAGGCCGATTCATCCCGGCCTGCGAACGCCAGCGAGAACGACGCCATGTCGCCCGCCTTGACCGGGCACCCGTGGAAGTCCATGTCCTGGGTCGCCTTTCGCGCGGTCTGCACGATCGGATAAACCCGAAGCAGTTCCTCCACCGCCTTCGGAATGAGCTCGGGTTCGCCGACGATCCGGGCGCGGTCGGCCGGATGGGTGGCCAGATGCAACATCGCGTACGACAGCTGATTGGAAACCGTGTCGAGGCCGGCCATGAACAGCAGCAGAAGGCAGTTGAGCAGCTCCATGTCGTTGATCGGTTCGTCGTCGATAGTCCAGTCAATGGCCTTGCTGACGATGTCATCGGCGTCCGGGTCGCGGTTCTCGCGGCGCTGTTGAATCAGGCCGGAGAAGTAGCCCATCACGTGCGTCATGCCTTCCAGCCGGGCCGCGTTGACTTCGTCGCCGACTCCGCTCTGGTGCAGGATCATGTCCTCCCAGGCCAGGAACTTCTCGAGATCCTCCACGGGCATGCCCATGATCGTCAGGAAGACCGTCGACGGGAACAGCCGCGAGATTCGCGGCACGAAGTCGCACCCACCCTCGCCTGCGACTTGCTCGATCAGTTCCGCGGCCAACTTCTGCTGCGCGTCGCGCAAGCCCTTGACCCGACCCGGTGAGAAGTACTCCGCCAGCACGTGCCGCCACTTGGCGTGGTCCGGCGGGTCGATCATGATCGGGATCCACTTGTACGGCGGCTCAGGGTCGGTCGGCACGATGACGCTGCTGGACCAGAGCTCCGGGTGCTGGAGTCCGTCCAGGATCACCGAGTTGTCGGTGAAAACCCAATAATCCACATCGCCCTCGGTGTTTCGGAAGACCGGACGGGCTTCGTCTTGACACTCGTCGAGCAGGCGGAAGTGCGTCAGCACCGGTGCGTCCGGAGTGTTCATATCGATCTGCTTCACCGGACATGTTGCCGTGGACTGATTCTGGATCATGACGTCCTTTCGCGCGGATCGACCTAGACTCATCGAACTAGGTTAACTATGTCGCGAGACGAACGCAATACTCCTCGACATCCGCCGGGACCGTCAACGGACCGCGAAGCCGGCGTCGAGCGGCCACGCAGTGCCGGTGATGAACTTCGCCTCGTCGGACACCAGGAATGCCACCGCGTTGGCGATATCCTCGGGCATCAGGATCTGGATGGGCAGCGCGTTCTGCATCGCGGCGACGGCAGTGTCGTTGGCCTCCAGCAGGTTGCCCATGGTCTCGTTCATCACCATTCCGGTGGCCACACCGGTCGGGTGGATGGTGTTGACGCGGATGGAGTACTGCGCGTACTCATTCGCCCACACCTGCATCAGGCCGACCAGCCCGCGCTTGGCCGCGGTGTAGGCCTGCCCACCGGCCCGATCCGTGCCGGTGCCCTTCAGTCCTGCACTCGAGGAGGTCAGCACGATCGATCCGCCGCATCCTCCGTCGACGAGGGAGGGGGCAGCTGCCTCCACGGTGTTCCACACGCCGATGAGGTTGACGTCGATGATGTCACGAAAGGTCTGCCGCCGGTCGCCGCCAGGGCCCAGCCGAATGACGCCGGCGTTCGCGATCACGATGTCGAGGCGGCCGAACTCGGCGAGTCCGTCGGCCACCACCTGCTCGACCGCGTCGGCGTCGCGGACGTCGGCCCGGCGGGCGACGATGCGCCTGCCTTCCTTCTCGACGAGCTTGGCGGTCTCGTCGAGGTCCTCGGGGCCGGCGTTGGGATAGTCGATGGAGTCGATGTCGCGGCAGATATCGAGCGCGATGATGTCCGCACCGTCCGCCGCGAGCCGGACCGCATGCGCGCGGCCCTGGCCTCGCGCCGCTCCGGTGATGAAGGCGACTTTGCCATTCAGATTTCCCACGGGTTCGGCTCCTCTTGTTTCAGTCGGCAACGCTGCCGGTGTGAATCCTTGCTTGCCGCAAGCCTTCCTGTGGATCATCGACCTCGACGTCCCAGTCGCCGCATGAGCACGTACAACGGAAGTGACCATTGACCGGCAGGATTGCCTGGCCGTCACACGCTCCGCCGGTGTTGGCGATACTGGTGAGGAACTCCAGGGGTTTTTCGTGCAGGGCGGTGTCATCGGACACGGCGTTACTCCTCGTCCTGATCGTCGACCCGGAACACAGGCAGCATCCAGCCGTCGGCGATCGGTGAGAAATCAACGTGGACAGGCATTCCTATCGTGACGTCGACGGGCGCGACATCGACGATGTTGGAGACGAGTCGGGCACCGGGTGCATCGGGCAGGTCGAGGACCGCGGGCACTAACACCAGCTCGGGCATGCCCGGGAAACCGTGCACGACGGCGAAGCTGTAGACGACCGCCTGGCCGCTGAGTTCGACCCAGTTGACCGCCTTTGATTGGCAATTGGGGCAGAACGGCGTCGGGGGGAGGCGGAAGGTATGGCAGTCGCCGCACTGCGGTGCGACGAGTCGATGTTCCCGTGCAGCAGTCCAGAACGGCTCGGTGTCCTTATTGACCGCGATCCGCACGTGCTCGCCGGGGATCGTCGTGGCCAGGACCGCGGCGGCCGTACTCACGCTGCCCGTCCCAGGATGAGCCCGCTGACCGGAAGGCTCGCCGGTCCGCCGGTGACCAGGGCGAGTTCGGCGTCGGGGACCTGGTTGATGGCGGTGCCGCGCATCTGCTCGACTCCTTCCATGATGTGGGTCATCCCGATGATGTAGGCCTCGGAGAGTTGGCCGCCGTGGGTGTTGACCGGAATCGAGCCGCCGTCGTAGCGGATCGCTCCGCTTTCGACGAATGCGCCGCCCTCGCCCTTGCCGCAGAACCCGTAGTCCTCCAGCTGCATGAGCACCATCGGAGTGAAGTGGTCGTAGAGCAAGGCCACGTCGATGTCGCCCGCACCGATGCCGGCCTGCTGGTACAGCCGTTTGGCAATGGGCGCATTGCCCGAGGAGGCGAAGTATTCATCGGGCATCCCCATCCACGCGAAGGCCCTGCCCCAATCGCGGACCCCACCGTGGGCGGCGGCGACCACCGGCACCGGTGGCTGCCGCAGATCCTTGGCCCGATCCATCCCAGTGGTGACCACCGCGACGGCGCCGTCGGTCTCTTGGCAGAAGTCGTAGAGGCACAAGGGTTCTGCGATCATCCGGGCATTGAAGTAGTCTTCCAACGTCAGCGGTTCGGGGTGCATGGCCTTGGGTCGATTCGCCGCGTTGGCCCGTGTCGAGAGCGCGATCTCGGCGAATGCCTCGCGGCGGGTGCCGTAGAGGTGCATGTGGCGACGGGCCATGACCGACATCAGGTGTCCCGGACCGAACAGCCCGGATGGCTGCAGGAACGAGTTGATCGGATCGGGTTCGATCGCCGAGAACACCGAGCCCAGGCGCTGTTTGGACTGCTGCAGTGCCATCACCGTGACCACCACCGAGGCATCGCCTGCCACGATGGCTGCCCTCGCCAGCCCGATCGCGCCCGCCGAGCCACCCCCGCCAGACGTCAGTGCGGCGGTGAAGCGGACCTCCGGAATCCCAAGCGTTTCCACGAAATCGGCGGTGTCCATCTTCTCGGTGTAGCCCGCGCTGGCGCCCGAGTAGTAAGCAAAGCCGTCGACGTCCGTCACGGGAAGGCCGGCATCCTCGCACGCCGCCAAGATGGCCTCGCCGGCCAACTCGGTGATCGACTTGGGCAGCGACCCGCCACGCTTGTAATAGGGTGTGGCGCCGACACCCACAATCGCAACGTCGCGCAGGCCGGACGAATTAGCCACGCGCTCAGAACTTTTCGGCCGGAATCGGCGGCACGTCAGGGAACAGTTCATAGAACGTGCCCTGAGTGATGCGCAGCCGCGTCTCGTCGCTCACGCCGTCGAAAAGTCCCTTCAGGGTGTCCTGGGTGTGGCCGAACGTGCCCTCCATGTGCGGATAGTCGCTGCCGAACATCACGTTCTGGTAGCCCATGTGCTCGTAGGCGGCGACCGCCGTCTCGTCGTGCTGGAATGACGCGTACACCTGGCTGTAAAGGATCTCCTTGGGACTGCGAGTCAGCTTGGGCCGCACCGCCATATGGTGCTGGCGGTAGCCCTCGACCATTCGGTCACCGAGGAACGGCACCCAGGTCGCGCCGCCTTCGGAGATCAGCACACGCAGATCGGGGTGGCGGTCCAATGCGCCGGAGGCGACCATCTTCATCGCCGCCCGCTGTCCGGAGAACGTGGTCTCGGCGTAATTCATCACCGCCCCGCCCGGCCCGCGATACACCATGCCTGCTCCTCCGCTGGCGCCACCGACCGTCATGTCGACCGGGTCGGTGCCGATGTGGAACGCGACGACCATGCCGGCTTCCTCGGCCGCTGCCCAGAACGGCTCCCACTCCTTGCGGTGCCAGTCCGGGGCGCTCGGGTGAGGTGTCGTCGGCAGGAAGACCGCCTTGAACCCTTCGCCTGCGGCCCAATGCAATTCCTCGACCGCGTCCTGCACGACCAGGGTCGACACCTGCGCGGTCACCACATAGCGTGACGACACCGCGCAGATCTCCTCGACCGCCCACTCGTTGCTGGCACGCATGCATGCCTTGAGTAGTTCGGGAGTACGGAACGTCGATCCCCACATGCCCAGCGATGGGAAGATCACCTCTCCCCACACGCCCTCCTTGTCCAGATCACCCAAGCGTGCCTTCGCGTCCCGGATGCCCTGCGGCTTCATGCTCTCCTCGACGAAGGCTGCCATCGCCGACGACGGCAGCTTGCGTCGGAAGATCTGTCCGTCCACGGACACCGTCTCGTACTCGCCGTCGGGATCCTTCTCCGCACGCGGTGTCAACTCGGCGAGCGCCTTGGGCAACCGGGACTGCCACAGGTCGTCGGGCTCCAGGAAGTGCGAATCACCCGAATTCGTCCAGATCATGCTCATTGGCCCTCCATGCATCCCCGCTCATTCGAATGATGCCAGCTGATCTGCCGCAAGTCCAGTATTTCTAATATGCAAACATTATTATTGGGCTGTAGGCGCGGTCCCGGTAGAACTGAGGCGGACTGGAGGAGGCGGATGGCGCAGCAGGGAACCGAGTCAGCCGCGGGCGCGCGGCGGCGGAATGCTTCGGGCGAGTCGACGCGGGTGATGTTGATGGAGGTCGCCGAGCGGCTCTTCGCCACCCGCGGCATCGAGGCGGTGACGTTGAGGGAGATCCAGCAAGCCGCCGGACAGTCCAACACCTCGGTGATCCGCTACCACTTCGGGTCCCGCGACGGCTTGATCCGCGCGCTGATCGCCTACCGTCAAGCGTCTCTGGGCACCGATCGTCAGCAGATGCTCGCGAGCATGCGCGAGGAAGGCAAAGAGGCGGACCCCCGCGCCGTGGTGTGGCTGCTGGTGCGGCCGCTGGCCAACAGCATCGCGGTAGGCGAGATGTTCGCGCCTTTCCTGGCCCGGCTCATGGAGGATCCCCGGGCGCGCACCGACTACTGGCCCGATCACGTCGACGACGAATGGACTCAGGAGAAGCTGGAGGAATTGGTCGACGCCGCGCTGCAAGACCTGCCCGAGCGGATCCGCCGCGGCCGGACATTTCAGCTGTACATCAGTCTGATCAACGTACTGGCCGCCGCCGCCCGGGCCGGGCATGGACTCAGCGAAGCGCAGCTGCACAATTACGTGGACACCTGGGTCGGGATGCTGACGGCGCCGGTGTCCTACGAGACCCGCGCGCTGATCGCTGAACACGACGACTCCCCCTCGCGAGCAGACGCCTAAGTACCGCGACACGCCGAGGCAAAGGTGATTTTGCGTCTGCTCGCGCGGGAAAGCTCAGCCGCCGCCAACGATCTCCCTGACCCTCAAGTCGGCGATCGCCGCCTCGTCCAGTCCGATTTCGCGCAGCACCGCATCGGTGTGCTGCCCGATGGTGCATCCCGCGTCGGCCCGTGTCCGTGATCGCGAGAACCGGCACAGCGGGGCGAGTCGGCGGTGCTCCTCGAAGATGGGGCTGTGCGCCTGCACCGAGTAGCCGGCCTCGAAGTACGGGTCACTCTGCAGCACCAGTTCGGAGTTGGCCTCCGCCACCTCGACACAACCGACATCCTGAGCGGACAGTTCGTGCTCCCACTCCAGCTTGGTCTTCGTCGCGAAAACTGGTGCCAGTGTAGCGATTAGCTCGTCAGCGTGCTGGGCGCGGGAATCGGCGTCGGCAAAGCGCTGGTCGGCATGCAAATCGACATACGGCGACATCGCCTTCGCCAGTGCCGGCCACTCGCGCGGCAACGGCGCAGCGAGAAAGACGTAGCCGTCGGCAGCGCGGTACATCCGGTAGAGCGCGCTCATGCCGAAAAACTGGTCGTCGGCCGGCATCGTCGCCGGGCGCGTCGCGTAGCTCGCGTTGTACGCGATCATCGCTTGCTGCGCGGTGGCCAGCATCGTCGTGACCACGTTGGACAACGGGCGTCCAATCTGCTTGGCGTACAAGGCAACCAGCAGCGCCGAGCCGACACCGTGCGCCGCAATCCCATCGGCCTGCACGGCAGGCACGGCCCCGCCCGCGTGGAGTCTGACCGCTCGCCGGTGCAGGTCATCGAGGTCGGTGGGTGGTTCACCCGTGTCGTGGCTGTCGACCAGCGCCAGGCCGGACGCCGCGCCGACCGACGGCGCGTACGCGGCCCGGTGTGCAAACGGTCCATCGACCCCGTAACCCGAGGTCGTCACGAAGGCCAGCTCGGGGTTGACGGCCTTGAGTGACGCCTCGTCGATCTTCGCCCGCTCCGCGGCTTTGCCGCGGAAGCACTGCAGCACGATGTCGGCCCGCCTGGCCAGGTCGTAAACCAGCTCGAGGCCCTCGGGTTTGGTGAAGTCGATTGCGACACTTTCCTTGCCCTGCAACACCTTTGCGCCGCCGGCCTCGGGGAACGCGACCAGGTTGCGAATGTTGTCACCCTCCAGCGGCTCGACCTTGATCACGCGGGCGCCCAGGTCGGCCAGCAGGGTCGCTCCGTACGGTCCGGCGAACATGCTGCCGAACTCCAGCACCGTCACGCCCGTCAGCGGCGGATCGTCGCGGTGTCCGCGCGGTGTCGGTGCAGCGTCGCCCGAGGGGTCGAACGTGACCGAGCCGTTGTGCTCGCCGACTCGCGGGGCCGGCCGAAGCCGGGTCAGCGGCCTGCCGTCGGCGTGGATGAGGGTCGACGGCTGCCGCACCGGGCCGAGTTCGGGATCGATCACCGTGGCGGCACGGTCTTCATGAGCGGTCTGCGGATGGTCCAGCGAGTCCTCGGGACACCGGAACAGTTCGCCACTGAGGTCGAGATTCTCGGCCATGGCCTGCTGCCATTCGGCGAGGGTGCGGGCCCGCACCCGCTCGATCATCATGTCCCACCACTCGGTGCGAAGTTCGGGGGTCGGCAGCATCGGAAACCCTTGCCACTTCGGGTCGGTGAGTTCCTTCAGCAAGTCAAGTTCGGTCAGCCAGGCCCCGATCAGCTTGGGCGACACCTGCGCGAACTGCAACCATCGGCCGTCCTTGGTGGGGCACACCAGCAGCGCGTAGATGAGGTAGGCCTGTGGCCGACCCAGATCGTCGTAGGCGGCGTCCATGGGTTCGAAGGCGCCGGGAAACCGTTCCAGCACCATTTCGTAGAACCAGTTGTACGGATCCATCGAACCCATGCCGGTCACCATGTTGGTCTCTACAGTTTGGCCGCAACCACTGCTCTCCCGCTCGAGGAGCGCGGCAAGCACACCCTGGACAGCGGCGTGGGCGGCTCCCCAGGAGGCATAGGCGAAGGTGGTGTAAGCCGGTCCCGGCCTCGTCGCCAGTCCGCGCTTTTCGTGCATTACGCCGGTCTTCGCCATCACCAGGGCCTCCCAGCCCTTGTAGTCACGGAACGGCCCGGTCGAGCCCCATCCGGTGATCGTCGCTACGACCAGTCGTGGGTACGCCTTCGACAACGCCTCGTCGGTCAATCCGATGCGCGCGGCCGTGGTCGGCCGCATGGTGTTCACCATGACGTCGGCGCGGCGCAGCAGAGCACGCAGGCGCTCCAAATCGGCGTCGTCATGCAGATCCAATGTCACGCTGCGCTTTCCACGCAGCAGGGCGGGCCAGCCGGCCAGCTCGCGCAGCGGACTACCGTCCAGCGGTTCGACCATGATCACCTCGGCACCGCAATCGGCGAGGAACTGCGTGGCCTGCGCGCCGGGCAGCGTCGTCGACAGGTCGACCACTACGAGGCCGGCCAGGGGACCGTCCGACGCGACTTCCGGCATGTTCGCTCCCTACCGCCTGCGGGCAACTCTGATCAGGGACGTGAAGTGACGCACGCCACGTCAGCATCCCAGCGATCATTATTAATGTCAATGCATTAGTCTTGCGAAGTGACCGAGAGGTGTGCGAAGTGACCCGTGAGCAGGAGACACAGGGCGGGTTCCCGCCGATGCGTACCTGGCAGCAGCCGACCGTCCGCAGCCCGGGCGGCGGCGCCGAATACGGCGAGATGATCGCCGCCCTGCGCGATTTCCTGGACGACGTGGCTGCGGCCGGACCGGACGCGGCGACCACAGTGGCTCTGACGCACGACTTGAACAGCTGGGCCGAACGGCTGGCCCAATCCGCAGTCCCCGAGCGCCGACAGATCTTCGCTCGCCGGCTCGATCTGCCCGGCCGCGGACAAACCATGTCTCCCAGCTTCATTCCGGTTACGGGTGACCATGAGCACGTCGAGGGCACGGTAACGTTCGGTCGGTACTTCCTGGGCGGCGGTGGGGCCGTCCACGGCGGGGCGATCCCACTGTTGTTCGATGAGGTACTTGGCCGGCTGGCCAGTAGCGGCGACCGTGCACCTGCGCGAACGGCGTATCTGCACACCGACTTCCGGTCCATCACACCCGTTGGCGCAGAACTCGCGGTACGGGCGTGGTTTGTCAGCGAGCAAGGACGCAAACGGGTGCTCCGCGCTGAACTCACCCACGGGGACACACTGTGCGCGGAAGCCGAGGGCCTTTTCATCGAGTTGCGCCCGGACCAGCCGTGAGTCACCGCTCGGCTTCTCATCCTGTCGATTGTCGATATTGAATATCGTTGTCACGCATCGTAATCAGCTCTCGCAGCGCCTGCCGGTCCGGTTTGAGCATGGCCGTCAGCGGTAGTTCGTCAACGATCAGCAATTCGTCGGGCGCCTTGTAGTCGGCCAGTTCGGCCGCAACGTGAGTACGCAGCTCGGCGAGCGTCGGCGGGTTGGCGGCGTCGGCCGGCACCACGCATGCGACGCCGATCTCCCCGATCACCGGCGTGGAACAGCCAACCACGGCAGCATGTTTCACGCCGAGGTGACTGGTGAGCGTGCGCTCCACCTCACCGGGATGGACGTTGTAGCCGCCGCGGATGTACATGTCGCCACTGCGCCCGACCAGGGTGAGGTTGCCGTCCGCGCCGAGCACGCCGACATCGCCGGTGCGCAGCCAACCGTCGCGCAGCACCTCCGCGGTGAGTTGCGGGTTGCGCCAGAAGCCGCGCATCACACAGGGACCGCTCACCTCGACCACGCCGTCGGGCCCGATGCGCACCTCCATTCCCGCGGCAGGACGCCCGACGGTGCGGAACTGGACCTCGGCGGCGTCGGTGGGTTCGGTTCCGCAGATGGTCGGGCATTCGGTCATCGCATACCGCACGACCAGTGCGACCCCGACGCGGTCGGCGACCCGTCGCACCAGTTCGGGCGGTGCGGGCGCGGTGGCCGCAATCCCGATCCGTAGGTGCGGCAACGCTTGTCGGTTCACGCCGTCGACCTCGAGCAGCTTGGCCCACTGGGTCGGCACCGCGCCCGCCACGGTGATCCGCTCGTCGCGCAGCACGTCGAACATGCCCTGGGCCGACCATGACGCCGGCGGCACCACCAGCGTGCTGCCCCAGACCAACTGATCCCACAGTTTGAACATGTAACCGGCATGGGCGAACGGGGTCGACGTGAGGCGCCGGTCGTACGGCGCGCTCATGACGCCGGACGCAGCGGCGCCCGCCGCCAACCGGTCGGCGTCAAATACCGCACCTTTCGGCACACCTGTGGTTCCGCTGGTGAAGATCAGCGCGACCGGGTCCCGGCGCGTCAGGGTCGCCGCGGGTGGCGCCGAAGTCGAGGTGTCGGTGGACAAGGACGTTCGTGGCAGGACTTGACGCTCAGTGCCAGGCAGCGCACCGAGGTGGTCGTCTGCGACTGCCAACACCGGATCTGCTTGCTGCAGAATCGATTCGACTTCTTGACGGCCGAGCCGCGGATTGAGACCGGTGGTGATGGCGCCGATCATCGCCGCCGCCGCATAGCATGTCGCGTAGTCGATGCCCGACGGGAGCCACAGCGCGACCACATCGCCCTTGCCGATCCCCAGGTCGGCGAATTGTGCGGCCACGCAACGGGCCCGACCGATCCACTGCGCGAACGTGATCCGCGCTCCCGGTTCGACGTAGGCCTCCCTGTCACCATGCGCGGCGGCCGCGGACTCCAACATCGCCCTGGTGTCGGCGACGTCCGAACTCAGCGGTGCGCGTACGGTCACGGTTCCTCGGCGCTGAGAATCATTGTGCCGCTGGAACAGAACCAGCCGCCGGTACCGCTGACGCAGGCGATCCTCGCGTCTGGGACCTGCCGCGCCCCGCACTCTCCGCGAAGCTGCCGCGCCGCCTCCACCAGCAGGAACAGGCCACGCTGACCCGGGTGGCACGCTGACAGCCCGCCGCCGTCGGTGTTGGTGGGAAGTTCGCAGCCCAGCCGCAACGAACCCTTCTCGACGAACCCACCGCCCTCCCCCTTGGGGCAGAAGCCGAGGTCCTCGAGCGTGAGCAGCAACATGTAGGTGAACGCGTCGTAGATTTCGGCGACGTCGACGTCGGACGGAGAGACACCGGAACGGGCAAAGGCCAGCGGCCCACTGATCGCGGCCGGGCCGACCGTGAGGTCGTCCCACTGGGAGGTGAGCATGTGTGAGGTCGTTTCCGCGGCACCCAGCACCCAGACCGGTTTGCTCCGCAGATCTTTGGCGCGTTCCGCGCTGACGAGGACGGCGGCCGCACCGCCGTCACTGCGGATGCAGCAGTGCAGCTTGGTGAACGGGTCGGCGATCATCGGTCCGCTGAGCACGTCGTCGATGGTGATCGGGTCACGGTAGTAGGCCTCGGGATTGTCGGCGGCGTTGAACCGCGCCGACACGGCGACCTCGGCGAGCTGCTCGATGGTGGTGCCGTAGGTGAACATGTGTCGCCGCGCGGCCATGGCGTACTTCGAGACCAACGTGTGGCCATAGGGCGCCTCCCACTGCAGTGGTCCACGCGCCCCCCAGTTGATGCTGGCCCCCCGCAATCCCTTTCGGAGATCCGAGCGGGCGGTCGAGCCGTAGGTCAGCAACACCACGTCGGCGTGGCCGGCGCTGATCGCGTCGGCGGCGTGGGCGGCCATCACCTCCCACGACGCTCCCCCGACCGCGGTCGAGTCGATCCATCGGGGCCGCAGCCCGAGATACTCGCCGACATCGGCCGGTGGCAGGGTGCCCTGACCGGTGGACGCCAGCCCGTCGACGTCATCGGGCGTCAGACCGGCGTCGGCCAGGGCGCGTCGGCTGGCCTGGGCGATCAGCTCATAGGGGCCCTTGTCATCGACCCGGCCGACGTCGGATAGCGCGACGCCCGCGATGGCTGCGCTGCCCGAGGCGCCACTCACTGGGCGCGGTCCTGGGCCAGCAGTTCGGCCAGCACGTCGGTGGGCTCACCAAACAAGTGCCGAAACACGTGCGCGCGCTTCAGATACAGGTGCATGTCATTCTCGAACGTGTAGCCCATCCCGCCGAACACGTGGATACCTGCGGCGGCATTGTCGACGGCCGCCGAGCCGGCCACCGTGACGGCCGACAGCACCTGCAGCAGCGCATCGGCACGTTCACTGCCCACCGCGATCGCGGCGAAGAATGTCTGCGCCTGAGCGGCCTCGGCAGCGATCTCCATGTTGACGCAGGAGTGCTTGATCGCCTGGTGCACGCCGATCGGTTTGCCGAACTGCTCACGGGTTTTGGCGTGTTGAGTCGCCAGCGCTGCGGCGGCCGTGGCGAGGCCGGTGAGATAGGCGGCGGTCAGCACCATGGCTCGCCCCCAGATCCATTCGTCCTCGGCAGCCAACCAGCGCGCCGGTTCGGCGGATTCGACTGTGGCCGAGGATATCCGAGTACCCGGGTCTGCGGCGGTCACGGGCGTCAGCGGACCGAAGGATTCGATGTCGACCAGAGCAGCGCCGCTGCGGGCCACCAGCAGGGCGTGCGAGGCGCCCGCCGGTTCGAACACATCGAAATTGCCTTTGACAGGGCGCACGTCGCCGTCGCCACGCAGCACCGCCAGTGCCACCGAAGCACACCCGGATCCGATCCGCTCCGCGAGCTCCACGTCACCGCAACGGGCAGCTACCCGGGCGCCCAACGTGCATGCCAGGAACGGCCCTGGCGCGAGCCGCTTGCCGAGTTCGACGAAAAGCAGTGCCTCGTCGTCCAACAGCCGGTCTGACCCGCCGAACTCCTCGTCGAGTCCGAGCGTGAGCAGGCCTAACTCGGCGCATTCTCGCCACAGCGACGGGGGAATCGGCGCTTCCGCGTGGCGATGAGCGCGGATCCGTTCGACAGGCATCCGGTCGGCGAGGAATTCTCCTGCTGCCGTGATGATTTCGATTTGCTCAGCCCCGGGCAGCAGGTTCATGACAGTCTCCTCACCGTGCTCATCGGGGCAGCCCCAGCACGCGTTCGCCGACGATGTTGCGCTGAATCTCCGACGTTCCGCCCCCGATGGCCTGGGAGAAGCTGTAGTAGTAGTAACCGACCCAGCCATCGACATCCCAGCGGGACGAATACCGGACCGAGGCGGGACCGAGTACGTCCATCGCCAATTTGCCGATCTCCTTGGCCAATTCGGCGTACATCAGCTTGACGATCGAACCCCGCGGGCCGGGCGTCTCGGTCTTCATCGCCTCGCAGATATTGGTGTAGGTCAGCGCCCGCAACGACGCCACCAACGCACGGGCGCGGGCCAGTCGTCGCGCGATGTCGTCGTCGGCGATGGCGGGCCTGCGGCCGTCCGGCCCGACGTGGTCGCGGGCGTAATCGATGAGATCCTCGATGATCTTCGCCAACCGGACCTGGTTGGCGGTGAACGCAGTGCCACGCTCGAACGACAGCGTGGCCATCGCGACCGACCAGCCTTCGCCCACATCACCGACCACGTTGGCCAGCGGAATGCGGACGTCGTCGTAAAACACTTCGCAGAACTCCGAGCCACCCTCGATGGTCTCGATCGGGCGGACATCGATGCCCGGCGTGCTCATATCGCAGATCACCCAGGTGATGCCCTTGTGCTTGCTGCCGGCGTTGTCGGTGCGCACCAGCAGTTCCTGGTAATCGGCGACAGTGGCGAAGCTGGTCCACAGCTTCTGTCCCGACACCACCAGGTGCTCGCCGTCGATCACCGCCTTGGTGCGCAACGCCGCCAGGTCCGACCCGGCGCCGGGCTCAGAGAATCCCTGACACCAGATCACCTCACCGCCAAGGATTTTCGGTAGATGGAACGACTTCTGTTCCTCGGTGGCCCTGGTGATCAAGGTCGGCCCGGCGTGCGAGTTACCGACGAAGCACGCATCGATGCCGGGAAACCCCCGCGCGGCGTATTCCTCGTACCAGATCAACTGCTGAAGCAGCGTCAGCCCTTTACCGCCGTACTGGGTGGGCCAGGCGATCCCGGCCCACCCGCCTTCGGCCTGAGTGCGTTGCCAGGCGAGGTCGTATTCGCGGAGACCCTCGTCGTCGCGCGGACGCGGTTCGGCCGGCTTGTTCTCGTCCAGCCACGTGCGGACCTGGTCGCGGAACTCGAGCTGGTCAGGCGTGAAGTCGAGGTCCATGATCCGGAATTCTAGGTGACACTATAGTCAGAAACAATGCGTCGGTCATTGGCCGCGATACCTCGCTGCCAGTTCTTCGGCGCCCCGCGCCAGCAGCGCCACGTCCGCTCCGACGAGCACGAAACTCGCGCCGGCGGTCAGGTAGCGGCGTGCCAGCGGCTCGCTGAACGCATTCACCCCGGCGCGTTTGCCGTGTTGCACGATAGTCGCCAACGCAGCCTCTATAGTGCTCACAATCCCAGGATGCTCCGGCTGCCCAAGTTGGCCCATCGAGGCTGCCAGGTCGGCCGGGCCGATAAACACGGCGTCCACCCCGTCGACCTCGACAATCTCGCCCAGCTGCGCCAGAGCCGCCACACTCTCCACTTGCACGGTCAACGACACCGTTGCGTCGGCGGTGACGAGATAGTCAGAAATGCGGTTCCAACGCGATGCGCGGGCCAGTGCGCTGCCGACGCCGCGGATGCCCTCGGGCGGGTAGCGGGTGGCTGCCACCGCCGCTGCGGCTTCACCGGGCCCGTCGATCATTGGGACGATGAGGTTTTGCGCCCCGATGTCGAGCAGCTGCTTGATGACCACGGGATCGGCCGACGGTGGACGCACCAGCACGTCGACGTCGGGGTAGCCCGCCAGCACCTGCAGCTGTTCGAGTGTGGTGCGTAGATCGTTGGGCGCGTGCTCCTGATCCAGTAGCACCCAGTCGATTCCGGACCCCGCACAGATCTCGGTGACATAGCCGCTGCCGGAGGCAACCCACATGCCGATCCGCGGGTCGCCGACGCTGATGCGCTGCGTCCACCGGTTTGTCACGATGCCGCCGAATCGAACGTCACCGACACCGTGCCCAGCGGCCCATAGTCCGCGACAAAGCTGTCCCCGGGTTCGGCGAATACCGGCTTGGTGAACGACCCGGACAGGATGACCTCACCGCGGTTCAGCGAAACCCCGTGCGGGGCAAGCCGATTAGCCAGCCAGGCCACGCCGTTGCCGGGATGGTTGAGCACCGCGGCCGCGACTCCGGACTCCTCGATCGTGCCGTTGCGTAGCAGCAGGGCCGCCACCCAGCGCAGGTCGACGTCCAACGGACGAAACACCCGGCCGCCGAGGACCAACCCGGCGTCGGCGGCGTTGTCGGCGATGGTGTCGACGATGGTGCGCAGATGGCCGGTAGCGGGGTCCGACATCTGCACCCTGGCATCGAGGATCTCGAGCGCAGGAGTGACGAACTCGGTGGCCCGCAACACGTCGAACAACGTGACGCCCGGCCCGGACAGCTGCTCGCCCAGCACGAACGCCAACTCGACCTCGACGCGCGGACGGATGAAGCGGTCCGGCGGTATGCGGCCGCCGTCCTCGATGAACATGTCGTCGAACAGCGCGCCGTAATCCGGTTCGTCGATCGACACCGCCCGCTGCATCACCTTCGAGGTCAGGCCGATCTTGCGGCCCTTGACTTCTCGCCCATCGGCAACCTTCAGCGCGACGAGCGCCCGCTGCACCGCGTAGGCGTCCTCGATGGTCATGTCGGGATACTCGAGCGACAATTGCCGGATCGGCGTGTGGGTCTGCTCGGCCTCATACAGCCGCCGGGCTATGTCCGGGAGCTCGTCCTCGGTGGGTCTGCTCATCGCCTGAGGAACTCGATCGCCGCGGCGTTGAACGCCTCGGGATCCTCGAAATGCGGCCAGTGCCGCACCGAGGGCATCTCGAACACCTCCGAATGCGGGATCAGGTCGGCGATGGTGCGCGCGGTGTCCTGGTACACACCGTGATCCTTGCCCGAGGCCACGATCATCACCGGCGCCTCGATGCCGCGCCACCTGTCGTCGGGAATCAGGTTGCGGTGGCGCACTTTCTCGTCCTGCAGGATCAGCAGCCGGTCAATGGTGTTGCGGGTGTCCTGGCGCCGATAGACGGCCTGGCGCAACCCGATGAGATCGGGCAGGCGATTGGCCTCGTCGGCGATCAGGTGGGCGAACACGGCGTGCAACGACTCCCAGGTCGGCTCGTTGACCGCCTTGGTTCGTTCCGCGCGAATGCGCGCCATGTTCGACGCCGACGCCTCCCGTCCGGCCGGCGACATCAAGATCACCTTGTCCACCCGGTCGGGGTGACCGACGGACATCGCGGACGCCACGAAGGCGCCCAGCGACATGGCGATGAAGTTGGCCGACGCCATGCCGAAGTGGTCCATCACGCCCAGCACGTGCTCGACGTAGACCGCGATCTCGTAGTCGTAGTCCGGCTTGGCGGAGAACCCGTTGCCGACCATGTCGATCGCCACGCAGTGGAAGTGCTGTGACAGTGCGGCGAGGTTGGGCGCGAACGTCTCCCAGTGCCCGCCGGTGCCGTGCAGCAGGACGGCGTGCGGCTTGTCCGGCCCGCCCGCCTCGGCATAACGGGTTCGGACCGGCACCCCATTGACTCCGATGTCGACGAATCCCTGTCGGAACTCGAGCTCCTTGAGGTACATCCAGATGCTGCGGTAGTTCTCCGTGTCGACCCGGCCCACGTCGACCGCCGCGGCCGGTGCTTGTGCTTGGCTCATCTCGCCTTCTCGAATCTTCGTATCTGACACAGCTGTCATCTAGTGTTGACGTCGCCGCGCGCGCTTCTCATCGTCGCACAAGCTCCATGTTCCCATGTAAAGAATGGCCCAGACCATCCGGCCCGGTGGCGATACACGAGCCGACAGCCAGCCACCTTCCATTGATTCTGACACTCGTATGCGGTAATACTGGGCAGGTGAACACTCCGGCTGGACGCCGTGTCCTCGCCGAGCTGGCCAACGAGTTCGCAGCCGTGCGGTTGTCGTTGGACGTCAGCGGCAACGGCCCCCGCCTGCTCGTCGAGGACCTCTTAGGCGGAGAGCACGTGTTTCTGTGTCCGCTGGAGTTGACCAGCTTCACCTTGGCCAGCCCCGAAGACCGCGAGGAATGGCTGAAGGTGGGCAACTATCGCGGCGAACGCCGACCAACGGAGCGCCCGTGAGCGCCGGCAACGTCGACCTGGTGGGTCTCGGCATGACCGCGATGTCGCTGCGGCCGGGCGGGACGTCACTCGAATTGGCCGTCCAAGCCAGCGCCGCCGCGCTGCGCGACGCCGGAATCGGGCGCGCCGACGTCGACGGGCTGCTGGTCGGCTCCTCGCAGGGTGTCCGGCCGGACCGGCTGGGGATCGGCTTCGCCGCCGCGGGCGGTTTCGCGGATCTGCGCCTGCTGGAGCACGTCGAGATCAAGGGCGCCACGACCATCGCCATGATCCAGCGCGCGCGCCATGCGATCGCCGCCGGTGAGGCGGCGACCGTCCTGTGCGTGTTCGCAGACGCGCCGCTGGTCGCGGGACGGGGTGCCGGCTCGACCTATGCGCGCAGCGGCGGTAACGAGGGCGTGCGCGGACTCGAGCGGGCCTCGGGGCTGCTCGGGTCGGTGCCGACCTACGCGCTGCTGACTCAACGCTGGCTGCACGTCACCGGCACCGGTACCGACGCCCTGCGTACAGTAGCCATGGCGGCACGGGGCTGGGCGCGCGGCAATCCCGACGCGGTCAACCGCGAACCGCTCGACGAGGCCGGCTATGACGCCAGCCCTATGATCGCCGAACCGCTGCGGCTGCTGGACTGCGCTCGACCGGTGAACGGGGCGGTGGCCGTCGTGCTCACCGGCCGGGCCTCGGTCGGCAGCACCCGAATTCGGGTGCGCGGCACCGGCCGAGAGCATCCGGTGCGGCGGCGCCGCGCGGGGGCCGAGTCATGGTTCGGCGGCGGTCGCCGCGCACTGGACAACGCCCTCACCCAGGCCGGCATGACCCGCTCGGACCTGGACGTCGCCGAGCTCTATGACCCGTTCTCGATCGTGACTCTGGTGCTGCTCGACGAATACCGGCTCACCGGCGACCTCCCGGCGGGCGAGTTCGTACGCGACGGTTGCACAGGGCCGGGCGGCACCCTGCCGACCAACACCGGCGGCGGTCAGCTGTCCGGTTTTTATCTGCAGGGGATGACGCCCTTGGCGGAGGCCATGATTCAGCTGCGCGGCACCGGCGGCCAACGTCAGGTTTCCGGCGCCACGGTGGCGCTTGTCGGTGGGATCGGCGGCCGACTGGACCACCACGCGGCGCTGCTGCTGGAGCGCGCCGCATGACCACCACCGCGCTCGAGGACTGGCTGCTGGATCGTGCGCTGGCGCCCGACACCGATGACGACACGTTGGCGCCGCTGTACCGGGCGGCGTCACACCACGAGCTGGTGTTGCCGTTCTGCGCGACGTGCGCGCTGCCGCTCGAGTTCGACCAGAAAGCATGCGACCACTGCGGAGACACCGAACACGACTGGCGCACAGTCGATCTGCACGGCGTCGTACACGCCGCGACGCTGATGCACCGGCGCGAGCCCGGCCTGGTGCTCGCCTTGGCGCCCTATCCCATCATCGACGTCGAACTGGCGAGCGGGCACCGCATGGTGATGACCACCGTGCAATCCGCGGACACCGCACCTCCCATCGGGACCGCGGTGCGCATCGGCTTCCGCCGCCTCGGCGACGTCGTGCTTCCGGCCATCGAGACCCTGGAGGACCAGTGACGACGCTTGAATCGTCCCCTGCCGTCAACGAATTCGACGTCAGCAGCGTCATCCACGTCGACCGCGTGCACGGTTCGGTGTACACCTCGCCCGAGATCTTCCGGCGCGAGATGGACAGCATCTTCAAGACCGGCTGGGTCTACGTCGCCCACGAGAGCGAAGTCAACCAGCCCGGGGACTATCTCACCCGGGTAATCGGCCACGACCCGGTCGTTGTAGTTCGCGGCAAGGACGGCGTGGTTCGCGTGCTGCTCAACCGTTGCACCCACCGCGCCAACAAACTGTGCAACGCCGAGAAGGGCAACGCCAACTCGTTCCGGTGCCCGTACCACGGCTGGACGTTCGCTAACACCGGTGCGCTGCGGGGTGTTCCGATGCGGGAGGGCTACGGGGAGGCATTCGACCAGGTGCGTTCCGAACTGGGCCTCGTCCAGGCACCGCGGGTGGACAGCTACGGCGGATTCGTCTTTGCGTCGCTGGCGCCCGACGGTATCTCGTTGGCCGAGCATCTCGGCAAGGCGACGCGCGCCATCGACCGGCTGCTCAACCTGTCCCCCACCGGCAAGGTCGATCTGCGGGCCAACTGGATGAAGCACTTGCACCACGCCAACTGGAAGATGGTGGTGGAGAACAACGTCGACGGCTATCATGCGCTGTTCACTCATGCCTCGGTGTACGACGCGATCAAACCTGCGAAGGTGTCGCACGTCCCGACCAAGGTCGACGTCTTGGTCCGCGATCTCGGCAACGGACATTCGGAGATCGACTACAGCGACGAGTACCGAAAGCTAGACGAGGAATTCGTCTGGTACGGCCGCATCCCACGGGCCAAGCTCGCCGACTACGTGGATGCACTCGAGGGCGCCTACGGCCCCCAGCAGGCTCACGACGCACTGGTGGTCGGTCCGCCACACACATTGATCTGGCCCAACCTGTTCCTGGCCGAGATGAACGTCATGTTCGTCGAGCCGCAGGCCACCGACCGCACCATCGCCTACACCACCGCGGTCCTGATACCCGGGCAGGATGCGTTGAACGAGCGAACGCTGCGCCGTTCCGAGGGGGCGATGGGTCCGGCGGGTTTCCTGATCGCCGACGACGGGGAGATCGGCATGCGTAACCAGGCCGGGCTGGCCGCTGAGCTGCCGGAGTGGCTGATGCTGGCCCGCGGCATAGAAAGCGATATCGACGACACGACTGGAATCATCAACCGGGACAAGAGCGCCGAGACGCCGCAACGCGGGTTCTACGCGCACTGGGCGGCTGTGGTCGGCGGGAAGGGGTGACCATGCCCGCCGAGACTCAACCGCAGACACGTCCTGCCCTGCGTCCACTGCCGGATCCCGAGATCCTGTCGTTTCTCTATCTGGAGGCGCGGCTGGCCGACGAGGGTCGCTACTCGGAGTGGGAGGCGCTGTGGGCCGATGACGACGACACGGTCGAATACCGCGTCCCCATGCACCCCGACGACGACCCGCGGACCACGCTGGCCTATATCAACGACAACCGGCGGCGGATCAAAAGCCGGGTGGCTCAACTCAACACGGGCAACCGGCACTCGCAGACACCGCCGTCGGTGATGCGCCGAGTGGTCTCCAACAGCGAGGTGGTCGACGCCGGCGCCGACACCGTCACGGTCGAATCCAACTTTGCGCTGTTCGAATACCGCCTGCGTCAACGCTTCTGGGCCGGTCGTGTGCTCCATACGGTTCGCCGATCACCGGCCGGCCCCCGGCTGATCCGCAAGATCGTGCACCTGATCGACGCGGGCGGCCCTGTCGAGACATTGGCTTTCCTGATTTGAAAGGTCTCTTCACCTGATGCTCATCGGTGACATCGCGACCAACAACGCGCGCCGCTATCCGGGCAAGCGCGCCCTCGTCGACGCCGACCGGGTACTCACCTGGTCGCAGGTCGACGAGCGGGCGCGGCGGCTGGCCGGCTTCCTGACACGCCGGGGGCTGGAACCGGGCGACCGGGTGATGGTGCTCGCGCGCAACTGCATCGAATGGCCGGAGATCTCGTTCGGCCTGGCCAAGGCGGGGCTGATCGCGGTGCCGGTGAACATCCGGCTGGCTCCGGACGAGGTGGCCCACGTCCGCGACGATTCCGGAGCGCGCGCGGCGATCATCCATGCCGACCACCTGGACAGGTTCCTGGGCGAACTGAGTGATCTGGCAATCGTATTGGGCGTGGGCGCCAATGCGGCATTCGGGACGTGCGAGTTGGTCACCGACTATGAGACAGCGCTGGCGCAGGCGACACCCGGCCGGGGGCGGCGCGACGTCGCAACCGACGACGTCGCGGTCATCCTGTACACCAGCGGCACCACCGGTCGCGCCAAGGGCGTGATGCACACTCACCGCGCCCTGCTCTATCAGGCGGCGGACACGAATCTGGTCACCGAGGCCAACCGCTCCGACATCATGCTCGCGACGACGCCGTTCTTCACCGCGGGCGGCATGGTGCGCACGGTGTCCTGGCTGTACCTCGGCCAGACCATGGTCATTCATCAAAGATTCGACCCGCAGGCGGTGATCGACGAGATCGAGCGCAGCGCCATCACTTTCACCACGTTCATTCCGACGATGCTGCACCGGACGCTGGCGATCCTGGAAGACGGCCCGCCGCGAGACATGTCCAGCCTGCGGCGCATCTCCTACGGTTCGGCCCCCGTGCCGCCGGGGTTGGCGGGTAAAGCGATGGACCTGCTCGGCTGCGACCTGCAGCAACGCTATGGCCTGACCGAATGCGGCGGACAGGCAACGATTCTCACCCCGCAGGATCACCGCGACATCGTCGCGGGCAAAACTTCGATCGCTACCTCGTGCGGCCGGGAGACCCCGATGTGCGTGATCCGCATCATCGATCCCGACGGCAACGACGCTTCAACCGGTGACGTCGGCGAAATCGTCATCACCAGCCCCGCCAACGCAATCGGCTACTGGAACCGGCCCGAACAGACCGCCGAAACCTTCCGTCCCGACGGGCTTCGCTCCGGTGACCTGGGCTACCTGGACAATGAGGGCTACCTGCACATCACCGGTCGCAAAACCGACCTCATCATCTCCGGCGGCTTCAATGTCTACCCGGCGGAGATCGAGCGGGTGATCGCGCAACACCCCGGTGTCGACATGGTGGCGGTGGTCGGAGTACCGGACGCGGAATGGGGCGAGACGCCGGTCGCTGCGGTGATTCCCACCTCGCACGTCAGCGATCGGGACGTACTGACCGCCGAACTGGCTGCGCTCTGCCGCGCCGAACTCGCCGGCTACAAGCAGCCGCGCCGGTTCGCGTACTTGCGCGAGTTCCCACTGGGCCCGGCGGGCAAGATCCTCAAACGGGAGATCGCTAACCAGGTGAACCACGTCAACGAACCGGGTGCGAAGATGCCGGTACCGACCGGATCGACAGAGGAGCGCCCGTGACCGAGCAGACCGACCTGGCCACCATCGAGTTCCACGTCACCGAACACGTCGCCACCGTCGCCCTGAACCGGCCCGAACGGCTGAACAGCTTCACCGAGCAGATGGCCGCCGACCTGACCACGGCATGGGCCCGCGTCCGCGACGACGAGGACATTCGGGTCGCGGTGCTGCGCGCCAACGGCGAGCGCGCATTCTGCACCGGAATCGACGTCACCGAAGGCACCTGGTGGACTCACAAGCCCATCTTCAACCAGGAAGACCCGGGCGAACTGCTGGGGCCGAAGGCGCACAAGGTGTGGAAGCCGGTGATCGCGGCACTGCACGGCATCGTGGCCGGCGGCGCCATGTACTTCGTCAACGAGTGCGACTTCTCGATCTGCAGTGAGACGGCCACCTTCTTCGATCCGCACGCCAATGCGGGCATCGTCTCGGCACTGGAACCAATGGGCATGCTGGCTCTCGGTGTGCCCTACGGCGAGGTGATGCGCTGGGCATTGCTCGGCAGCGAGGAGCGCATGTCGGCGCAGACCGCCCTGCGAATCGGACTCGTGACTGAGGTGGTCCCGGACGATCAACTACGCGTCCGCGCCTTCGAACTGGCCGCCGAAATCGCCGCGCGCCGACCCAATGGCGTTCAGGGAACCGTGCGCGCGATGTGGGAGGCCCGCGATCTGACCCCCAGTGCCGCGGCCCGACACGGCAAGTTCTTCACCGACTTGGGCAACGCCGGCGCCAGCCCCGATTCGCTCAACAACAAGAAGCGGCCGCGTACTCGATGAGTGGGACGCATGACTGACACCGCGGCCGACCAGTTGGTCGAATTCGACCTGCTGATCGGCGGCGAATCCGCCGCTGCCTCATCGGGATTAACCTACGACAGTGTCGATCCGTTCACCGGCCGACCGTGGGCGCGGGTACCCGACGGCGGAGCTGCCGACGTGGATCGCGCGGTAGCCGCCGCCCGCGCCGCGCTCAACGGACCGTGGGGTGCGCTCACCGCGACCGCCCGTGGCAAGCTGCTGTGGCGCCTCGGCGAGATCATTGCCCGCGAGGCGGAGCAACTGGCCGAACTCGAGGTCCGCGACGGTGGCAAACTCCTTCGCGAAATGGTCGGCCAAATGCGGTCGCTGCCCGACTACTACTTCTACTACGCCGGGCTGGCGGACAAGCTGCAGGGCGACGTCATCCCGGTAGACAAGCCCAACTACCTCGTCTACACCCGCGATGAACCCGTCGGCGTGGTCGGCGCCATCACACCCTGGAACTCACCGCTGCTGCTGTTGACGTGGAAACTCGCCGCCGGGCTGGCCGCGGGTTGCACGTTCGTCGTCAAGCCCAGCGACCACACCCCGACATCAACGCTGGCGTTCGCAAAGCTGTTCGCCGAGGCTGGTTTTCCGCCCGGAGTGATCAACGTCGTCACCGGCTGGGGCCCGCAGACGGGTGCCGCACTCGCGTCGCATCCAGGGGTCGACAAGATCGCGTTCACCGGGTCGACGGCCACCGGCATTCAGGTCGGCAAGGCCGCGATCGAGAACATGACCCGGTTTTCCCTCGAACTCGGCGGCAAGTCGGCGCAGGTGGTGTTTGACGACGCCGACCTCGATGCCGCAGCCAACGGTGTCATCGCCGGCGTGTTCGCCGCCACCGGTCAGACCTGCCTGGCGGGCTCGCGGCTGCTGGTCCACGAGAGTGTCGCCGACGCGCTGGTCGAGAAGATCGTCGCCCGCGCGGCGACCATCAAGCTGGGCGACCCGAAGGATCCAGGCACCGAGATGGGGCCGGTGTCTAACCTGCCGCAGTACGAGAAGGTGTTGTCGCACTTCGCTTCCGCCCGCGAGCAGGGAGCGACGGTCGCCTACGGCGGCGAGCCCGCCGGCGACCTCGGCGGCTACTTCGTCAAGCCGACGGTGCTGACCGGTGTCGACCCCTCGATGCGCGCCGTCGCCGAGGAGATCTTCGGGCCCGTGCTGGCGGTGATGACCTTCGCCGACGAGGACGAGGCCGTCGCCGCCGCCAATGGCACCGAGTTCGGGTTGGCCGCGGCGGTATGGACCAAGGACGTCCACCGCGCACACCGGGTGGCCGCCAAACTGCGGGCCGGCACGGTGTGGGTCAACGCCTACCGCGTTGTCGCGCCGCATGTTCCGTTCGGCGGTGTCGGCTACAGCGGCATCGGGCGGGAGAACGGCATCGACGCGGTGAAGAACTTCACCGAAACCAAGGCGATGTGGGTAGAGCTATCCGGACACACCCGTGATCCGTTCACACTCGGCTGACCTCAATCCCATCGACAAGGAGAAACAGACATGACGATCGACATCACAGCAGCCGAGAAGGTGCTGGCCGGACTCCGGCCGTTCCCGGTGGCGATCACCACGATCGACGGCGGCTTCGCCAACGGTTTGATGTCGCTCTCAGCCGGCTCGGCGAGCATCGTGCCGGAACTGCCCCGCGCGACCGTCAGCCTGACCAAGTACAACCGCACCCACGACATGCTGGTCAACTCCGGCATTTTCGTCATGCACATGCTGTCGGCCGGTCAGGACGAGATCGATAAGTCGATGGAGATCCTGATGACCCTGGGCGGCAGTTCCGGCCGGGACGGCGACAAGATCTCGAAGCTACGCACCAAGCCGGGCGTCACGGGCGCGCCGATCCTGCTCGACGCGCACAGCTACGTCGAGTGCCGCATCACCAGGTCGCTGGACAATGACGAGAACACCATCTTCGTCGGTGACGTCGTCGCCGCGGAAGTGTTCAGCTCAGAGCAGCGGCTGCGGATCGGTGAGGCGTGGGGCAGGCTGCCACACGAGTGGATCGAGCGATACGAGGCCAACCACGAGCCGCAGCTGCAAAGCGCACGCGAGCTGCGGGCGGCAGCAGCGGCGCGAGTCTGATGACCGAACGGCCTTCTGGCGCATGGGAGCTGCCGGAAGAGTTGGTCATGCTGCGCGACACGGTGCGGCGGTTCATGGAGACCCAGGTTCACCCGATCGAGGAGAAGCTGGACCACGACACGGTCGGGCTGCCCCGCGAACAGCTCGTCGAGTTGCAGGCCAAAGCCAGAGAGCTCGGACTGTGGTCGCTGCAGACGCCCGAGGAGTACGGCGGCGCCGGACTCAGTGTGCTGGGCCAAGTGGTGGTCGCCGAAGAAGCCGCGAAATGCCGTATGGGAGCCTTCTTTCCGGCTCTCGGTGCGTTCGGTGGCAACCCGCCCAACATCATGTTCAAGGCATCGCCCGAGCAGTTCGAAAAGTACGCAAGACCCGTCATCGACGGCACCATGTCCAAGGCGTACACCGCGATCACCGAGGCAGCCGGCGGATCGGACCCCGCCCGCGCGATCAAGCTGAAGGCGACGCGTGATGGCGACTACTACCTGCTCAATGGCTCCAAAATGTGGATTTCGCACGCCCCCGACGCCGACTGGGGGGTGGTGTACGCCCGGACCGGCGAGGGTCGGCACGGCATCTCGGCGTTCATTCTCGAAAAGAGCACCCCCGGCGTCACATTCAGCCCCATTCCGGTCATGGCGTCGTTCGCCCCTTACGAACTGCACTTCGACAATGTGCGGCTGCCCGCCGAACAGCTGATCGGCGATGAGGGACAGGGCTTTTCGCTGGCCAGCGAATTCCTGGTGCACGGCCGCATCGTGTACGGGGCCGCGCCGATCGGCATCGCGCAGAGCGCTCTGGACATCACTTGCCCATGGGCCAGGGACCGGGATGTGTTCGGGGGCAGGCTCGCCGACAAGCAGGGCATCCAGTGGATGCTGGTAGACAGCGAGGTGGACCTGCGCGCCGCCCGGCTGTTGATGTACCAAGCCGCCTGGAACGCCGACCTCGGACACGATGTCCGGGTAGACGCATCGGTGGCCAAGATGTTCGGCACCGAGGCCGCCTACCGAGTTCTGGACCGGTGCATCCAAATCCACGGCGCGCTGGGCATCTCCACCGAGCTGCCGTTGGAGCGATGGTTTCGCGACCTGCGGGTCAAGCGGCTCGGCGAAGGCGCTACCGAGGTTCAGCGCGAGGTCATCGCGCGATCGCTGGTGAGATAGGGGTGCTGTGCACTACAACCTGATGTTCCCGATGCGGGCGGTCAAGCATTGGGACCGGTGGTGCGAGGGCGCAGGCATCGGCGACGTCGCGCGACTGGTGGAAGACGCCGGCTTCGACGCCTTTTCGATGTCCGAGCACCCATATCCCGACCGGGAGTGGTTGGCCCGCGGCGGCCACCACGCGTTCGACCCGTTCGTGTCGCTGAGCTTCGCCGCGGCCGCCACCACCCGCATCCGGTTGATGACCTACATCGTGGTATCGGGTTATCGCAATCCGTTCCTGACGGCGAAAGCTGCCGCGAGTTTCGACGTGCTCTCGGGTGGTCGGTTCACCTTAGGTACCGGTGCGGGCTATCTGAAGGCCGAATTCGACGCGTTGGGAGCTGATTTCGACCACCGTGGTGCCCTACTCGACGAGGCGATCGGGGCGTGGAAGGCGACCTGGGCCGGCGTCGACCACGACGGGCCCGAGTTCGGCGTGAGCGGTCACGTCGCATTGCCACCGCCGCTCACCACGGGCGGTCCCCCGATCTGGATCGGCGGCAACGGCGCGGCCGCACAGCGCCGCGTCACCGAGGTCGCCGACGGCTGGATGCCGATGGCCGCGTCGGGTGAAATGGCCACCATCACCCGCGCCCGCCCGCTAGAGGACGTTGAAACCCTCGGCGACTGGATTGCGAAGGTCAACAAGCGGCGCGACGAATTGGGCCGCGTCGCAGCCGATGTCTCATTCGTCCCCTTCGAAGCAGACCTGCTCGCCACCGGCAACTGCGTGGAATTCTGCACCGCGGTGCAACCACGGCTGGACACCTACGCCGAGGCCGGCGTCACGTGGATCACCATCGAGCCGGCCAGTAGGAGCTTCGCAGACTTCCGTGCCGACATCGATATGCTGACCTGCCAGTTGATCGACCGATAAAGGGCCTACCATGACGCTGCCCGACCTCGTACTCGTCCACGGCGGCGAACACGCCGGCGACTGTTGGGATCTCGTCGTCGCCGAATTGCGCCGCAAGGAGCCGGAATTGCGCACACTGGCCGTGGACTTACCCGGCCGCGGCCGCACGCCGGGAGAACTCGCGACCGCCACCATCGGCGAATGGGTGGACTCCGTCGTCGCCGACATCGAAGGGGAACGCCTGGGCGACATCGTGATCGCCGGCCATTCGATGGCAGGTGTGACGGTCCCCGGCGTCGTCACCAAGCTCGGCTCCGCACGGGTACGCGAGATGGTTCTCGTCAGCGCGTTCGTCCCTCGTCAGGGAGAGGCGATCGTCGACACCTTGGGCGGTCCGCTGGCGGCCTTCGCGCGCTTCGCCGCTCGAGGCGGCAGACCGTTCAAGGTTCCAAGCCTGGCCGCACAGTACGCGTTCTGCAACGGCATGACGAAGCAACAGCGCCGACTGGCGATGTCGAGGTTGTACACCGAAGCGGCGCGGATTCCCGCGGAACCCGTGGACCGCAGCGGATTTCCGGACGATGTACCGCGCACCTGGGTGCTGACCACCCGAGACCGGGCCCTGTCGCAAAAGTCCCAGCACGCGAGCATGGCCGCGCTCGGCGGAGTGCACGAGGTGATCCCCGTCGACGCCTGCCACGACGTCATGTTCAGTCATCCGGAACGCCTGGCACAGATCCTTCTCGAGCGCTGCCGACTTCGAGAGAGTCTCCGATGACAGCAGGACCGACCTGCTTCTTCGTCAGAGACGGAAAAGACTATGTACCAACCCGTTTGGCGAGAGGGCCATGGGGTCCGTCAATCAGCGGCAACTACGTCGGCGGGTTACTGGGACGAGCGGTCGAGCGAGAAGTCGACGGCGTCGACCTTCAGCCCGCACGGCTGACGGTGGACCTGCTCAGGCCGGTGGCGCTGCAACCCTTGCAGACGCATTCGTCAGTGGTGCGTGACGGCCGTCGACTTCGACTGGTCGACGCGGTCATGACGCAGGACGACGTGATGGTGGCCCGGGCCAGTGCGCTGTTCCTTCGCCGCACCGAGCATGCCGTGGACACGGTGTGGACGTCGCCCGTCACGATGCCCGAAATCCCGGCAGAGCCCGTTGTGTTGGCTGATGATCTCCCGATGGTATTTCACTCGTACGGTCGCGACCCGGTCGCGGGCAGTCCGGGTGTCGGCATCACCGAGTGGCGACACGACGGGCAGAAGTTCGCGTGGATGCGGGAGACGAAGCTGCTCGTCGACGACGAACCACTGTCACCCTTCACTCGCGCCGTCATGGCCGCAGATGTCACCAGTTCACTAACCCATTGGGGCACTGAGGGGTTGCAGTTCATCAATGCCGACTACACGATCACGCTCAGTCGCTTGCCAGACGGCGTCTACATCGGATTGGCTGCGGTGACGCACTACAGCCACGCGGGGGTCGCCACCGGGGTAGCGACGCTGTTCGACCAAAATGGACCGATCGGCAGCGGTATGGCAACGGCGTTGGCGAACCCCGGGTTCACGCCGCCGCCGTCGATAGTCGCAACCTGACCGACGCTCAGGTGATGGCGCCTTCGATCTTCAGCTCGATCAGTTCATGATCCTCGATCCCCAGTTCCCGCAGCACCTCGTCGGTGTGCTCGGCGAACATCGGCGCCCGGGTCAGGTGGGCTGCCGCCTCATCGAACTTCACCGGGTTCGCCACCAGCCGCTGCTCGTTACCCTGAGCGTCCCGGACATCGGCGATGCGCCCGTTGGCGATCAACGACTCGTCATGGGCGACCTCCCAGGCGTCCTGCACCGGAGACCATTGGCCCCGTAGCAGACTCAGCAGCCGCGTACAGTCCTCGAAGGTCCGCGACCCGATCGCGTCGGCGAGCAGCGTGGTGGCCTCGTCGGCGTGCGCCGCCAATGACTCCAGCGCGGCGAATCGCTCGTCCACGGCGGCTTCCGCGAGTCCGAAAAGCCGGCAGACGGCGGTCCAGTACCGGGTGGGCTGAAGCATCGAAAGCTGGATGAAGCGGCCGTCCGAGCACCGGTAGGCGCCGGTGAGCGGGTTGCCCGGCGCCTGGGTCCGCTGATCGATCTTCGGCAGCGGACAGCCGTAGAGCATGGCGAGGTTGACGCTGGACTGGTTAGCCCACGCCCCGACCGCCAGCAGGGACACGTCGATGACGGATGTCTGCCCAGTCGTTTGCCTGCCGTAGAGGGCGGCGGCGACCGCGCCCGCGATGGTGATGCCGCCGATGTTGTCGCCGAACGCGCCCGCCGGCATACCGGTCGGCACCTCGGATTCCGTCGGGGTGACTCCCTCGGCGTTGCCGGCGCGCGCCCAGAAGGCCGTCGCGTCGTGCGCGCCCGTGTCGCGATCGGGCCCTTCGCTCCCGAAGCCGCTGCCCGCGACATAGACGATCGACGGATTGATACGCCGTACCTCATCGAGGTCGATCCGTAGTTTCGCCCGCGCCTGAGGCAACAAGTTGGTCAGGAAGACGTCGCTGCGCCTGACGAGTTCCTCGAACGCGGGCCGAGTCTGGTTCAACGCCAGGGACAGTCCGACGCTGCGCTTGCCGCGATTAGGGGCTTCGATCGTGGGCGAAAACGAGACTCCCGGCATGGCGGCGGAGCGACCGGCGACCGTGACGAGTCCCCGTTGGGCATCTCCGGTGACCGGGTTCTCGATCTTGATGACGTCGGCACCCCAGTCGGCGAGGACCGCGCCGGCGGAAGGCACGAAGGTGAATTGGGCAACCTCCAGGACGCGTACGCCGGTCATCGGTTTTTGCATCCGCTCACCTCCGTCCTGCCGGCCGCGTTGACGTAGTGCCAACATAGGTTACTAGGTAAGTATTGTCGAGGTCTACTATCGACACACTGACGGCCAGCCGAACCAGATCGCTGGTCAGCGCAGACGGCCGCGCCGGGCAAACCCTGGTCCATCAGCGATGCTCCCTAGCAGCCGTTGCGGATCGCTTCGGCGAGTTCCCTTGGCGCATCGAGCATGACGAAGGTCGAGCTGTCGGGGATCTCGATCAACGTGGCATGCGGGAATGCGTCGCCCAGTCGGCGGGCGTGGTCGAGGGGGAACAGCTGGTCCTCGGTGCCCCACGCCAAGGTGACGGGTCTGTCGAACGCCTCGATCGCCGGGGCGGCGCGCAATGTGAGAGCCGGATCCAGTGCGGCGGTCACCGTGACCGCGTCGCGGCGGGCCGCCCCGCTGGTGGCGAACGCCCCGAAGATCTCCCGTTGGCGTTCGGGAGCCGGGGGGTGCTTGGACACGGCCTTGAGGAATAAAACCTGCCCCGGACCGGTGGCCAGCAGGCGCACAACAGCACCACCGAGCGCGGTGCTGAAACGGCACAGCTTGACGATCTGGACGAAGGAGCCGGGCGGAAAGTGTTCGTAGCTATCGCAATTGGTCAGCACCAAACGGGCGATCCGCGATGTGTCCAGCGTCGGATCACCCAACGATGCCAGCACCAGGCCGCCGCCGGTGTCGTTGGCCACCACGGTGACATCGGCGAGATCGAGGGCCTCGATGAAGTGGACGATGCGCCGCGCAGCCGCCTCGGCGCCGAGGTCGGCACCGTCGGTGGATGTGCTGTGCGCGCCCAGCGGCCAGGTCGGCGCGATGCAGCGAAACCCATCACCCAGTTCCGCCACGACGTCGTCCCACAAGGCGCCGGTCACATAGACGCCGTGCACGAACAGGACGATTGGACCGCGCCCGGTGTCGGCATACTCGACGTCAAGCCCGTCTACTCGCGCCCTTTGGATTGTCACGTCGGCTCTCCTTCGTTCAGTGACCGCAAAAACCCGGGGTGCGCCGTTGCCGAAAGGCATGCACGCCTTCCCTGAAGTCAGCGGTGTCGATCAACGCCAACTGCCCCTCGGCCTCGATCGCTTGCACCGCCTCCAGCTCGGTCAAGGTCGCCGCGGCCAGCGCACGCTTGGTCCAGCCGAACGCCAACGTCGGGCCGCCGGAAACCGACCGCAGCACATCGGCAAGCACCGACTGATAATCGCCGTCGGCAGTGAGATGTGAAATCATCCCCCACTCGAACGCGGTTGCCGCAGGCACTCTTTCGGCCGTCATCGCCATCCGCGCGGAACGCGCTCGCCCAATCAGCCCGGGCAGCAGCGCGGACGCACCACCGTCCGGCATCAGCCCGACCCGGGTGAAGGCCAACTGAAAGTACGCCGACGGCGCGGCCACCACCAGGTCGCAGGCCAGCGCCAGCGCGCATCCGAAGCCGACCGCCGCACCGTACACCCCCGCGATCACCGGCTTGGGTAGCGAGGTGATCGCCCGGACCACCCGGTTGGCGGCGTGAGCCGCGCCCGCGGTGTCACCGCCGGTGAGGTCGCCGCCAGAACAGAACGCCCGGCCGGCGCCGGTGAGCAGGACGGCGCGTACCGAGTCGTCGGTCGCGGCGTCGCCGAGCCGGGCCCGCAACTCGTCGAGCATGGGGGTGTCGACAGCATTCAGCTTCGCCGGCCGGTCCAGCCGGATCCGCATGACTGCGTCGTCGTGCTCGGTCGAGATGCCGTTCACCACAGCGGAATCACAGCCCGAGATCGCGGCCGATGATGTCCTTCATGATCTCGGTGGTGCCACCGAAGATCGTCATGATGCGGTTGTCCATGTAGTCGCGGGCGACGCGGTATTCGGTCATATAGCCGTAGCCGCCGTGCAACTGGACGCAGCCGTCGATCACCTTCTTGGCGGTCTCGGTGCACCACCATTTGGCTTTCGATGCCTCGACTGCCGTCAGTTCGCCGTCCACCACGGCCTGCAGACAACGGTCGACGTACTGTTCGCCGATGTCGAGTTCGGTGTCCATCTCGGCCAACAGGAACCGGTTGTGCTGGAAGCTGCCGATCGACTGGCCGAAAGCCTTGCGGTCTTTGGCGTATTGCAATGTCTGCCGCCAGGTCTCGCGTGCGCCGGCGATGGCCGAGATGGCGATGGACAACCGTTCCGACGGGAGGTTGTGCATCAGGTGATAGAAGCCCCGTCCCTCCTTGCCCAAGAGGTTCGCCGACGGCACCCGGACGTTCTCGAAGGCCAGCTCGGCGGTGTCCTGGTAGTGCAACCCCATCTTCTCGAGCTTGCGGCCGCGGGAAAAGCCCTCCATGCCCGCCTCGACTACCAGCAACGTGAAGCCCTTGTGGCCGGCTTCGGGGTCGGTACGACAGACCACCACAACCAGGTCGCCGTTGATACCCGACGAGATGAACGTCTTGGCGCCGTTGATGATCCAGTCATCACCGTCGCGGACGGCCGAGGTGCGGATACCGGCCAGGTCACTGCCCGCGCCGGGCTCGGTCATCGCGACCGCGACGATCAGCTCGCCGCTGATGATGCCCGGCAGCCAGCGCTGCTTCTGTTCGTCGTTGGCCAGCGACGAGAAGTACGGGCCCACAACGTCGTTCTGCAGGCTCAGCGACGGTGCCGGCCCTCCGTAGCGGGCGATCTCCTCGTCGATCACCGCGTTGAACCGGAAGTCGTCCACTCCGCCGCCGCCGTACTGCTCCGGCATGTTGAACCCGATCAGTCCGTATTTGCCGGCAGCGACGAACGCCGAGCGGTCGACGAGACGGTCGCTCTCCCACTGCTCGGCGTTGGGCACGAGCTCACGATCGATGAACTGACGCACCGTCTCCCGGAACGCCTCGTGCTCCGGCTCTAGAACGAGTCTCTTCATGTTTTGGTCTCACTCTCCATATAGTCGTCGCATCTCTTCGCCGACCTTCCCCGAAATGCGCGAAACGACTTGCGCGCCGCGCCTTCTGAGATCGGCATCCGGGATCGGCAGCACCACAGCGCCGGTCGTCTTCGACGGCAGCAGCACCTTGGCGGTGCCCCGCGTGGTGGTTTCGTCACGCTGGCTGGTCGCGAAGACGTCCAGCGAGACCGGGTCTTCGGCCCCGTCGCCCTTCGCGGTGACCGTCCCGGTGCACCGGTGCACATCCCCGTGGTAGTTGAAGCCACGCAACTGCAGGTCCATCTCGGCCAGCCAGCCGTCGTCACCGATCCAGTTGGTGAGCAAGTGGCTCACCCACGCCGCACGCATCTGGCCGTAGTCGTACGGCGCCGGAATACCCAGTGCCTGAGCGCGTTCGGCATCCCAGTGCAGTCGTTGCACGACGTCGGGTACGCCGTACTCATCCGGCTCGTAGAAGGCCGGCATCCGCTTGCGCAACTGGTGGGCGAATTTCAGCGGCCCCACGCCGTAGCCGCCCCAGCCCCATCCCATGTGCATCGAGATGATGTCGACCACGGTCAACGGGCCCTTGATGATTCCCGGAAGTTCAGCACCGACCGAGACATCCTCCCGCCATTGCGGGTCGGCGCCCCGCCGTACCTCTGCCTCGTACTCTTCCTCGACCTGAGCGAACTCCTCGGGACTCCAGTGCTTGCGGGCAATGTCCTTGAGCTTGCCGGACTTCTTCGAGCCGTGACGCTCGGCGTTGATGTAGGACTCGTCACGGGTCGCGATCGGGTTGCCGTCGATGTCGACGTAGAGATACCGGTAAGTCTCTTTGACCGAACGCCCACCGGAGAATTCGCTGTCCTTCACCTGGACGTCGAGCGTGTAGTTCTCCGCCAACACCGGCCGGCCGGCATAGATCGGGCGGTACCACGTCCACTTCACCCCCGAGTAGTATTTGCCGGTACCGCGAAACAGCCCGCGGAACAACTTCTTCCGCTCCGGATCGGTGAACTTCGGGGTCTGGTCCAGGCCCGTCGCGATCGGGAAGGTCGGCGACGCGATCTGTCTGTGCCAGCGCGTCGACGGCCCGTACGTCGGATCGTGGAACAACGGGTTGTCGTCACCGCAGCCGAAGGCGAAGTGCGTGATGGCGTCGGCCGAGGGCAGCTTGTGCCACGCTTCGTCGCGCTGGTGGACGGGAATTCCGATCTGGCCCTTGGCGCGTTCGATGTCCTCGTCGGTGATGCTGCCCTCTTCGGCGGCCGCATCGGCGCCGGTCTTCTCGGTGGTGGTCATTGATCCTCCTAGAACTTCAGCATTGCACCGGCGTCGACCTTGAACTGCAGGCCGGTCACGTACCGGGACTCGTCGGAAGCCAGGAAACAGACCGCGTTCGAGATGTCCGAGGCTTCGACGTAGGGGGTGGGCATCGCCTGCATGGCGGGGAACGCCAGCAGCGCGTCGTCTCGGCTCGGCGTCTCCAGGTCCGGCCGGAACTGCCGATACATCGGCGCACTGTTGAGCATGGACGTATTCACGTTCGTGGGATGAACGACGTTGGCGCGGATGGATTTCTGCGCCAGCTGCCCGGCGAGCTGCAAGGTGTAGGAATCCACCAGCTGCTTGGCGTAGCTGTAGCCCGCCCCGCCGGGACCCTGCGGTCCGGCGGCCCCGGGGGGTTGTGCGGCCGCGATGAGCCCGGCAATCGACCCGGTGGTGATGATCGACGCGCCGGACGTCAGATACGGCAGCGCGGCGTGGACGGTGTTGACCACACCGACGAAGTCGACGTCGAAGGCATCGGCGAAGGCCTGAACCGGGAGATCGGCGCCCAAGGGACAGATGCCCGCATTGGCGACTACCACGTCCAGTTTGCCGAATTCGGCGACCGCGTTGGCAAGTTCGCGGCTCAACGCCGTTCGGTCGCGGACGTCGACCTCGGCGGTGTAGGCCCTGCGGCCGGTCTTCTCCACCTCCAGACCGGCTTCTTCGAGGTCGCGCGATGTCGCCAACGCGTATTCGTTGGTCTCGATGTCGTGACAGATGTCGAAGAGGATGACGTCAGCACCCTCCTCGGCCAGCTTGACCGCGTGGCTGCGGCCCTGACCGCGGGCGCCGCCGGTAATCAGAACGACTTTGTCCTCAACTCGACCCATGCTCAGTGTGCCTCCTTCGGATTGGATTGGCATTGCGAGAGTTTCAACCCGCTCCAGCCGGTTGAACGGTCGGCACGCCAAGGTCCTCGAGCAGTGCGATCAGACGGCGCCGGTCGACCTTGAGCGCCGCTCCACGAGGCAACTCGTCGACGACGAAGACGCGGGCCGGCACCTCATAAGGGGTAAGCATGGCCCGGCAGTGCTCGCGCAGACCTTCGGGATCGGCTGCGGCACCGCTGCGTAACTCGACAGCCGCAACGGGGACATCGCCCAATCGCCGGTCCGGCATCGGCGCTACAGCGGCGTCGGCGACAGCCGGGTGCGCGCGCAGCGCCCGGACCACGGTCTCCGGCGCCACCTTGAAGCCGCCGCGGATGATCACGTCGTCGGCGCGACCGTCGATGTACAGGAAGCCTTCGGAGTCGAGGTGCGCTAAATCACTTGTGGTGACCCAGGATTCACCGGGACTGCCGGCCTGGGGGGTGGCGACCTGCAGCCTGCCGCTGACCCCCGGGCCGAGCGCAGCGCCGTCGTCGTCGACGACCTGCAGCCCCACCCCGGGGAAAGCCCGCCCGACGCTGCCCTTCTTGTCGGTCCATCGGGTGTGAAAGTCCTTGACAGTCCAGCCCGTCACCGCGCCGGAGAACTCGGTCGCGCCGTAGACGACCAGGATCGGGATTTCGTACCGCTGGTAAAACGCGTCGACCAGTTCGGGATCGACGTGGCTGGTGCCCGCGTTGATGGCGCGGATGCTCGCCAGATCTTCGCGCGGGATGTCGGAGTCGAGCACTGACCGGATCGCCGCCGGCGGCAGCCCGGCGACGGCGGGTCGATGCTCCTTGATCGCGGCATGCCATCCCGGCACGGTGAAGCGGTCCAGCATCGCGATCGGACGGGCCGCCACCAGCGACTGCAACAACGCCCACAGCCCGCCGATGTGCACGATGGGCAATGTCACCATGCCCACGGTGCCCGACAGCGGGGGCTTGGTCCTGGCGTCGGAACGGTCGTTGTGCCGCAACGCCGCCGCGAGGGAGGCCTCCAGCTGTGCGCGGGTCAACGGGATGCGCTTCGGGGCGCCCGTCGTCCCCGACGTCAGCATCTCGATCGCCACGGTGGGATCGCCGTTCGCCGCGTCGGTTGTCCCCGGGGCCCGGACGGCGACCGTATCGGCGTCGAGGCTCCAGCCGGTTGCGCCGAGTTCGGCGACGGCGCGGCTGAATGCGTCCTCGGACCACAGCGCCGACGGTGCCAGGACGAAGGACACCTGCGCTGCAGCGAGATCGGCGCTCAGCCGTTCCGGCGGCTGTAGCGGACTGATGGTCACCAGGGTGCGTCCGCCCCGGAAGATCGCGATGAGCGCCGCGACGGACTCCATCCGATTGCCCAGCACGACGGCGACCCGGCCACCTGCGCCGCACCCCACCGCGGTCAACTCCCCGTCGATCCGCTCGGTGAGCGACCGAACGGTACCCCAGGACACCCAGCGCCCGTCGCATTCCAGCATGCGGTCGTGGTCGTTGGCGTCCCAGAGCCGTCCCAGCGCCTCGTGAATGCTCGTCATCTTGACTTTCCGAATCGGCCCTCCCGGCGAAAGCCTGTCACCTGAACCTAGAGGACATGGTTTACTAGGTCAACTTAGTAGAAGGGGTTGCGATGGACTTCGGGTTGAGTGACGAACAAGACCAACTCGCCGCCGCCGAGCGGGCCTGGCTCACCAAGAACGACCCGGTCGCCAGGATCCGCGCAACGCTGGACGCCGCGCCTGTCACCGTCGATTCCGCAGCGGTGGCCCATGCCGCCGAATCGGGCCTGCTCGCACTCCTGACCCCCGAAATGGGCGGCACCCACGTGGATCTCGCCGTCGTCACCGAGGCGCACGGATACGCCGCGAGCTCGCTCCCGGTCGCGGATCTGAACATCGCGGGCTGGCTGTTCGACCGCGTGGGCTCGCCCGCCGAGGACGGCGAACTGACCGGATTGGCGCTTGGTCCCGACGCCAGTCTCGATGGCGATGCGCTGCGGCTGCCGGGTGTCACCCGCCCGGTGCCGATGGCCGCCGATATGGGCTCCATCGCGGTGGCAGGCCAGGCGGACGACGGTGAGTACCTGGTCGTCCTGAATGCCCCGACGCTGTCGGGGATGTCCACGCTCGATCTGAGCCGTTCGTGGGCGCGAATGGACCTCGACGCGACGATCGCCGACTGGACCCAGTTGCCTTCCGGCACGTTGGCACTGCTGCGCGACGCGCTGGCGGTGCATCGGGCGTTCGACGCGCTGGGCGCGGCGGCCCGGTTGCTCGACATGACGGTGGCCTATGCGTGCCAGCGCGAACAGTTCGGCGCACCCATCGGGTCGTTCCAGGCTGTCAAACATCACTGCGCCGACATGGCCGTCGCGGTGGAGGCCGGCAGGGCCAGTTTGTGGGCGGCGGCGCTCGCGCTGGATACCGCGTCGGCGCCCGCACGGTCCCGGGCCGCGTCCGCGGCGGCGGCGTACACGAAGTCGGCTGCCGCCAAGGTGGCCGGCGCGGCGCTGCAGGTGCACGGCGGCATCGGCTTCACCTGGGAGCACGACCTGCATCTGTTCCTGCGCCGGATCAAGGTCGACGAGGCCTTCAACGGGAGCGTCGGCGAACACCGGGCGGCGCTGCTCACGGCCTGACATTCAGCGCCGGTCCCGCGGCAGCGCCAGGCCCCGCTCGGCGATCAGGTTGCGCATAATCTCCGAACTGCCGCCGGCGATGGTGTAGGCCCGGGCGTAGAGCCATTCGTCCTGCCAACGACCGCCATCCAGAACATTCGGGTCGCCTTCCACCAAAACACCTACCTCACCACCTAATTCGACGGCGAAACGCGCCATCTCGAGATTCAATTCGCTGAACATCAGCTTGGCCATCGCGCCGTCGTGCATGCGTTCGGTGCCGCGCAGCCAGCGGGTGAGGTTGGCGTACGTCAGCGCGGAGAGCGCCTCCACCCCGGCACTGAACTCACCGATCCGATCGCGGACCCGATCGCTTTCGATCGCGGGGCGACCGTCGACGGTGACCCGGGCGGCGAGGTCGACCAGTCCTTCGATGGCCAGCCGCAGCTTGACGACCGCGGCGCCCACGCTGGTGCGTTCATGCCCCAGCGTGGCGTTCGCAATCCCCCAGCCCTGCCCCGGCGCTCCGATCATTGCCTCGGCAGGCACCTCGACCGAGTCGAAGAAGACCTCGTTGAAGTCCGAGGTACCAGTCAACTCGCGCAGCGGGCGGACGGTGATGCCCGGGCTCGACATGTCGAGGATAAACGCACTGATGCCCTTGTGTTTGGGGGCGTCGGAATCGGTGCGCGCCAACAGATATCCGTAGTCGGCCCAGTGCCCGTCGGTGGTCCACACCTTCTGCCCGTCGACGGTGTAGGTATCGCCGTCGAGCACCGCGCGGGTGCGCAGCGAAGCCAGGTCGCTTCCGGCACCGGGTTCGCTGAACAGTTGGCACCACAGCTGTCGGCCGGCCCGGATCTGGGGCAGATGCCTGCGGCGTTGCTCATCGGTGCCGTAGTGCAGCAATGCGTGCGATGCCAGGGCGTTGCCGCTCGGCAGGCCCGGCACTGCCGCCCGGGCCAGTTCCTCGGCCACCACGATGGCGTGTTCTGCCGAGCGGTCGTCGCGGCCGCCGAATTCCGCGGGCCAGTCGGCGCCGACGTAGCCGGCTTCGAACAGGCGCGCCGTCCAGTCCTGAAGCGACTTGAGCTCGGCTTCGTTCTCGGCACTGCGCACGCCCGCCCGCGGCGGTATGGGCGGTGCATGCTCCGCAATGAATGCGCGTACCTCGGCGCGGAAGGTCTCCAATTCAGGTCCCATGCCGTATTCCACGTTGCCGTCTTCCTTTTCGATGTGACGTCTCAGCGGCTCAGCGCCCGCTGTTGGTACGGTGCCAGTAGTTCGCCGGCGGCCCGGTCGCGTAGCGCATCGGAACGGCCGATCAGCACGGCGTTGGCCTGGGCGCGGCGCAGCAGAAGATGAATCGCATGCTCCCAGGTGAAGCCGATACCGCCGTGGATCTGCAGTGCACCTTCGGCGGCGGCGACGCCGGCGTCGAGCGCGGTCGCGGCGGCCAGATCCGCCAGGTATCCCGAGTCCTCGTCCTGGGCCGCGGCCAGCACCTGGCTGCGCGCACCCTCCAACGCGACGAGCATGTCCGCGCACCGGTGCGACACCGCCTGAAAGCTGCCGATCGGTCGGCCGAACTGGTGGCGTTCGCCCGCCCAGTCCACGGCCATCGCCAAGGCGCGCGAGCCCACCCCGATCGAGTCCGCAGCCACCGCCAGCGCAGCCTGGCGGCGGGCCGTACCCAGCACCCGGGCTACGTCGTTTCCGTCGGCGAGCACCTCACCCTCGGCAGCGTTCAACGTTACCGAGCCGATGGTGGCGGTCAGGTCGAGCGGCTGACGGGCCGTCACGTCGACACCGTCGCCCGACGCCTCGACGGCCACCACTACGTCACCGGCGCCACCGGCGAGGCGCGCCAGTACCACCAACACCTCGGCGTGCGGTGCTCCCGCCACAATCGGAACCACACCGTGAAGACCCACCCCGTCCCACTCGGGCAGCTCAGGGCCGCTGGTCACCCAGCCGCTGTGGTTCACCGGAACTGCGAAGGCGGCAGTGGTGCCGCCGGTGATCCGCTGGACCAAAGCCTTTGCGCCGCACTGCAACGCGACCTCGAGCGCGCTCACCGTCGGAACGAGCGGTGCAGGCGCCAAGGCTTTTCCGGCTTCCTCGATGGCCGCGTACAGCAGACGTGGTCGAGCGCCGGCGCCGCCCAGGGATTCATCGACGGCAAGACCCGGTAGCCCGAATTCGACGAGCGCCGACCACACTTCGGGTTCGGCGGCATCGACGGGCCGCTCGCGGTCGAGCAATGCCGTGACGTCCACCTTGGTCCGAAGGGTCGCCGCCAGCACCTCGCGCAGCTCGCGCTCGTCCTCCTCGAGCAGCGCAAGCGGAGTGCCGGGCGTGACAGCGGCAACCCGGTTCCCCTCGCCCCGGTGCGACGGCAGCCCCAGCACGCTCTCGGCGATGGTGTTGCGTTGGATCTCCGCGGTTCCCGCGCCGATGGTGGTCGCACGGCTCATCAGGTAGCCGAACGTCCAGCGCCCGCCGTCGACCGCGTCGGGTGCACGGCTGCCCAGCGCGGCATGGGGACCGGTCGCACGCAACGCGAGCGCGTGCATGTCCTGCTCGAACTCCGATTTCACCAGCCGGTTCACCGACGCCACAGCGCCTGGATCCTCACCGCGCAGCACCGCGGCCAGTGCGCGGGCGCTGTTCGCGGCGATGGCGCGGACGCCGGACTCCAGCCGCGCGACATCCTGACGTACCAGCGGATCGTCGTCGAGCCGTTGGGAGACAACCAGATCGATCACCCGGTCGACCGTGCGCCGGTACTTGAACTCGTCAGCCAGGAACGCGGTGGCCCGTTCGTGACCCAGCGACGTACGCATGATCGACCAGCCTGCGCCCTCGTCCCCGACCACGTTTTCAACGGGCACCTCCACGTCGTCGAGGAAGACCTCGGCGAAATGCGCTGCGCCGCTGATGTCGCGGAGCGGACGCACGGTGATCCCCGGGCTTTTCATCGGGATCAACAGATAGCTGATCCCGTCGGATGCTTTGTCCCCCGACCCCGTCCGAACCAGCGCGAACATCCAGTCGGCGCGGTCGGCCATCGTGGTCCACACCTTCTGGCCCGTCACCCGGTAGACATCGCCGTCGCGGACAGCGCGGGTGGACAGCGAGGACAGATCACTGCCCGCCCCGGGCTCGGAAAACCCTTGACACCAGAACTCGTCCGCGCGCAGCAACGGTGTCAGGAAGCGGTCCTTCTGCGGCTGAGTGCCGTGCGCGATGAGCGTCGGGGCGAGGATGAACGACAACGGACATGGATGCGGCGGTGCACCCGCATCCGTGGTCATCCGGTAGTAGTCCAGCTGATCGGCCAGCGACAGATCGAGTCCACCGACTTCGCGAGGCCACCCGGGCGCCGCCACTTGGTGGTCGACAAGTTCGGCATGCCACGCACGGGCCACTTCGATGCGGTCGGGTTTGTCGCCCGAGCGAGCGATGTCGGCCTGGCGACGACGGAACTCGGCGAGTAGCGACTCGAGCCGG
>NZ_DASXEP010000185.1:0-12250 GCF_036490025.1 Mycobacterium sp. | reverse complement strand
CCGAGGTCACCATCGGGGACGTCACACTGCCCGCTGACACCATGGTCCGGTTGTGTGTCGCCGCGATCAATCGTGACGACAGCGACGAGATCTCCACCAATGACGTGGTGATGGATGGAAAGGTGCACCGGCACTGGGGCTTCGGCGGCGGGCCGCACCGTTGCCTGGGGTCGCACCTGGCCCGTCTCGAGTTGAGGTTGATCGTGGACGAATGGCTGCGGCGCATTCCGGAGTTTTCGGTGAAAGTGGGTGAGGAACCGCGGATCGTGTTCCCCGCGAGCACCTTTTCCCTCGAGCGCGTTCCTCTGAAACTGGGCTGATGGCTCCGACACCATGGGATCCCGGCACCACAGCCGTTGTATGTGTGGAATGCCAGAACGGCGTACTGGGCCCGGAATCCGTCTTGCCCGCCTTGGCCGCCGACAGCTCCGAACTCGTCTCCAACGTGGCCCGGCTTCTCGATTCCGCCCGCCAGTTCGGCGCACGAGTAGTGCACGCGACCTACGAAGGCAACCTCGGCGGGCGACCGACCGGGACGGCGCGCATCTGGCGGGCATTGGGTCCGGCAACCGCGCACTGGGCTCCCGGAAACGCCTCTACCGCAGTGCTTCCCAAACTGCTGGCGCCCACCGATGTGGTGTTACCGCGCCACCACGGCCTGTTCCCGACGCTCGACTCCGAATTGCTGCCTGTGCTCAAGGGCTTCGGCGTGCGCACCATCGTCCTGGCCGGCGTTTCGCTGAACTTGGCGATCACCCACACTGCCGGACATGTCACGCAGGCCGGTTTCGACCTCGTCGTGCCGCGCGACGCCGTCGGCGGAACTCCTCAGGCATATGCACAACAAGTGCTGGACAACACTATTGCCGTGCTGGGTCGGCTGGCCACGGTCGATCAGCTGGTCGGCGAATGGACGCCGGTCAGGTCTGACCGTTAACTGTTCGCCACAGTAGCTCGGTGGCCGCCACGAGCACCGCTTGGCGCGTCGTCGAAGGGATTTCGTTGTGGCGAACCATCAGCCACGAACGCTCGAGCATCGCCATAACCACCAGCCCGGTTGCCACCGGGTCGAGGTCGGGCGGTGTCGCCGCTAGCTTTGCGATGCCCTCACCGAGTGCGGCGGCGGTGCGGCGGTGTGAGCGGGTGACCGCGGCGCGAAATTTGCGATCGGGAGGCATGTCCTCTGTCGAGCGAATGACGAACGCGCCGTTGCGGTCCAGGTACTCGAAGTACCTGGCCACCCAGCCCTCGATGTCCGCCCTGTTGGGCGGGCTACCCTGCTCCATGAAACCTTCGACGACTGCCAGCGCTTCGCGGTAGGTGTCGGTGCCGAGCTCGATGAAGAGCTGGGTCTTGTCGGAGAAGTAATAGTAGAAGTTCGCCCGGGTGACCGGGGCGAGGTCGGTGATGTCCCTGATGGTGACACCCGAGAAACCCTTGCGCGCGAACGCAGTCCGGGCAGCATCGAGAATTGACTCGCGGGTGCGGTCGGACTTCCGCGTTGTCCGGGACGGGCTGTCAGACGCCATGCATGACCGGTTCGGCTGCGGCCCGTGGTTGGGGATAGAACCCGCTCGCCCACCGGCGCAGTGCGCGAAAACCCGCGCCCTCCGAGGTCGCCAGGCCCGGCCGGTCGAGATACTTCTGGTGCTCCCAGATTCTGATGTCGTCCGGAAGCGCGAGTTTCGCAGCGGCCAGCCGCGTCTCGAAATCATCGGGGCGTGCTGCTTCTTCCTCGCTGATCCAGTAGCCGGCGAAGATGTCGGATCTGGTGTCGTCCACCGGTGTCGCGCAGATCGAGATGACCCGGATTCCGTCGCGGACGTGTTCACCGTTGTAGCTGACACCTACGCCTGACCAGTAGATCTCGATGGTGTTCATTGTGTCGCCGTCGCGGTCAAGACCGTCGCTCCACTTCCGGCCGAAGCCGACCTTGGCCGCCCAGGTCGAGCTGTCGGTACTTTCGCGCAACACCACGGGACTGATCGGGGTGTGGTGGACGAACTGGAAGTGGTGCGGGTCGACAGCGTTCTCGGCGATCACCTGGGGGTGCACCTTCACCCGCTCGTGTCGTGTCCGACACTCGGCGCCAAACGGGTGGAACTGCCGCGAGCGAACGTGATCGCCGAGCACCGCGAAAGCATCCGGCGCCTCCCACAGCGGCTCCCGGCCGGCGCTGTCATGCCAGATCAGGATGGAATCATTGAGCTCGGTGACCGGGTAGGACCGTACTCGTCGGGCCTTGTTGGGCCGATCCTGGTACGGAATGCGGACGTTGCGGCCGACTCCGTTCCACACCCAGCCGTGAAATGGGCACTGGATGCCGTCCTCGACTACGCAGCCCCCATGAGCCAAGCTCGCGCCAAGATGCTGGCAGTGCGCGTCCAGCACCTTCACCGCCCCGTCCAGTTGCCGGAAGGCGACCAAATCCCGGCCGAAGTAGTGCATCGGGACGACGTCTGCGACGGCGAGATCGGCACTCCAGGCGACCTGAAACCATCCGGTGGGCAGCATGCTGGGCAAGGTTTGCATTATCGGAACGCCCCTTCCACGTACGGCACCCGGCAGCACCAACACGTCGAGGCTACTAAATTTTTGACACATTTGTCTAAAAAGAATGTTTACCGACACGATGGTCCATCGCCTCGGTCGAGACGTATAGTCACATGTATTACTAGGTTAGTGATGTAACACCTACGGATGTGAGGACAGATGGACTGGGGTCTGCCATGGCCGGGGCCCGCGCTGGCAACGCAGGCCGAGACTGCCGGAGCGCAGGCATTTTGCGCCGGTGAGTTCGCCGACTTGAACGCCTACATAACAGCGACGGAGATGGCCCTCGGTACCTCGCGCGCAAAGATCGGCCCGGGGATTGCCTATGCGTTCGCCCGGTCCCCGTTCGTGCATGCCGCAGCGGTCCGACATCTATCCACACTCGCCCCGGGCAGGGTCTTTCTGGGACTTGGGTCGGGAACGTCACGGATGAACAAGGACTGGTTCGGTGTCGACGCCGCCCACCCCGCGCCCCGGATGGCCGAGTTGATCGAGGTGATCAGGGCGTTCCTGCACGCCGAGAACGGCGAGCGCATTCGTTACGACGGACGGTTTTACTCGATCGACGCCGACATCCGTGCACCAGTGCTCGGCCGATTGGACGTACCCATCCTGATCGGGGCCTTCAACGAGATCATGCTGCGCACGGTGGGTCGCACCGCCGATGGCGTGCTGGGGCACGGCTTGTTCACGGATCGGTGGTGGACCGAAGTCGTAGAGCCCGAACTGGCGCGCGGCGCCGAATCAAGCGGACGCGACCCGGCCGAGCTACGACGTTGGGGTTGGCTGATCACCGCGATCGACAACGACGACCCGGCCCGGGCAGTCCGAGACGCCCGGCTACAGGTCGCCTTCTACTTCACCGTGAAGACCTACGACTCACTCGTAGAACTGCACGGCTGGACAGACGAGGTCGCCCAGATCCGTTCGGCCTTCCGGAGCGGCCAACCGGAAACGATCGCCGACCACGTCACCGACGATATGCTGTGGTCGATTGCGATCTGCGGGGACGACACACAGGCGCGCGAAATGCTGGCGACTCGCAAACGACTGCCCGACATGGCGTTTGCAGCACCGCCAAGCTTCCTGGTCGGACGCCGACGCCGCGCCGGCTATGGTGCAGCCGCAACGCGCGTTCTGTCCCAGGTGCGCTGAGGCAGACCGCGGATCGCCCGGATCGGCGTCTTACATGGTGTACTGAGTAGTACATGTCGAGTTTCAGGAGGTCACGATGACCAAACGGGAACCTCTCGCGCCGATGACCGTTTCAGAGAAAAACGGTGCGGTGCGGTCGCCCAAGACGGCCGAGATCGTGGCGGACACATTACGGCGGATGATCGTCGAGGGCCGGCTAAAAGACGGTGACTTCCTCCCCTACGAAGCCGAACTGATGGATCACTTCCAGGTCAGCCGGCCATCGCTGCGAGAAGCGGTGCGAGTCTTGGAGTCCGATCGCCTCGTGGAGGTGCGGCGCGGCTCACGCACCGGTGCCCGGGTTCGCGTCCCGGGCCCCGAAATCGTCGCGCGGCCGGCGGGCTTCCTGCTCGCCCTGGCGGGCACCACCCTCGCCGACGTGATGACCGCACGGATGGGTATCGAACCGTACGCGGCTCGATTACTCGCAGAGAACGGCACCGCAGCGGCCCACCGCGAGTTGCGCGACCTCATCGATGAGATCCCCGCTGCGTGGGAGACAGGCAAGTTGGGCGCAGCCTCGACTACCTTGCACCGCCGACTGGTGGAGCTGTCGGGCAACGCGACGTTGACCGTGATCGCCGGCATGCTGCACGAGGTCTTCGAAAAGCACATGACCGCAGCATTTCTCAGCGTTCAGAACGTCGTGCCCAAGGCGCAGTACACCAAACTGATGCGGTCGTATACACGGCTCGCCGACCTGGTGGCCGCTCGCGAAGGCACTGAGGCCGAGGCGCATTGGCGGCGTCACATGGAGAACGCCAGCCCGGCGCTGCTCAAAGGCTATGAGAAGACGAAGGTTCAAGACATCATGCATTGAGTGGGCATCGCGCCCAATCCCACTTTAAGGACATCTGATGCGTAAGCCGCTCAACGGAGTTCGCGTTCTGGAGGTCGCACAGTTCACCTTCGTTCCATCGGCAGGCGCGGTGCTCGCCGACTGGGGCGCCGACGTGGTGAAGATCGAGCATCCTGTCACCGGCGATGCCCAGCGCGGGTTGGTCAAGGTGTTGGGCGCCGCGGCGACGGTTCCCGGGTCGTCGTTCGCGCCGATCATGGAGGCGCCCAACCGCGGAAAGCGCAGTGTCGGGCTGGCACTCGACAACTCCGAAGCGCGTCCGCTGCTCGACGAACTGATCCGGCGAAGCGACGTGTTCCTGACGAACTACCTGCCGTCCTCGCGCCAGAAGCTGTCCATCGACGTCGACGATGTCCGCCGCGTCAACCCCGACATTATTTATGTCGTTGGCAACGGCTTCGGCTCCAACGGGTCTGACCGCGATGCCGGGGCCTACGACGCGACGGCGTTCTGGGCCCGCGGCGGCAGCGCGGACGGCCTCACATCGCCCGATGCCGAACACAGCGCGTTCATGCCCGCCGGGGCTTACGGGGACAACATCGGCGGCATCACCATTGCCGGAGGTGTGGCGGCAGCACTCTATGGCCGGCAGGCCACCGGGGAACCGTCGGTGCTCGACGTCTCGCTCCTGTCGGTCGGCGCCTGGGCTACTCAGTTCAGCGTGAACATGGCGATGCTGATGGGCGGCCCGCTGCCGAAGGTGGAACGCCGAACCCAGGCTCCGGGCAACCCTCTCACCGGCGCCTATCGGACTTCCGACGGCAGGTTCGTCCAGTTGTCGATGCTGCAGCCGACGCGCTACTGGCCGGAGTTCTGCCGGCTGATGGGTCTGCACGATGTCGCCGAAGATCCGCGGTTCACAACGATCGAGGCGATGGCCGAGCACAGCGAAACCGCTCAACACATCGTCGAGGAAGCGATCGGCAACGTGACTTTCGCCCAGTGCCAAGCCTCATTACGCAAGGGCAGAGGACAATGGGCCCCGGTACAGGACGCGTGGGAAATCGCCAATGACGAAGCCCTGACCGCCAACGGTCGCATCGCCGAAATCGTTGATGCCGAAGGTCATCCGCAGAAATTGGTGGCCAATCCGGTGAAGTTCGACGATGACGCGGCAAGCCTGGCAAGAGCCCCGCAGTTCGCGGAGCACACCGACGGGGTGCTGCGCGAACTAGGCATCGACGACGACCGCCTCATCGAGCTCAAGGTCGCAGGCGCAATCACCTGACAGCGGCTACTTCATGCTGGACGACGTATGACCTGTCGCCGCTTCTAGAGACATCAAACTATATAACGGATAGTATTCCCGCATGTCAGGATTAGGATCGCCCGCCAGACGAGGTCTGCGGAAGTAATGGCATTACAAACCGCAGTCTCGGCGCCGATGAGCCCCACGCGCAGTCAGCAAACTACCCAAGCTGCCGAGCGGGCCACCGCGCGCGCGGCAGAGTTGTACAAGGTCTTATCCGAGGTGTTCCAGGTGTTGGGCCGTCGCGATCCGGGCGACATCCTGGCCGGAGACCTCACGCTGGCGCAATTGTCGATCCTGATGGCCCTGCAGGAGTGCGGACCTATGCGGATGACTGCGTTGGCAGCCCATCAGCGGGTCCGTACCCCAACGGTGACGGTGGCGATCCGTCGACTGCAGAAATTGGGACTTGTCGACCGGTCGCGCGATCCCAATGATCTGCGGGCGGTCGTGGTCGGGATCACGGCGCACGGCCACGCGATGCGGTGCAATGCCCTGGCGACACGGCACACGCAGCTTGCAGCAATGCTGACGGCGTTGAGTCCAGAGGATCGGGTAAGCCTCAACGAAGCATTGTCGCCACTAGAGCGCCTTGCGGGCCAGAGCAACATCTAGGCGGAGACATGCGAAACGTCTTCCCCCAGCAGCGAGTCAGTTCCGCTTTGCGAATTGCATTGGTGGCGAACGCCGATCAGTGGAGGTTGAGATAGATGTTCTGGTGCCTATCGAATCAATCAAGGATGATCCCGAGCTCGCTGATGGCGTTATGGGCCGGTCTGCTGATGGCATTTGTCGAAGCCGCCTACCCCGCGGGCGTCTCACAAGCGTCACCATCGGACGATGACGGAACCGGACAGTGTTCCTTCATCCTCACGCAGCCGAAAGTCGTTGAAGTTTCTGGATTAAGCCTGGTATCAGCAACTCTGCGCCCAGGACCGTGCACGATCCATGCACAACCGAATGTGTCGACGGTATGTCTGTCGGTAGCCGGCGGAGGCTCGCAGGGAGAATGCGCATCGGTGAATGGTCAGAACCCGGCGGAGGTGCGTTATCCCTATCAGCCCGGCGCGACGTACATCGTGAGAGGCCAAGGATGCGCAAGCACCTTCGTGCCGCCATATACGCTTTGCCAGGATTTCGGTCCGACGCAAATCACCATGTGACGCTCACGCGCAAAATGTCTGCGTCGGCCATACCGCTCTAGACGGGATCGAACCCCGAGATCAGCCACCGGCCACTGGTTCTGTCCATCGTCACCCGGACGATGGACGACGTATCGGTGGGCGCGTCGTTGCCAACGATCACAGTCTGGTCCACGAACAGCAGGGTCACCGCGTGTTTTGGAGTCGCCGAAATCGAAGCGGCGGCAGGAACAGTGGCAACCGCCGAGATATGCTGCTTCTTTGCGCCGGGGATCACTACGTCCTGGATCAGCTGTGTGTAGGAGTCTTTGAAGCCGCCGGTCAGCCGGTCTTGGGCGGCCCTCAGATCCTTGTCGACGGTGTCGGGCTGGTAGGACAGCAACGCAACAGTCGAATCTTTGGCGGCTGCAACGGATTCGATGCCGGCGGCCCTGGACCCGCGGACCCACGCGTCTCGCCACTTCAAGAAACCTGCGGCCGCTGCTATCACCAACGCCAGAACCGGCAACACCCCGAAGGCCAACACGTGTGACCACTTGATTCGGCGCCAGCGAGCCGGCGGCTTGACATCGTCGGCGCTCTCGGTGTGAGTGTCGTCGGAGGATTCGTCGTCCTCCGATTCCACTACGCGTTCGATGTCTTCGGGATGATCGGTTGTCTCCGTGTAGACCTCGGCCGGTTCGTGGCCGGTCACGGTTTCGGTTTCAACACGCACGGGGATGTCACCCTCTCTGATTGATTGGCTCGCTACGCGACGGTTGCCTAACTGCCGCTTCCTCATTGCACGAACGCGACGTTCGAGACCTTTGCGTCGTCGCCCACCTTTTTCACCGACATTCGCATTCGCCAATGCCGTGGCTCCGCCTCGGGCTCACCGACATTCGAGGTGACGACGGACACGGCCACCAGCACTTGGGCCTCGCTGCCTGACTGCGACTCGAGGCCCGCTTCGGTGACTGTTCCCACTGATTTCGACTGCGCCTTTTTGAGCACCTCGATGAAAGGTTTCGAGCGCTTGGCGAAGTCGTCGTAAAAGGAGCCGGTCGCCGAGTCCAAAATGCGTCGCACGTCGGAGTCAGCGTGCTGCCAGTCGATCGTAGTGAGGTTCAGCGCGCCCTGGCGCCCTACCCGAATCAACAACTCGTTCTGCTGTTGCGCCTGAAGTGCCTGATGTTGCCGGTACGCCAGCCAGCCGGCCACCGAGGTTGCCGCAAGGATCGCAATCACGCCCACGACGATCGCCAACCGTACCGGTGACGTCGTCCTGCCCCGAGCGGCAACCTCTTTGGGATCTTCGTCAACATCGGCGTCAACCGCGTCGTCGTAGTCCTCGGCGTCGTCAAGATCGACTTCCGGCGCCAGAGAGCTCATCTTCTCGGGGGTGCCTGACTCAGGCTGGTCCGGCTTGGTCACTTCTTCGGCGGAGGCATCAACATGTTCTGCCATGACTTCTCCTTTGCGGCACCTGGGGTCAGCTCGGCTCGTGAGTAAACGTGGCCGTCGGGCCCGACGTACATGCCGGTGCCTGGATCGTATTCAAAGGCCGCTATCGGTGGCGGCGGCGGACCGGGCGGCAGCGGAGGTGGAACCTGGCCCGGCGGCTCCTCCCCCGGCCTGTACTGCGGGACACCTTGCCCCGTGTATGTCGCGTTCGGATCACCCTTCCAGTTCCACCCGTCGTTCAGTGGAACGTAGGCTTGGTCGCTTTCGCACATCTTGACGGTCGGGGCGCGCTTGCCCGGGCGAGTCTCACACGGATAGTTGCGCGCCCCACGGACATTGAGTATCGAGTCTTGCGGTAACCGGCAGTAAAAGTCGCCCTTCGGTGGTTCGGGGTAGTCCTCGAAGCTGGCGGCCCGCTGCTGCTGGGTCGGCAGAAATCCGGTGGTACATGCCGGGGGCCAGCCGAGGTTCAGGTTGAAGCTCAGGTAGGCACCAAGGTAATCCTGCTTGGTGTTCCGGTTGGCCACCCCGACCGCTTGGATGTCGGCTGCGCCCTGCGGCAGCTCGACCAGGAGGGCTTCCAGGTTGTCCCGGTAGGTGACCCCCACCTGGCCGACACTGACGACGTTGGCCAGCACGATCGGCAACGTGGGGTTGAGTCGGTCGATCAGCTGTCGGGCCTGGTCGGCCGCTGGGCCGCCCTTCTGCAGTACGCCGGCCAAGGCGGAGTCGTTGTTCTGTAGCTGCGACGTGATGGTCGCCAGGTGGGCGGCCCAAGCCTGCACCGAATTCGACGACGCGATTTGGCTGTCGAGCACCGGCTTCGACTGGTCGATCAAGACAGTGAGCGCATCCAGGTTCTTGCGAGCGTCGATCGCCAGATTGCTCGTCCCTTTCACCAGCCTGGAGAGTTCTGGGCCGAGCCCGCCGAAAGCGACATATCCCTCGTCGACCACCGTCTTCAGGTTGTCACGTGGGATCGCGGACAGGCCGCGGTTGGCCGCAGCCAGCAGGGAGTTGATGTCCGGCGGGACGTACGTGCGGTCCAGCGGGATCACGTCGCCGTCTTTCAGCGATGGCCCTTTTGCAGAGCGTGGCAGCAACTCGACGTACTGCTCGCCCACCGCCGAGACACTGTGCACCTGGGCATCGAGGTTGGCGGGAACGTGGACGTCCGAATCCATCTGCAGCTCTGCCTCGGCGCCGGTCTCGGTAAGGCGCACGGCCTGCACCCGTCCGATCTCGACTCCCCTGTACGTGACGTTTCCGCCTGGGTACAGGCCGCCCGCCTGGGGCAACTTCACCGTGATCGAGTACCGGTCTATTCCGAAAAAGACGGTCGGAACCTGCATGTAAGCGAAGAACATGATGGTGCCGGCGATCAAGCTGACCGCTGCGAAAACCACCAATTGAGTTTTCGTCCGCTTCGACAACACAATGTCACCGCCCCTGGTCGAAGTGGTAAGGGACGACCAACGGGTTGCCGGGGTTGTACTGGCTGCCGTTCATGCACGGACTGGGCATCTGGCCGATGGTGCGCCCCCACTGCAGCTCCAGCTCGGTCAGATTGCACTCGAATCGGGTGCCGGTGAAAAATCCCGAGTCGAGCCGGCTCAGCGTGAGGTCGAGGACCGCGGTCAAGTTCGCATAGTCGCCGCGGTTCCATTTGCTGAGCGTGTCCTTCGGGAACGGGAAGGTTCCGAAGAATCCGAGCGAGCGGGTCAACGCCGGCCCGGCATCGGCCAATGACTGAACGACCGGACCGAGATCCCTGAGCTCCTTGACCAGGTTTGACTTGATCCTGTTCACCGAGTCGGCGGCAAGCGCCCCGAATTTGCTCAGCTCGCCGAGCGCGTCGGCAAGGTTTTTCCGCTCGTCCTTGAGCACGGTCAACGCGCGAGGCAGCGTCTTGAGCGCCTTGTCGATGACCGGCTTCTGGTCGGCGAGTTGCCCTACCAAGTTGTTGAGGCTTTCGGTTGCGGCGATGATGTCGCCTTTTTGGTCGTCGAGGTAGCTGACGAACTTATCGAGTTGTCCCAGAAGGCTTCTCAGATCCTGCTCGCGACCAGAGAAACCGGTGCTCAACGCCTTGATGATGTCCTGGATCTGGCCCAGGCCGCCGCCGTTGACCAGCAACGACACTGCCGCCAGCGTCCGTTCGGTGGACGGGTAAGCACCGGCGGATGCCAACGGGATCAGTGATCCACGTTTGAGCTTGCCCTCTGGTGACGTCCCCCCGGGTGGCGCCAGTTCCACATGCACCGAGCCGAGCAGGCTGGTCTGACCCAGTGTGGCCGTTGCATTGGCGGGCAGGTCGACGTCCCCGTTGATCGTCATGGTGACTAGGGCATGCCAGCCCTGAAGTTCGATCTTGGTCACCGTGCCGACAGTGACGTCGTTGACTCGGACGCGGGAATTCTGTTCGAGGTTTTGAACATCGGGCATCTGCGCTTGGACGATGTATGAACCCTTGCCGCCGCCCTGGGTGCCCGGCAATTTGAACGAGTTCGCGCCGTGGAAACCGCACCCGGACAGCGCGGCTGCGACCAGCAGCGCCAAAAGCCCTGCGGCGACGCGAATGCGGTGTGGCCGGGGCATCAATGTCCACCTCCGGGTGGCGTCATCATCCCGCGCAGGCCGTCGGATGGGTTAGTCGGAACCGGTTGCGCGCCAGGCGATTCCGCCGCCAGCGGCTGGGCGCCATTTGCCGGGGGCGGTGGGTTGCCTGGGGCGGACGCAGGCGGAGGGGGAACGTAGTCCGGTCGCAACCAGTCCTCGCTGTAGGTGAGTTCGTTGGGACGGGCTGCGGTTCCGACGAAAAGATTCTCGCCCAGCGGCGGGAAGTTGTACTGGCGGTTTTTGAAGATCGGCGCCAGATACTGCACGCACAGCTTCGCTGATTCCTTGGCGCCCAGACGGGCAGCGGCCTGCACTGCCGCACAGAGGAACTGAACCGGGTTGGAAAATTGGTTGACCGCCAGCGCACCGCTCAGCGTGGCTTGGGCGGGCTGGTAGATGTTCAGGAAGTTCTGAAAGGCCGTCGGCGCGACGTGCAGTAGCTGTTTGACGTCGTCCAGGCTGTCGTTCACTGCCTGCGTCACCGACGCCAGTTTGTCCGACGTGGTGCCCAGCGACTCTTGGTTGTCGGCCACAAAGTTTTGGACATCACCGACCACGTCGTTGAGATTGCGAACCGCGTTTCCGACCTCGTTGGGGTCGTCGGCGAGGAGGTTCGTCACCGCGGCCAGATTCTGGTTGAGATGTTGCAGCAAATCGCCGCTGTCGTGCAATGCGGAGACGAGGATCGACAGGTTTTTCAGCGTGCTGAACAGGTCGCCACTGTGATCGCCCAAAGCGGAAATCGCTTGCGACAGCTTGATGATCGTATCCCGGATACCTGGGCCCTGGCCGCGCAAGTTGTCGGCCGCGGTGTCGACGAATGCGCCCAGTGTGCTGATTCCGCCTGGTTTGGTGGGCTGCAGGACCTGCGTCAGCTTCTCGAGCTGCTGACGGAAGTCGTCCCACTCCACCGGGACCGCGGTGCGTTCCTGTGGGATCACCGCGTCGGACTGCAACACCGGCCCACCCGTGTAGGCCGGCGTCAACTGGATGGATCGAGGCGTTACCAGTGACGGCGACAGGACCACAGCTTTCGCGTCAGCAGGCGCTTTGTATTTGTCGTTGTACCAGAAGGTGATCTTGACCCGGTCGGGCTCTGGTTCGATCTTTTCCACCTTGCCGACGGGCACGCCGAGAATCACGACGTCGTCCCCGTTGTAGATGCCGGTGCTGTTGGCGAAGTAGCCGACG
>NZ_DASXEP010000140.1:0-31593 GCF_036490025.1 Mycobacterium sp. | reverse complement strand
CGAGCCGTCGTCGATCGCCGTCTGCGGAACGCCGACCGCCGCGATCTCGGGCCGGGTGAACACCGTCGCCGCGACGGTGCGCAGCCGGATCGGGCTGACGGCCTCCCCCAGCGCGTGATACATCGCGATCCGGCCCTGCATCGCGGCGACCGAGGCCAATGGCAGCAGGCCGGTGCAGTCCCCGGCGGCGTAGATGCCGGGCACCGATGTTCGTGACACCCGGTCCACGGTCAGGTAGTCGCCGCGGCCGAGCTCGATGCCCACCCGCTCCAGGCCCAGGCCACCGGTGTTCGGCACCGACCCGATGGTTATCAGCGCATGGCTACCCGCGACCGCGCGGCCATCGGTCATCGTGACCAGAACTCCGTCGTCGATGCGGGTGACCGATTGAGCGCGGGCGTTTTTGACCAGCCGGACCCCGCGTTCGGCAAACGACTCCTCCAGCACCAACGCGGCGTCGGCATCCTCGTACGGCAATACCCGGTCCCGGCTGGCCACCACCGTCACCGCGACACCGAGTTCGGTGTAGGCATTGACGAACTCGGCCCCGGTGACACCCGAGCCGACGACGATGAGGTGGTCGGGCAGAGCGGCCAGGCCATAAAGCTGGCGCCAGTTCAGGATGCGTTCGTCGTCCGGCTGCGCCGATGGCAGGGTCCGCGGGCTGGCGCCGGTCGCGATCAGTACGACGTCGGCGTCTCGCACAGTAGTGGCGCCGTCCGGCGCGGTCACCTTGATGCTGTGGCGCGCCAGCCCCGGGGTTGCGTCCAATAACTCACCGCGACCGGCGATCAACTCGACCCCCATGCTGAGCAGGTCGGCGGTGATATCGGCGGACTGGGCGGCGGCCAGCATCTTGACCCGCTGGTGGATTTCGGGCAACGAAACCTTGGCGTCGGCGATATCGATACCGAACTCCCTTGGCGCTCGGCGTAGTTCGCTGCGCAGCCCGGTGGAGGCGATGAACGTCTTTGACGGCACGCAGTCGCAGAGCACCGCCGCACCGCCTATACCGTCGGAGTCCACGACGGTAACCTGGGCCACCTCCGGACCGTGTGCGGCGGCGACCAGTGCCGCCTCGTACCCGGCCGGGCCGCCGCCCAGGATCACAATGCGGGTCACCACAGCTCAAGCCTCACCAACTGGCCGGCGACGGGTCATGGCGGACCCCATCCCTCACCAGGTCTCTTCATCGACGACGATGTGCATGGCGGCTTCCTCCGCCGAGGCAGCGCCGCCGTCGATGCCGACGTCGTGGGCAAGGTAATCCGTAGCTGAATCAGTAGGGTCGACGTCGAAGGCGACGAGCCGACCCGCGCGCATGTCGCCGACCTGATCATCGATTCGCTCGCCATCGCTGTCGGCGCTATCACCGATTCCGTCGCCATCCCACTGATCGGTCACCTCGGGCACCTCGCGGGCCAGTCGGCGCGCCAGACTTTCATGGGTACGCGCTTCCCTCGTGGTGAGACCCCACGCCCATAGTTCGCGCGGGCGTTCCGGTGGTGAGTAGCCCTCGTCGAGGTCAATGCCAGTCTGCTCTGAGTCCAAGCTTTCTTCTGGTTCGAGCAGATGTGCCTGCACATCATCGAATTCAGAAATGCCCATCAGCGCCGTCTCCATCCCGTATCTGAAAGGCCACACTCGCGCAGCGAAGTCCCGCACCCGCTCGGTGGTTGTCTCAACCGAGCGCCTCAACAAGGTCACGGCAGGCTCGTTCACAACGACGGCATACCTCGGCGCACACGCGGCAATGCTCATGTTTCGCCGCATGCTTGTCGCACTCGTCTGCGCTTGTCTTACAGGCCGTGACGCAGGTTTGGAGGACCGCCCTAGTCAGGTTCGCGTCGTAGCCCGTGTGCCGGGACAGGACGCGGCCGGTTGTCGAGCAGACATCCGAGCAATCAAGGCAAGTACGGATGCATTTGGTCAAGTGATTGACGTCCTCTTCACTGAGGCAGGCGTCTGCACACGCTGTGCAGGCCTGGTCGCATTCAATACAGGCGTCGATACACGCGACCAGCTTCGAGATGTCGATCTGACCTAGATCTCGTGGATAGGTTTCCAGCATTCTCCTGGCGGCGCTCACTATGTCCTCCTTGTTCGGGGCGATGGCTATCTCACACAACAGAACACGGCTGCGCGGATGTAGACGTTAAGAGCATGGCGCGTAAAGGGGTGAACTGTCGTCGCCCACCTCGGTCACTCACCCGGGTGATAGACGACAGGCGAATCGTCAAGACTGGTGGATCGGGCCGGCAAGTTCACGACGGCAGTCGATGCACGAGCTGGTCGGTGTTGAGTCTGGATGGCGTTCTCGGCGACGCGCCGGTCGCTCAGATCGACGCCTCGCTCGGTGAGAGCGCGGCGATCTGTGCTGCCGGGAGCTCAACAGTTTTCGTCATCCAAGGCACCACGCAAAGTGGGTAGCGCCTTCACCCCATGTAGTGGACACAAAATTTGTGGTTAGGCGGGAAATGTAGCGGGTGTGGGCCCTTCGTAGGGCAACAGGGACACCGCCGAGGGTGGTACCAAGCGGGATAACAAAATGCAGCGCCGCGACGTTGAGGTCGATGACGCGGACTGCTCGGCAGGCGCCGCGGATATCAACCGGAGCTGCTGGTCCGGAGCATCCCTGGGATAGTCGCTCACTCGATTGATGCCAGATGTGCGCTGAATTCTGCAGCAGGACTGGATAATTGCAACCGATCGCGGTAACACAACAGCAGATTGCGGTGAGCCCACGCGTTTGTCAGGTCGACCGTGCGTAGGTCTCGAAACGGCCATTGCGCGGCGGCCAAAGCTGGAATGACGGCGATGCCGACACCGGCTGCCACCGCGGCACAAATTGCGTCGGCGCTGGGCAGATGCGCCCGGTAGCGGGGGCGAAGGCCGAGAGGCTGGGTTTGGCCACTCAGGTGTTCCTGCAGCGGATTTCCCTGGGCGAATCCCAGGAAGGGGTAATCCAGACATGCGCTGAACGCAACTTGGTCGCGGTCGGCGAGAGGATGGCCGGCCGGCACGATTACGACGAGGCGGTCTGGACGCAGCGTCGAGCACGCGAGTCGACCCGAGTCCACTGTGTCGGCGATTATTCCAAGCTCGGCGCGACCCTCGGTGACAGCCGCGACGATCTCATGGCTTGGACGCTCCTGCAGCTCGATGTCGATGTTGGAGTGGGCGGCTAGGAAGTTGGCCACGGCGGTCGGCAACAGTGTTTGGGTGGCCGACGTGTTCGCCAGAATCACCAACGTGGATTGCAGCCCGTCGGAGCAGCGAGCCAGTTCGGTGCGCATACGAGCCAGCTGGCCAACGATCGCTCGGGCGTGTGCCACCAACAACCACCCCGTCGGAGATGGCACAACACCCCGCCGATGGCGGTCCAGCAATCTAGCCCCGAGAGCCTTCTCCATCGCTGTGATCCTCGCGCTGGCCGATGCCAACGACAGATGCGCGCGGTCTGCTCCTTTGGTGATGCTGCCCTGGTCGACTACCTGCAGAAAGAGTTCCAAATCGGTGAGGTCGTAGGCCATAGCGTCAGGGTACTCAAACCGCCACAAGCGCATCAGCCTTCGGTATAGCCGAAGGCTGACCCGCGAAATAACTCATTGTGCGCGTGGTTCCCGGCGGTCCACGCTTCGTTTAATGCCGAGTACCGACGGCAGGTACTACAGCAACCCGGAAGGTATCGAATGACAACGCATGCTGATCGCACCGAGGTCTCCGATCAAAGGATCGTCGCGGACTGGGCGCTGAGCGAGTGGGCGGATCGGCTCCTCGAACAAGCCGGCCTCGGAGTCACCATCGTCGACCGGCACGGCACGGTGATGTACTACAACAAATGGGCGTCCGAGCACCTGGACCGCCAACCTGCCTACCTTGGGCACTCTGTGCACGAACGGCATCGCCGCAAGATCACCAACCCGCGGTTCGACGCCATGCTCAAGCTGTTCGTCGACGGCCGAATCGAGCCGGTGCGCTACGTGGCCAGGCCGTACGGGAAAACCACCATCCTGGTGACAGTTTCGCCGATCCGGATCGACGGCGAGCTCGTTGGCCTATCACAGCTCGTGCTGCTGAAAGACGAAGTGCAGGAACTGTGTGCACGTTTCGACGCCACGGGCCGCGAGTCGTTCGAACGCGAGATGCTGCCCAACGGCTACCCCGGCGCGTGACGGTCGTGGAGGTCTGCACTTCGGGCACGTCGGCAACACCGTGGGCCAGCAGGACCGCCCTCGTCGCCGCGCTAGTGGCGATGGGAGCAGCGACCACCGTCATTGGAGTCCTGCATGCCTACAACAGCATCGGCGTCGCGGCGCCGCTGGCATTACGCCGGCGGCCTGCATCACGCCGACAGCGTGGTCTCACTGACACCGAGCTCAGCTGCAATCTGCGTGATCGTCGCGCCGTCGGTATCCGGGTCAAGCCCCGTAGGTGACTCAGCGCGGCCTCGACGATCGGGCCGATCGCGGGTCGAGGAGGAAGCGCAGCCGCAAGCGCACCACAACAGCAAGTAGCCACAGCCCGGGCGGCCACCTTGCTGTAGTGAGTGGCGCGTGCGCTCACCCGGATGAATTGCCCCGGCGGGTGATGACCAGTCACCCTTCGGCGGTGAATGCTGGCCCCAGAACGGCAAGCGGAGGTTCTGTGGAGTCGAGGAAATACCGTACCTGCGGTCAGGGCTGCGTGAGGCCTGGATTTGTGAGAGTGCAATTGGTCACGCACGTACTGCGGCACAAAGAAGACGATGCGATGACCGGCGCCGCTACATCCAGACGCTCGCGTCAGGGCAGGACCCCTCTCCCGCATCCGTCCCCTCCAGCCGGGCCCTGCCTGACTCGGGCTGGCGGTGGCCAGTCTGGGTGCGTGCCAATAGTTTTCGTGATGGCAGGGACCTAGCGTGGCTCGCCCGCGCCCGGAATGTACAAAGGTGCCAGATGGCCCGTTCAGCGCTCAATTTGAAAGCGCCGTCATCCCGCTCCTTGAGCCTCTCCATCGGCAAGCTCTTCGAATGACCTCCAACCGAGTGGATGCGGAGGATCTGGTGCAAGAAACAATGCTCAACGCTTATGCTGGTTTCCGGACATTCGAACCAGGAACGAACCTCACAGCATGGCTGCGGCGGATCATGACTAACACCTATATCAATAGCCATCGGAGGCAAAAGCGCCGTCCCGCAGAACATCCGGCCGGTGAGATCACCGATCAACAGCTAGTGTCCAGTGCCTCACGCACGCCCGGCGGGCTTCGGTCGGCCGAGGAGCTGGCGCTCGAAATGCTGCCAGACCCCTACCTCAAGGCCGCAATGATGATCTTGCCAGAGCAGTTTCGCATCGCCGTGTATTTTGCCGACATAGCGGGATACTCCTACAAGGAGATCGCCGCCATGATGGATACCCGGCAAGGAACCGTAGGCTCGAGGCTCAACCGCGGACGAAAACAATTGCGCGATTTACTATTCGACTCGCCAGTCAACTACGCGTCCAGGACAGCCGATAAGGCGCGGAGCGGAGCAACCCAACAGCATGCAATTGCCAACGGTTGATCGGCCAGGGGCAGCCGCGATGGAACATCTGGCGTTCTATGCGGCTGTCGGTGCAATGGCCCTATTTGGGATTGTGGAGTGGCCCGTCGTCGCTGCGTTGGTGGTGGGTCACACGCTTGTCAACGCGCAGCACAACAAGGTTCTTCAATCGCTCGGCGAGGCATTGGAAGAGGCCTAGCGGCAATATATTACGAGCTAGTTCAGTGCCAGTGGCCGCTCGCTGCAGACTCGGCATCTTGCCCGGTCGCAGTTCCTCGTTGTTAGATCCGGTCTCCGCCTCACCCGTGAACATTCCGGCGGCCGTTATCGCGTGTTCGCTCGTGTGCGCAGGAAGTGGGCCTCACTGCGCATCCGCTCAATCATGTGCGGATAGTGCAGTTCGAAGGCGGGCCTCTCAGAGCGGATGCGGGGCAATTCGGTGAAGTTATGCCGCGGGGGTGGGCTGCTGGTGGCCCACTCTAGGGAGTTGCCATAGCCCCATGGGTCGTCGACGGTGACAGGTTCGCCGTAGCGCCAGCTACGGAACACGTTCCACACGAACGGCAGCATCGAAGCCCCAAGGATGAACGCCCCGACCGTTGAGACGACATTGAGTGCGGTGAACCCGTCGGTGGGCAGGTAGTCCGCGTAGCGGCGTGGCATCCCCTTATTGCCGAGCCAGTGTTGCACCAAAAACGTTGTGTGGAACCCGATCAGCGTCAGCCAGAAGTGCAGCTTGCCCAGCCGTTCGTCGAGTAGCCGCCCAGTCATCTTGGGAAACCAGAAATACGCTCCGGCGTAAGTGGCGAACACGATGGTGCCGAACAGCACATAGTGGAAATGGGCCACCACGAAATAGGTGTCGGTGACGTGGAAGTCGATCGGCGGGCTGGCCAACAGCACACCCGATAAGCCACCTAGCAGGAATGTCGCCATAAAGCCCATCGCGAACAGCATGGGGGTTTCAAAGGTCAACTGGCCCTTCCACATGGTGCCGATCCAGTTGACGAACTTGATCCCGGTGGGGACCGCGATCAGGAATGTCGTGAAAGAAAAGAACGGCAGCAGCACCGCACCGGTCGCATAGAGATGATGGGCCCACACCGCGATCGACAGTGCCCCGATGCTGATGGTCGCATACACCATGGTGGAGTAGCCGAACAGCGGCTTGCGGGAAAACACGGGGATAACCTCGGTGACGATGCCGAAAAACGGCAGCGCGATGATGTAGACCTCGGGGTGGCCGAAGAACCAGAACATGTGTTCCCACAGCAGGACTCCGCCGTTGGCCGGGTCAAAGACGTGTGCGCCGAGGTGGCGGTCGGCGGCCAACCCGAACAGCGCGGCGGTCAACAGTGGAAAGGCCACCAGCACCATGATGCTGGTGACCAAGATGTTCCAGGTGAAGATCGGCATCCGAAACATCGTCATCCCTGGCGCCCGCAGGCACACCACGGTGGTGATCATGTTGACTCCGCCCAGGATGGTGCCCAAGCCACCGACGATCAGCCCCAGGATCCACAAGTCACCTCCAGAGCCCGGGGAATGGATCGCGTTAGAAAGCGGGGTATAGGCGGTCCACCCGAAATCCGCGGCCCCGCCAGGTGCGATAAATCCCGCTAAGGCGATCATTGCGCCAAATACAAAGAGCCAAAACGACAATGCGTTGAGCCGCGGAAACGCGACATCGGGGGCGCCGATCTGCAGGGGCAGCACCAGGTTGGCGAACCCGAACACGATCGGAGTTGCGTAAAACAGCAGCATGACCGTGCCGTGCATGGTGAACAATTGGTTGTATTGCTCGTTGGACAGAAACTGTAGCCCGGGTGCGGCCAGTTCGCCGCGAATCAGCAGCGCCATGAGCCCGCCGACGAAAAAGAACGTAAAGCACGCGACGACATACATGATCCCGATCAATTTGTGATCGGTCGTGGTGATGAGCTTGTAGATCAGGCTACCCCTAGGACCAGTACGCTCCGGGAATGGCCGGCTGGCCCGAAGCCCTCCCAAAAGGGGCGCCGAGGTGGACATCAGATCGGTCTCCTAGATCGGTGAAACGTGGAAGCGCCGCAAGGCTTTTAGCGTCGAATTGCCCGCGACCAGGACGCCGCGAACTTGGAAACGCCGTCGTCTTCGAGCGCAGCGAACACGTTGGGCAGATCGATACCCACCGCCGTCAGCCGGTCGAACACCTCCTGCGCCTGCACCGCCTTGCCAGTAACGGTTTCACCGCGAATGACGCCGTGGTCGGCCACCGCCTCCAGCGTCGGTTCAGGAATGGTGCTGACCGTATTTGGTGCCACCAGTTCGGTGACGTACATGGTGTCGGGGTAGGCGGTGTTTTTTACTCCGGTGGAGGCCCATAGCGGGCGCTGGGTGCGTGCACCTGCAGCACGCAGCGCGGCGTAGCGTGGCTCGGATTCGAAGACCTGCTGATAGGCCGCGTAGGCCAATCGCGCGTTGGCGATGCCCGCCTGTCCCCGCAGTGTGAGTGCCTCATCGGTGCCGATCGCCTCGAGTCGCTTGTCGACTTCGGTGTCCACTCTGGACACGAAAAAAGACGCCACCGAATGGATTTGGGATAGGTCAGCGCCCGCGTGCTGGGCGGTTTCGAGACCGGCCAGGTACGCGTTCATCACCGCTCGGTGCCGTTGCACGGAAAAGATCAGCGTCACGTTGACAGAGACACCTTTGGCCAGCGCCGCCGTGATCGCGGGCAGGCCCGCCGCGGTGGCCGGTATTTTGATGAAAACGTTGGGCCGGTCGACGATTTTGGTCAACTCGACGGCCTGCGTCACTGTCGCGTCAGCGTCGTGGGCTAGCGCCGGGTCGACTTCAATGGAGACTCTTCCGTCGACGCCGTCGGAGGCCTCCCACCGCGGGCGCAGCACATCGCAGGCCGCCCGGACGTCGTCGGTGATCGCCGTGCGGACTGCGGTGTCGATGTCGGCACCGCGGGCCATAAGCTCCGCGATCTGGCCGTCATAGGCGCGGCCATCTGCAAGTGCGCGCTCAAAGGTGGACGGGTTAGTGGTCACGCCGACAACGCTTCTCGTGTCAATCAGTTGCCGAAGCTTGCCGGATTCGATCACGTTGCGGGACAACTCATCCAGCCACACCGACATCCCCGCCGCCGATAGTGCAGCCAGATTCGGGTTCTGCGTCATCGCGTCATCGCCGCTCGTCGATTGCTGGTCCGCGACAAAACCCATCCTGCGGTACATACGGCGGCATAGAGCACCAACGGCGCGTATCCGCTCAACAGCAGCTGCCGATCAGACGGAATTGTCGGGTCCCTGTCTTGTGTTACCGAGCCCATGTCGTTATTGGGTGGGCTTGGCATGCTCTGCGGTCGCTGCCCCCGCGCCGGAACCGTCACGGCGGTTGGATAACGCCCACTCGCGGCGGATGTAGTGGCAGGTATAGCCGGATGGGTAGCGTTGCAGGTAGTTCTGGTGCTCGGGTTCGGCTTCCCAAAACTCGCAGGCCGGGTTGACCTCGGTGACGACAGTGCCGGGCCACCGCCCCGAATCCTCGATGTGGGCGATGGTGTGCAGTGCGATCTGCTTCTGCTCGTCGTCCAGATAGAAAATTGCGGACCGGTAACTGGTTCCGACATCGTTGCCCTGACGGTTCTTGGTGGTCGGGTCGTGGATTTGAAAGAAGAACTCCAGCAGCGCCCGGTAATCGGTCTCGTCTGGGTCGTAAGTGATTTCGAGCGCCTCGGCGTGGCCGGGGTGATTGCGGTAGGTGGGATGCGTGTTGCTGCCGCCCGTGTAGCCGACACGGGTGGACACCACACCGGGCTGCTCGCGGAACAGGTCCTCCATGCCCCAAAAGCACCCGCCGGCGAGAATGGCGATCTTGTTGTGGTCGCTCATGATTGCTGCTCGCCTACGCTTTGGTGTTGCTCTGATACATCTTTCGTGAACAAGCGCAGATATTGCCCATAACCCTGGGCTTCCAGGTCATCGCGGTGGATGAATCGCAGCGATCCCGAGTTGATGCAGTAGCGCAAGCCGCCCGCCTCGCTTGGTCCGTCCGGGAATACGTGCCCCAAGTGGCTGTCGCCGTGGGCCGAACGCACCTCGACCCGATCCATGAAGTGGCTGCGGTCGCGGTTCTCAACAAGGCTGTCCGCGTTGATGGGCTGGGTGAAGCTGGGCCAGCCACTTCCGCTGTCGAACTTGTCCACCGATGCGAACAGCGGCTCGCCAGAAACAACATCAACATAGATGCCGGGTTCGTGGTTGTTACAGTACTCGCCGGTGAACGGAAGTTCCGTGCCGTTCTCCTGAGTGACGTGGTATTGCTCGGGGCTTAGCGCGTCGACCGCGGCAGGGTTCTTGCTGTATTGATGTGACACCTAGTCTCCTTCGTTCGCGCAGCCTTTGTGGTGATGCGCTTGGCATTTCGGTCCCGCGTTGGTTGTTGGGTTAATTGCGACCGGCCATGATGCCGCCGTCGACGTTGAGAATCGCGCCGGTGACCCAACTGGCCTCCTCAGAGAGCAGGTAGGTGACGGCGTTGGCGACGTCGGCGGGGGTCCCGACTCGTCCCAGCGGATGAAGCGGTGCGAAAGTATCGAGCGTGGCGTCGATCTCGTCCTTCGGGATGAAACCCTCGTAGAGCGGGGTCTTGACGACGGCCGGTGCCACCGCATTGACGCGGATCTTGTTCCCAGCAAGCTCGATGGCCAGGTTATGGGTCAGCGCGTGCAGGCCAGCCTTTTGCATCGAGTATCCCGACGACGGGGTCAGACCGATGGCCTGATGTGCCCACATGCTCCCGATATTGACGATTGCGCCACCCTCCCCGCGGGCGATCATGCCCCCGACAACGGTCTGCGTCAGGAAGAACAGCGCGTAATTGAGCTCCATGTACGAGTCATAAAACGCGGGATCGTATTCCAGAAACGGCTTGGGAACAAAGAATCCGGCCGCGTTGACCAGCAGTGTCGCGTCGCTGTGATGCTCGGAAAGCGCGCGCTGAACATCGGCGACCGCGCTGCGATCGGTCAACTCGGCAGTGATCCCCCAGGCTTGGCCACCCCCGCCGGTCAGTTCGGTCACGGTGTCATCGACACGCTCTTTCGACCGGCCGACGATCACCGCGCTGCCGCCGTGGCGCACGATATCAACGGCGACCTGCCGCCCCATGCCGGCACTGCCTCCGACGACGATGACTTTCTTGGAATTGAAGTGCATGGGGAGACCCTTCTGCTGATCATTCTCGATGAGTCCTGCTGGGCCATTTCCCGTTTGCCCAGCAAGAAGAGTTGTAGCTTTGGCGACGACACCCGGCGCGATGTATGTCGACGTTGAACTGGTATCAGCCTTCTGCCTGGCGGGGTGAGCTGTCATCACCCCAGCGTTGTTTCACCCGGGTGAGTTCTGGCGGGGCGCCGGGGCCAACTGCTGACACCCAGTGCCGTGTCGGTGTCCGTTGTCGATCACGCCGTGAGCAGCGCAGCTTCGCGACATCAACCGGGGCTGGGCGTCTTACGTCTGCAGCTGATCCTCAGGGACTGACCTTGGTGCTGATGAATGCACGCCGGGGCGCTACCATGCAGGTGACGCGCCGGAGACCCTGACCGATCCAAAAGTACTGAACTTCGCACTGGGTTATCTGCGCATGCTCGTCGCCGACCTGAAAACATAGCGGTGCTGCCCAAGCACCAATGATGTTGCCTTCAAAAGTATTTCGGCCAGCACCATGGGCACAGTTTTCACCGAACAGAGGTGAACTGCCGAGCGTTATGTCCGCTATGGTATTAAGCGCTAGTGCGACCCCCCACCGGTGCACAGGCCGGCTCTGGCAGATCCAAATCTGCTTTGCTCAGACGGTAGATCTCAAGGGTCAAGTTGTAGTACTTGTCGGTCTCACCGACCCATTCCATACCCACTCGCCGCGCCGTAGCCACCCCCCGACGATTGCCTGGCCGAACGACGGCGAAGACCTCATTGACACCAACATTTGTGAATGCTTGATGGGCCACCGCATGACCGGCTTCCGCGCCGTAACCGTGACCCCACAGCGTTGGCGCGACCTGCCATCCGATCTCGAGATCGGTGCGGCCAGGTGGAAGTGGAAGCAGTGCCACTCCCCCGATCAGGTCGCCAGACTCTCTATCGGTAATCGCCCATCGGCCCAAAGGCAGGCCGGCCGAGTCGCTTTCGGCGATCCATGCGTCCAAGAGTTGGCGCATAGATGCTTCGTCAGTGATCAACGGCAGCGCCGGACACAGCCAACGCGAAACCTCCGGCGCCCCGTATATCCCATAGGCGGCGAGGTCGTCGTCGAGCTGCCACGGACGCAACAGGAGCCGGGTCGTCAGGATGCGTGCCGTCTCAGGGTCCCATTCGACGTGGTGGTGCTCAACCATATCGCCTCCTGGGTTCCTGATGCACGTACTGGGACAAGTCACCCAAATTGTAGACCACCCGGTGCCGGTGGCGGCGGGCCCGCGGTCGTACCAGCTGTCAGGGACGTCGCGCTACAGTGATCTAAGCCGCGATCGCGGCATCCCGTCAGCCTCTCCAGCTCTGCTTCCATCCCGCGACACTGCGCCCCCATTCGGCGGAAAGACCCTACTCTGCAACGGCTTTCAGCGCCGCCACCCCCGTCATCGCTCAAACCGGACTCCGGCGGTATTTGGTCGGCGGTATTTGGTCGGCGGTGATCACACCTGCCTCGACTGCGTCCAGACAGGCACCGGACCAAACCCTCAGTTGCCATGTCGGACTCCAATAGCCCTACCGCCCACGACGTTTCGGGTTGTCGATGTTCGCGATGAGGTTTCAACGCCGTCATCCCAGATCGGATCCCAGTCACCGGTCCATTTGACGTCGTCCCGAACGGCGGGCGCGTCGATCCAACTCCGGAAGTGCGTCGGCGTAGTACGACTCCTCGAAGCCGGGCCGTACCAGCCGGTGAAGCGCAGATAACCACGCCCTCAAACGGCCGATCGCGCACTCAACTTGGGGTGGCGAAGGTAATGCCGCGACGGCGATCTTCGAGTTCAGCATCGGCCCATGTTGTGCCAGAAAAGCGCGCAGTAAGGCTGCGGTGTCGGCGGTGGTGGTTGACGAGCCGGGTCATTGGAGTCGGGTGCGCAGCCTGGTGGGGGCGGCGCAGGTGCTGGATCGTCGGCATAAGCCGGTGCCGTGATGCCTGCGAGTGACGCGGCGAGCAGCATCGCTGCGGCAGCGGGCTTCATGCGCCTTCACTTTCCTGCGACGACTCCCGGAACGACCGGGACGACGATGGGCCGCTGTCGTCGCGACGGGCGTTGTACCAGAATGCATTCATCGCAGTCATGGCGCTGTCGTGAGTGAGGAACCAATGCCCGTGTTGATTGACGAGCACGATGGGCTTGGCCTTGCTGACTTGATGAAACGACCCGGTGGTCGCCAAGGTGGCTCCCGCGAAATTGTTCGGTGCGGGCTGAATGTCGGTCACGACGAATGGCAGCGGCACGATGTGGACCGCGTCCATTCGGCGAAGATGATTATCAATCGTGCCAGCTTCGTCGGGCGAGAAACCGGGCGTGACCATGTCGCCCTTGTCGGCGGCGGGCTTATTCGGGTCAGTCAACTCGGCCATGATCGCGACCACCTGATCGACGGTGGGCACGGGGCCGGTGCAGGGGTCTTGGCCGGGGTCTCCGCAGTCTGCGTAAGCCGTTGCGGGAGAGGCGATCAGCGCCGCCATGAAGACCGTGATCGCGGCACCCGAGAGTTTCCTCACGGCGAAGCCGGTCCAGGTGCGTCGGGCGGCGGTAGAGCGTCACCCGGTTCATCGGGTACCCGTGGCTCGTTACCCGGTGGCCGTGGTGGTGGGGCATTTGGTGGTGGATCACAGCACGGCCAATAGAAATAGCCCGGTGGAGCATCGTATGGAACGTAGCCCCGTGGTAATACCCCTAGCATCCACATTGAGTCCATGCAGTACATCGGGACTCTGACGTTCGGATTGTCTCTGTAAGCCCTTGCGAGTCTGTGGCAATAGGAAGGTACGGCAACAACGGCTTGGGCACGGGGTGGCGCTGAAACCGAGAGCGTTACAGGCGCAGCTACCACGGCTATGGCTAGCAACGTGGCTCTGACGGCGGTCTTCATGCGCGGACGGTAACGCTGTTTGCTGTAAATCATCTGTGCGTCAACAGGTGCCGCCGCCGGGCTGGGTTTACAGCCCGATGGACGACAGCAGATCGACGAACGACGACGGATCAACTGCACTGGGCGCGTGTGTTCCGTCCCGCCGTCGCGAGGTGCCAAGGCACAGACGACTCGTTCCCCACCATCACACCGCACGATCTACGCCACACCGCAGCCAGTCTCGCCGTCAGTGTGCGGGCCAACGTGAAGGCCGTGCAGCGGATGCTGGGACACGCGAAGGCGTCGATGACTCTCGACACCTACGCCGACCTGTTCGACGAAGACCTCGACGAAGTTGCGGACCGCCTGAACGACGCCATCCGAGTTACTGCGGACGGCGGAAGTTCCCTAGCGGACCATATACGCCCTGAACTGCTCAAATTCTGTGGAGCTATGGGGAATCGAACCCCAGACCTACTCGATGCGAACGAGTCGCGCTACCAACTGCGCCATAGCCCCTGATCGCTAGCAGGCTACCAGTCGCGGTCGAAGCCGCCGAACTGCTATTGCCCGACCGCGCGCGGTAAGCCCCGGTCCCAGCCGTAATCACGGGCGTACGGCGCGTAGTCGAGATGCTCGAAGATCGGATCTTCGTCGTCGATCTCCAGAACCACGGCTCCGGGACGCCGCAACCGTGAGGGGACCACGTCGTACTCGCGGTCGTAAGTGTTCTCCACGCCCAGTTGCGACCGCGCCATCCGATGCATCCGGCGGCGCCGCACCCGCTCCTCGATCCGGGTCTGCCGGCGCAGGTAACCCAGATAGAGCACGGTCCCGACCGAGTTGATACCGCAGAACCACCACGCCGAGGAGGTCACCAGGAACGACATGGTGGCCGATCCGACCAGCGTCAGCGCCATCATCATCAGCACCCGCCTGCGGAATGCGTATTTGCGGGCACTGACCGCGGCGGCGGTGACGTCAGTGTCGTACCGATGCCGCCGCGCAAAAGCCGGCGTGGCGGTGGTCGGCAGCTCCTCGGCGACCGGTATCCCCGAGGTGTCGTCGACGTATTCGTACTGATCGGCGTCGTCGTCATCGTCGCCCTCGACGGCGAGGTTGCCCTCGGTGTCCGCGTCACCGGCGGTCTCGTCGTCAACGTCCGCACTCACGCTCGCCGGTAGCGCGGCGGCATCGGGGTCGATCACGTCGACGTCGAGATAGTCGGCAGCCGTCTCCTCGGCAGGCACCGCAGCCGCGACCGTCACGACGCGCGACGGCGACGCCTCCTCGGCGTCTTCCTCCTCGAGGTCCTCCTCGATCTCGTCCAACTCGTCGTCGTATTCGTCTTCCTCGGGTTGCCAGTCGGGATCGGTGCGATGGCCTGCCGCCGGCCCGGCACGCTTGATCAGCCGGGCGGCTGCCCTGCTGTTGAGCACGCGGGTCGCCAATGCCACGTCGCTGGTGCGCCGGACCGCGTCGCGCTTGCTGACCAGCATGGGAACCAGCACGAACAGCCAGAGCACTACGAGTGAAATCCACAACAACGATTGCGGGATGCTTGGCATGGTGACCCGCTCCTTTCCCCGCCAGGTAGACCTGTGGCCAGCGCGTCCGGCCGAGTGCTCGCTCAGATCAATTACACACCTGTAATTTACTCTGACAAGCATCATTAGCCACAAAAGCCACGTTCGTAACACGACACGCCGCGCGTTTTTCTCCTACTACACCCATTGCCCGCCTCCCCCTCGCGCCGCAAGCAGCGCATCGTCGCCGGGCTACACCCAGCCGGCGTGGCCGTCGCGCACCAGCGTCGACGCCACCGACCCGTAAATCTCCTCGATCGTCAGTCCCACCAGCAGGTGGTCCCGCCAGCCGCCGTCGACTTGGAGATAGCGGCGCAGCAGCCCCTCGTCACGAAACCCGACCTTTGCCAGCACGGCCCGGCTCGCCGCATTCTCCGGCCGAACAGTGGCTTCGACGCGGTGCAACCTGACCGGTCCGAAGCAATGATCAAGACCAAGCGCCAGTGCCCCGGTGGCGACCCCGCCGCCGGTCACCGAGCTGGACACCCAGTAGCCGATCCAGGCCGACCGCAATGCCCCGTGCGTGACGTTCCCGATCGTCAGCTGCCCGCAGAACTCGCGGTTCAACTCGATTGCATACGGCAGCATCCGGCCTTTTCGAGCCTCTGCCCGCAAGCTCGCGCACAACGCGGGCCATGCCGAAATCGAGTGTCGCGCAGTCCAATCGATCTCAGTGCTGGGCTCCCACGGCTCCAGATGCGCGCGGTCGGCCAACCTCGAACGACTCCAGTGCGCGGCATCGCGCAGACGCACCGGACGCAGTCGGACTACCCCGGCGGCTACCCGCAGCGGTCCCACCGCCGCCGGCCAGCCGGGGTGATGGGAATTGGAGGACCACAGGTTCACGAGCCGATGCCACCGGGCCGTTCAGCCACGCTGAGCCAGAAACGCGACGTCGACGATCTCGCCGGTGCGGATCTGCTCTGCCTCGCGGGGCACCACGACCAGACAGTTCGCCTCAGCCAGCGTTGCCAACAAGTGCGACGAAGCCCCCGGCGCCCCCCCCAACGCCTGCACGAGGTATTCGCCGGTGTCCTGATCGCGCATCAGCTGCCCACGCAGAAAGCCTTTACGGCCGGCCACCGAAGTGATCGGCGACAGCGCGCGTGCCTGCACGACCCGGCGCATCGGCTGCCGCTTGCCCAGCGACAGCCGGATCAGTGGCCGGACCATCACCTCGAAGACCACCAGCGCGCTGACCGGGTTGGCGGGCAACAGGAATGTCGGCACACCGTCGCGGCCCAACTGCCCGAAGCCCTGCACGGAGCCGGGATGCATCGCGACCCGGGTGACTTCCATTTCGCCGAGCTCGGAGAGCACCGAACGCACCGCCTCGGCGGCCGCGCCGCCGACCGCGCCGGCGATCACCACGATCTCGGCGCGGTTGACCTGACCCTCGACGACTTCGCCGAGTTCTCGTGCGTCGCTGCTGACGATGCCGACCCGGTTCACCTCGGCGCCCGCATCCCGGGCGGCGGCCGCCAGCGCATACGAGTTGACGTCGTAAACCTGTCCGTTGCCGGGCGTGCGCGAGATGTCGACCAGCTCGCCGCCCACCGCCAGCACCGACACTCGCGGACGCGGATGCACCAGTACCCGGTCACGCCCCACCGCGGCCAGCAGCCCGACCTGCGCGGCGCCGATGATCGTCCCGGCCCGCACGGCGACGTCACCGGGCTGCACGTCATCGCCAGTGCGCCGCACGTAGGCGCCCGACCGCACTCCACGCAGCACCCGCACCCGCGACTGCCCGCCGTCAGTCCACCGCAACGGCAGCACCGCGTCGGCCAGCGTCGGTAGCGGAGCACCGGTCTGCACGCGCGCGGCCTGCCCGGGCTGCAGCCTGCTCGGTGTCCGCGTGCCGGCCTGGATGTCGCCCATCACCGGCAAGGTCACCCCGTCGCGACCGGGCGACGATCCGCCCGCCTCGCCCTCGACCCCGGTCAGCACCCGCAGATCGTCGTCGGCGTGATCGGACGGATCACTGTCTCCGACACCGAGGACGTCGACGCTACGAACCGCGTAGCCGTCGATCGCGGCCTGGTCGAAGCCGGGCAGCGGTCGCTCTGTCACGACTTCTTCGGCACACAGCAGCCCCTGTGCCTCGGCGATCGCGACCCGCACCGGCCTCGACGCCACCGCGGCGGCCGATACCCGGGCTTGTTGCTCTTCCACCGAACGCACAGCGCGCCTTTCTGCCGTCGAGGTGCGACGGACCCGGCCGCTACTTTTCGGCCAGACCCAGTCGAGTCACCAGCCAGCGCCGAAGGTCCGGCCCGTAGTCGTCACGGTCCAAGGCAAAGTCAACCGCAGCCTTGAGGTAGCCGCCGGGATTTCCCAAGTCGTGTCGGGAGCCACGGTGGACGACGACATGCACCGAGTGCCCCTCTTTGATCAGCAAAGCGATTGCGTCGGTCAGCTGCATCTCACCGCCCGCACCGCGCTGAATGCGTTGCAACGCATCGAAGATGGCGCGGTCCAGGACATAACGGCCGGCCGCCGCGTACAGCGACGGCGCGTCTTTGGCCCTCGGCTTTTCCACCATGCCGTTGACCTTCAGCACGTCTTCGTCGGCGCCGGCCACCGTCTCGACATCGAAAACGCCGTAGGCGCTGACCTCGTCGGGCGTCACCTCGATCGCACACAACACCGTGCCGCCGAATTGCGCGCGCACTTTCGACATGGTCTCCAGCACGCCGGTTGGCAGCACCAGGTCGTCGGGCAGCAGCACCGCGACCGCGTCCTCGTCGGCCCACAGCACCGGCTCCACACAGCTGATCGCGTGTCCCAGCCCCAGTGGCTCCGTCTGCACGACGGACTCGACCTTGATCAGCCCCGGCGCCCGACGGACCTTGGCCAGCAGGCCCTTCTTGCCCCGGGCCTCCAATGTGCCCTCCAGCACCAGGTCTTCGACGAAATGCGCGACGACACCGTCCTTGCCCTCTGAGGTGATGATGACCAGCCGTTCGGCGCCGGCCGCCGCGGCCTCGGCGGCCACCAACTCGATACCGGGCGTGTCGACGACGGGCAGTAGCTCCTTGGGCACGGTCTTGGTCGCGGGCAGGAAACGGGTGCCCAGACCGGCCGCCGGCACGATCGCCGTACGCGGAACCGAAACCTCTGAGGCTGCCATCGTTGAAACCATATCGTTGACCTTGTGGCGAGCGCGGGCAAGGCCGCATTGCGAGAACGGCTGTTGGCAGCTCGTCGTTCGGTTTCTGACGACGCCCACGCGCAAGAGGCGCGATCTTTGGCCGATCATGTCGAGGCGTTGGCGACCAGCGGCGGCACGGTCTGCGCCTACGTACCGGTGGGTGCGGAACCGGGTTCCGCCGAGATACTGGATGTCTTGCTCCGACAAGTGGACCGGCTGCTGCTGCCGGTCGCGCGCACCACCGCCGACGACGACGCGCTGGCTTTGCAGTGGGGTGCATACCGGCCCGGGCACCTGGTGACCGGGCGGTTCGGACTGCTCGAACCGCCCGAGCCGTGGCTACCGGCGACGGCGGTGGCCGAGGCGAACGTCGTGCTTGTTCCGGCGCTGGCGGTCGACCGGTCGGGGGCACGGCTGGGCCGTGGCCGCGGCTTCTATGACCGCACGCTCGTTCTGCGCGATCCCCAGACCCGGTTGATCGCGGTGGTCCGCGACGAGGAGTTGCTCGACGAGGTACCCCACGAGCCTCACGACGTGCCGATGACACATGCCCTCACCCCGGGGCGCGGCCTGGTCGAACTGACCGCGGTTGACCCCGGTTAGCAGTCCCGCAGCACCCGCCGCATCGCGTCCTTCTCCTTGCCCGACACCCTCAGCCGGTAGTCGGTCTTGACCTCGACCTGGCGGGCGACGAACGCGCATCGAAACGCCGCGTTCGGCGGCAGCCACGACGCGGCATCGCGGAAAGCCTTGTCGAAGTTGGCCTGACCGGCCACGGCCAGCAGGTTGCGCGGGTCGTTGGCGAAGTCGCGGCGGCGCTGGTCGTCCCAAACCCGGGCGCCCTTGTACCAAGCGTCGGATAACGCCACCACGTGGTCGATCTGCACGGCCGGCGAGGTGTCGGGGCCGCGAACGAAGTCGATGGTCGCTCCGGTGTAGGGATCGTGCAGGATGCCTCGCTGCGCGAAGCAGGTTCCGGGGCGTACCTGCAGGTCGGCCAGGTCCCGGCGCAGGATGTCGTCGCGGGTATTGCAGCCGTTGTGCCCGAATTGGACGTTGACGTCGTCGCTCCACGGCTCGCCGAACCGGAAGCGACTGAAATCGTGCACCCGGTCCCAGCCCCGGACCGCCAGCGCCTCCATCTGATGCCGCACGGTGTCGTAGGTCGGTGTGGCCGTCGGCGACGGCCCTGCGCCGGGTTGTGGGCTTCTCGCGTCGCGGAAATACTGCCAGCCGACGGCTACGGCGATCGCGAGGATGATGAGGACTGCCAATGCATCCCGGGATCGGCTGCAGGTTCTCACGCGTCGTGTCATACGGATCCCATCAGCAGGCGATGGCACGCGCAACACTGTCAGCGTGGATGCCGGCGCGGCCACGAGACCAACGAAAAGAGCCGTGCCCGCTCACTACAGAGCGGGCACGGCCTTCTTGTCTCGTGGGGTCGGTCAGACTGCCCGAACTTTACTGGCCTGCGGACCCTTGGCGCCCTCAGTGACCTCGAACTCCACCTTCTGGTTCTCCTCGAGGCTGCGGAAGCCGCCGCCATCGATCTCGGAGTAGTGCACGAAGACGTCCGGGCCCTCTTCGGGCGCGATGAAACCGAAGCCCTTTTCGGCGTTGAACCACTTCACAGTTCCCTGTGCCATTTGTTTCTCCTTTGTCAGAGATACCGGTCCGCGCCATGCGCACCGGCGGCCGAATGATCAGACGGCTGCTTCTGGCTTGCCCTGCAAGGAGAAAGAGACGCCCGCACCAAGTTTCTGCGCGAGCGTGTATGGAACACGAACACTTAGAATTTCGACTCGCTTAATACTACGCGATCTCCGGAGGAAGTGTTTACGGGCCTTCGCGGGGGGCGGCCCTGGGTGACGGTCGGCGTGCGGTGAGCGGTGCGCCGTCGACATGACGCGCTGGGCGAGACCGGTCATGCCGGGCGGGAATGACACGCGCCACATGGCGGTTTTAGCACTTGAGATTGTAGAGTGCTAAGCGTTTAGACCATCACGGAGGTTTTTGTGCCGACTTACAGCTATGCGTGCACCGAGTGCGCCAATCGCTTCGATGTGGTGCAGGCTTTCAGCGACGATGCCCTGACCACGTGCAAGGAGTGCTCGGGCCGGCTGCGCAAACTGTTCGGTTCCGTCGGCGTGGTGTTCAAGGGCAGCGGGTTCTACCGCACCGACAGCCGCGAGTCGGCGAAGACCTCGACTAACGGCTCGGCCAAGTCGAACTCCGAGGGGTCTGGCTCGAGCGAGAAGTCCGGCTCGTCGGAGAAGTCCGGCTCGAGCGACAAGTCCGGCTCGCCGGAGAAGTCGAGCTCATCGAGCGAGAAGTCCGATTCGACATCGTCGGCGAAGTCGGCCGCCACCACCTCCAGCTAGCCGGGTTATCCACAAGCGGCTGTTCGGCGGCCGCACGCACCTCCCCGCCGCGTTTACCGTTGTCGCGTGCGGGATTCCCCGAAAACACTGAATTCGCCGCTGCCGGCTCGGATTTCGCAGTGGTTGCGCCCAGACTGGTCCCGAACGGTGCTGGCGCGGCGGATTATCGCCGGCGCCCTGGTGGTGCTGGCCGGCATTGCGGCGTTGCGGCCCGACCCGGACGGCGACCGCGCGCACGTCGTAGTGGCCGCGCATGACCTCAGTCCGGGCGCCGAGTTGACCACCGGCGACCTTCGGCTCGAAACACGTTTGCTCTCAACGGTTCCCGACGGATCGCAATCCGAGGTTGCCTCGGTTGTCGGTTCTACGCTGGCGGGACCGGCACGGCGCGGCGAAGTGCTCACCGACGTACGCCTGGTGGGCCGTCGCCTCGCCGAATCGGCTGCCGGCCCCGACGCCCGGATAGTGCCCGTGCATCCGGCGGACAGCGCACTGATCGACCTGGTTCGACCGGGCGATGTCGTCGACGTGGTGGCCGCGTCGGAGAACAGCTCGCAGGCCACTCCGCATGTCGTCGCCACTGATGCGATCGTGGTCTCGGTCTCGGCGAAGCAGAAGGCTCAGGCCGGGACCAACGAGCGCGTGGTGCTGGTCGCGCTGCCCGCGGTCTCGGCCAACATGGTGGCCGGGGCCGCCCTAGTGCAGACCGTGACCCTCACCCTGCACTGAGCGGTTGCCGAGCTATTTCAGGCCGCGGCCGGCTGGTCGCTGGTGCAGTACTTGCACTTATGCGCGGCCTCGGGGATGTCGGAGCAGCATTGCGAACATGCCTTGGTCGCCGGCGCCTCACCGAACACGGTGACCCCGCGGCGTTTCTGGATCTGCCGATAGGGCACCACGATCGCAAAGTAGACGGTGCTCATGAAGACCACGAAGTAGATGATCGCACCGATGAACGAGCCGACGTCGATGAACGTTGTCTTGTTGCCCGCGTCGCCCAGCTGATAGCCCAATCCGAGCGCGGCATGGGGCTGGGCAGCCGCCACCAACGGATTGATCACGGTTTCGGTAAAGGACTTGACCAGATTCGAAAAAGCTAGGGCCACAACCAAACCGACGGCGACGGTAATGACGTCTTCGCGCATCACGAAATTCTTGAAACCCTTTAACACCCGAGCCAACCTCCTGTGAGCAGGAATTAACAGGGCGACGCAAGATCACCCTGAAACGACGTTAGGACTGCACATCGACATTCGCGCCATTTGCGGCGAATTAGTCATGCAAGGGTGTTCATGCCGTGACATCGGCGGACCCCAATTGGCTCAAATATGGTGCGGCGGCACGTTGTCCCGCAGCCACTGCTCACGATCTTCGGCATCTCGACTCGCATGCGGATCGCGCTCGTCTGCCGACTCTTGCGGTAGCTCGGTCCCGAACACCCGGTGAATCGCGCCCGGGTCGTCGCCGGCCGGTTTCGTCAGCGTCATATCTCCAGGCTGGAGAGCTGGCCGATGATCTGGGTCGCCAGTGGATTGAGCGTCGCCATACCGTCGCGCACCGCATATCGCGAACCCGCGAGGTTGACCACCAACGTGCTGCCGGAGATGCCCGCGAGACCGCGTGACAAGCCCGCTTCGATGATGCCTGCGGACAGCCCCGACGCTCGGATTGCTTCGGCAATCCCGAGAACTTCGCGGTCCAGGATGTCCACCGTCGCTTCCGGCGTGACATCGCGAGGGGTCACCCCGGTGCCGCCGACCGACACCACCAGGTCAACTCCCCCGATCACGGCGGTGTTGAGTGCGTTGCGGATCTCTACCTCGTCGGCCGCGACGGCCACTACGCCGTCGACCACGAACCCGGCCTCGGTGAGCAACTCGGTGACCAACGGACCGCTGTGGTCCTCGTCCCCGTGCGCAGTCCGATCGTCGACAACGACGACAAGTGCCCTGCCCACCAAGTCCGCGCGCTCTTCCATGGTTGCAACCGTATATCTGGCGTCCGACCACGGCGCGGCGGCACTCATCACTGCTGGGCCTTGCCCAACGTGACCTGGACCTTCCGGGTGTCACCGGACGAATCCTTGAAGGTAAGCGTCACCTTGTCGCCCGGCGCCTTGGATCGCACCGCGGCAACCAACGCGTCGGCGCTGTTGACCGTCCGGTCGTCGACCTTGGTGACCACCACGTTGCCGGGCATGCCGGCGGCTGCCGCGGCACCATTGGGCACCACCTCGACGACTTTGGCGCCGGGCGTCTCCTTGTCGTTGGTGACCTGCACGCCCAACGAGGCGTGCGACGCGGTGCCCGAACTGATCAACTCGTCAGCGATGCGCTTGGCCTGGTCGACCGGGATGGCAAAGCCGAGCCCGATCGAGCCGCTCTGCGCGTCCGGCGAGTCACCGCCGAGGGTGGCGATCGCGGAGTTGACGCCGACCAGCTGTCCGCTCATGTTGACCAACGCGCCCCCGGAGTTACCGGGGTTGATCGCGGCGTCGGTCTGAATGGCGTCGAGCACGGTGTTCTGGTTGCCCGTCTCACCGGTCGTCGAGACCGGCCGATTGAGCGCGCTGACGATACCGGTGGTCACCGTGCCTTCGAGGCCGAGTGGTGAACCGACCGCCATCACCGGCTGGCCCACTCGCAAGTTGGCCGACGACCCCAGGCTGATCGGTGTCAGCCCCGAAATGCCTTGCACGCGAACCACTGCGATGTCGGTGGTGGGATCGGCACCGAGAACGGTGAACGGCGCGGTGCGCCCGTCGGAGAACGTCACCGTGGTCTTCGGCTTGGCGCCGGGAGGGGGAGCCTGGTCAGGATCCGGGCCTCCGCCGCCGCCCTCGTCGGGGGGCCGGTCGGGCCGTTCGCGCGGCGCCGGCGCATGACCGGGATTGGCCGCCGTCGCGACGACGTGATTATTGGTCAGGATCAAGCCGTCCGAGGACAAGATGATGCCGGAGCCCTCCTCGGATGCACGGCCGAGGTTGGTCTCGAGCATGACGACGCTGGGCACCACTTTGGAGGCGATCTGCTCGACACTGCCGATCGGCGGATTCGACGCCGGCACGCCGGGCGTCGCACCACCCGGCAGCGCCCCGTCGGCGATGGACGTCAGCTGCCCGTGGTGCTCGATCACCGACGCGGCCGCGCCGCCGATACCGGCCGACACCACCGCGACCGCCACTGCGCCAATGGTCAATGCGCCTGCGCGGGAACGCTTTCGGGGCGCGGTCAACGACGGCGGTGGGCCACCGGCGGAATGCCCGGCCTGACCGCCGGCGAAGGGACCATAGGGCTGCCGGTATTGCGGCTGCTGACCGTAACGCCAGTCGTAGCCCGGTGGATAGGTTTGCTGCTGCCCATGGCCGGAATGACCTGTGGCCCCACGTTGGTCGGGCACCGGACGGTATCCGTGCTGCTGCGGCGGTGGCGAATACCTCGGGTGATTCGTCATGTCGCTAGGTCGCTCTTTTCTTCCGCACTGGGTTCAGACTCAAACAAGTAGTGGACTATTACCTTGCCTGCGTGGTCTGAGATTCGACTGAGATAACGTTCGCTGGACCTGGAGAGTTCCCCGGAGTTGACGAGCCGGAAACATACGCATCATCTACCCCGTCTGCGGGATACTCGGACACCGCTATCGGCTGTCCCGGCAGCAAGACATAAATCGAGGTGCCCGGCGGCTGGCCGCCCTCAACGGTGTCTTCGACGCGTAGCGCCCCGCCGTGTTTGAGCACCACCTGCTTGACGATTGCCAGACCCAGACCCGAACCGGGCATCGCGCGCGCCGTGGTCGAGCGGAAGAACCGCTCGAAGACCAGTGCGCGCTCATGCTCCGGGATCCCCGGCCCATGGTCGGACACCACCAGCTCGGCGTGCGAGGCGTTCAGCTGCCGGAGCCGGACGCCGACGTGCTGGCCGGACGGGCTCCACTTGGCCGCATTGTCCATCAGGTTCAGCACCGCCCGCGACAGACCCGCCGAGTCCCCGTGGACCTGCCAGGGCACCACCTCGACGTCGAACTCAACGTCGTTGCGGCGCCGACGAACTCGCTCCAGAGACCGATCGATCACCTCGCTCATGTCCACCGGCTCGTGCACTACTTCGCCGGCGTCGCCACGGGTGAGGTCGACCAAATCGCCTACCAGCGTGGACAATTCCTCGATCTGCGCGATCACGTCGGCCCGCAGGTCGACCATCTCCTGCTCGGGCAGCGGCGGCGCGCCCGGTTGCATCGACGCCATCAGCAGTTCGACATTGGTGCGAAGCGACGTCAGCGGGGTCCGCAACTCGTGACCGGCATCGGCGACCAATCGGGTCTGACGTTCCCGAGACTCGGCCAGCGCCCGCAGCATCATGTTGAATGCCTCAGTGAGCCTTGCCAATTCGTCGCTGCCGTAGACAGGTATCGGCCGCAAGTCGTCGGTGCGCGCCACCCGTTCGGCCGCCCCGGTCAGGCGTCCGACCGGACGTAGCCCGGCCTGGGTGACCATGCCGCCGGCGACCGCGGCCACTGCCATACCGACCCCCCCGACGATGACCAGCACCCAGCGCAGCTTGGTCATCACGGCATCGGTCGGAGCCAGGCTCTTGGAGATCAGCAGCGAGCTGCCGTTCGGCAGATGCACGGCCAGGACCCGCTGATTGGCGACCGTGCGCCGGGACATGAACAGGTCGCCCCGGATGACTGCCTTCTCGGGTTGTCCGACCGGTAGCGTCTGACCCTCCTGGTTAGCGGTGAAGATCGACCGGCCGGGAGTCACCAGCATCGCGTTGACTTCCGAATACGCCGTGCCCTCAATGGCTTTGGCCGGATCGGCGGCCAACGATCCGCTGGCGATCAGAAGCTGAGCCCGGCTCTGCAGCTGGTTGTCGATGTCTTTGTAGAGCGCCGCGGAGATCACCGCATACACCGCGACGGCCATCAGGATGACGACCATGGCCACCATCGACATGGCCAGCAACATCACCCGCCACCGCAGCGACAGCGAAGTGCTGGCCCGCAGCGGAACTCGGCGCCGCCGACGCAACAGCGTTTTCAGGGGCATCAGGGAGGTGTTTCGCGAAGCACGTAACCAACGCCTCGCACGGTGTGGATCAGCCGCGGTTCGCCGTTGGCCTCGGTCTTGCGACGCAGGTATCCGACGTATACCTCCAGCGCATTGCCCGACGTGGGGAAGTCGAAACCCCACACCTCCTCGAGAATGCGGCTGCGGGTCAATACCCGTCGCGGATTGGCGATCAGCATTTCCAGCAAAGCGAATTCGGTGCGGGTCAGGCTGATCTGGCGTTGCCCTCGGGTGACTTCCCGAGTCACCGAATCCAAGGTGAGGTCAGCGAACGTCATCGCCACGGATTCGGTCGCATCTTCAATTCGGGTGCGACGCAGCAGCGCCCGCATCCGCGCCAAAAGCTCTTCGAGTGCGAATGGCTTGGGCAGATAATCGTCGGCGCCGGCGTCGAGGCCGGCGACCCGCTCGGAGACCGTGTCGCGGGCGGTCAGCACCAGGATCGGCAGATCATCCCCGGTGCTACGTAGCTGCCTGCACACCTCCAGGCCGTCCAGCCGCGGCATCATGACATCGAGTACGACCCCGTCGGGCCGGTCGGCGGCAATCATCTCAAGGGCCTCGACGCCATCTTCTGCCAACGCAACCGAGTAGCCATTAAAGGAAAGCGACCTACGCAGTGACTCACGCACTGCGCGGTCGTCGTCAACGACAAGGATTCGCACGGCCACCAGTTTTATCCAATCGCCTGAGAACGCGCTGAGAGGTCGGCAAAACGGACTGCCGCAAATTGCCCGGGGTTTTGCCGGGAGACAATGCGCACGCCAAAGAAGTTAGCGCCGGTCGAGGTCGATCAGACCGAGGCGCGCCGCCTTCAGCAGCCGGCGGGGCACCTTGTGTTGCTTGCCGGCCACGGTCACGCCGACCAGCTCTGGCTTGTCAGCCTTCCACTGCGCGCGCCGGCTCCGGGTGTTCGCGCGCGACATCCTGCGCTTTGGCACAGCCATGATCGGGCCTTACTCCTGGTAGGGGGTCGCCGCGGACGAAGTCGCGGCAAAGCGACGGTTGGACCAATGGTAGTCGGTGACCTGCTGCTGGCAAAAATCGGCCCTCGAATGCGCCGAGTCCCGGAGGCATCCTTGACGTGACACCGACGGCACCGGCTAACCTACCGGTTGGTTGGTACGTCCGGCTGTCGGCTGGGAGGAGGGCGACACGCGTGGCGCCGGTTCGGATCGGAAACTGCTCGGGGTTCTACGGCGACCGGCATTCCGCTATGCGCGAAATGCTGGTCGGTGGCCGGCTCGACTACCTGACTGGTGACTACCTGGCCGAGCTGACCATGCTCATTCTCGGCCGGGACCGGATGAAACATCCCGAGCGCGGCTACGCCAAGACCTTCCTCACCCAACTCGAGGAATGCCTGGGGCTGACGCAGGACCGCGGGGTACGCATCGTCACCAACGCCGGGGGCCTGAACCCCGCCGGTCTCGCCGACGCGGTGCGCGCTCTCGCGGAGCGCCTGGGCGTGCCCGTCCGGGTCGCCCACGTCGACGGTGACGACCTGTCCCCCTGCGCCGAAGAACTCGGGCTGGGCAAGCCGCTGACGGCCAACGCCTACCTGGGTGCCTGGGGCATCGTGGACTGCCTGAACGACGGCGCCGACATCGTCGTCACCGGCCGGGTGACCGATGCATCGGTGACCGTCGGGCCCGCGGCCGCACACTTCGGCTGGGCGCGGACCGACTACGACCGCCTGGCCGGTGCGGTGGTCGCCGGCCACGTCATCGAATGCGGCATCCAGGCCACCGGCGGCAACTTCTCGTTTTTCACCGAGGTGCCCGGCCTGAGCTACGCCGGCTTCCCGTTGGCCGAGATCGACGCCGACGGCTCGTCGGTGATCACCAAGCACCCCGGCACCGGCGGTCTGGTCAGCGTCGACACCGTCACCGCGCAGCTGCTCTACGAGATCACCGGCGCCCGCTACGCCAACCCGGACGCCACGGCGCGGATGGACACCATCGAGTTGTCCGCCGAAGGACCCGGTCGGGTGCGGATCAGCGGTGTGACCGGTGAACCGCCGCCGCCGACCTTGAAGGTGTCGCTGAACAGCATCGGCGGGTTTCGCAACGCGATGACGTTCGTGTTGACCGGCTTGGACATCGAGGCCAAGGCGGAGCTGGTGCGACACCAGCTGGAGGATGCACTCAGCGTCAAACCCGCCGAGTTGGAATGGACACTGGCCCGCACCGATCACGCCGACGCCGACACCGAAGAAGCGGCCAGCGCCCTGCTTCGCTGCGTGGTCCGCGACCCGGACCCGGCCAATGTCGGACGCCAGTTCTCCTCGGCCGCAGTGGAATTGGCCCTCGCCAGCTATCCGGGCTTCACCGTCACCGCACCGCCCGCCGACGGCCAGGTGTACGGGGTATACACGCCGGGCTATGTCGACGCCGACAAGGTGCCGCACACCGCCGTCCACTCCGACGGCACCCGCGTCGAGATCCCCTGCGCCGCCGACACTCTCGTACTGGAGCCGGCCGATGCACCGCCGCCGCCCGAGCCGTTGCCTGCTGCGGGGCCGAGACAGCGGGTGCCGCTGGGCCGCGTCGCCGGCGCGCGCAGCGGCGACAAGGGCGGCTCGGCCAACGTCGGGGTGTGGGTACGCACCGACGACCAGTGGCGCTGGCTGGCCAACACGCTGACTGTCGAGCTGCTCAAGCAGCTGCTGCCCGAGACCGCCGACCTGCCGGTGACCCGGCATCTGCTGCCCAACCTGCGCGCGGTCAACTTCGTCATCGAGGAGATCCTCGGCCAGGGAGTCGCCTACCAGGCGCGATTCGATCCCCAGGCCAAAGGGCTGGGTGAATGGCTGCGCAGCCGCCATGTCGACATTCCAGCAGTGTTGCTGTGAGAGAAAGGCTGTCGTGAACATCTGGACCACGCCGGAGCGCGAGGCGCTCCGCAAGACCGTGCGCTCGTTCGCCGAACGGGAGATCCTGCCGCACGTCGACGAGTGGGAACACAGCGGTGAGTTGCCGCGCGACTTGCACCGCCGTGCCGGCCAGGCGGGCCTGCTGGGCGCCAACTTCCCCGAGGAGGTCGGCGGCGGGGGCGGTGACGGCGGCGACGCGGTGATTGTGTGCGAAGAGCTGCACCAGGCCGGCGTGCCCGGCGGCGTGTTCGCGTCATTGTTCACCTGCGGCATCGCCGTGCCGCACATGATCGCCTCCGGCGACGCGCGGCTGATCGAGGAGTTCGTGCGGCCGACGCTGGCCGGTGAGCTGATCGGTTCACTGGCCATCACCGAGCCCGGCGGCGGCTCCGACGTCGGGCACCTGCGCACCATGGCGACGCGTTCGGGCGACCAGTACGTCGTCAACGGCGCCAAGACCTACATCACCTCCGGGGTTCGGGCCGACTATGTCGTGACCGCGGTGCGCACCGGCGGCCCTGGCGCGGCCGGTGTTTCGTTGCTGCTCGTCGAGAAGGGCACGCCCGGTTTTCAAGTGACCCGAAAGCTGGACAAGATGGGTTGGCGGTCCTCGGACACCGCGGAGTTGTCCTATGTCGACGCGGCCGTGCCCGCAGCCAACCTGGTCGGCGCCGAGAACAGTGGCTTCGCCCAGATCGCGCAGGCCTTCGTCGCAGAGCGCATCGGCCTTGCCGCGCAGGCATATTCGAGTGCGCAACGATGTCTGGACATCACCGTGCAGTGGTGCCGAGACCGGGAGACGTTCGGCCGGCCGCTGATCTCCCGGCAATCGGTCCAGAACACGCTGGCCGAGATGGCCCGTCGGATCGATATCGCCCGCGTCTATTCCCGCCACGTCGTGGAGTGCCAGCTGGCCGGCGAAACCAATCTGATCGCGCAGGTGTGCTTCGCCAAGAACACCGCTGTCGAGGCCGGCGAGTGGGTGGCGCACCAAGCCGTGCAGCTGTTCGGCGGCATGGGATACATGTCCGAGTCCGAGGTCGAACGCCAATACCGCGACATGCGAATCCTGGGTATCGGCGGCGGGACTACCGAGATTCTGACGTCGCTGGCCGCCAAAGCCCTGGGATTCCAGTCATGACCGTGTTGAATTCCACACTCGACCCAAAAGCCGACACCTTTACCGCTGCAGCCGACGCGGCGACGTCTCGGCTCGAGGAGATCGACACCGAGCTGGCCAAGGCGCTGGCCGGTGGTGGCGCCAAATATGTTGAACGTCACCACGATCGCGGCAAGTTGACCGCTCGCGAGCGCATCGAGCTGCTGGTCGATCCGGACTCCCCGTTCCTGGAACTGAGCCCGCTGGCGGCCTACGGCAGCGCCTTCCAGATCGGTGCCAGCACGGTAGTGGGCATCGGTGCGGTGAGCGGCGTGGAATGCCTGATCGTCGCCAACGACCCGACGGTCAAGGGCGGCACGAGCAATCCGTGGACCCTCCGAAAAATACTGCGGGCCAACCAGATCGCTTTCCAGAACCGGTTGCCGGTCATTTCGTTGGTGGAATCTGGCGGTGCGGACCTGCCGACCCAGAAGGAGATCTTCGTCCCCGGCGGGCAGATGTTCCGCGACCTGACCCGGCTGTCGGCGGCCGGAATCCCCACCATCGCTCTCGTCTTCGGAAACTCCACCGCCGGTGGGGCCTACATACCCGGCATGTCCGACCACGTCGTGATGATCAAAGAGCGCTCGAAGGTCTTCCTGGCCGGGCCACCGCTGGTGAAGATGGCCACCGGCGAGGAATCCGACGACGAGTCACTGGGCGGCGCCGAAATGCACTCCCGGGTGTCGGGTTTGGCTGATTACTTTGCCGTTGACGAACTCGACGCCATCCGCATCGGGCGGCGCATCGTGGCGCGGCTGAACTGGACCAAGGAAGGACCCGCACCCGCGCCGGTGACCGAACCGCTGTTCGACGCCGAGGAGCTGATCGGCATCGTGCCGGCCGACCTGCGCATCCCGTTCGACCCGCGGGAAGTGATCGCCCGCATCGTCGACGGCTCCGAGTTCGATGAGTTCAAAACCATGTACGGCTCGTCGCTGGTCACCGGCTGGGCCCGGCTGCACGGCTACCCGCTGGGCATCCTGGCCAATGCCCGCGGCGTGCTGTTCAGCGAAGAGTCGCAGAAAGCCACCCAGTTCATTCAGTTGGCGAACCGGTCGAGCACGCCATTGTTGTTCCTGCACAACACCACTGGATACATGGTCGGCAAGGACTACGAGGAAGGCGGCATGATCAAGCACGGCTCGATGATGATCAACGCCGTGTCCAATTCAACGGTCCCGCATATCTCGCTGCTGATCGGTGCGTCCTACGGCGCCGGCCACTACGGTATGTGCGGCCGGGCCTACGACCCGCGCTTCCTGTTCGCCTGGCCCAGCGCCAAGGCCGCCGTGATGGGCGGCGCTCAACTGGCCGGCGTGCTGTCGATCGTGAGCCGGGCCGCTGCCGAGGCACGCGGCCAGAAAGTCGACGAAGAAGCCGACGCGGCTATGCGGGCCGCCGTCGAAGGCCAGATCGAGGCCGAGTCGCTCCCGCTGGTGCTGTCGGGGATGCTCTACGACGACGGGGTGATCGACCCGCGCGATACCCGCACCGTGTTGGGAATGTGTTTATCCGCCATCGCCAATGGCCCGATCAAGGGGACGTCGAACTTCGGCGTCTTCCGGATGTGACGCTCATGGGGATAACCCGAGTTCTGGTTGCCAATCGCGGCGAGATCGCCCGACGGGTATTCGCGACGTGCCGCACTCTGGGCCTGGGCACCGTCGCGGTCTACACCGACCCGGACGCCGCCGCTCCGCATGTCGCCGAGGCCGATGCCCGGGTGCGGCTGCCCAAGACC
>NZ_DASXEP010000101.1:0-20529 GCF_036490025.1 Mycobacterium sp. | reverse complement strand
GCGGCGATCACGTTGCGCTGGATCTCGTTGGTGCCCTCGCCGACGATCATCAAAGGTGCATCGCGGAAATACCGTTCGACGTCGTATTCGGTGGAATAGCCGTAGCCGCCGTGGATGCGTACGGCGTCCAGGGCGATCTCCATCGCCACCTCGGAGGCGAACAGCTTGGCCATCCCGGCTTCCATGTCGCAGCGCTCGCCGCTGTCGTAGCGCTCGGCGGCGTAGCGGGTGAGCTGGCGGGCCGCAGTGAGTTTGGTCGCCATATCGGCCAGATAATTGCCGACCGACTGGTGTTTCCAGATCGGCTGACCGAAGCTCTCCCGCTGCTGTGCATAGGCCAGCGCGTCGTCAAGGGCCGCGGTCGCTACCCCCAGCGCGCGGGATGCGACCTGAATGCGGCCTGTCTCCAGGCCTTTCATCATCTGCGAAAAGCCTTGGCCCGGTTGGCCGCCCAAGATGGCCGAGCGTGGCACTCGATAGCCGTCGAACGACAGCTCGCAGGTCTCCACCCCCTTGTAGCCCAACTTCGGCAGGTCGCGCGACACCGTGAGCCCCGGGCCGTGCTCGACGAGCAATACCGAAATGCCGGTGTGCCGCGGCTCGGCGGCCGGGTCGGTCTTGCACAGCAGCGCGATCAGCCCGGACCGGCGCGCGTTGGAAATCCACGTCTTCGATCCGTTGACCACCAGTTCGTCGTCGCCAATAGGCACAGCGGTAGTCGACATGTTCTGCAGATCGCTGCCACCGCCCGGCTCGGTCAGCGCCATCGTCGCCCGCAACTCACCGGTGGCCATCGGCGGCAGGTAGTGCTGCTTTTGCTCCTGGGTGCCGAACAGTGCCAGCAGCTTGGCCACCACGGTATGGCCGCCCATCGCACCGGCCAGGCTCATCCAGCCGCGCGCCAACTCCTGGGTGACCAGCACGTAGCACGGCATCGACACCGGCGTACCGCCGTACTCCTCGGGCACCGCCAGCCCGTAGATACCGATGCGCTTCATCTGCTCGATCCACGCTTCGGGATACTCGTTGGCATGCTCGACCTCGCGCACCGTCGGCCTGACCTCTTTGTCGACAAACTCACGCACCGTCGCGACCAGCATCGCCTCGTCGTCACTCAGTCCGCTGTTCATGCGCCAATGTTGGCACGCCGGGAACGCGCGCCACGATGACGGTCGGGCCGTACTTCGACCAACTGCACACCGGCCACGTTTTCGCCGGCGCGCCGTCGATGACGCTCACCCCCGGTCTGGCTGCCGTGCACCAGAGCATCCTGGGCGACCGGCTGCGGCTGCCGCTGGATGCCGAACTGTCCGCGGCGGTCACCGGGCTGCCGGCGGCGCTGGCGCACCCGGGTCTGGTCTGCGACGTCGCGATCGGGCAGTCGACGCTGGCCACCCAGCACGTCAAAGCCAACCTGTTCTACCGCGGGCTGGTGTTCTACCGCTTCCCGGCGATCGGCGACACGTTGTTCACCCGCACCGAGGTCGTCGGGCTGAAGAAGAACTCGGCCAAGGCGGGCAGGGCGCCCACCGGGCTGGTGGCGCTGCGGATGACCACCATCGACCAGGCCGACCGGTTGATTCTGGACTTCTACCGCTGCGCGATGCTGCCGCTGAGCCCCGGCGCCGACCCTGACGACGCCGACCACTCTGACGACCTGTCGAAGGTCGGCGCCGACCTGGCGTCACCGCCGCCGGCCGCCGCCGACTGGAACGGCGAGGTGTTCCGCAAGCGGGTGCCCGGGCCGCACTTCGATGCCGGCGTGGCAGGCTCGGTGCTGCACAGCAGCGCCGATGTAGTCAGCAATGCGCCGGAATTAGCCCGTCTTACCCTGAATATTGCTGCCGTGCATCATGATTCGCGCCTCGGTGGACGTCGGCTAGTCTACGGCGGGCACACCATCGGCTTGGCGCTGGCGCAGGCCAGCAGGCTGCTGCCGAACCTGGCGACCGTGCTGGGCTGGCAGTCCTGCGACCACACCGCTCCGGTGTACGAGGGCGACACCCTCTACAGCGAGTTGCACATCGACTCCGCCGAGCCCACCGATGGTGGCGGGGTGCTGGGATTACGATCGCTGGTTTATGCGCACAGCGACCCACAGCAGGAGCCACGGCAGGTGCTGGACTGGCGCTTCACCGCGCTGCAGTTCTAAGCCGCTGACACACGTGCACGCGCACAATGGGGAACGTGAGTGCGACGTCGGACTGGGCCGATAGCGGGCTGGCCTATTTGACCGGCCCGCCGAACGGGGCGCCCGACTTCTCCCGCGCCTCGGTGCTGACCGAAGCCCGGCGGGTCACCGCCGATATCGCCGGACTTCTCGGCGTCGAGGTCGACGCGGCGACGACGCTGGCGGGGCGGGCGGCGATTCTGAACCTGACCCGGCGCGGGCGCGTCTCGGCCGGCGGCGCCACTCGACTGCTGGCTACCGCCGACGCCTGGTGTGCGGTCGCGCTGCCCCGCGCCGACGATGTCGCGGCGCTGCCGGCGCTGATGGAGGTCGACGCGATAACCGGCGATCCCTGGATGGCGCTATCGCGTTGGGCTGCAAGGCATTCTGTCGACGATGTCGTCGACCGGGCCCGGCTGCTGGACATCGCCGCCGCCGCACTCGGCGAAGTCTCGGCGGAACCACCAGGGCTACGACGATGCGGCGCCGGCGTCGGACCGCGGCGCGCCGCCGGGTTGCTGGTCGCCGACTTGACCTCATTGTGGGCCGGGCCGCTCTGCGGTCAGCTGCTGGCCCGTGCCGGCGCCGTCGTGGTCAAGGTGGAAAGCCCCGGCCGGCCCGACGGCACCCGAGCCGGCGAGCCGGCGTTTTTCAACTGGATGAACGCCGGAAAGCTCTCGTATGCCATCGATTTCGACGCCGATAGTGATGCGCTTCGTTGCCTCCTGAGCGCCGCTGACATTGTCATCGAGGGCTCGCGTCCCACGGCGCTGCGACGCCGGCGGCTCAGCGCTGAGGACATCCCTGATGCGCCGGGCCGAATCTGGTTGCGCATCACGGGTTATCGCGACCAGCCCGATCGGCCGGCATTCGGTGACGACGCCGCAGTCGCGGGCGGTCTGGTCGGCGACGGCGCCGACGGACCGGTGTTCTGCGGCGACGCGATCGCCGACCCGTTGAGTGGGCTCGAGGCGGCACGCGAGGTGGGGGAGTCGTTGCGTCGCGGCGGCGGCGAGGTGATCGAAGTGTCGATGGCTCAGGTGGCCGCCCGATACGCGGCATTGCCGCAGTCATCGGATTCCGGTGTGCGGACCGGCCGGCCCGCATTGCCGCCCGCTGTCGCGCTTGCATCGCCGCTGGGAGCCGACAACACCGCGGTCGAGTACCTGGTGTCCGAGAGGTCCTGTGCACCATGTTGATTCAGCGTGCGGTGATGCTGGACGGTGCTTCGGTTGACGTTCGGCTAGGCGAATGCATCGACGAAGTCGCGGGCTCGTTGACGCCACGTGCCGGCGAGGACGTGCTGGACGTGGCCGGCGGGACCGTGCTGCCCGGCCTGCACGACCACCATGTGCACTTGTACTCCGCGGCTGCCGCGGCGACGTCGATTCGGGTCGGGCCGCCGCAGGTCCGCGATCGCGCCGGACTCGCCGCCGCGCTGGCCGGTGCAGCGGCCGGCGAAGACGGCTGGATCCGCGCGGTGGGTTACCACGATTCGGTCGCCGGACCGCTGGATCGTGATGCGCTCGACGCGGTGGCTCCGGCGGTGCCGCTGCGCGTGCAGCATCGCAGCGGGGTGCTGTGGATTCTCAACTCCGTGGGCCTGCAACACATCGGTCTGGCCGAGCATCCGGACGGCCGGCTGCGCAGCACCGGATCCTGGGCGGAAGCACTGGGCCGCAGCCAAACCAGCCTGGCTGACCTGAGCGAGCGGCTCAGCCGCTACGGCGTCACCGGAATCACCGACGCCACACCGGATCTCGCCATCGGCGACATCGTGCGGTTGTCTGAGCTGCACCGGCGCGGCGACCTGCGCCAACTGGTGCATTGCCTGGCCCCGGGCAAACGGATCCTGCACGACGACGACCTGGACCTCGAGCAGCTCGCCGGCTGGATCGCCGAGCGGCACCGCGACGACGTCCCGGTGGCGATCCACTGCGTCACCGCCGCCCAGTTGTTGGTGACGATCGCCGCGCTGCGCGACGCCGGCTGCGGCCCGAGTGACCGCATCGAGCACGCCGCCGTCGTCCCTTCGGACTGCCTCGTCGATCTGACCGACCTCGGGGTGACGGTCGTGACCCAGCCCAATTTCGTCGCCGAACGCGGTGATCAGTACCTCGACGAGGTTCCGGTCGCCGAACACGGTCAGCTCTGGCGGGTGGCATCGCTGCTCGATGCGGGCGTGCCGGTGGCACTGTCCACCGATATGCCATTCGGCGACGGCGACCCGTGGGCGGCCATGCGCGCCGCGGTGCAACGCAGCACGCCCAGCGGGGCCGTACTGGGCGCCGATGAATGCGTCTCGGCCCGAACGGCTTTGACAATGTTCCTCGGTCGCCCGGATCAGCCCGCCCGTGCTCGAGCCGTCGAACCCGGCGAGCCGGCGGATCTGTGTGTGCTGAGCGTGCCGCCCGAAACCGCACTGGCCGAATTGGACGCGGGCATGGTTTCGGCCACGATCGTCGGCGGTCGGCTCAGCTACGGCAGGTAGCCGCCGATCAGCTGGTCGCGGCCAGTGCCGACCGCAGGCTGGCGCACTGACTGGCGAAAAACAACTGGGACACCGTCGCTTTCGGCGCCACGAGATCGAAGCCGTGGAACGCGCCCGGGACCACCTCGACGTGGCATGGGACCCCCGCGGCAGTGAGCCGCTCGGCGTAGGCGAGGTCCTCGTCGTGGAACAGGTCGTGAGTGCCGACGCCGATCCAGGCCGGGGGTAGTCCGCTCAGATCCTCGCGGCGTGCCGGAACCGCGACCTGCGGGTCGGCGTTGCCCAGGTAGGCCGCCCACCCGAAGCGGTTGCTCTTCGGGCTCCAGAGCCGGTAGTTCGGATTCGCCGGTACCGATCCGGTGCTGCGGTCATCGAGCATCGGGTAGGCCAGCAGCTGCGCGGTCGGGGTGATCTGGCCGCGGTCACGGGCCAGCAGCGCCAGGGCGGCGGCCAGCCCGCCGCCGGCACTGGCCCCGCCGATAACCACCCGCGACGAGTCAACCGCGGGCAGGGCGGCCAACCAGGTCAGCGCCGCATAGCAGTCCTCCAGCGGCGCGGGGTAGGGATGCTCGGGTGCCAGGCGATAGTTCACCGCGGCGACGGTGATACCCAGCTCGCGGGCAAATTGGCGGCACCGCGCGTCGTCTTGCTGGGCGGTGCCGATGACGTAACCGCCGCCGTGAATCCACAGCAGCGCGGGACCGGGTTGGCTGGCTCCGGCCGGGCGGTGCAACCGCACCTCGACGCCGGAGCCCAGGATGAGCGCCTCGACGTCGCGGCTGGTTTTGCGGCGGATCGCCTGCGACAGCGTGCGGACCAGCTTCAGCGTCTTCGGGCCGACGAGGGTCCGGGGCGCGAGGCGAGCGACTTTGCGCAGGTCGGGGTGGAAATCAGCACTCGGCATCGGTCCAGTATGGCCAACGCGAACCGGGCCCAAGTTCCGGGCTCCGCCAGTGACGTCGTATTTCACTTCTGATCAGACTCTTGAGTTGCCAGATCGACATCCTGCCCTGTGGTGGTGATGAAGTCGTCAAGGATGTCGACCACTGCTGCCGGGGACTCGACATGGGGAAAGTGCCACCGAGTGACTGGCCGACCACCGTCGCCCGGCTGATGCCGAGTTCATCGAGGAGATCACGCAGCGACGCTGCGAACGCACCCAACGAATAGTCACTCCGCGGCTTGGTCGATTCGCCGTGCCCAGGAGGGGTCTCCATCTAACGGTGTTCCGGCGTGCTGGCACGACCTCATGTCATCCGCTTTCCTGGCTTGCAGCCGACGATACCGTAACCTACGGTACGGTAGGTTACCCGTCAGTAGTTTCGGCGTCTTCGCAGGCACGCTGGTCGCGACGCCATTGGCGGGCCGCCGCGATCGCTGTCTTGAGACCGCGGTGGCGCCCCGTCACCAGGTCGGTCCCGGTGATGCCGGGCTGCAGTTCGGTGAACATCCGCTCGCTGCGGGTCTCCGGAGCGTCGTCGGCGGTGTCGCGCAAGTAGCGGTCCGGTAGCGACAGTTTGGCGATGGTGCGCCACGTCTTTCCGTTCTGCACCAGGAATGAGCCTGTGGTGTAAGGCAAGTCGTACTTGTCGCAAACCTCGCGTACCCGCAGCGAGACCTCGTGTAGCCGATTGCTCGGTAGATCGGGGTAGAGGTGATGCTCGATCTGGTAGCACAGGTTGCCGCTCATGAACCGCATCGCCGGCCCGGCCTCGAAGTTGGCACTGCCCAGCATCTGGCGCAAGTACCACTGTCCCTTGGACTCGCCGACCATGTCGGTCTTGGCGAATTTCTCAGCGCCGTCGGGGAAATGCCCACAGAAGATCACGGCGTGTGCCCAGATATTGCGAATTATGTTGGCCGCTATGTTGGCTTTCAGCGTCGATTTGTAGGTCGCCGCTGGCGACGCCGAGGTGAGTGCCGGTAAGGCGAGGTAGTCCTTGATCAGCTGCCTTCCGGCTTTGATCGAGAACTCGTGCATCTGCTGAAGGGTTGCTTCACGTCCGGGGCCGTCTTCGAGAAGCTTGCCGAATTCGATGGACTGCAGGCCAATTCCCCACTCGAAACCGAGCGCGAGGATGATGTTGAAGAGCAGATTGCCGACGTTGTCGCCCTTCCAGGGCTGATCACGGGTGACCCGCAGGGTGCTGTAGCCAACATCGTCATCCATGCCAAGGATGTTGGTGTACTTGTGGTGCTGAAAGTTATGGGTGACTTTCCAGTGTTTCGACGCCCCGCTCATGTCCCACTCCCACGTCGAGGAATGAATCTCGGGGTCGTTCATCCAGTCCCACTGGCCGTGCAAGACGTTGTGGCCGATCTCCATGTTCTCGATGACCTTGGCCAGACCCAGTGTCAACGTTCCTGCCCACCAGGCCCAGCGTCGCGAGCCGGCGGCCAGAATGACTCGGCCGGCGACATCCAGAGCACGTTGCGCGGCGATGGTGCGACGGATGTAACGCGCGTCGCGCTCGCCGAGGGAATCGTCGATATCCAGCCTGATCGCGTCCAGCTCAACGGCTAGGTTGTCGATGTCGGCATCGGTCAAGTGAGCGAAGGCCGGAATGTCGGTGATCGCCATAAACGTCCTTTTCTGTCGGGTCTATATGTCGGGCTGCCGGTGTCGATTGCCGACGAAAACATGGCCGGGTCGATGTTGGAAGGCGCGGTTGATCTTGGCCCTCAAGCGATTTGGCGTCGTCTCGCCCGATCGGCGCCTCTTTACTCGGGCGACCGAGTCTTTCCGGCAGGCATGCTTGTCTGACCCAGTTGATTGATTCAGGATGTACGGCGCGAGCGAACGCTCATCGAGTCCAGCGGCGTAACAGCCAGACCCATTCCGTAGCGGCTGTAAGTCTCAGCAACATCAACGCTACACCCGTCGCAGGGCCCGCGCTCGCAGCCAATTTGCGGCGCTCGGCTTGGCTGATTGTGCACAGACCTAATGCATCCGCTGCGGTGCGCCCGCGCCGTCAAAACGTTCTGCCACTGAATGGGCCCGTTTGTCGGGCTCGGCGCTACCGCCGCGCGGGCCGCTACGACCGCGGGGAGTCCGCGGCCGCTCGTTGGAACCAACCCTAGATAAGGCGCCGTTGCAATTGCTTTTCGTCGCCCTTCACGTTGGTCTATTCACCAGGGGCGTAGCTGTGTGGCTGTTTCGCTCTGTCGCGGACGACGTCGTGCGTGTTGCAACGTCGAGATCAGCGCGAGAGTCGACTTCGCGCCCTGATTACTAGCTGGGCAGGGGTAGAGTCGCAGCATCGGGACCAATCAGGCCCCCATGAGCAAGGGGCCCAGTGATGCCCGATAAGTCTCCTCGGCAAGCCATGAGTAAGAAGTCTGGAAAGTCATTGAAGGAAAAGCGCGCCGTCAAGCACGCCAAGGCTGCCCCCGGCACAGCGTCCACCGATGCGTTATTTCACGGCAAGAAGCACTGAAGCACAACGACTTTCATCGCAGCCGCTAGACGGCATCAAAGCCACGACGAGTGCCCGAGTGCCTCAATTTCCGCAGAGTCGTAGTTTCAGCTCGATCAGTCGAGCCTCGAGTTAGACCATGGCGTGCACGACCACGCAGTTCCCGACCGCGATCGAATTAGGTCGTGGTCCTGGCATTCGTATTCTGGCCGCTGCCCGGAATAGGCTGTTGGCAAACGGTTTACTGATTCGACGGCAACGTCGGCCTAGACAGCGACGAAATGCTCCCGCCGAGTGGGTCTCAGTATGGCGCGAGTTCATTTGATCGCCGAGCGGGTTATCACCAGTTTGGCGGCGGGTCGTGAACGCGGTTTTCGGCGTCTGGTTGCTGCTCAGCACCGCCGTGCTGAGCGCAAGCGCGACTGTCTCTCTACGTTTGCGGTTTGACCAGGGGCCCCCGGGGTACGCTGCCCCGATGACGGAACGAGCGGCGAACAGCTTCCGCCGACCGACCATTACCTCCCGGGCAAAGTGGTTGCTACGAGCCCGCCCCGGCGACTACATGCTGGCATTAACCGATGCGGTAGCTTCACTGCCCGTGATCGGCAGGCACCTGGAACCGCTGGGCGGCGTGACCGCGATGGGCGTGTGGGGATACCGGCAGGTGCCGGGATTCTTGTCCGCGTCGGCCAAGTCGTGGCTGACTCCGGGTATCGGCGAAACCCGCAAGGCCGAGCGTTACCAGACTCAGGCGGTGTTGGACGCCGCGTTGCGCGGCGTGGTCTCGGCTGAGGACCTCGACATCGAGTGGCCGGCGCCCGACCAGCGGCCACCGCTGTGGCGCGCACTGCGACACCGTCGCTACCTGCACCGCACATCGGTGCGCTACGGCGGGCACCCGGTGCAGTTACTGGACGTCTGGCGTCGCAAGGATCTGCCGGTGCGCCCGGCACCGGTGTTGGTCTTCGTGCCCGGTGGCGCCTGGGTGCACGGCGGCCGTCAGCTGCAGGGCTACGCGCTGATGTCGCAGTTGGCCGAAATGGGCTGGATTTGCGTCTCGGTGCAATATCGGGTTTCTCCGCACCACCGCTGGCCATCCCACATCACCGACGTCAAGACCGCGATCGCCTGGGCGCGTGCCAATGTCGACAAGTTCGGTGGTGACCGCAATTTCATTGCGGTAGCGGGCTGTTCAGCCGGCGGGCACTTGTCCGCGTTAGCCGGGCTCACTGCTAACGACCCCGATATGCAGGCCGAGCTGCCGCCGGGGTCGGACACCTCCGTCGATGCGGTGGTGGGCATCTATGGCCGCTACGACTGGGAGGACCGCTCGACCGTCGAGCGGGATCGCTTCGTCGATTTCTTGGAGCGGGTGGTGGTCAAGCGCAGAATCGATCGGCACCCCGAGGTGTTTCGCGCCGCCTCACCGATTGCGCGGATACACCCGGATGCCCCGCCCTTCTTGGTGATTCACGGCAGTGGCGACACGGTGATCCCGGTAGCGCAGGCGCGCAGCTTCGTCGAGCGGCTCCGGTCGATGTCCCGTTCGTTGGTGAGCTACGTGGAGCTGCCCGGCGCCGGGCATGGCTTTGACCTGGTCGACGGAGCGCGCACCGGCGCGATGTCGACCGCGGTGGGGCTGTTTTTGGGCCAGGTCTATCGCAACCGGATGACCGCGGCCAAAGAAGTTATTTAGCCGCCCCACGAATGTAGGGTCGCTCCCATGAAGCGGCTGAGCGGTTGGGACGCGGTACTGCTCTACAGCGAAACACCGAACGTGCATATGCACACCCTCAAAGTCGCCGTGATCGAATTGGATGACGACCGTCGAGACTTCGACATCGACGCTTTCCGCCGGGTAATTCACAGCCGGCTGTACAAGCTGGAGCCGTTTTGCTATCAGCTGGTTGACATTCCGCTCAAGATGCATCACCCGATGTGGCGGGAGAACTGCGATGTCGACCTGACATATCACGTGCGGCCGTGGCGATTGCGGGCGCCGGGCGGCCGTCGCGAGCTGGACGAAGCGATCGGAGAGATAGCCAGCACTCCGCTGGACCGCCACTACCCGCTGTGGGAGCTGTATTTCGTCGAGGGCTTGGCCGACAACCGGATCGCGGTGGTCGGCAAAATTCATCACGCCCTCGCCGACGGGGTGGCGGCAGCGAATCTGCTGGCGCGCGGCATGGATCTTGCGCCGGGGCCGCCGTCCGGCCAGACCCGGTATGCCTCCGACCCGGCGCCGTCCACCGCGACGCTGGTGCGGTCGGCGTTCGCCGATCACATGCGTCATCTCGGGCGAATCCCGGGGACCATCGGCTACACCGCGAAGGGGATCAACCGGGTGCGCCGCAGCTCGCGCAAGCTCTCACCGGAATTGACCATGCCGTTCACCCCGCCGCCGACCTTTATGAACCACATGCTCACTCCCGACCGCAGATTCGCGACCGCGACGTTGGCGCTGAGCGATGTCAAGGAGACCGGTAAGGCCCTCGGTGTCACGATCAACGACATGGTGTTGGCGCTGTCGGCGGGGGCGTTGCGCAAGCTGCGGCTGCGCTATGACGGTGTCGCCGACCACCCGCTGCTGGCGTCGGTCCCGGTGAGTTTCGACTTCTCACCGGATCGTGTGTCGGGAAACCTGTTCACCGGGATGATGGTGGCGCTGCCCGCCGACGTCGACGATCCGTTGGAGCGGGTACGGCGCTCACATGATTACGCGGTCGACGCCAAGGAGAGTCACCAGCTGCTCGGCCCGGAACTGGTCAGCCGGTGGGCTGCCTACTTGCCGCCGGGGCCGTCGGAGTCGTTGTTCCGCTGGCTGGCCAGCCGCGACGGGCAGAACAAGGTGCTCAACCTGCCCATCTCCAACGTCCCGGGTCCGCGTGAGCATGGGCGGGTCGGGGGTGCATTGGTCACCGAGATCTATTCGGTGGGTCCGTTGACCACTGGCAGCGGACTGAACATCACGGTGTGGAGTTACGTCGATCAGCTCAACGTCTCGGTGCTGGCCGACGGAGCCACTGTCGACGACCCGCACGAGGTTACCGGGGCCGTCATCGACGAACTCACCGAAATCCGGCGCGCCGCAGGGCTTTCCGAAAAGCTGACCGTCATCGAACAGGCGCTGGCTCAGGTCTGACTTTCCAGGCGGGCATGTAGATCGCGCCGCGAGATCTTGCCGGTGTTGCTGCGCGGCAGCTCATCCAGCACGACGATCTCGCGAGGTACCTTGTAGTTGGCCAGGTTCTCCCGGACGTGTTGTTTGAGTACGTCCGCGGTGACGGACCCGGCCCCCGACAGCACCACGAAAGCGACCAGCCGCTGGCCGTACTGTTCGTCGTCGACGCCCAGCACCGTGGCCTCGGCGACGTCGGGATGAGCCGCCAGCGTCTTCTCCACCTCGATCGGGTATACGTTCTCGCCGCCGGACACGATCATCTCGTCGTCGCGGCCCACCACATAGAGTCGCCCGGCCTCGTCGAGCCGGCCGACATCGCCAGAGGCCATGAAGCCGTCGTGAAAGCTCTTGCCCGCGCCGGAGGTGTAACCGTCGAAGCGGTTGGAATTGCGGACGAAGATCTGCCCGACCTCACCGGTGGGCAGCGGGCGGTGGTCGCTGTCGAGGATGCGAATCTCGGTGCCTGCGGCCGGTTTTCCCGCAGTATCCGGTGCGGCACGCAGATCTGCCGGTGTCGCGGTGGCGATCATGCCGGCTTCGGTGGCGTTGTAGTTGTTGTAGAGGATGTCGCCGAACTCGTCCATGAACCGGGTGACGACGTCGGGGCGCATCCGGGAACCGGACGCGGTGGCGAAGCGCAGTGAGCGACCGCTGTACCGACCGCGCACGTCGTCGGGCAGGTCCATGATCCTGTCGAACATCACCGGTACCACGCACAGGCCGGTGGCCTGGTGGCGGTCGATGAGGTCGAGGGTGGCTTCCGGGTCGAACTTGCGCCTGGTGACCACCGTGCAGCCCAGCGACGCCGCGAAGATCAGTTGCGAGAAGCCCCAGGCGTGAAACATCGGCGCCACCACCACCGTCGTCTCTTCGGTGTGCCACGGCACGCGGTCCAGCATCGCTTTGAGCTCGGTGGCGCCGCCGCCGGAGTGCTTGGCGCCCTTGGGATTACCGGTGGTACCCGAGGTCAGCAGGATCAGCTTGCCCTGGCGACCGGTGTTGACCGATCGCTTGCCGAGATGGGTGGTGATCAGCTTCTCGACGGTGGTGTCGTGGGTTTCCGGACCGTCGGTCCAGGCGACGATGCGGGCGGCATCGGATTTGTCGGCCAGCGCGCGGTCGACCGACTCGGTGAATTCCTCGTCGTAGATCACCGCGTCCGCGCCCTCGCGATCGACCACGTCGGCCAGAGCGGGCCCGGCGAATGAGGTGTTGAGCAGCAACACGTCGGCGCCGATCCGGTTGGCAGCGATCAACGCCTCGACGAAACCGCGATGGTTGCGGCACATGATCGCAACGACTTCCGGTGTCCTGCCGGGTGAACCCTGCCATGCCGCGGCCAATGCATCGGCGCGCTGATCGAGTTGACGGTACGTCAGCGTGCCGAGTTCGTCGATCAGTGCGGGACGGTTCGGGCAGCGCTGTGCTGACATCCCGAATCCGCTTGTGACAGAGAGGCCTTCGCGGCGGATGACCGCGGCGATCCGCAGATACTTGTCGGGCCGCAGGGGGGCGATGATCCCCGCGCGGACCATGGTGCCCAGCAGACCGAGCGGCGCCATCGGACGGCTAGCCGATCACCGGAAGGCGACGTTCTTTGGCCAATGCGTGCAGCGCCTGCTGCATGACGCGACGGACATGAGCGTCGACCGCGTCGACGTCGGGTTGCTCGCCGAATTCGGCCGTCACGTCGATCGGCTCGAGCACCTGCATCACGATCTTGGTCGGCAGCGGCAGGTTGACCGGCAGCACCGCAGAAAACCCGAACGGAAAGCCCACCGAGATCGGCAGAATTTTCGCCCGCATCAGCTTGTCCAGCCGCAGCACCTTGGCCAGTCCCATACCGCGGGATAGGTAGAACTGGCTTTCCTGACCGCCGATGGCCACCGTCGGCACGATGGGCACTCCGGCGTTCAGTGCGGCCCGCACGTATCCGGTGCGCCCGTCGAAATCAATGACGTTTTCCGACAGCGTCGGCCGGTAGACGTCGTAGTCACCCCCGGGGAACACCACCACCACACCGCCGGATCGCAGCGCCTCGTCGGCGTTTTCGTGGTTGGCGCGGATGAATCCGGTGCGGCGGAAGAACTCCGCGGTCGGACCGGTGAAGATGACGTCGTGGCTCAGCGTGTAGACGGGCCGGTCGTAGCCGAATTGCTCGTAGAAGCCGGTGGCGAACACCGGAATGTCCATCGCGAACAGCCCGCCGGAGTGGTTGGACACCACCAGGGCGCCACCCGGTGGGAAGGACTCCAGCCCGCGCACTTCGGCACGGTGGTAGCCCTTGATCAACGGACGCAGCCAACCCATCACGCGTTCGGTGAGGCCGGGATCCCACTTGGACAGCTCGCTGGGTTCGATATCGATAGCGTTCAACGAGTTCCCCTGGGGTTTAAGCGTGGGTTTGGCTGTGATGCTAGCTCAGCCGGAACAGCTCGATACCATCTCCTCGACAGCCGTCATGAAATCAAAATAGGAGTACAACATCGCTGTGAACACTGTGAGCACTGCAGAAGCCGCCACTGAACCCGAAGTCCTCGTTGAGCAGCGGGACCGAATCCTGATAATCACCATCAACCGGCCGAAGGCCAAGAACGCGGTCAACTCCGCGGTGGCCCACGGTTTGGCCGACGCGGTGGACCGGCTCGACGGCGACCCGGGTCTCTCGGTGGGCATCCTGACGGGCGCGGGCGGCTCGTTCTGCGCGGGCATGGACCTCAAAGCCTTTGCCCGGGGCGAGGTTCCGATCGTCGAGGGTCGCGGTATGGGCTTCACCGAGCGGCCGCCGGTCAAACCGCTCATCGCGGCGGTGGAAGGTTACGCGTTGGCGGGTGGTACCGAGCTGGCGCTGGCCACCGACCTGATCGTGGCATCCAAGGACGCGTCCTTCGGCATCCCGGAAGTCAAGCGCGGGCTGGTCGCCGGCGGCGGGGGATTGCTGCGGCTGCCCGCGCGGATCCCGGCTGCGATCGCCATGGAGCTCGCGCTCACCGGGGAGAGCTTCACCGCCGAGCGGGCGCACGCGCTGGGCATGGTCAACGTGCTGGCCGAGCCGGGCGGCGCGCTTCAGGCGGCCATCGAGTTGGCCGAGAAGATCACTGCCAATGGACCGCTCGCGGTGGCCGCGACCAAGCGGATCATCGTGGAATCGAGCGGATGGAGTCCGGACACCATGTTCGGCGAGCAGAACAAGATCTTGATGCCGGTATTCAGCTCCAACGACGCGAAGGAAGGCGCTGTCGCTTTCGCCGAGAAACGGCCGGCGCGCTGGACCGGAACCTGAGCGCAGCGGCCGCCACCGCGGGTGGGTTCGTGACGTCGTCTAAACTGGCATGACACTTTTGGCGAGCTTTGTAACGTGTTTGCAGCACAGGAAGTGCGACTGTGAGTATTTCGCTACTACTGGAGATGGCGAGTTCGAGCGATCCCGAACGGACCGCCGTCGTCTCGGGCGGCCTCCGTCTGACAACTCAGCAGCTCAGCGATCTCGCGGACGGCGGCGCGGGCATCATTGCGCGCTCGCACGCCTGCCACGTCGCCTACGTCGGCACCGGCGGCGCGATGCTTCCGCTGCTGATCTTTGCTTCGGCGCGGGCCGGGGTGACGTTCACGCCGATCAACTACCGGCTGTCCGCTGAGGGCATCAAGGCACTGATCGCACGACTGCCCGATCCACTGGTGGTCGTCGACAGCCGCTACCTCGACGAGCTGGGTGGGCCGAAGGGTCTCCAACGCGTGGCCCAGCAAGTCATCGTCTCCGACGAGTTTCTGGCGCAGGCCCGCGACGCCGAACCGGCCACGGAGTTTGCCGACCCGGACTCGGTCGGCATCGTGTTGTTCACGTCCGGCACCACATCGCAACCCAAGGCTGTGGAGCTCACTCACAACAATCTGACCAGTTACGTCACTGGCACAGTCGAATTCGGTTCGGCGGAGCCGGCCGATGCCGCGCTGATTTGTGTGCCGCCGTACCACATCGCGGGGGTCAGCGCGGCCCTGTCGAACCTGTACGCCGGACGCAAAATGGTCTACCTGCCGGTGTTCGATCCCGAAGAGTGGGTGCGCCTGATCGACGCCGAGCACGTCAGCAGCGCGACAGTGGTGCCGACCATGCTCGACCGGATCGTCACCGTCTTGGAAGGCGGCGGGCACCGACTGTCGTCGCTGCGCAACCTGGCCTACGGCGGGTCGAAGGTGCCGTTGCCGCTGGTGCGCAGGGCTCTCGAGCTGCTGCCGCACGTCGGCTTCGTCAACGCCTACGGCCTGACCGAGACGAGCTCGACGATCGCCGTGTTGACTCCCGACGACCACCGCGACGCACAGGCCGCCGCCGACCCGGCCGTGGTCCGGCGGTTGGCCTCGGTCGGCCAGCCGGTGCCAAGTGTGGAAGTGCAGATCCGCGACGAGGCCGGCGCCGTGCTGCCACCGGGCCAGACCGGCGAGTTGTTTGTCCGTGGTGAGCAGGTGTCCGGCCGCTACACCGGGATCGGCTCGGCGCTGGACGCCGACGGGTGGTTTCCGACCAAGGACATCGCCACTCTCGACGAGGGCGGCTATCTGTTCATCGGCGGCCGCAGCGACGACACGATCATCCGCGGCGGGGAGAACATCGCACCCGCTGAGCTGGAAGAGGTGCTGGTCGAGCACCCGCACGTGCGCGACGTCGCGGTGGTCGGCATCGATGATCCGCAGTGGGGACAGGCGATCGTCGCGGTGGTGGTGCCGGCGGTCGGCGTCGACCCCGACCCCGAGGAATTGCGCGAACATGTCCGTAGGAGTTTGCGCGGGTCACGCACCCCTGACCGGGTAGTCTTTCGCGGCGAGCTGCCCACCAACGCGACGGGCAAGGTGCTGCGCCGCGAAATCGTCGAAGAGCTTCGCGCCGCCCCGGCCGAGCAGTAAACGAACCGAACCGAGGATCGAAATCATGATCAAGAACGGAACCCGTCTGGCCAGCCAGGTGTGCGACACCCAAGTCATCGTCGTGCGCAGCGCGGACAGCCTCGACGATCTGCGCTGCGGTGGTGCGCCGATGGTGGAGTTGGGTGGTGAGCGTTCCGGTGAACTGGATCCGGCATTCTCCGACGGCAGCGTGATGGGCAAGCGTTATGTGGACGAGAGCGGTGCCGAAGTGTTGGTCACCAAAGCCGGCGCCGGAACACTGGCTGTCGGCCAGACCGTGCTGAGCCTCAAAGAGGCCAAGCCGCTGCCGGCCAGCGACTAACTAGTCGCGACGATCCGGCACTCCGTTGCGACGGACGAATTCCCTTGCCTTGACCAGGAATTCAAGCTGCTCGTAGACCTTGTGCAGCGGCTCGACGCTGCGGGTGGATCGGCACAGCACGACGGCGCCTTCCAGCGTGGCGATCGACATCACCGCCAGCGAGTCAGCGTCCGACTCGAGAAAACCGTCGGTGACGAACGCCCACGTCAGCGCCGTGCGCCAATGCGCGAAGATCCGCCCGGCCTCGGCGGACAACCTCACCTCGTCATCGGCCGAGCCGATCGCCGCGGCGACCACCGGGCAGCCGGCGTTGAAATCGCTTTCGGCGAGCACGCGTTCCCAGAAGTCGACGAACTGCCGTAACAGCACTTTGGCGCCGCGGCCGGCGGCCTCGTCGATGTCGGCGGTGATCGCATCCCCGGCGTACTCGAGCGCCTCAGTAAGGATCTGGTTGCGTCCGTGCGGAAAGTGGTAGTAGACCGAGCCGCGTGGCGCACCGCTACGGGCGAGCACCTCGTCGATCGTCACACCGGCGGCACCACGTTCGCGCATCACTTCGGCTGCGCTGATCAGCATTTTGGTGCGGGTATCGCCGCGCCTGCGGGGGGCATGAGTCGCCAACGACATGGGGGTGCGCTCTCCTGCTACCAGCCGACCATCAGGCCGCGGGGGTGTGGCCGAGCTGCGGAATTCGCCACCGGATTGTCCGCGCGGTGAACCGCACGGGCCGCAGCGGCTTGCGGCGAAGGCCGGCCCACTCCCCGCTGAAGCGGTAGCCACCGACGTTCAGTTCGATCAGCATGGTCTTCTCCTGCTACTGCCTCCGTGCGCCGGATCTCCGACTCACGATTATGGGGTAAACCATATAAACCCCACGCCTAGCAAACAAGTTGTGGGAAGCTTAGTTGCAGGATAGTGACCAAATTGCCGGTCGAGTGATCACCAAGGGGCGTGGCCCGGACGCGGCCATATTATGCTCCGTTGCATATTTCTGGGCTGTGCGCTTGACTCGACAGATGCCCAGCTCTGACACACTGCCGACCTTGGAGACCGTGACCCTCGAGCGTGACGGTCACGTCCTCCTGATCGGGCTGAATCGACCGGACAAGCGCAACGCTTTCAACCAGGCAATGCTCACCGACCTTGCCCGCGCCTACGGGTTGCTGGAGTCCGACGCATCGGTCCGGGTCGGCGTGCTGTTCGCGCACGGGGGGCACTTCACCGCCGGCCTGGACCTGGTCGATGTCGGCCCCAACATTGCCTCGGGCGATCTACCCCTGCCGGCCGACGGACGCGACCCGTGGCGCCTGGACGGATCGTGGACCACACCGCTGGTTGCCGCAGCCCAAGGCTGGTGCATGACGCTGGGTATCGAGTTGCTGCTGGCCGCCGACATCCGCGTCGCGGCAACAGGCACCCGGTTCGCCCAGCTCGAGGTGCAGCGTGGCATCTACCCGTTCGGCGGTGCGACGTTGCGGTTGCCCCGCGAGGCCGGCTGGGGCAACGCGATGCGGTGGCTGCTCACCGGCGACGAGTTCGACGCGGCCGAGGCACACCGCATCGGCCTGGTGCAAGAAGTTGCCGACGACGCCGCTGCTGCGCTGACGCGTGCGCGGGAGATCGCCGACTCGATCGCCGACCGCGCGGCGCCGCTGGCCGTGCAGGCCACGCTGGCCTCGGCGCACCTAGCCCGCGAGCAGGGCGACGCCGACGCCATCGAGCGACTACGCCCCGACGTGGCGGCGCTGTTCGCCACCGCCGATGCCGCCGAAGGTGTGCAGTCGTTCATCGAGCGTCGCCAAGCCCAATTCCAAGGGCGGTAGACCGCGCTCAGGCTTATTAGCCCGACTCCTTCTCGGCCGTTTCGGCCGCAGCGTCGTCGGGCTGGGGTTGTTTGTCCCGACTCCTTCTCGGCCGTTTCGGCCGCAGCGTCGTCGGGCTACGCTCGGGCCAGACGATCGAAAGGCGTCGGCCATGGGCCACTACAAGAGCAACGTGCGCGACCTCGAGTTCAACTTGTTCGAATCGCTGGCCTTGGAGAAGGTGCTGGCCGACGATGCGTTCGGGGATCTCGACGGCGACTCGGTACGGCAGATGCTTTCCGAGGCCGCCCGATTGGCCGAGGGACCGGTAGCCGAGTCATTCGCCGAGAGCGACCGTCAACCCCCGACGTTCGACCCGGACACCCACGTCGTGACTCTGCCCGACCCGTTCAAGAAGTCACTGCACGCGTGGCGGGAAGGGGAGTGGTTCCGGGTCGGGCTCGACGAGAACGTCGGGGGCATACCCGCGCCGTCGATGGTGCAATGGGCGGTCAACGAGCTGGTCCTCGGCGCGAACCCGGCCGTGTTCATGTACATGGCCGGCCCGATACTCGCCAACATCCTCTACGGGATTGGCAATGAGCAGCAACGACATTGGGCATCGCTCGCGGTCGACCGCAACTGGGGTGCCACGATGGTGCTCACCGAACCCGATGCCGGATCCGACGTCGGCGCTGGGCGGACCAAAGCGATCGACCAGGGCGACGGCACCTGGCACATCGACGGCGTCAAGCGGTTCATCACCAGCGGCGACAGCGACGACGTATTCGAGAACACCCTGCACATGGTGCTGGCCCGGCCGGAGGGTGCTGGGCCGGGAACCAAGGGACTGAGCTTGTTCCTGGTCCCCAAGTTCATGCTCGATCCCAAGACCGGCGAGCCGGGGGAGCGCAACGGCGTATTCGTCACCGGGGTGGAGCACAAGATGGGCCTAAAGGTCTCGGCCACTTGTGAATTGACGTTCGGCGGAAACGGCGTCCCGGCGATAGGCTGGCTGGTCGGCGACAGCCATCGCGGGATCGCGCAGATGTTCAGAATCATCGAGTATGCCCGAATGATGGTGGGCACCAAAGCTATTGCGACCCTATCGACGGGTTATCTGAACGCGTTGGACTACGCCAAGTCTCGGGTCCAGGGAGCCGACCTCACCCAGATGACGGATAAGGCAGCGCCGCGGGTGACCATCATTCACCACCCCGACGTGCGCCGGGCCCTGTTGACGCAGAAGGCTTACGCCGAAGGGCTGCGGGCGCTCTACCTCTACACCGCAGCCCACCAGGACCCGTCGGCCGCCGCCGTGGTGTCCGGTGCCGACCCCGAATTGGCCGATCGGGTCAACGATCTGCTGTTGCCGATCGTCAAGGGTGTGGGCTCCGAGCGGGCGTATCAGTGCTTGACCGAATCGCTGCAGACGCTGGGCGGTTCCGGCTTCCTGCAGGACTACCCCCTCGAGCAATACATTCGCGACGCCAAAATCGACAGCCTGTACGAAGGCACCACTGCCATTCAGGCGCAGGACTTCTTCTTTCGCAAGATCATCCGCGACCAGGGCACGGCACTGCGCCATCTGGTCACGCAAATCGAGGCGTTCATCGACAGCGACGATGCCCGACCCGAACTTGCCGACGCGCGTTCCCAGTTGGCCACCGCGCTCGAGGACCTGCAAGCCTGGGTCAGCACCATGACGGGGTATCTGGTCGATTCCCAGCAGAGCGCCAGCGAGCTCTACCGCGTGGGCTTGGAGTCGGTGCCGTTCCTGCTCGCGGTCGGCGACCTGCTGATCGGCTGGCTGCTGCTGGGCCAGGCAGAAATCGCGCTGGCAGCGCTCGACCGGGACCCGGCGCCGGCCGACAGCGCCTTCTATGCCGGAAAGATCACTACGGCAAAGTTTTTCGTCAAAAACGTGCTGCCTCGCTTGACTGCTGAGCGTGAGATCGCAGCGAATGTCGATCTCGCGGTCATGCAGCTTCGCGAAGAGGCGTTCTAACCGATCGCTGTCACGCCGCGCCCAGCGTCACGCTGGCGTGACACTGACGCTCGACCGCCACGCTGGCGTGACGTTCGCGGGACGTTACGCGTCGGCGGTGTAGCCCATCGGCATTAGCACGCTCTTCTGCTGGGTGAAGTGCTCGACGCCCTCCGGCCCGTTTTCGCGACCGATGCCGGAGTTCTTGTAACCGCCGAACGGACAGCACGGATCAAAGGCGTACCAGTTGATCGCGTA
>NZ_DASXEP010000100.1:0-13609 GCF_036490025.1 Mycobacterium sp. | reverse complement strand
TATCACGGCGTCATTCGCCGGGCCGGTGATATCGCCGGTGGTGTCGATTTGCGACAACGCCTATTGGGCCGGTCTCGGTGCCAGAGTTGCCGGTGTGACTGAAACCCGCGTCAGACCATTGCGCGGCGGCCGGTCAGCGCGTAGGACGGCGGCTGACGGCATCAGCTGAACTCTCAGAAATCAGGTACCGCCGGTACGCGTAGCCGACCATTCGGCTGGGTACGGGTTCAGTGAACGGCTGTCCACACAACGGATGACGCACCTGCCGCGGGAGGAGCTGCTGATGCCAGAAGTCGAACTTCACCATGACGGTCACCCTCAATATCGCCGGATGGTCCGATTCGACTGGTCGGATACGCCGCTGCACTGGGTGCCCGGCGACCCGTTCTCCACGCACATGATGAATGTTTTGCATCTGTTGCTGCCCGAGGGGGAGCGGCACTTCATCAAAGCCGTTCTCGAAGCGTCGTCACTCGTCGACGACCCGGAGTTGGAGGCGGCCATCAAACCGTTCATCCAGCAGGAGTCCTGGCACGCCTGGGCGCACCAGGTGGTCCTGGACCATCTGGCCGAACAGGGCATCGACACCAAGGCGTACACCGACAGGTTGGGCAAGACGTTGTCATGGACGCTCGGTGATCCGCCCAAGCTCTTGCCGCCGCCGCTGCGGCGCTGGTGGCTTTACCGGCGTCTGGCCGACGTGGCCGCGTTGGAGCATTTCACGGCGATGTTGGGCCAATGGGTGTTGACGAACCGCGGACTCGACTATGCGCGCACCGACCCGATGATGCTCGATTTGCTGCGCTGGCACGGCGCCGAGGAGGTTGAGCATCGCTCGCTGGTCTACGACGTCTACCAAAACGTCTCTGGCAGTTACTTAATCAGGGCTTTTTCGATGTTGATGACGGCACCGCTGTTCATCGGCTGGTGGATCGCCGGAGCGCGTTATCTGATGGCCCAGGATCCGACCATCGACACCAAATGGACCTGGCGGCAGTGGCGGCGGGCTGCACGCGAATACCGGCTGCCGAGCCCCTGGACGCTACTCGTGACCGTGCCCATCCGGTATCTGCGGCCCAGCCATCATCCGAATAGCGAGGCGTCAACGCAGATGGCGATCGATTACCTGAACTATTCGCCGGCCGCCAAAGCCGCCCGCGAGCGGGCGCAGTCGAAGGAGACCTCAGCCGGTCAATCCCGAAAGGTCGAGGCGCGATGAAGGTTTCGGTGGATCTGGACACCTGCGACGGAAACGGCGTCTGCATGAGCATCTGTCACGAGGTGTTCGATGTACGAGAAGACGGACTTCATTTGCTTCAGGAGGAGCCGGATGCGCAGCTGCGTCAGCAATTGATCGGCGCCGCCGTGTCGTGTCCCACGCAGGCGATCACGGTCAAGGACTGACGATGCCGAGTGCTCAGCTGAGAAAAGTTGTCGTCGTTGGCGCGGGGGTGGCCGGGACGCGAGCGGCCGAGACCTTGCGACAGGAGGGCTTTGAGGGTGACCTGACGGTCGTCGGTGCCGAGCGGCATGCCCCCTACCATCGGCCACCTTTGTCGAAGAAACTCCTCACCGGACAGGTGCAGCGGGCAGGCGTAGATATGGCGCCCCAGTTCGATGTCCGGGCGCGGGTGCTACGAGGCGCCTCGGCGCGCCAGTTGGACACGGCCGCACGAACTCTTCAGGTGCGCGACGGCAACCAGGATCTCTTGTTGCATTTCGACGGGCTGGTAATCGCCAGCGGCGCAGTCCCACGCGAGTGGCCGGACGGCTCTGCCCCCGATGGTGTTCTGGTGCTTCGCACCGTCGAAGACTGTCTGGCCATCCGGGAACGGTTGGGCAAGAATGCGCAGGTAGTCGTGGTGGGCGGCGGGTTCATCGGTGCGGAGGTCGCCGCCAGTTGCCGATCACTCGGGCTGCAGGTGACCCTGATCGAAAAGGCCACCAGTCCGCTGCTGGCCGCCTTGGGTAAGGAGTTGGCGCCACGTTGGGCCGGTCTGCATCGAGAGCATGGGGTGGACGTGCGAGTCGGCATTGGCGTCGACGAATTCGTTGGCAACGGACAGGTGAAAGCCGTTCGCCTGACCGATGGTTCGCAAGTTCCCGCCGACGTGGTCATCGTCGGCCTGGGGGTCACTCCGGCGACCGACTGGCTGAGCGGATCCGGATTGAACGTGGACGATGGCGTGGTTTGTGACGCCACCGGCACAGTCGACGGTGGCACCGATATCGTCGCCGTCGGCGACGTCGCACGCTGGTGGCACCCCCTGTATGAGCGGCATCTGCGGATCGAGCACTGGGACCACGCGGCGGGTCAGGGTGCAGCAGCGGCCCGGACGTTGCTCGCCGGACCAGAAAGCGCCCAGCCCTACGCCGATGTCCCGTATTTCTGGTCTGATCAGTATGACGTCAAGGTGCAAATGCTCGGCGTGCCAACTCATTACGATGAGATGGCGATCGTCGAGGGTGACCCCGATGGATGGCAGTTCGTCGCCGCATACGGACGTAACGGTCGCACCGTCGCGGCGCTGGGCACTGTGCCGGGCCGCATACATGCCTACCGTGACGCCATCGCGACGCGCGCCGAGTTTCCACCGCGGCGGCCGGACTAGCGTCGGTCGAGCTTTAGCCGCCGCGGGCTTCGACCATCGCCGAGCGGTTGACTTTGGTCGCCGCCGTCCGGGGGATCTGGTCGACGAACTCGACCGTCTTGGGAACTTTGTACGCGGCCAGTCGGGTCTTCGCGTAGGCGATCACGTCTCGCTCGGCCACCGGGGTCGAAGGGTCGGCGAGTTGCACCACCGCGTGCACCCGGCGCCCCCACTCGCGGTCGGAGAGCCCGATTACGACGACGTCCGCAATGCCGTCGTGTTCGGCGAGCGCGCATTCCACTTCGGCAGGAAAGACATTGGCGCCGCCGGTGATGATCATGTCGCTGCGTCGATCGGCGATGTACAGATAACCCTCGGCGTCGAGATAGCCGATGTCGCCCGCCGTCCGGAACCCGTCGGGCGTCGACGGCAGCAGCGGTGCACCGCCCAGATAGTGATATCCGGCGCTCATCGGCGAGCGTAGATAAATCTCACCGAGCTCACCGGGACTCACCGGCTCACCCTGCTGGTTGAGGATACGCACTTCGGTGTCGCGAAAGCCGCGGCCGACGCTACCTTGGTGAGCCAGCCACTCGTCGCCCCGTAATGCGGTGAGCCCCAGGTTTTCTGTCATCCCGTAAGCCATCACGACCTGTTCCGGGCTGAGCAGATCGAACCAGGTGCGCAGCAGCGCGTGCGGCATCACCGCGGCGCCCTGCAGGATCCACGCGATGCTGGAGAGGTCTCGCTGACGTATGTCGGGCAGGGCTGCGATGCGTGACAGCATGGTCGGTGTAGCCGTGAAATTGGTGATGCGATAGTGCTCGATCACCTCCACAACCCTTGCCGCATCGAATTTTTCGAGTACTACCAATCGGTCGCCGCCCAGCAGGTATGTGAGCGGCGAGAATCCGTTGGTGTGATATATGGGCCCGGGCACCAGGATGGTCTGGGGTTGGGCCGTCGGAGTCCACACGGCCAAGAATGGGAACGACGACTCCGGCGTCCAAACACCCTGTGCCAGCGTCAGAATGACTTTGGGCAGACCGGTCGACCCACTGCTGCATATTCCGTTGGCATTCGGGGAGACCACTTCGGGAAGCGGATCGTCGGGCTGATCCGCGGCGTGTGCGGTCAGCGTTTCCTGGGTTTCTTCGTCGACGATGACGGCCGGGCCGATCACCTCCAGCACCCGCGATCGCTCCCAATCGGGCAGATCCCAGCGCATCGGAACCGGAACAGCACCGATCTTCCAGCAGCCCAGCGCAGCCAGTACCAGTTGTTCGGAGTTGGGAATCCCCAGTGCGACAAGCGAACCGACATGCGCGCCGGTCGCCGCCAATGCCCGCCCCCACTGGTTGGCCCGGCCATCCAGTTCCGCGAAGGTCATCGACTGCGCAGTTCCATCGGGCGCGATAATGGTCAGAGCTGTGTCGTCACCCCGTTGTTCGGCGAGCTGCTGAAGCTTGGTGCCGAACGGAATTCCGTCGTCGGGTGGATTGGCGAGCACACCAGACGTTGCGGTCTGCGTGCTCACGTCGCTACCGGCTCGGAGAACAGTGTCTCGAGTCCGCCGTCGCGCACCCCCGGCATCAGCCGCACCGCGAGCACTTCCGTGCTGACCGGCAGCCGGATCAGCGACTGGGTGTGCCGGTCGAGCACGCTGACGTCGGACTCGTCGCAAAAGCCCAGTGCTCCCAGCAACTGGTGTGCGGTGCGCAGCACTTGTCGTGCGGTTTCGGCGGCTTTGAGCCGAAGGATCAATGCATCCGCCGAACGCACTGGTGCCGGAGCGGATTCCGTCCGGCTGATGGTGTACTTGGCCAGTTCATGAAGACCGCGCACCGCGACCGCGGCGTCCGCGATCGTGAACCGGACTGCCTGAAACTCCGCCAGCGGCTTGCCGAACTGCATCCGGGCGACGACGTGTTGCCGGGTGATCTCCAAGGCCTGCTGCAGGGCGCCGACGATGCGCCACGATCCCAGCGTCAGGTGCAGATCGACGTCGGTTGCCGATACCGTGCCGTCGGGGTGGCTCAACGTTGCCGGCACCAGAAAAGGCCCGAGCTTGGCGTCAGTCCGCGTCGACGGCCGCACCTCATAACGCGTGCCATCGAGGTCGGCGGCGATCCAGTCGCCGGCCAGGTCGCCGTGGTCGATGCGCGGCGCTTCGGGGTTCACCAGGGCGAGCCGAGCGCCGTCGATCGCCAGTAGTTCCTCGACCAACGGGTAGGGCAGGGCGGTTGCGCCGGCAGCCTGGCAGAGCACCGCGGCCGCCAGCAGGTCGTCGGAGCAGGAGCGGATGTCGAGGTCGAATGCACCAAGGTCGGACAGTGCCGTGCGGGCGTCCTGCCGTAGCTGGTCCTCGGTCTCGGCCCGCAGCGCGGCCTGCGGGCCACCGAACCGGAGGAGTCGCTTGCTGGCGACCGCGGCGAACTCGGCAATATCGTCTGGCAGAGCGGTTTTCATCGGTGAGCTCCCAAGGTCTCGCGCGCGACCAGCATCCGCTGCACTTCGATCGTTCCGGAAGCCACCGTGGCGGCCTGGGCGTAGCGCCAATGGTCTTCGACGGCTCCGTGCAGCGCCGCCGACGCGCCGCTGTCCAGCGCCGAGGGACCGAGTATGTCGAACAACAGCTCGGCGACCTGCTGGTCGCAGGTGGTGGTCGCGATGCGTGCGGCGCTGGCCGCGGCTCCGGCCGACGGGTCGTCCTGCAACGACACCGCTCGGTAGGCCAGCAGTCGGGCGACCCGTAGGTCGATCAGTGCCCGCACCCAGCGCGTCCGGATCGACTCGGGCAAGGTGTCCCAGTCGTCACCGACCTCGGTTTGCATCCGGTCCAGCAGTGACTCACACCGGGCGTATCGGGCGATGCCGACTCGTTCGAAGGCGAGCGCTTCGCGCATCACCCGCCAACCGTCGCCCAACTCGCCGAGGACGTCGTCGGGGGAGACCTCCACGCCATCAAGAAATACCTCGTTGAGGTGATGAGGCCCGAGCATCGACCGGATCGGCCGCACCGTGATGCCGGGCCGATCCATGGGCACCAGAAACAGGCTGAGCCGCTTGGGTTTCGGGGCGTCCGGATCGGTGCATGCCGCCAACACGCACCAGGACGCCATCTGCGCGTACGACGTCCAGACTTTCTGTCCGGTGATGCGCCAGCCATCACCGTCGGGAAGCGCGCGGGTACGCAGCGATGCGAGGTCGGTGCCGGCCTCCGGCTCGGAAAAACCCTGACACCAGATAACCTCACCGGCGGCGATGGCGGACAGATGCCGATCCTTCTGCTCGGCGGTTCCGTACCGCATCAGCGCGGGCCCGACCCAGTTGATGCCCATGTACTGGGCGCCGCGGGGCTCGTGGTGCGCCCACATCTCCTCGCGCAACACGGTCTGCTGCCATACCGAGCCGCCGCCACCGCCGTGTTCCTTCGGCCAGGCCAGGGCCAGCAGCCCGTCGGAGGCGAGCATCTTGCAAAACGACTCGGTTGTCGCCAGGTCTTTCGGGTCGTCGGTGCAGGCGCCGAGGAAGCCTTCCGGGATATGCGTGGAGATCAAGTCCCGCAAGCGCTTTCTCAGTTCGACAGCATCAGTGCCGAGGTCGTAGTCCATCCTCATCCCTTCGGCAAGCCGAGCAGTCGCTCGGCGATGATGTTTCGTTGGATCTCAGATGTCCCGCCGTAGATGGTCGCCGCAAGGGCGTCCTGGCGTTCGAAGAGTAGATCGGTGTCGTCGATCGAGCGGGGTCCGGCCGCCGCGGCGGAGAGCTCCCAAACCCGCTGCAGTGTAAGCGAACCGAGGAGTTTGAGGATGTCGGCTTCGGGGCTCGGCAGCCCGGCGAGTTCATTGTTCAGCGCGCGATAGCCGGTCGCCCGCAGTGCTTCGGCGTCGGCGAGCAGCGAGCCGAGTTCGGAGAAGACCTCACCGGAGACGTAATCATCCTGGGTGGCTTGGGATTCCCGCACCGAGCTGAGCCCGCGTCGGATCTCGACCCAGTTCATGATCCAAATCATCTGCCGCTCGTGGTTGAGCGACGACATTGCCACCTGCCACCCGCCGTTGACCGGTCCGAGCAAACTGTCGACCGGAACCTCGACATCGTCGAAAATGACTTCGCAGAAGGTTTCGTCGGAGATCGATGCCATCCGGATGGGTTCGACGGTCACCCCGGGGGATTCGAGATCGAGGATGAGGCAAGAGATTCCGCGGTGTTTGGGTGCGTCCGGGTCGGTACGGGCATATAGCGTGCACCATCGTGACTGGTGGGCCTGCGTCGTCCAGATCTTTCTGCCGTTGACCCGGAACAGGTCGCCGTCGCGCACGGCGCGGGTGCGCAGGCCGGCGAAGTCGGATCCGGCTTCCGGCTCGGACATACCCAGCGCCCACCACTCGTCACCGCGCAGCAGCGGGACCAGCAGACGGTCGATCTGCTCGGCGGTGCCGAATTGACGGATCGCCGGCGCGGCAACGCCGGGACCGGCGACGTTGGGCAGCTTGGGCGCCGATCGCATTGCCGCCTCGAGCCGGATCTCCATCGCTTCGGCCAGGCCCAGGGATCGGCCGCCGTGCTCGCGGGACCAGGTCGGCTGCAGCCAGCCCGCCTCGAATGCGGCGCGTTGATGATCCCGGCGAAGTCCGACGTCCCAGCGGTATTCGCGATAGCGCTCGTAGTAGTCGCTCGGCAGAAAGTCCGTCAGCCACGCCCCGTATTCGGCGGGCAGGTCTGCATCGGCGAGGCGCGTCATCCAGCGCTCCCGGCGAACCGGCGTCCCACCGCGTGGTAGAGCGCGCGGCTGTCACCCAGAGTCGAGGCGGCTTGCCACGCGTGCCGCAGATACAGGTGCATGTCGTGTTCCCAGGTCTGCGCCAAGGCGCCGTGGACCTGAACCGCGGTACGCGCGCAACCGACCGCGGCCTCGGCTGCTGCCGCCTTGGCCATCGCCGCGGCGTTCCAGCCCGCGGCGATCGACGTTGCCGGATCGTCGAGGCGGGCTGCCGCGGCGTAGGTCAGACCGCGGGCGCGCTCCAGCGCGACGTAGTTGTCGGCAAGCGCGTGCTTGATGGCCTGGAAGGCGCCGATCGGCTTGCCGAACTGCTGGCGTGTTTTCGCATGCTCGACCGAGCGGGCCAGCGCGGCGCCGGCGACGCCGACCAGGTCGGCGGCCGCGGCGAGCAGCGGCGTCGCCAGCGCCGACTCCAGGTCCACCGGTGCGATGGCGACCGGCTCGGCGTCGACCTCGACATCGGCGACGGGCTGGGCCGGATCGGTGCACTCGCGGTCGTGGAGGGTCACGCCGTCGCCGACGCGTACGACGGCGGCGACCGGCCCGTCGGCTGAGGAGGCCAGCGTGACGATGAGTTCGGCACGGGGGAGGCCGGGCACCGCGACCGCCTGTCCCTGCACGCGTCCGCCCTGCAGCGTCATCGGCACTGCTGGTAGTCGATAGCCCGGCGGGTGAACGGCCAGTGCAGCCACGACACCGCCGCCGATGTCGGTCAGCACATCGTCAACGGCGGGACCGGCCAGGCGCAGCAAACCCGCAGCCAGACCCACGCTGGCCAGCAACGGAACGGGAGCGAGCGCCGCACCACACTCCTCGAGGACCACGGTGAGATCCATCCGGCCGAAGGAGCCGTCGCTGTCGGCGGCGGGCACGGCGAGTTCGGTCCAGCCGAGACCGACGACCGTCTTCCACACGGTGCGCCAGCGCTCCGGATCGGTCATCGCCTGCCGGGCGACCGCCGTCGGGCACTCGGCACGCAAGACGTCACGCACGCTGTCACGCAGCGCCAACTGACCCGAATTCAGTCCGACGTCCATAAGGCCCCTAACATAATAAAAATAGTAAACTAGCGCGACAAACGTCAATCGCGGCGGCGTCGTCACCTGAGCGATCCGAATGGTGGTGGGTAATGGCCGAGTGGTACCTCTTCCTGCCGCAAGTGAGGGTGCCGTTAGCCGACATCGTCGAGCGGGCACGTTACGCCGAAGCCAGCGGATTCACCGGGATAGCATTCATCGACCACCTCGAAGCGCCGGGGCTGCCAAACGAAAACATCTGGGAGGCAATGAGCGTCGCCACCTGGGTGGCCGCAAAGACGGAGCGTTTACGGATCGGTCACCTGGTGCTCTGTGACGCCTTTCGCCATCCGGCGGTGCTGGCCAAACAGGCTGTTACGTTGTCGGAAGCGTCGGGGGGTAGGTTCGAACTCGGCCTCGGGTCCGGCTCGTGGCCCGCGGAATTCACCAGATTCGATGTCGGGCAACAAGATCCGGTGGCCCGGGTCAAACAGCTCGAAAGCCATCTCGACTTGATCAGCCAGTACTGGGGATACGGCGAGGATGCCGGCCGCGGCCAGTCGCCGCTTCCCACCCATCCCATCCCCCTGATCCTCGGTGGGACGGGCCGGCGGATGATGGAACTTGTTCGCAGATACGCGGATTGGTGGAACATACCGGCCAACCACATCGACAGGCTGACCGAGTTGGCCCCGGCCACCGGGTCAGCGCGGGTGTCGGTTCAGCAGATGGTCGGTTTCATTCGCAATGGCAGCGATCCGAACAAGGTGCGTGAGGTGAGCGCGCGACGCTTCGGCAATCTCGGATCGGGCCTGGTTTGTGGCGACTCCGACGAATTGTCCGGACATTTCAGCAATTTGTCCGGTCAAGGTGTGGAGCGGTTCTACGTCTGGTTCGCCGATTTCGCCGCACCGGAATCGCTGCACGAATTCGGCGAAACGGTGATCAAAACTTTCCCGCACTAGCGCTCGGTCATGGGCGCTGGGCGGCACGGCGGCGAGCCTCGTCGGGCACCACCGGCTCGTGTGCGAACGGCCCGCGCCGCACCGCGTTCAGCCGGATCTCCGGCAGATCCACCGACGGGTCCACGGTGTCGAGCCACGCGACGGCCTCGGCCACATCGGAGACCTGAATCGCATACATCTCGAATGGAACATCTTGCAGCATCTCGGTTTCCACCGGTCCTGGCGTCACGATGTGGACCGCGATGCCGTCGCGGTCGACTTCAAGAGCCAGCGCACGGGCAAAAGCGTTCATCCCGGCCTTCGACGCCGAGTAGGCGGTGCGGGCCATCATCGGTTCATGTGCCGCAGAGGACGAGATGAACACCAGCCGGGAGCCGGCGCGCATCTTCGGTAGCGCCGCGGCGGTCAGCACGAAGCAGGAGTCCAGGTTTGCCGAAATGATCGTCTGCCACTGCTCGAATGTCTGCTTGCGCGCGTAGGTCCCGCCGAGCGTGCCCGCTGCGTGCACAACGAGATCGATGGTCTCCAGTGGGCGGATCGCCTCTGCGAAGCCGCTCGGGTCGGAGGCATCCGCGACGATGTACCGCGCCCCGATCTCGTCTGCCGCGGCACGCAGTGGATCGACTCGGCGCGCCGAAAGCACTACGTCGTAACCCAGTTCGGACAGTTTGGCGGCGCAGGCCTTGCCGATGCCGCCACTGCCACCGGTCACCAGTGCCGTTCTCACGCGTGCCAGACCGGTCGACCTACAGATGGCGGTTGTCGCGCGGGCGAGACAACGCCTGTGGCGACAAGGCATAGATCCGATGGTCGGGCCCGGCGGCCAGCACGTGGCTCTGGGTGTCCGACAGATGCCGGGCAGCTACCCGGCGCGCTCGCTCGACGTCGCCCGCCTCGATCATCTCGGCCATCTTGATGTGCGTGTTGAGCACGGCGCGACGTTTGGTCAACGACGGGTAGGTACCCTTGGCCGCGCTCTCGTCAGCCCACTGCTGCTCGTGGCTGGTCCACAGCGTTTCCAGGGTGCCGACGACAGCGATGATCGTTTTGTTGCCGCAGCCACGCACGATGGAATCGTGGAATCTACGGCCGATTTCGGTGAATTCCGGTCCGTCTTCCAAATGGACGGCCATCGCGTTGTTGATCTCTTTGAGCTCGGGCACGATGGTGTCGGCACGGTCGGCCCGCTGCGCCGCCAGCGCCGCGCAGGCGGGTTCGAGCTCCAGCAATGCCGTCCCGAGGTCGGCAACGACAACCGACTCACTCTGCAGCATCAGGCCCAACATGTAGGCCGCGCTGGTCTTCGCGGGAGCGTGCACGATCGCGCCGCCCCGGTTGCCGCGCCGAACCGAGACCAGCCCTTCGGTCTCCAGAATTCGCAACGCCTCTCGCAACGAAACGAGGCTGACGTTGAACTGCTCGACGAGCACCTCCTGGCGGGGCAGCAGATCGCCATCGGCCAACTCGCCGTCGACGATCTGGCGCCGCAGCTCGTCAGCGACGATCTCGGCGATCCGCGGCGCCGACAACCGGCGTCGGGCCGCGGGACCAATTCCCAGCGCAGTCATCTGATTGTTGCAGCGGTACGGCCGGACGGAGCCACAGCCGCCGCACCCGCGAACTCCATATACGTAATCTTAGCAGTAATGGCATAATAGCCGCGCTAGAACAACAAACCGACGAACGTAGACGGATACAGCTTGAGCAACGGGCCCGACAGCCGACCGACACCGCTGGAGGACGTCCGGGTTGTCGAGATCAGCGACCGCATCGCCGGCAGTTACTGCGGCAAGCTGTTGGTCGACGCCGGGGCCGATGTCAGGAAAATCGAACCGCTGCAAGGCGATTGGCTGCGACGCTTCAGCGCAACCGGATCCACTGTGCCGGACGGGACGGACTCACCCTTGTTCGGTTATCTCAATGCCGGCAAGCGCAGCCTGACCTGGCCGGCTGCCGACCTCAGCTCCGAGATCGCCGGTGCCGACATCATCGTCGTGACCGCCACTCGGTCGCAGGCGTCCGCGATGGGTATCGACCCACAGCAGTTGGTGGCGGAGTTTCCGCGGGCGGTCATCGTCACGATCTCCGACTTCGGCTGGACCGGCCCGTATGCCGATCGTGCCGCCAGCGAGTTCACCCTGCAGGCCTGGTCTGGCTTGACCGGCTTCCGCGGCGACCCGGCCGGACCGCCGATCGCGATCGGCGGCGACCTCGGTGAGTACATGGGCGGGGTGTTCGCCGCGTTCGGTGCGCTGGCCGTGCGCCGCCGCGTCGAGCAGGGCGGACCGGGCGAACATCTGGATCTGTCCATGCTCGAAGCAATCACGCTGATGCAAAGCGGCGAATGGCTGCACTCTCACCTGCTGCAGGCGCCGCCGGTCTGGCGCACCATCGAGGTGCCGTCGATCGAGCCGGCTAAAGACGGCTACATCGGGATCACCATGGTCACCGGCCAGCAGTGGCTGGACTTCGCGGCGATGGTCGACCGCCCCGAGCTGACCGAGATTCCGCAGCTGAGTTTTCAGATCGGGCGTTGGCAATACCGCAACTTCATCCGGGAACAGATCCGGCCGTGGCTGGCTGAACGCACCGTCGACGAAGTCGTCGAGCTCGGACAGCTGTTCAGGTTGCCGATCGCGGCGTTGGGCAACGGCGCGACGATCCGCGACACGGCCTATGCCGCCGAACGCGAAGCGTTCGTGCGCAACCCGGCGGGCTTTCACCAGCCCCGCACCCCATGGCTGATGTCGCGATGCAAACCCGCATCGCTGCGCGGCGCACCTGCGCTGGGCGAGGCCGACGACACCGCGCCGTGGTCCGCACGGGACTACGGCGTCCCGCCATCAGGTACCCGGTTGCCGCTCAAGGGCATTCGTATCGTCGACTTGACCGCGTTTTGGGCCGGACCCGCCGCCACCCATCTGCTCGCGGCATTCGGCGCCGACGTCGTCAAGGTCGAGTCGATCCAGCGGCCCGACGGCATCCGGTATTCGGGCGGCATGCGAAGAGATGTCGAGGACTGGTGGGAATACGGCTGGGTGTTCCACGCCATGAACACCAACAAGCGCTCAGTGACTTTGGATTTGGGCTCGGACGATGGGCGTCGCCTGTTCAACGACTTGGTCGCCGACGCCGACGTCGTGATCGAGAATTTCTCCCCGCGGGTGATGGACCACTTCGAGCTCACTGCGGAGGCCTTGCTTGAGCTCAATCCCCGACTGGTCATCGCCCGGATGCCGGCGTTCGGGCTGGACGGCCCGTGGCGGGACCGAGTCGGTTTCGCGCCGACCATGGAGCAGATCGCAGGCCTGGCCTGGGTCACCGGGTTGGCGGACGGTCCGCCGGTCCCGCCGCGCGGGGCATGCGACCCACTGGCCGGTGTGCACGCGGCATTCGTCGTGACGGCGGCGCTGTGCTTTGCCGATCGCACCGGAGCAGGTCAGCTCGTCGAGCTGCCGATGATCGAGACGGTCTTGAACGTCACCGCCATCCAGCCGATGGAAGCCGAGGTATTCGGTGTCACGCTGAGCCGCCGGGGCAATCGCGGACACGGTTCTGCCGTGCAGAACCTGTACCGCTGCGCGGGCGACGACGACTGGATCGCGGTCACGGTGCGCACCGACGATCAGTGGCAGGCATTGGTCGACCTGATGGGCCGGCCGTCGTGGGTCGACGATCGGTTCGGCACCGTCGCCGGGCGGCAAGCGCGGGCCGATGAGATCGACCGTCGGCTGCAGGACTGGTTCGGCGGCCAGGATCTGCCAGCCGCGGTGGATGACCTCGCCGCCGTGTGTATTCCGGTCGCGCCGGTTGTCTCGCCGTCGCTGGTGACCGAAAACTCTCAGCTCAACGACCGCGGTTTCCTGGAAACCCTCGACCATCCGCGCACCGGCCGGGGCCGCTACCCACGTCCGCCGTTCGCCCCGCTCGCCGGACAGCGCAGCTGGCTGATGCGTCCGCCGCCGACCCTGGGTGAGCACAACGACGAGGTGTTGCGCGATATCTGCGGGCTCACCGACCAAGAACTCGCCCGCCTGGCGTCTGCCGGGGTGATCGGCACCCGGCCCAAAGGGCTGTGAGAGTAAGGAGCAATCGATGCGAGTAATCGTCGACGAGACGTTGTGTGAGGCCAACGGGTTCTGCGAATCGTTGGCGCCCGACATCTTCGAGATCGGGAAGTCCGACGTGGTGCACGTCGCCGACGGCGAGGTGCCGGAGCATTTGAAGATCGACGTGGCGGCCGCGGTCGAC
>NZ_DASXEP010000093.1:0-4599 GCF_036490025.1 Mycobacterium sp. | reverse complement strand
GTTGATTGCCTGCAGGCGTGCAGCATTGCCGCTCAATAGAGCCCCCATCGCCGCGATGCGTCGCATCGGATTGCCAGACTGTTGTCCGGCTGACACTAGGGACGATCGGTTCCGGGAATGTTACGTCGCTGTCAAACTCTGGCGGCAGCGATGTTTACAGGATCAGCCCGACCCTACCGCCTGAAGCGGCCGGCAAACCCACGCAACGGCAGGTCGGCGCTGGTCATCAAACCCGGAGGTGCTGCGACGACGCCGGTGATGGCGGCCAGTGCGGGCATGCCCGTGACCGTCATACCGATCGATGCGAAGTTCGCCGGATTGGACAGGTCCACACCGGGCTTGGGGAAGATCATGTGCTTGTTGTAAACACACGGATCGCCGGTGATCTGGGTGATGTAGCAGCCCTTGATATGCCAGCTCGGGTCGGTGTGCGGGGTCATCTGCCACTCCAGATGCGTCTCGACGCGCGGGACGCCTTCCACCATGCCCTGGTATTTGATGTAGTTGCCGCCCAATGAGCCCTTGGGCAAGGTGTACCAACCCAGATCCACGTCCTTGGTGCAGGCGCCCAGCTCGTAGCTGAACTTGACTTCGTCCAGCGGCAGATCGAAGCAGTCCGCCATCATCAGGACGCTGTCGGCGAACACCCGGGTGTATTTCTCCAGCTTGGCCGGGATCTCCGGATCGACGACCGGCAGGCCGTAGCCGACCTCGATCCAGGTGTCTTTGGAGTGGTGGCATGACACATCGACCGACTCGATCGTGGTGACGTTCTCGATCTCGGCGACGTCAGCCGAACACACCACGCCCAGAATCTGATTCAGCCCCGGGTTCATTCCCGTGCCGTAGAAAGATGCACCACCCTTCTCGCAGGCCTCCTGCAGCAGCCGGCTCACCGGCTTGCCCGATGGATGCGGGTGGTTGGTGTCGCGGTGCCACCCGGTGATCCAGTCAGCCGTGGTCACGATATTGATGCCTGCCTCAAGCACTTTGACGTAGAGGTCCTCGTCGGGGAACACCCCGTGAAACGTCAGCACATCCGGCTTGGCGGCGATGATCTCCTCGATGCTGCCCGTTGCGTTGACTCCATTAGGCGCCGCGCCGGCCAGCTCGCCGCTGTCCTTGCCCACTTTGTCCGGCGAATAGCAGTGCACGCCAATCAGTTCCAGATCGGGCCGCAGAGCGATCCGCTTGATCATTTCCGAACCGACGTTGCCGGTGGCAACTTGGAACACGCGCAGCGGTGCATTCATGCAGCTCAGCCTTTCTGGGATACGGCATACACTTCGGCGGCACTGCCGCCGATTCCGTCGGGATAAAACTGCTTGGCCCACTTGCGAATTGCGGTGAACCCCTCGTATTCGGCGGTCGCCAGCGCGGGTGGATCCGAGTACCGCTGGTGTCGCCAGATCTCGACGTCCTGCTCGAACTGGCGGATCACTTCTTGGCCGAATTCGCGCGCCTTGGTTTCGGCCCGCTCCGAGTCATTGCCCGGCGTTCGCCCGATGTAGACCATGAACCGGACGTCGGAGGTGGACTCGTCCACCGGGGTGATCGCCGAGATGGTGCGGTTGTCGATCATGCCCCAGCTCTTGGTCACCGCAATGCCCAGACCACCGTTGATGGCTTCCACGCGACTGTCGATGTCCTCGATCTTCTGGTTGTCGTCGCCCTCGAACGTGATGGTGAAGTCGACGAACGACACCGGTTCGGCGAAGTCGTGGCGGGTGAAGACGGGCACGATCGGCGTGTTGTGCACGTACTTGAAATGCGCGAAGTCGACACCGTTTTCGAGGACGTACTGCGGGTGCATTTCCAGCCCCTCGCGATACAGCCGCTGCTGCGGGTAGTAGCCGTCGACGCTGCTGCCGTCGTTGAATCCGGCGAAGATGTCCGGAACCTCGAAGAAAGGTCCACGTCCCTCGACGTCGTGCCAGATGTAGACCGACTCGTTGCGCTCCACAACCGGATAGGTGCGGATACGCCGGCCGCGGTTCGGGCGATCCTGATACGGAATGCGGACGTTGCGACCTTCATTGCTCCATTGCCATCCGTGAAACGGGCACTGCAGAATCTCGCCGACGACTTTGCCGCCGAAACCCAGGTGGGCCCCGAGGTGCTCGCAGTAGGCGTTCATCACGGTGAGCCGCCCGGACTCGGCGCGCCAGGCGACCATCTGTTGGCCGAAGTAGGTCATTCGGTGGACGTCGCCCACGGCGATCTCGTCGGACCAGGCAACCTGGAACCAGCCAGTCGGTTTCATCGACAGCGGCGGTTTGGCCATGTCACGGACTATAACGATTTTCGATAGGAATTCATAGTGGGCACTATGAAACTACTAGAAAGCGGCTACCCTCCAGAGCATGGCCCCCGTGGACGTGCAGCAGCGGCGCAGCAATAAGCGCGGTCTGGCGACCCGCGAAGCGATGCTCGACGCAGCGGTGCGCTCGTTCGCATCCGGGGATCCGGGCGCGGTGTCGGCCAGTCGCATCGCCAAGGAAAGCGGTGCCACCTGGGGCGCGGTCCAATATCAATTCGGCGACGTCGACGGGTTCTGGGCCGCCGTGTTGCATCGCACCGCCGAGCGTCGTGACGCGACAATGTCCGCATTCACCAGCGCCGAACCCGACGCACCCCTGCGCGAGCGGGTCGGCGCGATCATCGACACCCTGTATCACGGTCTGGCATCACAGGATTCGCGTGCGATCGAGAGTCTGCGCGCCGCGCTCCCCCGCGAACCCGACGAGCTCGAGCGAACGTATCCACGCACCGCTGCTGAGCTGTTCTCCTGGGGTAAAAGCTGGCAGGAAACCTGCCAATGCGCCTTCGCGGGTCTGGGCGTCGACCCGCAGCGCGTGCGCGAAGTGGCGGCCCTGATTCCCGGCGCGATGCGCGGCCTGGTCTCCGAGCGCCAGCTTGGCTCCTACGCCGACCTCGACGAGGCTCGCCGCGGGTTAACCAACGCTCTGGCAACGTATTTGGACCAGTCGCGGCCTAGGTGACCCACTCCGGCTGCTGCTCGGTCTCGACCGCGGAGAAGTCCTTGTGCCCCAGCCCTGCGGTGCAGCCGCCGTCGACGACGAATTCCGAACCCGTCGAATAGCTGGACTCGTCGCTGGCCAGATAGATCACCAGGTTGGAGACCTCCTTGGGCTCGGCGGCGCGACCCAGCGCGGTCTGGAAGATGTCGTCGGGCACCCACTCGGTCATCGGCGTCTTGATCAAACCCGGGTGAATCGAGTTGACCCGAATCCCGCTGGGCCCCAACTCCAGAGCGGTGGATTTCGTCAGCCCGCGCACGGCGAACTTGGTAGCTGTATAGCCATGGCAGGCGATTGTGCCGGCCATGCCCTCGATCGACGAGATGTTGATGATCGACCCGCGGCCGGCGGCCTTCATCGGTCCGACGACCGACCGGATACCGAGGAAGACACCGGTCAGATTGATGTCGAGGATGCGGTGCCATTCGGACAGTTCGTAGTCCTCGATCAGGCCGACGTTGATGATACCGGCGTTGTTGACCAAAATGTCGACACCGCCGAACGCATCGACCGCAGTGGCGACGACCCGTTCCCAATCATCGGGTCGGGTGACGTCGAGGTGTAGGTAGCGGGCCGCCTCGCCGACCTCGTCGGCGACCGCTTCGCCTTCGGCATCAAGGATGTCGCCGAAGACCACCTTGGCCCCCTCGTCAACGAGTGCCCGGACATGCGAGGCGCCCATCCCGCGCGCACCGCCGCTGACCACCGCGACCTTGCCCGCCAATCGTCCTGCCATCAGTGCCTCCTGCCGAAGCGCGGTGACGTGGATGCCACCCCGCGACGCAGCCTAGCGACGGAACCCGATTGTCTTGTGGCTTTTCAGAACAGGATGCTGTCCGCAATCTGGAGTTGGGTCCACAACGCTTCCAAGCTGTTGACCATTGCGTCGGAAATAGTGTGGTAGTCGGTTTGCCCAATTACGTCAGAAGTGGCAGAACCGATCTCAGCCGGCGTCAGCCCGAGATATTCGAGATGGTCGCTGAATAGTCCGGCATTGTTGAGACCATTCTCGTAAATCGCCCAGCCATCGCCCGACAAGCTGTAGACGTCAGTTGGGTACAGATTGTCCGGTGTCACCTGTCCCAGCACCTCATCGGCACCGAATTGCTTGAAGAGGTCGATAATAGACTGCTGCCACGACGCTGGGAATTCGTCGAGGAACGAATTCAGAAACCCACCTTCGGCTGATGCGCTGTCACCCACCAGGACGAAGTGCAAATCATTCCCGTCAATGCCATAGTCATGCAGCTGCTGTTCGGCCATTCCCGCCACGACCGAGCTCTGCGAGTAACCAAAAATGTACAGCGGGTTCTCGGCGCTGAGATCGCCGGCGTCATACTTGTCCTCAACGGCGCCGACCAACTCGTTCACGCCATAGTTGACCGCGTCGTTAAGAGTGCCACTCGGTACGACCTCTGGCATATCGAGTGTGGCGACGTTCGCGTAGTCGGGAGCGACGTCGAAGCCAGCCGCATGGAGGTACAGATCTGCAGCGGCGTCCGCATACGCTGGATTGTCGACCGGGATGATGACGAGTGCTTCATCGACCAATTTGTAG
>NZ_DASXEP010000091.1:0-2230 GCF_036490025.1 Mycobacterium sp. | reverse complement strand
GCGGTCAAGCGCGCTCTGGCCAGATGACCCGGATGAGTCCACCAGCAGCCTGTTGCCGCTGATTCCCTGGTTGAGCACGCCGATGGTGCGCCCGGAGTTCGCCAGCCGGACGGCCAGGTCGTTGGGCCAGCGCTCGTTGGCGTCCGTCGTAGATGCGTAGCCGTCGGTGATCGAGGCGCCAAATGTCACCACGGCGCCCTGCGCGGCGGTGTTCTGCACGTTCAGGTTGGTCAGGAAAAAGTAGCTGTTGGTCGTCTGGGCGCCGGACAGGGTCCCGTTGCCGCTGACGTCTCCTGACGCGATGTAGCTGGTCGCCGTGCCCTGCGCGTGGTACGTCGATGCGCCGGTGGATTGCGGCAGGTACATGCTCACGGCGACGTCGGAGAGCGCCGGGACCGATATCGCGACCGCGTCGCTGATGGCCAGCCCGCCGGCCGGAATCGTGATCGAGGTCTGACCGCCGAAGGTGACCGTGTGATCGGAGCCCGACACGGTGGTGGACCCGGATGAGCGCAGCGCGACGTGCACGTCGGCGACGACCAGCGGCGCGCTGCCGAAGACATTAGACACCTGCACTTGTGCGGAGGTGCCGCCGATGCTGGTATGCACGATCTGGCGCAACGTCTGCTGGCTGAACGACTGGCCGCCGCTCTCCGGTGATACTGACCAGGTGCCCGTCCAGGGGGTGCTCGCAGCCGCGCTCTTCACCGCGAAGGCGCTGCCGGCCGCCGTGATCAAGGCAGCACACACGATGGCAACGCCCATCATGGTAAGCAGTCTCTGCTTTCTCATCGCCACTCCGATTGGGTGAGTACTTCGTTAAGCGTCCGCCGCAGCTTTCAGGCTGCGTGTCAGGACGTCTCAGTCGAGCTGGATGATCGCGGCGCTGCCCGCGGGCAGCGTGACGGTGGCGGTCTGGTTGCGGACGGAAACGGGAGTGGACCGCGGCGGCAGGAAGGTGCCGTGCGGGCCGACCTGCCGTCCGCCCAGCGTGATGTCCGTCGTCGCCGCCAGGCCGGCCGAGGACGAGGTCGTCAGCGCGGTGAGTCGCCCGGACCGGAAGTTGCCGCCGAGGTTAAGCGTGACTGTGGTCGCGCCGTTGGTCGCTGGGTCCTGGACGTCGTCGAGCACGACGGTCAGGCGGTGGCCGTGCCTTACTGCGTAGGCGCGCACACTTGCCGCGTCAGGGTTGTCCAGTGCGGCAAAGCGGCCAGCGCCCACGAGTTCGGTCGCGAGCATGCCGTAGTAAATCGGCCGGGCGGTTAGGTCGCCGGTCGTGGGGCACAGCGGGGTGTACGGGTCGCAGCCGACGGCGTTCGTGCCGCCCATGAAGTCGGCGCTGACGATGCCCTGCTGCGCGATCAGCAGACTATAGTCCAGTGCCCACAGCGCTGACGCGAACGCGTCGCTTACCCCGGGGGTGCCAGCGCAGACCGTCGAGTTGGTCTCGGTCATCGCCGCCGGGACGCCCAGTTGGGCGGCCGCGCTGAGTGCGGCTTGCGCGTTGGCGGTCTCGTACTGCACCGAGCCGGTGCCCAGCAGTTCCGGTATGGTCGCGGTCGAAGTGCCGCAGGCGCTCGTGGGGTAGGTGTGGTCGGAGATCTCGGTGACGTCCGGGTGGTCGGCCTCGAGCGCGGCGAACGCGCCGAGCCACGAGCTGTGGTTGGTCTCGGCGTCGGGTCCGGTGATGCCCACGCCGGGTACGGCCTGCTCGATTGCGGCGACGTAGGACTCGAAGTCGGCGTAGTACGCGGCGACGCTGCTGTAGTAGAAGTTCGGCTCGTTGCCGATCTCGATTGCCAGCAGCGAGTCGCCGAAGATCTGCCGCGCGTACTTCGCCTCGTCCGCGGCCCTGGCCGGGTCAGGGTGCTTGAGGTTGACGGCTAGGATCACCTTCCAGCCGGCGCCTCGCACGATGGTGGCGAGCTGGTGCAGCTTGTCCGGGGTGATGGTGCCACTGGTCGCCCAGGACGGCGCGGGCTCGCCGGCTGAGGTCCAGAAGGTGGTGTCGCCAGAGTTGCCGCCTATGCGGATCACCCCGGTGCGGCCGAGCGTCCGCAGGTACCCGCCGAGGTCCGTGCTCGCGTAGTTGTCCTGGGCGACCGTGGCCGCCCCGAACGAGAGGCCGATGAACCCGGAGTGCAACTGATTGCCGAGCTGGTCCGGGTGCACCGTGATCGACAGGCTGTCGGCCGAGGCGCTGTCAGCGGGCGCGATGGCGGTGGCGTGG
>NZ_DASXEP010000085.1:0-47688 GCF_036490025.1 Mycobacterium sp. | reverse complement strand
AATACCCAAACAACTGGGCGGCTCTACTTCGACGTCAAAGGGGGCACAGCGCCTGACAGCGTGGTGTACCGGGATGCCGGCGGCACGGACAAGGTCACCTGGAAGAGCTGAGCCTGGTTACAGCCCGACCACCGGGACCAGGCGCCGCAACTGTGTCACATGGGCAGGGGACAGCTCCTCGAGGCAGGTGACGCCCAGAAGCTTCATCGTGCGGACCAACTGCGCGGACAGGATGTCGACGGCGCGGCGTACACCGGCTTGGCCGCCGGCCATCAGCCCATACAGGTAGGCGCGGCCGATCAGGGTGGTGCGCGCACCCAGCGCGATTGCGGCGACGACGTCGGCGCCGGACATAATGCCGGTGTCGACCAGGATTTCGGTATCGGCGCCGAGTTCACCCGCCACCGTCGGTAGCAGGTGAAACGGGACCGGTGCCCGATCTAGTTGGCGGCCACCGTGATTGGACAACACGATGCCGTCGACACCGAGTTCAACCACGGCGCGCGCATCGTGGAGGGTCTGAATACCCTTGACGACGAGCTTGCCCGGCCATTGCGATTTGATCCACGCCAGGTCGTCGAAGGTCAGGCTGGGGTCGAACATGGTGTCCAGATACTGACCCACGGTGCCCGACCAGCGATCCAGCGACGCGAACGACAGCGGCTCGGTGGTCAACAGGTCGAACCACCAACGCGGCCGCAGCGCAGCGTCGAACGCGGTCCGCAACGTCAACGATGGCGGAATCGACATCCCATTGCGGACATCGCGCAGTCGCGCACCCGCGACCGGGACGTCGACGGTGGCCAGCAGCGTATCGAAACCCGCCTCGGCGGCGCGCTGTACCAGCGCCATCGACCGCTCCCGGTCACGCCACATATACAGCTGAAACCACCTGCGGCCCTGCGGAGCAGCCGCTGCTACGTCCTCGATCGACGCGGTCCCCAGCGTCGACAGCGAAAACGGGATACCCGCCGCCACGGCCACCCGAGCACCGGCGAGCTCACCCTCGGTGTGCATCAGCCGGGTGAAACCGGTCGGCGCAATCGCGAACGGCAGCGCTACCTCGCCGCCGAGAACCTGCCAGCCGGTCTGCACATTGCTGACGTCACGCAGGATGGTGGGATGAAACTCGATGTCGCGAAAGGCTTGTCGCGCACGTGCCAGCGAGACCTCTTCCTCGGCAGCGCCATCGGTGTAATCGAAAGCCGCCCTCGGTGTCCGCCGCTTGGCAAGGCGGCGCAGATCGCCGATGGTCTGCGCGCCATCGAGTCGGCGCTGGACGTGGTCGAGCCGGGGCTTGCGGAATTTGATCAGCGGCGCGAGGTCACGTGCCTTCGGTATCCGTCGTTTGACCACTGTGTCACGGTAGGTGTTATGGAATCGGCAAGCGACCCCTTTGATCTGCAGCGCTTCGTTGATGCGCAGGACCGGGTTTACCCGGAGGTGCTCGACGAGCTGCGCGGCGGCCGTAAGCGCAGCCACTGGATCTGGTTCATCTTCCCGCAAATCGCCGGCCTGGGCAGCAGCGCCACCGCGGCCAGGTACGCGATCTCCTCGCTGGAGGAAGCCCGCGCCTATCTCCGCCACGACGTGCTCGGGCCGCGGCTGCATGAATGCACGCGGCTGGTCAACGCGGTACGCGACCGCTCGATCGGCGAGATCTTCGGATCACCCGACGACATGAAGGTGCGCTCGTCGATGACGTTGTTCGCCCGCGCAACCGATGACAACGGAGACTTCGTGCAGCTGCTCGAGCACTACTACGAGGGCGAGGTAGACCCGCTGACGCTGGAGAGACTGACCTAAGCCGGCCGCAGAATCCGCCAGCCATGCGGCTCGACGGCCACCGCGTCGACGACCTCTTGCGGGGGTGCCCCGCTGCCGGCGATGACTTCCGCCGATCCGGAATCCAGTCCCACTCGCATCGCGGTGTCGTCGATGTTGAGCGCGACGATCAACGCCTGATCGCCGTGACGGGTCTGGTACACGTACTGCCGGTTCTCCAGCCGCAGTGCCGATGTGGACGCGGCGTGTAGCCACGGGTGCCGTCGGCGCAGACCGACCAGATACTGGTGCAGCGCCCACACTTCTACCCCACGAGGATCCAATTGTGCTGGGGGAGAGCTGAATTCGGGCCGCACCGCGTCGTCGCCGCCGAACCGCTCCTCCTTGATTCCCTGGTAGCCGAATTCGTCGCCGGCGTAGATGCTGGGAACGCCGCCCACGGTCATCAGAATGACCAGCGCGTGGGCGAGGTGTTCGGGGCGCTGAAGCTGGCTGGCGATGCGGGTGACATCGTGGTTGCCGATGAAGGTCAGCGGCGCAAAGCTTTCCACGAACTCGCCGTGTCGCTGCAGCGCCCAGTCCAGCTCGAAGAAGTTGCCGTCGTTCAGACCGCTCCAGATCGCCTTCCACAACTCGTACTGGGTGGCCGAGTCGAATCCGCTTTCGCGAACCACCGCGGCGTAGTCGCCGTGGATAAGCTCTCCGACAAACCACGCGTCCGGATGCTGCTGACGAACCTTCGGCAAAACCATCGTCCAGAACTGTTGCGGCACAGCGTAGGCAGCATCCAGCCGCCAGCCGTCCGCCCCGCGCCGAAGCCAGTGCGCCATCACCTCAGCGGTGTAGTCGACAACCTCGGGGTTGTCGTGGTTCAACGTCAGCAGGCCGTCATGGCCTTCGAAGGTGTGGAATCCGCCCGGGCGTCCGCGAAACCAGCGGGCGGCCGCATCGTCGTGCTCGGCTTGACGATGGTGCGGAAAGTCGACACCGACGTGGTTGAACACCCCGTCGAGTAGCACCCGCAAACCGCGCCGCTTGGCCTCGGCGATCAGATAGTCGAAATCGTCATCGTCGCCGAGCCGCGGATCTATGCGGTAGTGGTCGCTGGTGTCGTACCCGTGGGTGCGCGAAGCGAAGATCGGGCCCAGCGCGATCCCCGACGCACCGAGCGCGATCGCATGATCGAACCACTCGGCGATCCCCCGCAGCCGGTGCTCAGCTGGATGCGGGGGATCGGCCGCCGGAAACGCACCCACAAAGCCGAGCGGGTACACCTGCCACCAGATCACATGCTCAACCCAGCCCGGGGCGGTGTTCGGCGCGGGAGCGACCACAGACGCGAAGTCTACGGCCGAGAGGCTAACCCGTGGCCGTCAATGTTTCGGCGGTGGTGATCGCCTGGGCGACACCGGCGACGATGGCCGCGACCTTCAGCGCCTCCAGAATCGCTTCGCGTTCGACGCCTGCCTCGCGCAGGGTGTGCTCGTGAGCGGTCACACAGTGCGAACAGCCGTTGATCGACGACACGGCGAACGACCACAGTTCGAAATTCGCCTTGTCCACGCCGGGGTTGCCGATGATGTTCATCCGCAGACCGGGACGAAGGTCGTCGTACTTGCCGTCGAGGAAGCCGCGGCCGCGATAGAACACGTTGTTCATGCCCATGATCGACGCGGCGCCGAGCGCGGCTTGGTAAGCCTCGGCGGATAGCTCATCGGCCGCTTCGGCGCCAATCTCGGCCAGCACCCGGGAATTTCGCGTGGCCGCGGCGCTGGCCAGCAACGTGCCCCACAGCTGTTCTGCGTTCAGCACCGTACTGCGGCTGATCGTACCGAGGTTGAGCTTGAGGTCCTTGGCGTAGTCGGGTAGCGCGTCCTTCAGATTCTCGAGACTCATCAGGCCGACTTCCTCAACTCTTCGCCGGCGTCGATCGTGGGATCGCCCTTGCGCCAGTTGCACGCGCACAGCTCGTCGGATTGCAGGGCGTCCAGCACGCGCAGCACCTCGTCGACGTTGCGACCCACCGACCCGGCGGTCACCGAGACGAATTGGATTTCATTGTTGGGGTCGACGATGAACGTGACGCGGTCGGCCACACCCTCAGCATTGAGCGCGCCGGTGGCTTGCGCCAGTTCCCGCTTGAGGTCCGAAAGCATCGGGAACGGCAGCTTTTTCAGCTCCTCGTGCTGGGCACGCCACTGAAAGTGCACGAACTCGCTGTCCACCGAGACGCCGAGCACCTGCGTGTCGCGATCGATGAACTCGTCATTCAGCTTGCCGAAAGCGGCGATCTCGGTCGGGCATACGAAAGTGAAGTCCTTCGGCCAGAAGAACACCACCCGCCACTTGCCTTCGAAGTCGCCGCTGGAGATCGTCGTGAAGTAGTCCTCGGGCTGTTGCGCGTCGACCTTGGAGAGGTCGCCGCCGATCAACGCCGTCAGCCGGTAGGCCGGGAACTGGTCGCCGATAGTCAGAAGTGTCATGTCGCTCCCTCTCATCAAAATTGGATCTAGTCAAGAATTCCGCTACAACCATCCTGCCGGAACCAAACTTTGAATGAAAGGTGATTTTTCCCACTATACTGATAAGCATGACCGATAAGAGTTATCAGCCGACCATCGCTGGCCTCCGGGCCTTCGTTGCCGTCGCGGAGAAGCAGCACTTCGGCAGTGCCGCAACAACTCTCGGCGTCAGCCAATCGACGCTGTCGCAGGCGCTGTCGGCGCTGGAGACCGGCCTGGGAGTTCAGCTGGTAGAGCGCTCTACCCGCCGCGTTTTCCTGACGACGGAGGGCAGCGCTCTGCTGCCGCAAGCCCAAGCGGTGATCGAGGCGGCGACGGCGTTCACTGCCGCGGCCGCGGGTGCCTCGGACCCGCTGCAGGGCAGCATCCGGCTGGGCCTGATTCCGACGGTGGCGCCCTACGTACTACCCACGCTGCTTGCCGGGCTGGCCGATCGGCTGCCCGGGCTCGCCTTGCGGGTCATCGAGGACCAGACCGAACGGCTGCTGACCGGGCTGCGCGAAGGTTCGGTGGACGCGGCGCTGATCGCGTTGCCGGCCGAAGCCGGCGGCATCACCGAAATCCCGATCTACGACGAAGATTTCGTGCTCGCTCTGCCGCCCGGGCATCCGCTGGCCGGAAAACGACGGGTCCCGCCGACCGCACTGTCCGAGCTGCCACTGCTGCTCCTGGACGAGGGGCATTGTCTGCGCGACCAGGCTCTCGACGTCTGCCGCAAGGCCGGCGTGCGCGCCGAGCTTGCCAACACCCGGGCGGCTTCACTGGCCACGGCGGTGCAATGCGTGAGCGGCGGGCTGGGCGTGACGCTGATCCCGCAGAGCGCAGTGCCCGTCGAGACGGCGCGCAGCCGACTGGAACTGGCCTACTTCGCCGCGCCCCGACCCGGCCGACGAATCGGGCTGGTGTTTCGGTCATCCAGCGGGCGTGAAGGTCCGTACCGCCACCTTGCCGGGCTGATCGGCGCACTGCTCGCCGACGACCAGCAGGTACGCCCGGTGCGGTGGCGGCGGGACGGCGAAGGCCACCCCACCACGCCAGCCAAAGTGAACGTGTTCTAGTTTCGCCTCATGCTGGACTTCACGCTGGAAAACATCAGCGCCGAGGACGTCGATCGGCTGCGGGCGATGTATGGACCGTTGACTGAGTCCGTCCGGGAGTTGATCGACGCGACGGTCAGGACCGAAGTGAACGAAGCTGCCGTCACCGCCGCCAAGGCCGAGATCGACTCGGCCACTGCGCGTTTGCGGCACACGCAGGTCGAGGGAAGCTTCGGCGTGCGCTATCTCGCCAGCGGCGAGCGGATGGCTTGGGGCAACGCCGTCGTCGGGCTGCGCAATCCGATCGCGCCGCCGGTGCACATCCATCGCGACGCCACCGGCAAATCCGTGTGTGATTTCCATCTGGGCGCCGCATACGAGGGACCGCCCGGCCACGTCCATGGCGGAGTCGCCGCACTCGTACTCGATCACCTGCTGGGAGAGGCCGCCAGCGACGGCATCAATCCACGTCTGACCGGGACGATCAGTTTCCGCTATGTGCGCGCCACCCGACTGGGCCAACTGCACGCCGAGGCCGCGGTCACCCGCACGGAGGGGTTCAAGACCTATGCCATCGGCCACCTCGCCGACGACGAGGGAATCACCGTGGCGGCCGAAGGCGTATTCATCCAACCGCGCTGGGCGCGGGAGCCCTCCGAATAGATTTCGATCATGGAAAAGATAGTTGCGGTACTCAGGGCCGCCGATCGTGACGAGGACTGGTGCCAACGGCAGCGGGGAGCCGTCGCCGAGGAGATCCTTGCGCTCGACGTTTCCGGTCTGACGGTCAATGTTCGCGATGCGGCGGTGAGTCATTCGATGATGACGCTGACGACGCTGGACCCGCCCGCAGCCGCCGTAGTGAACATGTGGACTCAACAGTGCTACGGAGACCAGATGACCGAGGCCCTGCGCCTGCTGGAGGGTGAGTGCGACCAGCTCGCAGCGTATCTGGTCACCGAGTCGATGCCATTACCAGCACCACTCGAACTCGGAAGCCGCACAACGGGTTTGTCCAACATCGCGCTACTACGGCGGCCTGCGGAGCTGGACCAGGCGACCTGGCTGCGGCGCTGGCAGCATGACCACACGCCGGTGGCAATCGAGACCCAGTCCACCTTCGGATACACCCAGAACGCCGTGGTTCGCGCGTTGACGCCCGACGCTCCGCAGTTGGCGGGCATCGTCGAAGAGCTGTTCCCGGCCGAGGCGATCACCGATCTGAGGGCTTTCTTCGGCGCGGCCGACGACGCAGACCTGCAACAGCGCCTGGCCCGAATGGTCGCCAGCACATCGGCTTTCGGTGCCAGCGAGAACATCGACACCGTGCCGACCAGTCGTTACGTGCTGAAAACACCCTTCCACAGCTGAGGAGCCGCCCGTGATACTCCAGATCGACGATCAGAACCGGGTCCGCACGCTCACCCTGAACCGGCCGGACGTGCTCAACGCGTTCAACGAGGCGCTCTATGCAGCCACCGCCGAGGCACTGCGGCTGGCCGCCGAAGACCCCGAGGTCGCCGTTGTGCTGCTGACCGGGGCCGGGCGCGCCTTCAGCGCGGGCAACGACCTCAAGGAGATGCAGGCGCGCATCACCGACCCCGAAATAGCCAACCAGGGCTCGCATTTCACCGCGATGATCGATGCGCTGACGCGGTTTCCCAAGCCGTTGATCTGCGCTGTGAACGGCGTCGGCGTCGGAATCGGCACCACCATCCTGGGCTATGCCGACCTGGCGTTCATGTCGTCAACGGCTCGACTGAAGTGCCCCTTCACCAGCCTGGGCGTTGCGCCGGAGGCGGCGTCGTCCTATCTGCTGCCCCAGCTGATCGGCCGGCAGAACGCGGCCTGGCTGCTGATGTCCTCGGCATGGGTGAGCGCACACCAGGCGCTGGCGATGGGCATGGTCTGGAAGGTGTGCGAACCCGACGAGCTGCTCACCGAGGCCCGCCGGCACGCCGAAATCCTGGCTGCCCGGTCGATTCCGAGCCTGATCGCGGTCAAACAATCCATCGTCGAACCCACTCGTCCCGACATTGCGGCGGCGACCGAGCGGGAAAACGCCCATTTCGCAGAGCTTTTGGGTGGTCAGGCCAATGCGGCGGCGCTGGCGGATTTCACCGCCAAGCGGGACAGCTGATTGCTATGAACCGGTGGTCTGCAACTGCGCGGCCGCCTCGATGATCGCTCGCAGTGTGCACCGGCAACGTCCGCAGTCAAGCCCGGCTCCGCAGGCGGCGGCGACCTCTTTCGACGTCGAGGCACCACCGGCGACAGCATCGGACACCGTCTGACTGGTGACGCCCTCACAGAGGCAGACGTACATCAGCGAACCCCAGAATTCTGGCTCACCGACCGCCGAATTGCCCGCATGTAGGCAAGTCTAACCTAACCTGGTTTGTGGAGGCTACCCTTACTAAGGGTAGCCTCTGACCAGCAGTTTTAGGGAAATTGGCGCCCCCACACCGCTCAAATCAGCACGCCGAGCGTCGAGCGCTGGACTAGATTTGTCCTCGGCGGGCGGTGGCGTTCCAGCCCAACCTCACCGTCAATCGCCGCGAGTCGAAACCGTGCCAGCGGAGAATTGAGGAGCGATCATGCAAGGTGATCCTGATGTTTTGCGCCTTCTGAACGAACAACTGACCAGCGAGCTCACCGCGATCAATCAGTATTTTCTGCATTCCAAGATGCAGGAGGACTGGGGTTTCACCGAGTTGGCCGGCCACACCCGCGCCGAATCGTTCGACGAGATGCGGCATGCCGAGGCGATCACCGACCGCATCCTGCTGCTGGACGGGCTACCGAACTACCAACGCCTTTTCTCGTTGCGGATCGGGCAGACGCTGCGCGAGCAGTTCGAAGCCGACCTGGCGATCGAATACGACGTGCTGAACCGGCTCAAGCCCGGCATCATCATGTGCCGTGAGAAGCAGGACTCGACCAGCGCCACCCTGCTCGAAGGCATTGTGGCCGACGAGGAAAACCACGTCGACTACTTGCAGACGCAGCTGGAGCTGATGGACAAGCTCGGCGAAGAACTCTACTCGGCTCAGTGTGTCTCGCGACCGCCGACGACGGGTCAGACCGGCCACTGAACGGGTATAGCTGCTGCGTATGACGCGAGCACAGACGGCAAGCACAGCAGACCTCGACAGCGGCAGCGCACCTGTCAGCCCGCAGCGCCGGAATTTCGTCTTCCTGGCGATCGTGCTGGGAATGCTGATGGCAGCGCTCGACCAGACCATCGTCGCCACCGCGCTGCCCACGATCGTCGCCGATCTGGGCGGTGCGGGCCACCAGTCGTGGGTCGTCACCAGCTATCTGCTGGCCTCGACGATCACCACTGCGCTGGTCGGCAGGCTCGGCGATCTGTTCGGCCGCAAGGTGGTTTTCCAGGCCGCGGTGACCTTCTTCGTGATCGGGTCGGTGCTGTGTGGGCTGTCGCAGTCGATGGTCATGCTGGTGGCGGCCCGCGCGTTGCAGGGCATCGGCGGCGGCGCCACCACCGTGACGGCGACCGCGCTGATCGGTGAAGTCATCCCGTTGCGCGATCGCGGCCGCTATCAGGGCGCATTGGGCGCCGTGTTCGGCGTGACCACGGTGATCGGGCCGCTGCTAGGCGGCTATTTCACCGACCACTTGACGTGGCGGTGGGCGTTCTGGATCAACGTGCCGGTCTCGATCGTCGTCTTTTTCGTTGCGGCCGCGGCGATCCCGTCGCTGCGGGCACGCGCGAAGCCGGTCATCGACTACGCCGGGATCCTGTTCGTCGGTCTGGGAGCCACCGGTCTGACCCTGGCCACCAGCTGGGGTGGCACCACCTATCCGTGGACCTCGCCCACGATCATCGGGCTGTTCGCCGCCTCGGTCGCGGCACTGGGCATCTTCGTCTGGGTCGAAAGCCGGTCGTCTGGACCGGAATCCGTGCCGATCCTGCCGATGCGGCTGTTCGCCAATCCGGTCTTCACGGTGTGCTGCGTGCTGTCGTTCGTGGTCGGGTTCGCAATGCTGGGTGCGTTGACCTTTCTTCCGACCTACATGCAGTTCGTCAACGGGGTCTCGGCGACGACATCGGGTCTGCGCACCCTGCCGATGGTCGCGGGGATGCTGTCGACGTCGATGGGCAGCGGTATCCTGGTCGGCCGGACCGGCCGATACAAGATTTTCCCCATCGCCGGAACCGCGGTGATGGCGCTTGCTTTTCTGCTGATGTCGCGGATGGATTCGTCCACTTCGGCACTGCTGCAATCGGTTTACCTGTTCATCCTCGGCGCCGGTATCGGGTCGTGCATGCAGGTGCTGGTCCTGATCGTGCAGAACACGTCGAGCTTCGAAGACCTCGGTGTGGCCACGTCGGGGGTGACCTTTTTCCGCACCATCGGCAGTTCGTTCGGCGCGGCCATCTTCGGTTCGCTGTTCACCAACTTCCTGCACGGCCGCATCGGTCCGGCGTTGGCGGCGAGCGGCGCATCCCCGGCTGCGGCGAATTCGCCGGAGGCGTTGCACCGGCTTCCGCGCCCGCAGGCGGCGCCGATCGTCGACGCCTACGCCGCGTCGCTCACCGAGGTGTTTCTGTGGGCGGTCCCGGTCGCGCTCGTCGGGTTCACTCTGGCGCTGTTTCTTCGCGAAGTTCCGCTGCGCGACATCGGCAACAACGCCGCGGACCTCGGCGACGGGTTCGCGATGCCGACCACCCAGACGCCGGAGGACATGCTGGAAACCGCGATCGGACGCCTGGCGCGTGGCGAACCGGGTATGCGGTTGCGCAGCATCGCCATGCGGCCCGACTGCCGACTCGACGTCGCCCAGCTATGGGCGTTGTTGCGCATCAACCGCTATCAGCGGGCATTGGGCATCGCCCGGGCCACCGAGATCGGTGAGCAGTTGGGGATTCCGTACGAAGTCCTCGAACCCACCTTCGATTGGCTGGTCCGCGGCGGTTACGCGCAACGCGACGTCGACCGGCTATGGCTCACCCCGTCCGGCGCACGTGAAGTCGACTTCGTCTCCTCGCTGCTCCAGGGGTGGATCATCGACAAGCTCGCCCGGTCGCCCAATTTTCAGGGCCGACCGGATCGGGCTCAGGTCGAGGCGGCGCTCAACCGGATCACTCACCGGCTCGTCGCCCAGCCGGGTTGGGGCGACGATCAGCCCAAGCTATCCGAGCTTGCCACCCAGAAACTTCCTCTCGGGTTTCCCCGAGAACAGTCGGGCGTAACATCGCGCCATGAGCCGAATCGGAACATTCGCTGACGACGACGTCTACAGCTGGGCCACCAAATCCCCGGACCTCGGCGGCGCGATCGCCAATTTCAGTCAGGCCGTCTACACCAAGAACCGGCTTCCGATGCGTACCCGTGAGCTTGCCCGCACCGTAATCGCCCACGACAACGAATGCACCGTGTGCCTGAATACCCGGGACGCCGACGGACCTGCCGCCGGCGTGGACGAAGAGCTCTATGAGCACGCACTGGATTGGCGCACCTGGCCCGGCTATAGCGAACAAGAGCGGCTGGCCGCCGAGTTCGCCCACCGATTCGGCACCGAGCACACCAAGCTGCGCGACGATGAAGACTTCTGGAGCCGCGCCAACGAGCACTTCTCCGAAGAACTGCTCGCCGACCTTGCGATGTCCTGCGCTCTGTGGGTCGGCATGGGACGTATGCTGCGCACCCTCGACATCGGCCAGTCCTGCAAGTTGACGCTGCCGAGCCGGGTCTAACCTGCTGGTCCGGCCCGGCAGATGACGACCACGCCGCTGGCCGCCGCGGCCATCGCCCAACTCGAGCCCGAAGGGGTGGACGCGATCATCGGGACGGTGGTCAATCCGGCCGGGCTCACCCAGGCCAAGACCGTCCCGATACGCCGAACCAACGCCTTTGCCGACCCGGGCCTCGGCGCCAGTCGGGTGTGGCACGGCTTCGCCATCGACCAGACGGGCATCGCGTTCACCGATCACATCGGGGTCGTCGGTGATGAGCGCGTCCGAATTGACCTGTCCGCGTTGCGGATTCTCGGTGACGGATTGGCGTGGGCGCCTGGATCATTCTTCGAGCAGGACGGCACGCCGGTTCCGGCCTGCAGCCGCGGAACGTTGGGGCGCGTGGAGGCCGCCCTCGCCGGGGCGGGGATCCAGGCTTTGGTCGGCCACGAGATCGAGTTCCTGTTGGTCCAGCCCGACGGTCACCGACTGCCGTCGACCGTGTGGGCGCAGTACGGGCTGGCCGGTGTACTCGAACACGAGGCTTTCGTTCGCGATGTAATCGCGGCGACGTCGGTGTCCGGCATCGGGATCGAACAAGTCCACCCCGAGTACGGCGCCAATCAGTTCGAGATCTCGCTGACACCACAGTCACCGGTCGCCGCGGCCGACCAGCTGGTGCTGACACGGATCATCGTCGGCCGCATCGCGCGCCGCTACGGGATGCGCATCAGCCTGTCACCGGCGCCGTTCGTTGGCAGTGTGGGATGCGGTGCCCACCAGCACTTCTCGTTGACCAATTCAGCCGGACCGCTGTTCTCCGACGGGTCGGGCACCCACGGCATGACGAGCAAGGGTGAAAGTGCGATCGCGGGACTGCTGCGCGGCCTGCCGGAGGCCCAGGGGATGCTGTGCGGTTCGATCGTGTCCGGGTTACGACTGCAACCCGGCAATTGGGCCGGAGCTTACATCTGCTGGGGCACCGAGAATCGCGAAGCCGCTTTGCGCTTCGTCGTCGCCGGCCCCGGCAACCCGTACGGCGGCAATGTCGAGGTCAAGGGCATCGACCCATCAGCCAACCCGTATTTCGCGACGGCCACGATCCTGGGCCTGGCGCTCGACGGGATCAAGCAGAAGGCGGTATTGCCGGCCGAGACGAAGGTTGATCCGGCAGCACTGAGCGACGCGGAACGCGCTCGCGCGGGCATTACGCGAATGTCCACCGCACAGGCGCACACCATTGCCGCACTGGATAATTCAGAGTTGGTGCGCGGTATTCTCGGCGATCCGCCGGTCGATGTGGTGGTCGCGGTCCGGCGTTTCGAGCAGGAGCACTACGCCCACCTCAACCGGGAACAATTGGCCGACAAGTTCCGGATGGCCTGGAGCGTGTGACGGTGACGGCTCTGGCCGAGCACATCGCCGGCGTGCCGCTGATCGACCAGCACGCGCACGGCTGTTGGTTGGCCGAGGGCGACCGTGTGCGGTTTGAGAACGCCCTCAACGAAGCCGACACCGAGCCGCTCGCGGACTTCGACTCCGGTTTCGACACCCAACTCGGCTTCGCCGTGCGGGCGCGCTGCGCAGCACTGCTCGGACTTTCTGAACACGCTGAGCCACACGACTATTGGGAGCGTCGCAGCCAGCACACCGAAAGCGGACTTGCGCGAATATTCTTGCGCGCCGCCGGTGTCAGCGACTGGTTGGTCGACACCGGCTACGCCGAGGGTGTCGCCGGCGTGGCGCAGGTCGCCGAGTTGTCCGCGAGCCGCGCCCATGAAGTCGTTCGTCTCGAACAGGTAGCCGAGCAGGCCGCGCTCGCCCAGGGTGACTATGCGTCGGCATTCGAAGAAATCCTGGGCCGGCGCGCGGCCACCGCGGTCGGCACAAAGTCGATCCTGGCCTATCGCGGCGGGTTCGACGGAGATCTGACCGAACCCTCGGCGGCCGAGGTCGCCACAGCGGCCGCGCGGTGGCGTGACGACGGTGGCGTCCGGCTCACCGATCGGGTCTTGCTGCGCTTCGGGATACATCAGGCACTGCGGGTCGGGAAGCCGTTGCAATTTCATGTCGGTTTCGGCGACCGGGATTGCGACCTCCGCGCCGCTAATCCGCTGTGTCTCTCGGACTTCCTGCGTCAGTCCGGCGACACACCGATCGTGTTGCTGCACTGCTATCCCTACCAGCGGGAGGCCGGCTATTTGGCCCAGGCGTTCAACAACGTCTATCTGGACGGCGGGCTGAGCATCAACCACTTGGGCGCGCGAGCGCCGGCCTTCATCGCCGGGTTGCTGGAGCTGGCACCGTTCCGAAAGATCGTCTACTCCTCGGATGGGTTCGGCCCGGCGGAGTTGCACTACCTTGGTGCGACGTTGTGGCGCAACGGCATTCATCGTGTGCTCAGCGGTTTCGTCGACGACGGCGACTGGAGTTCGACCGACGCCATGCGGGTCGTCGACCTGATCGCCCACGGCAACTCGGCCCGCATCTACCGGCTCGGCCGAGGGTGAATAGGTATAAACGCCGCTAAAGACGGGTATAACTTCGGGCTATGTCGGCCCTGGGCAACGTCAAGGATTGGGTGCGGGAGCAGGTCGCGTCGCGCGTTCCCAAGGCCGACTTGGACCAGCGGGACCCCGATTACATCCGCGATCAGCTACCCGGAACGTGGTTGCTGGCATCGTTGTATTTCCGGGCCGACGTGCAGCATCTGGACCGTATTCCGGCCGAGGGGCCGGTCCTGCTCGTCGGCAACCACAGTGGCGGCAACGTGCCGCCGGACACCTTCGTTTTCTCGCTCGCGTTCTGCTCCTACTTCGGCGTCGAGCGTCCTTTCTATCAACTGGCCCACAACCTCGTCGTCTCAGCGCCACCACTGGGCTGGCTGCGCAAATTCGGCACCGTGGCCGCCAACCACGAGAACGCGCAACTGGCGCTGAAATCCGGCGCGGCGCTGCTGGTCTACCCCGGCGGAGATTACGAGGTGTTCCGGCCCTCGTGGGAGCGCCACAAGGTCGACTTCGACGGCCGCATGGGATATGTCGGGCTGGCGCGCGACGCTGGCGTCCCGATCGTGCCGGTGGCCAGTGTGGGCGGCCAAGAAGCCGCGTTGTTCCTGTCCCGCGGGCAGTGGCTGGCAAAGTTGCTGATGGCGGACAAACTGTTGCGGCTCAAGAGTATTCCGATCTCACTCGCACTGCCGTGGGGCTTGAACATCGGCGACTTGGCCGGCCACATACCGCTACCGACCAAGATCGCGATCGAGGTTCAACACCCCATCGACGTCGATGGCGACGACCGGGCGGTGCACGACAAGGTAATGGCCAGCCTGCAAGACGGTGTCGACCGCCTCGCCGCCCGACGCCGATTTCCGGTGATCGGCTGATGCGCGTCGAACGCCGCTGCGTCATCGACGCCGACTGCGACGCGGTGTGGAAGATCGTCGGCGATCCGGACTGCTACCCGTCCTTCATGACCCGCCTGGAGCGCTGGGAAAGCGCCAACGACCAGCCCGCCGGGGTCGGTGCCCGTTACCAGGTGCACTGGAAGATCGGGTCGGTGCCGGTGGGTGGCCTGATCGAAGTGGTCGAGTTCGACGACCGGCGCGATTTGGCCTGGGTCGGTATCACCGGGGTGAATCTGCGCGGCCGGATCCGGTTGCGCGAGGCGCGGGATGGCCAGACCAAGGTGACGTTCCGGATGTCGTATCAGGCCCCTGGTGGGATCTTGGGCTATATCGCCGACCGGGTCGCGGTGCGTCAGGTGGGTCGCAACACGGCCGATACCCTCAAGCGCCTCAAGGAAATTGCCGAGTCCGGCGGCTGAAATCAGCTGTGCAGGTGCAGCCGTTCACCTTGCGGCCCAAACATCATGATCGCCTCCACCGGAGCGTCGACCACGCCGAACCAATGCGGCGTCCATGTCGAGAACTCCACGGCTTCACCCGGATTGATGGTGAAATCGCGCTCGCCAAGAACGAGGCGCAACCGGCCGGACAGCACGTAGATCCACTCCTGGCCCAGATGCACGGGTAGCTCGGCGGGCGGCCTGCGACGACGGGCGCTGACCCGGATTTTGAACGTATGCAGCCCGCCGGCGGGTCCCTGGCGGGTAAGCGGCCAGTAAGTTACGCCGTGGCGGGTGTGCGAGCTGCCGCGCACGCGCGGGTCTTCCGCTGTCGGTTCGCGCACCAGCTCGTCGGTACTGACCGAGAGCGCCGCCGCCAGTCGCGGCAGATGATCCAGCGCAAGCCGGCGTTTACCCGATTCCAAACGGCTCAGCGTGGAGACGTCCATCTGGGCTTTATGCGCGACATCCTCGAGCGTCAGGCCGCGCTGGGTGCGAACCTCCCGAAGTCGGCGTCGCACCAGCATCTCGACACTGTCTTTTGCCTCCATGGCAAGAAAGCTTGCCATTACGCCGTCGCCGCGGGCAAGGTGACGACATGCCAATGTCTGAGGCACAACAGGCCTGGGAAAAGCACTACGGCGCGCGTGAGCGGGTGTGGAGTGGGCGGGTGAACGTCCGGCTGGCCGAGTTGGCCGAGCCAATGTCGCCGGGCCGCGCGCTCGACCTCGGTTGCGGCGAGGGCGCCGACGCGATCTGGCTCGCCGAGCACGGCTGGCATGTGACGGCAGTGGACATCTCACAAACCGCACTGGACCGGGCAGCTGTAGAGGCCGCCAACCGCGATCTCACGACCCGCATCGACTTTCAGCGCCACGACCTGACACAAAGTTTTCCGTCTGGCGAATTCGACCTGGTGTCGGCCCAGTTTCTGCATTCAACGGTCCAAATGGATCGCGCGCAACTGCTGCGACGCGCGGCCGACGCCGTCGCCGGGGGCGGCAACCTGGTCGTGGTAGACCATGGCGCGCCACCACCGTGGACATCACACCAGCATCGCCACGAGTTCCCGAGCGCTGTCGAAGTGGTGTCATCGTTGAATCTCGACGAGTCCCGGTGGGACCGGGTTCAAGTCGACACGGTCGAGCGCGACGCGCTCGGACCGGAGGGACAGCAAGCGGCGCTCATTGACAACGTGATGCTGCTGCGACGACGTTAGGCGCTCTAAATCAAGCTCGTCGCATCAAATATCCACGACGTATCGGCCGTCGCAAGATCCTCTAGCCAGGTCGACGGCGCCTGAGCAGTCAAGCTGCCCATGTCCCAATAGTCTTTCCACAGCGTCACTTTGCCGTCTTCGACACGGTGCACCGACACGAATCGCAGCAGAGCCGTCTCGCCGCTCAGCCACCGCCAGGTCTCGGAGTGCTCGTACATGGCATCGGTGCCCGTCGTCACCAGCACCCCGCTGTGGTTCTCATAGCCCGCGAGCGGCTCGAGCCCGACCTTGAGTCGCTTCACGATGTCGTTGGGACCACGCGCCGCCAAGGTCGGTCCGACCGGCATGTCCACGTAGATGCAGTCCGCGGTCAGGAACGTCTTGACACTGTCCCAGTCCCGTCGCGATAAGGCCCGCCAGAGCCCGAGTACGGTGTCGTCAACCGGCATGGATGTCATCGAACCGGGCTGCTGAACACGTTGTCAACAAGGCGCGCAGGAGGTGGGGATGCCGACGCTGCGATCACGACGCAAAGCCGGGACCAGACGTATCCGGGCAACCAGTCCGTCGCCGTATTCACCGTCCTGGACACCCAGGGCGGCGCAGTTCGGCGCGGGTATCAAACACAACATCGGTATCCCGATGAGCGACGGGGTGGAGTTGCGCGCCGACATCCATTACCCCACCGTGCCGGGCACCGACCGGCCTGCGACCGGCCCGTTCCCGGTGCTGTTGTCGATGACGCCGTACGGCAAGAAGGCACCCCCGCCGGCCGCCCAGATCGGCGGTGGCGCAACCCCGTACCTGATCAGGCGCGGTTACATCGAGGTGATGGTGGACGTCCGGGGGTGCGGCGTCTCCGGCGGCTCGTTCGAAATGTTCGGCGACCGGCAAGCCCAGGACGGCGTTGAGCTCGTCGCGTGGGCGTCCCAGCTGCCCGATGCCAACGGGCGGGTCGGCATGTTCGGGGTGTCCTACCTGGCGATCAATCAGCTGTTTACCGCCGCCGCCGTCGGGCCGAATTCGCCGCTCAAGGCGATCTTTCCGGTCATGTCGGCGCGGGACTTCTACCGCGACGCGGCCGCGATGGGCGGGGCGCCACACCTGCGCACGGTTCGGGCCTACGGCGGGGTCTACCGGCTGCTCAACGTCGTCAACCCGGCGCTGGAGGTGGTCAATCGCGGCAAGCATCCGCGGCCTCGGGCCGGCGGGTTTGCCGGTGTGCGCAAGCGCGGGCGTGATCAGCGCGGCTACTTCCGGCCGTTGATCGCCGACGCCGTCGCCGGCGGCGAGACGGCGTTTGACGGCCCGTTCTGGGACGCCATGCGGCCGGGCATGGTGCTGTCGAGCGTGGTCGCCAACAATGTGGCGGTCTTCCTGGTCGGGGGGTGGCATGACGCCTTCCAGCGCGGCGCTCCGCTGAACTATGCCGCGCTGCAGAACGCGTTCGCCGGACGGCCCGGCGAGCAGCCGATGGCGCCCGGCCAGCCGGTGTCCGAGCAGCTGCGGCTGCTGATGGGTCCCTGGTATCACGTCTCGGACTACGGCGGGCTGCACCTCAACGCGCTGCAGTTGCGCTGGTTCGACTACTGGCTGAACGACGACGCGGCAGCGGCGATGTCCGGATCACCGTTCACCTTTCAGGCAATCGGCAGCCCGCGGTGGTTCCATGCCCGGGAATATCCCCTCGAGCAGGCGACACCGACTCGGTTCTACTTGTCCGACGGCGGCCGGTTGACCGCCGATCCCGCGCCGGACACCTCCACGGCGACCATCACGTACGTGGGCCGCGGACCCCTGTCGGGCCGCAGCGTCGAGCAGTGGACCCTGGGGATGGCCAGCTTCATCCGCTCCCAGCGCGGCGGGCACACCCGCTACGACCAGGACAACCGGCGGGTGCAGAAGGGCGCGCTCACCTACACCACCGAGCCGTTCGCCGCTGAAACGCTGATCGCCGGGCCGATCGCACTCACCGTGCACGCCACGGCCAGCACCGCCGAGACGCTGTGGGTCGCCCATCTAGACGATGTCGCACCTGACGGCGCCAGTCGTCCGTTGACCCAGGGGGCACTCTTGGGTTCGCACCGCGAGCTGGACCCCGACCGCACCTGGTACCTGCCGGACGGAACGGTCCTGCGACCGCACCACTTCAGCACCCGGTCAGCGGTCAAGCCGGTGGTGCCCGGCGAATTGACCCGCTACGACATCGAGGTCTTTCCGACCGCCGCCATGCTCGAGCCGGGTCATCGGCTGCGTCTGACCGTGACCACGTTCGACTTCCCGCACCTGGTCCCAACCGTGCCCGCGCGCCGCGCGCTGGTCGGCGGCAGCTATCAGCTCCACCACGGTGGGCCGACCCCGTCGCATCTACTGATCCCGGTGGCCGACCCGAACAGCTTCGACTGACCCAGTGCGGCAGCGTCTTCCACGCATGAGGGCAGGTTATGGCGCATACTCGCCTCAATGACGTCACTACAGCAATACATCGCCGAGGAAATCGCCACCGACCACGTCGACGGATTGCTGACCAGACGTGAAGCCATCCGTCGGCTGGCGCTGCTCGGCCTGGGCGGCGGTGCCGCGGCCACGTTGATCGCGGCCTGCGCCGACCACCAGACCCGACCGCTGCATTCGAGTTCGGCCGAGGGGGTGGAGGCGCCGGGCGCGAACCGGGCGCTGCCCACCGAGCCGATCACCTGGCCCGGCCCGCGTGGCGAACTCCACGGCGCTTGGGCACAGGCTCACAACGCGCGTCGCGGCGTGCTGGTCATCCACGAGAACAAAGGTCTCAACGACTGGGTCCGGTCGGTGGCCGAGCGTTTCGCCGGGGCCGGTTACTCGGCGCTGGCCATCGACCTGTTGTCCGAGGAAGGCGGCACCGGGCATTTCTCCGACCCGGCGCAGGCCACCGCCGCACTGGCCGCCGTTTCGAGCGACCGGTTCGTCGCCGACCTGAATTCCGGCATCGAGGAGCTGCAGACCCGGGTTCCGGGCGGCAAGATCGCCGTCGTCGGGTTCTGCTTCGGCGGCGGACTGGTGTGGCAGCTGCTGGCCTCCGGGGTGCCACAGCTGTCGGCCGCGGTCCCGTTCTACGGGCCGCTGCCGGACAATCCCGACTTCGCGGAGTCCAAGCGCACCGCGGTGTTGGCGATCTATGCGGCCTTGGACAAGCGCGTCACATCTTCGCAGGCGGCGGCCAAAGCCGCCCTCGAGCGGGCCGGCCTGGTCCATGACATCGTCGTCGAACCCGACGCCGATCATGCCTTTTTCAACGACTCCGGACCGCGCTACGACGCTGCCGCCACCGAAGACGCCTGGCGGCGGGTGCTCGAGTGGTTTGGCCGCTACCTGGCTTAGCGGCATGATGCGTGCGTGACCACCCCGCCGGTTCTCACGCTGAGCCAGGTACTAGACACGTTGAACCTCGAACAGGTCAATGCGGAATTTTTCGTCGGAACTCAAATCGATGAAATCGACCATCACATCGTCGGCGGCCACATCGCAGCACAAGCTCTGATGGCAGCCAGTGGGACCCGCCTGCCAGGCTCGCGCTCGATCTGGCCGGACCACCGCCGGCGGGCATTCGAATGTGGTGGCGCCCCAACGGCGTTGCACAGAATGACCCGATCATTGCCGACTGCCTGGCGGTCTATGTCTCCGGCCGCACACTACTTGAGTCGGCGATGATCGCGTGCCGCACGACTCCGCTGGGACCTGGCCGCTCGGCGTTGATGGATCATGCGGTGTGGTTTCACCACCCGCCCGACCTTTCGGATTGGCTTCTCTACGAACAGCATTCACCCAGCGGCGTCGGCGGCCGGGGGCTGGCGCAGGGCAGCATGTTCAACCGCACGGGTCAATTGGTCTGCACCATGGCCATGGAGTGCTACTTCAGCGGCAAATCGGGCGGTTAACGGGCCGCCATCGATCTGGCCGGGCCCAGCGCGACGGGCAATGTGGACCAGCCATGCAGCACCCGGGTGTCACGGCGGCTGCCCGCGCCGGCTGAGCGAACGTCGGGAAAGCGGTCGAAAAACGATCGCAATCCCACTTCGCCTTCGGCGCGCGCCAAAGCCGCTCCCAGGCAGAAGTGTCGACCACCAGAGAACGCGAGATGCCTTCCGGCGTTTTCCCGTTCGATGTCGAATGTGTTCGGGTCCGCGAAAACCGCCGGATCGCGGTTGGCAGCGGCGAGGTACACCACGACCAGTTCGCCTTGGCTGACCGGGCGGCCCGCGACCTCCGTGTCGTTCAGCGCCAGCCGCGCGGTGAGTTGGACGGGCGATTCCAGCCGCAGAATCTCTTCGACGGCACCTGCCCACAACTCGGGGCGCTGACTGAGCGTGTGTAAATGCTCGGGGTTGTCCAGCAGCATGCGAATCCCGTTGCCCAGCAGGTTCACCGTGGTCTCGAACCCGGCCGCCAGCACCAGGCCGGCGACCGCTCGAAGCTCGTCTTGATCGAGATACGTTTCCGGCGAACCGCTTTCGGCTTTACGGATCAACTGGCTCATCAGGTCGTCGCCAGGAGCGCGGCGCAACTGCTGCAGATGGGCATCCAGCCAGCGGCTGAATCCGGCGATCCCGCGTTGCACCCGCCGGTATTGCTGCCAGGGCAGCCCGAAATCCAAACTGGGCGCGGCGAGCTCACCGAACTCGAGAATGCGCTGTCGATCGCTCTCCGGCACTCCGAGGATGTCGCTGATGATCGCCACCGGCAGCTGGGCGCAGTAGCGGTCGACGACGTCGACGACGCCCGGATCGCGAGAGAGGTCTTCCAGCAACGACTCCGCGGTGCGCTCGACGCCGTCGCGCAGCGCGGAAACCGCGCGTTGGGTGAACACCGATGACACCGTCTTGCGGTAGCGGGTATGGTCCGGCGGCTCCACGGCCAGCAGTGACGGCGGGCGCAACGGGTGGAGCAGGTCGTCGCGAGCATGACGCTCGAGCCACCGCAACGGTGCGGGCAGATTCGATCCGATCGAAAGCACCCGGAAGTCATCGGATCGCAGCAATTCGTGTCCGATCGCGTGGTCGGCCGTGATGTAGCCGATGCGCGATCGCACCAGCGGACCGCGGGCCCGGACCTCCTCGTAGAAGGGCACCGGGTTCGCCTTGACCCTCGGGTCGGCGATCAACCGGGCTTGCAGGTCACCGCGCCGCGCCCCGATGGAGGCGCCGCCACGCACGAAACCGTGCAGCGCCAGCCAGTGCAACCTCTGCTTCAGTGCGATAGCCACGGATCGAGCCTCCACATCGTCGCGCAGTGCTATCGCAAAGCCTACGACTTCGAGCGGAGGTCGGCTGTCAGCCCAACTCCCAGTTCATGTTTTTCGCGAAGGTGATCGCGTCGTCGCTGACGGTGCCCAGCGCGTGACTTCGCTCGACGTACTCGCGCACCATCGGCAGGAAGTTCATCGGGTTGTAGGCGTCTTCCTCATAACTCCACAAGCCATCGCCGGCGTACTTCATGACCGAAAGATTGGCCGCCTGGTGAATGCTCCCGTCGCCGGGATCGCGCATCCGATTCTGGAACTCGCAGAACACCCAGCCGCGGTCGACGTCGATGGAGTGCCAGGACGTCGGATAGAAGGGCATCTCGCTGCCGGGGAAGACATTCATCGTCGAGACAATCCAGTCACGGATCTGCTCGCGGCCGTGCAGCGTTCCATAGGTGTGCTCGACATAGGTTGCGTCCTCGGTGAATTGGTCGGCGAACCGTGACCAATCCCAACTGGAGCCGATCTCCACGACCACTTGCGTATGGTGCCCGAAGGCCGATTCGATCTCGTCGCGCGACCAACGTCCCATGCCAACCTCACTCACGCCTCAGCCACATCCTTGATGCGATGCAGCGTCTTCGTCATGTCACGAATGTTGCGCCGCTGCCGCAGGAATCCACCGAACAGCCAGTAGTACACGCCGACCAGCGGCGAGGAGGTCATCCGGAATGATTCGGTGACATCGGTTCCGTCGCCGCCACCGGACGGGGCCAGCTGGTAGTGCCAGCTGTTCACCGCTCGGTCGCCCATAAGCACGTCGAAGCCGAATTCCCTGCCCGCTTCGCATGCCGTGACCCGACATGTTGTCCAGTACACCGGGCCGATCTCGTTTCGCTTGACGTGGCCGCGGAACCGCGCGCCGAGCGCGGGCCCGGTTGCCCCGTCCAGCCATTCGGCCTCGAACGTTTCGGGGGAGTAGCGGCCGATGTTCCGGACGTCGGCGATCAGGTTCCAGATCTTGTCCGGCGGTGCTGCCATATGAACTGTCGCAGAGCCCTTCATGGGCCGATCCAAGCATGCTCGCGGGCGGCCGGTGAGCGGAAATGCGGATGTTCATCGTGCCGTCGCGGCCAACCTTGTACAGACGATGGATCCGCGCTAGCGTTTCGACGGCTGCAATCACGATTCGGACGGAGTGACATCATCGACGATTCCTTCCCCAGCACAAAGCGGTCCAAGAACGACGGGGGACCCGATGACGGCGAGGCGCCTGTCATTGTCAGCTTGGTCGAGGCGGCGATGCAGATGTTCTCCGCAGCGATCGACGCCTTGCCCGACACCAGCGATGCAGAGTTCTCCGCACGCGCGAATGTGATCCTGTCCGGCCTGCGGAAGCTGCAGACCGCTCTCACAAAAGCAGCGTCCCGCGGTCGCGCGACACCGTCAGTCATCGTGTCCCTCAGCGGAGTTCGGACCCGCTATGACGACCTGATGGCGATGGCGTCCGAGGCGCCCGGCGCAACATTGGGCCAACAGCTGTATGTCGTTCGGCGGCGCTCGAAGCTTTCGGCGCAAGAAACCGCGAACGGCGCGGAACTCACCCCCGAACTGCTGGACGCCATCGAGGCCGAGGAGACCCCGACCGACGAAGAGGCGGCCCGGATCAAAGAACTGCTCGCGGCTCTAGGGGGCTGACGCCGCCTCGCGGTTAGCCCGCGTGGGCGCCGAGGGCACCCTGCAAATCACCCTTCATGGCGTTCAACTGCGCGCCCCAATACTCCCAGCTGTGCGTTCCGTTGGCGTCGAAGTTGAACACGGCGTTGTGACCACCGGCCCCGTTGTAAGCGTCGCGGAACTTCAGGTTGCTGCTTCGCACGAAGTTCTCCAGGAACTCGGCCGGCATGTTGGCCCCACCCAACTCCGACGGGGTGCCGTTACCGCAGTAGACCCACAGCCGGGTGTTGTTGCCGACCAGCGCGGGGATCTGCAGACTCGGGTCGTTGCGTGCCCACGCCGGGTCGCTCGACGGACCCCACATGGCGTCGGGCTTGTAGCCACCGGCATCACCCATCGCCAGGCCGATCAGCGACGGCCCCATGCCCTGTGAGGGATCCATCAGGGCCGACAGCGAGCCGGCGTAGATGAACTGCCCGGGATGATAGGCCGCCAAGATCAGGGACGACGAGCCCGACATCGAGATGCCCACCGCGGCGCTGCCGTTCGGCTTGACGCTCTTCTGCGAAGACAAGTACCCGGGCAACTCGTTGGTCAGGAAGGTCTCCCACTTGTACGTGGAGCAGCCCGCCTTACCGCAGGCTGGGCCGTACCAGTCGGCGTAGAAGCTGGACTGGCCGCCGACCGGCATGATGATCGACAGCCCGGAGTTCGAGTACCACTCGAACGCGGGGGTGTTGATATCCCAGCCGTTGTAGTCGTCCTGCGCCCGCAAACCATCCAGCAGGTACACCGCCGGGGAGCCGTTGCCGCCGCTCTGGAACTGGACCTTGATGCTGCGGCCCATCGCCCCCGACGGCACCTGCAGGTACTCGACCGGAAGTCCGGGCCGGGAGAACGCCCCCGCCGTCGCCGCTCCACCGAGAAGGCCGACCAGGCCAGGCAGCACGGCGGCCGCAAAAGCGGCGACCGTCAGTCGCCGCACCCAACCACGCATCTTGTCGCTTCCGTATGCCATAACACGTCCCTTGTCGACGGCGTCACGCGAATATCGCAAAACTTACCGTGCGGTCGTCCATATGTCGATCAAGACGCAAACGTGTGTCCGGTCGGCCTCGACCGCCACCACCTGCGGGTACCCCTCGTCAGGCGGGCGAAACGGCAAGTCGTGGCAACATTTTGCGGCCTCGCGGGTCGGCAGAGGCGGTGATCCCCGGTCACCTTCCGTCGCCGCGACCGCGTAGGCTCGCCCGGGGTAGACCGACGAGACCACGCCGTCCCGGTCCTTCCGCCGCTCGCGAACCAGCGCATCGACTTCCCTGGTCGCCGTTTTGCGGCGCTCGGGCGCTGGGCCGCGATTGAGGTGCAGATTTGGATACGGTACTTGGGCTGTCGCTGACGTCGACGTCAGTCGGCTGGGTCTTGGTGGCAGGCCGTGACGCCGCCGGCACCATCCTCGATCACGACGATTTCGACGTCCGCCCCACCGCCGGAGTGCAGGCGGTTTATACCTCGGAACAGGCGAGCGCGGCGGTGTTGGACGCGCACGCCGCAGCTGCGAGTTATGACCAGCGGCTTCACGTTGTCGGCGTCACCTGGAGTGATGAGGCGGCGGCGGAGTCGGCGTTGCTTCTGGAGTCACTGACCGACGCGGGGTTCGACAACATTGTCCCGGTTCGGTTGTGCGACGCGTGCGAGATGTTGGCCCGGGCGATCGCCCCGGTCGTCGGGTATGACACGGCCGCTGTGTGCGTGCTGGACGGTGACTCGACGGTCGTCGTGATGGTCGATGCCGGCGACGACGAGCCCCAAACTGCCATCAAGCAGTTGTCGGGCGGGCCGGATCATCTGGTCCGGTGGTTGACCGCGCTCTTCGACCGCAGTTCCTGGCAGCCGGCCGGCGTCGTGATCGTGGGTGCCGAACACGACCTCGACGCGTTGTCGCCGCGGCTGGAGGAGGCTGTGCCGGTCCCGGTCATCACTCAGCTAGGCGCGGAGTTGGCTTTGGCTCGCGGAGCTGCGCTCGCCTCGGCTCAGAGCACCGAATTCACCGATGTCGAGATGGTTCGGGCAGTCAACAGCGGGCGGCCGGATCACGAAATCTCCCGGCAGCGCTCATATGCCGCCGCGGTGACGATGCTGGGTGCCGGAGCAGCCACATTCGTGGCGTCGCTGTCGCTCGCGCTTGGTCCGCACCTGGTGCCCCGCCATGCACCCGATCCGGTCAAGCCGGTGGCTCACTGGGCGGCACCTGCACCTATCGTGCAGGCCCCGGCTCCGCGGCCGGCCGCGGTCGAAAGGCCGGCAGCGCGTCCGGCCCCGAAGCCTGCGCCGGCACCAGAGCCGGTCGTTGAACCGCAGCTCGTCCTCGCTCAGGCCCCGGCCGACATACCCGCCGCGGCACCGGTTCCGCCGCCGGTGGTGCCTCCGCCGCCACCGGAGCCCAACCCGCACCCACTGCTGACGAAGTTGCTCGAACGTCTGCACGGGCAGGCGCCCGACCAACAGCCGCCGCCGCAACCTCCGCCGCCCGGAGCGCCGTCGCCGTAGCACTGCGGGAATGTGCGCGACGTTAACCCGTGAATTCCCTGGCGATTTCGGCTGCGGCAGTCAAAGCATCCAGGTGCTGGTCGACGGAGACCAGCCCGGCGCCCATGGTGTTGATCGACATGTGTGAGGCACCTGAGTCCGCCCAGCTCCGGAAACCGGCGGCCAGGTCCTCGGCGCTGCCGTTCCAGGAAACCTGCCCCTGCATGCCGAGCCGGGCGGGGTCTCGGCCCGCCTCTGTCGCGGCTCGCGCCACCTCCTGACGCGCCAGTTCGAGTTTGGGTCCGGGGCCCACCATCGGGAACCAGCCGTCGCCAAGCCGACCGGCGCGTCGGTACGCGCGCGGCGAGGAGGCCCCGAACCAGACCGGAATCGGCTGCTGTACCGGCAGCGGCGCCAGCCCGGCTCCGGTCACCCGGTGGTAGTCGCCGCGGTAGCTGACGCTCGGCTCGGTCCACAGCTTGCGCATCAGCTCCACCTGCTCGTCGCAGCGCTTTCCCCGAGTCGAAAAGTCTTCTCCCAGAGCCTCGTACTCGACGGTGTTCCAGCCGAGTCCGACTCCCAGGCGTAGCCGGCCGCCGCTGAGTAGATCCACCTCGGCGGCCTGTTTGGCGACCAGCACAGCCTGTCGCTGCGGCAGGATCACGATGCCGGTGACCAACTCCAGGGACGTGGTGACCGCGGCAAGGTAACCGAATGTCACCAACGGCTCGTGGAACGTGTTGTGTAGGTCGTACGGACCGTTCCAGCCGGGGTGAACATCCGGGTCGGCGCCCACGACGTGGTCGTAGGCCAGCAGATGCGTGAATCCCAGCCCCTCGACATGTTCGGCGTAGGCCCGAACGGCACCCACGTCAGCGCCAATCTCGGTCTGCGGGAACACCACTCCGATCCGCATCGCGACTCCTTTCATCAGCTTTCGTGGGCGCGCCGCGCGGAGAAGGACACCGTGACGTCGTCGGCGACTTTCATCGAGCCCAGCAGCTGCGAGTACGGCTTGATGCCGAACTCGGATTGCCGGACCGTGGTCTCGCTGGACAGCGACCAGCCGTCATCCGCCTCGTCGGTGCGCACGTTCACGATCTGCCTTCGCGCCTTGCCGTGGATCGTCAACGTCCCGGCCAACCGGTAGCCCTGGCCGGTCTTGTCAATAGTGTTGGCAGCAAAAGTGATTCGCGGAAATCGCCGGGCGTTCAGCGAACGTAAGGCGTTGTTGCGCACCAAGGCCTTCTCCGGGCCGGACAACGGGATCAGGCCGCCCTCGCCGCGCACCACCTCGAGCGAACCGACCTCGACGGTCAATTCCGCCCTCACCGGCTCGTCCGCGTCCCATTGCGTCGTCGCCTGCCAGCGCCGCATCGCGATCGTCAGCCGGTGCCCCATCTGCGCGGCGCGACCGGCGACGCCGGTGCGGACCAGCAGCTCACCGTCGCCGCCGTCGAGGCTCCACAGCCCGCTGTCGCGCGTCAAACCGTCAACACGGTGCGGTAGTGCGCCCGGCCCTGCTCCAGCGCCGCATAACCTTCCGCGGCTTGGGCCAACGGCAGCTCTTCGATCCACGCCCGAACGCCCGACAAGACGGCGAATTGCATCGTGTCTTCGATCTCTTTGGCGGTCCCGGACGGGTGGCCGATGACGCTGAGTCCCGGGGTGATCAGTTGCAGTGGGCTGATCGGCAACGGCTCGGGTGTGACCCCGATGGTGACGAGTTCACCCTGGGGTTGCAAGCCACCGACGGTCGCGGCCATCGCCTTCGAAGCCCCCGCGGTACCCAACACCACGGCGACTCCGCCGAGGCCTTTCAACGCTTCGGAGACGTCGCCGTCGGTCGCGTCGATGTAGTGGTGCGCGCCCAGCTTGAGCGCATCTTCTTTCTTGGCGGTGCCGCGATTGATCGCGATGGTCTCGAAACCCATTGCGCGGGAGAACTGCAGCCCCAGATGACCGAGTCCGCCGACGCCGAGAATTGCCACCCGGTCGCCGGGCAATGCCTTGGTGTGACGCAGTGCGTTGTAGGTCGTGACGCCCGCACAGCCCATCGGGGCGGCTTCGGCATCAGACAACTCCGAGGGGACGCGGGCCAGCGCGGTGGCCGGAACCGTCACCGATTCGGCATAGCCGCCGGGATAATGCCAACTCGGCACCTGCCCGTTTTCGCAGTGGATGAACAGGCCCTTGCGGCACTGTTCGCAGCGGTTGCAATTGCCGCCGAACCAGCCGACCGCGACTCGGTCGCCGACTGCGAAGTCCTCGACGCCGGCGCCGACGTCGGCGATCTTCCCGGCGATTTCATGTCCCAGCGTCAACGGCCACGACAGGCCGGGGAAGTTCCCGGCCACAAAGTGGGCGTCGGTGCCACATATCCCGCATGCGCCCACACTGATGCGCACTTCGCCGCGTGCCGGCGGCGTTGTCTCGACATCGGCCAGCTCCAGCGGTGCGCCCGCGGCCTTTACCTGAACTGCTTTATGTGACGGCATAGCCGTAGCCTAATGCGCGACAGGGCATTTCGCCTGGGCATCACCGTGGTAGTCGACCTGCCAGTGTTTGATGCCGTTGAGCCAGCCCGAACGCAGACGCTCGGGTTTGCCGACCGATTCCAGATCGGGCATGGCGTCGGCGATCGCGTTGAACATCAGGTCGATCGTCATCCGCGCCAGGTTGGCCCCGATGCAATAGTGCGCGCCCGTACCGCCGAAGCCGACGTGCGGGTTCGGGTCGCGCAGAATGTTGAAGCTGAACGGGTCGTCGAACACTTCCTCGTCGAAATTGGCTGAGCGGTAAACCATTACGACACGCTGACCCTTCTTGATCTGCACGCCGGACAGCTCATAATCCTCCAGCGCGGTCCGCTGGAACGACGTGACCGGGGTGGCCCATCGAACGATCTCGTCAGCGGCGGTGGCGGGACGCTCTTTCTTGTAGAGCTCCCATTGATCGGGGAAGTCCGTGAACGCCATCATGCCCTGGGTGATCGAGTTGCGAGTTGTCTCATTGCCGGCGACCGCAAGCAGGATGACGAAGAAGCCGAACTCGTCGTCGGAGAGTTTGTGACCGTCGACGTCGGCCTCGATCAGCGTGGTGACGATGTCCTCGCCAGGGTTCTGGGCCCGGTCGGCGGCCATTTGCATGGCGTACATGATCAGCTCGACGGAGGCGGCGATGGCGTCATTGGTAGCGAACTCCGGGTCCTGGTCGCCGACCATCTGGTTGGACCAATGGAACAACTTCATCCGGTCTTCCTGGGGTACGCCCAGCAACCCGGCGATGGCCTGGAGCGGAAGCTCGCAGGACACCTGTTCGACAAAGTCGCCGGAACCATGTGCGGCGGCGGTTTCAACGATCTGCCGGGCGCGCGCCTCGAGGTCGTCGCGCAGTCGCTCAACGGCTCGGGGAGTGAATCCGCGCGAGATGATCTTGCGCAACCGGGTGTGGTGCGGGGCGTCCTGGTTGAGCAGGACGAACTTGCCCCGCTCGATCTGCTCGCCGACGGTGCCGTCTTTGTAACGCGGCAGCGCGGTCTTCTCCAGGCTGGAGAACACGTCGCTGCGCAGCGAGATCTCCTTGACGTCCTTGTGCTTGGACACCACCCAGAATCCGCCGTCGTCGAACCCGCCCACCCCCAGCGGTTGTTCGTTCCACCAGATCGGCGCCGTCCGCCGCAGCTCGGCCAGTTCTTCTACCGGCAGCCGCTCGGCGTGAATGTCGGGATCGGTGAAATCGAATCCGGCGGGGATATTTGGAGTCGGCATCAGTGGGCACTCCTCATGAAACGGCTGGATTATGACGCGTTCTGGCCCAGTAAAGCATCGCGACAGCAGAGATGGAACGGCTTCTGGACGGATTGTCGGACGAGGATTGGAACGTGTTCTCGTTGTCGACTGCGGTGAGTTTTGGCTCCGCCGATGGTCTGGATTGAATGCAGGCAGAGCAACCAGGGAAGGGATCGTTCATCCGCATCCTTGTCAGCGACTTCATCAGCCTCGACGGAGTTGTGCAGGCGCCCGGAGCTCCGGGGGAGGACACCGACGGCGGTTTCCGCCACGGTGGATGGTCGATGCCGTACTTCGACCCGGGCACCATGGGCCCCGCAATCGGCGAAATCATGGCCGCAACCGAGGCACTGCTGTTCGGCCGGCGTACCTGGCAGGCGATGGCGCCCGCCTGGCCCGGCCGGGCGGGTGATCCGTTCGCCGACCGGATGAATGAGATCGGAAAGTACGTGGCGTCGCGGACGCTGAGCCAACAGGACCTCACCTGGTCCGGCTCGACACTGCTGCCGGCCGAGGACGCCATCAGGGCCGTGCGCGAGCTGCGTGCGCGCGACGGCGCGGCACTGCAAGTGATGGGCAGCGCGTCGTTGGCTGCCCAGTTGATCGCGCACGGATTGGTTGACGAATACCGACTGATGATCGAGCCGATCCTGCTGGGTGGGGGCAAGCGACTGTTTCCCAACGACAGCTCAGCCCGCGCACTCGAGCTCGTTTCGGCGACGACGACCGCTACCGGTGTTCTGATCTGCACTTACCGGCCTACCGACCGTTGACGAAGCTCTGCATGCGGTCGCGCGAAACGACCTTGTGGCGCCGGAAGCACTGACTATGCTTTTCTCCAGATCACCGGGCTCGCGGGATGGCCCTGGTCACGCATACACCGAAGGTGGGTCATGATTCGCACACTGCTCGTCGCCGCTGCGATTGCCGGTGCCGGTGTCGGAATGGCTCCGGTCGCGCTCGCCGACCCGGGGCATTACGACGGAGACGTGCCGGGGATGAACTACGACGCGTCGCTGGGTGCGCCGTGCGACAACTACGAGCGGTTCATCTTCGGACGTGGCCCGGGCGGTCAGGCGGAAGCGTGCCACTTCATCGTCAACCAATTCCCGGCCGCGCAGTCGGGGTTTTGGGTAATCACCTACCCGCTCAACGGAGTTCAGCAGGTCGGCGCCAAGTGCGACAACCCGCGTGGTTCGTCGGCCCAGAGTCCCGACGGGCTTCCGATGCTCTGCACCGAACATGGTTGGCAGGTTGGGCAGCTGACCGGTGGTGGGTACCCGAGGCCCGGCGGGGGATTCCCGACGGACACCGGTATCACCGGCTAACCGCACGCCGACACAGAGGGGATATTTCGATGGCCTTCAAGCCGAAAGACGCGATCGACGCCGCCAGGGACATCGTGAACAACGCCGTCGAACGATCGTCGGACATCGTCGAAGACGCCGGCCACATCATCAAAGGGGATATCGCCGGTGGCGCCGGTGACATCGTCCACAATTCACTGGACATCGCCACCTATGCCGTCGAGCGAGCCAAGGAAGTCTTCACCGGCGAGCCCACCGACGACGAGTGATCAGACGGCGGCCGCGGCGTTCAGCTCGTCGAGACGGTTCGTCGCTTCCAGGTACTCCTGCACCCAGCGTTCGATGACGGTCGACGTCTTCTCCACCTTGGAGAACTGCCCGACGACCTGACCGACCGGGTTGAACGCCACGTCGACAGATTCGTTGGGGAATCTGTTCGTCGCGCGCACCGCCATGCCGGAAACCATGTACTGCAACGGCATGCCCAGCGGCTTCGGGTTGTCCGGCGCCTCCCACGCCTCGGTCCAGTCGTTGCGCAGCATCCGGGCCGGCTTGCCGGTGAACGAGCGGCTACGCACGGTGTCGCGGCTGCCGGCCTTGACGTACGCGGCCTGCTGAACCGGGGTGTTCGAGGATTCCTCGACCATCAACCATTGCGAGCCGGTCCACGCGCCTTGCGCGCCCAGCGCCAACGCCGCGGCGATCTGCTCGCCACTTCCGATGCCACCGGCGGCCAGCACCGGCACCGGGGCGACCTCCTTGACGACTTGCGGCCACAACACAATTGAGCCCACCTCGCCACAGTGGCCACCGGCCTCGCCGCCCTGGGCAATGATGATGTCGACGCCCGCGTCGGCGTGCTTGCGTGCCTGGGAAGGAGAGCCACACAACGCGGCCACCTTGAGTCCGGCGTCGTGGATGTGCTTGATCATCTCCGGCGGAGGGGTGCCGAGCGCATTCGCGATCATCTTCACCTTCGGGTGCTGGAGCGCCACCTCGACCTGAGGCGTAGCTGTCGCCTCCGTCCATCCGAGCAATTGCAGGCTGTCGCCGTCGCTGTCCTCGATCGGCACGCCGTGGTCAGCGAGGATCTTCTTTCCGAAATCCAGGTGCTCTTGGGGCACCATCTTGCGCAGCGTCTCGGCAAGATCCTCGGCCGACAAGTGCGAATCCATACCCTCGTACTTGTTGGGGATCACGATGTCGACCCCGTACGGGTGCTCGCCGATGTTCTCGTCTATCCACTTGAGTTCGATCTCGAGCTGCTCGGGTGTGAAGCCGACAGCCCCCAGCACGCCGAAACCGCCGGCCTTGCTCACCGCGACGACGACATCGCGGCAGTGCGTGAACGCGAAAATCGGGAACTCGATGCCGAGCTCGTCGCAGATGGGAGTGTGCATGCCGGATTCCTTACTGGTCTGCTTACGGGCGACATAATTGGAACGTGTTCTAGTTTAGTACGGAATTCTTGTGTTGTGACCCCGGACCACTTAAACCCACCCAGGGCGGGCCACCCACAGCACCAAAAAGGCCAGCATGCAGCCTGCACACACCACATGGTCGCGCCAGATGGACCGGGCCAGTGCGGTTTGATCGGTCGAAGTGCCCCAGCGGTTACCGAGTCGAGCCGCGTTGGGGACGGTGCGCGTCAGTGCCAGCAGCACCGGCGTTGCCGCGAGCAGCGTCGACGCCACGGCCAGCCCGCCGGGGTCGTGACCTCTGATCAGTCTAAAACCCAACGCTGCCAGTAACACCGCCATGACGACAGCGATCAACCGGCTCATCGGTCGAGAACCGGTGACCGCGCGCCGGTAGTAGTCCGCGATGGAAGCCAGCACGGATTCGGGCAGGTCGCCGGCGGCACGGCGGTGCCGGAGGACCTGCGCGTCGAACATGAGGTCCATCCACAACACCGCGAACAGAAACCCGCTGCATGCGGTGAGTAGCGAGGTCGCAACGCTCATCGTCTGATTGTTTACCGCGAGGGCCCCCGAGTCCCGCGGTGGAACAAGTTCTAATTCGACGTCCGGCTGCGGTAGCCTGACGCGTCATGGGACGCGTGGACGGAAAAGTTGCACTGATCAGCGGTGGCGCTCGGGGGATGGGAGCTGCCCATGCCCGGGCGCTGGTCGCCGAGGGTGCCAAGGTCGTCGTCGGCGACATTCTCGACGATGACGGCAAAAAACTCGCCGACGAAATCGGCGAAGCCGCACGCTACGTCCACCTCGACGTCACCCAGCCCGACGAGTGGGAAGCCGCGGTGTCCACCGCGGTCAACGACTTCGGGAAGCTCAACGTGCTGGTGAACAACGCCGGCATCGTCGCGCTCGGTCAGCTCGGACAGTTCAATGTGGACAAGTGGAACAAGGTCATCGACGTCAACCTGAACGGCACCTTCCACGGCATCCAGGCCTCGGTCGAGCCGATGAAGGCCGCGGGCGGCGGTTCGATCATCAACGTCTCGTCGATCGAGGGCCTGCGCGGCGCGGTCATGGTGCACCCCTACGTCGCCTCCAAGTGGGCGGTGCGCGGGTTGACCAAATCGGCCGCCCTCGAGTTGGCCTCGCAGAACATCCGGGTCAACTCCATCCATCCCGGCTTCATCCGGACGCCGATGACCAAGCACTTCCCGGACGATATGGTCACCGTCCCGCTCGGCCGCCCCGGTGTCTCCGACGAGGTCGCCTCCTTCGTGGTGTTCCTGGCCAGCGATGAATCGTCCTATGCCACCGGTGCCGAGTTCGTGATGGACGGCGGACTGGTCAACGACGTCCCGCACAAGTTCTAGCCGCTGGCCGCTATCGACACCGCGCAACAACGGTTTCAGCGAACCGCTCGATGGCCGCGCGACAGCCCTCTCGGTTGCTCGCCTCGACACCCTCGCCCATCCAGGGCGCGCACATCACCGCGGTGATGCCGATATCCTCTGCACGGCGGAAAAGATCGACAGACGGCATCTCCAGCAGCGCCAACATGATCTCGAAAGGCTCACCGTCACGGCCGTATTCGCGCCGTAGCTCCCTAAGCTTCTGCGCGTATCGGACCGCGTCGTCCCAGACATAAGTCGTGCCGACCCAGCCATCGCACAGCCGCGCCGCCCGGCGCAGCGCCACCTCCGATTCGCCGCCGGAGAAGATCGGCACCGGCGACGGCGGATGGGGCTCGAGCATCAACTCCGGCACCTGGTAGAAGCGACCACTCCACGACACCCAGCCGCCCTGCCACAGTGCACGCAACGCGGGGATCATCTCGTCCAGCCGCTTGCCGCGGGTGCTGAAATCCTGTCCCAGCAAGTCGAATTCCTCGCGCATCCAGCCGGCGCCGACCCCGACTGACACCCGGCCGCCGGAAATCACCGCCGCGGTTGCCACCTGTTTCGCCACTTCGACGACCGGCCGCGACGGGGCGACGTAGATGGCGTTGGAGAACCGCAACCGCTGCGTGATCGACGACATCGCACCGATCATGATCCACGAATCCGGCCAGGCCGTCTCGGGCTCCCAAGGCGGCACCCCGGCCGGCGACGGATAGGGCGAGGTCAGGTTGCGTGGATAGATCAGGTGATCGGCGCAGATGACGCCGTCGTATCCGCATTCGTCGAGCATGCGGGCAATGGCGAGCGCGTCATTGGTGTCCATAAACGGTGTGCCGGACCAGAACTGCATCACGCACCCTTCCGGTCAACGACATCCGCGAAAGTGCAACTGCCGACATATTTCCCAAGTAGAACCGTCGGTAGTTGCACTTTCGTCGGTTCACGGGGCAACCTGGGCACGTCCTAAGACTTTAAGGTCCTTTTCGCAATCCCGGGCGCAAGCACGAAGAACGCGCTAGGAAATGGATGGTGGATTTCGAACTCGACGCCGCGCAGGACGCCTGGCTGGCCGAGGTGCGTGCATTTCTCACCGAGAACGTCACGCCGGCGCTGCGCTCCGAACTGGCGGAACACGGGCAGGAACTGCCGGGCGGCGAGGTCGTGTCATTTCGTCGCAAGATCGGCGAGCGGGGCTGGTTCGGGCTGAATTGGCCGTCGGAATACGGCGGTCTGGGACTCGGCGCGGTCTATCAGCACCTGCTGATGCGCGAGTTCGAGTACTGGGGTGTTCCGGGTCCGGATCTCACCGTGACTTCGGTCGCGCCGATGATCATGCGGCACGGCACCGAACAGAACAAGCTCGAGTTCCTTCCGCCGATCGCTCGCGGCGAGCTGATCTGTGCGGTCGGCTATTCCGAACCCGAAGCGGGTACCGATCTGGCCAGTCTGCGCACCCGCGCGGTGCGAGACGGCGACGAATGGGTCATCACCGGCTCCAAGATCTGGAACAGCGTCGCAAACCGTGCCACGCATGAATGGCTATGCGTGCGAACCGATCCCAGTGCGGCCCGACACCGCGGCATTTCGGTGGTCATGGTTCCGATGAATCTGCCCGGCATAGAAATCCGGCCGCTCTACGCATGGTCGGGCTATCGCACCAACGAAGTGTTCTTCGATGAGGTCCGGGTGCCGGTCGGCAACCTGATCGGGGAACTCAATCGGGGCTGGACCTACATCACCGGCGCGCTGGACCTCGAGCGAGGCGCGCTGACCAACGCGGGAGATCTGCGGCGCGCACTCGACGAACTGACTGAGCTCGGGCGCCGGCCGCGACGCGACGGTTCGGTGCCCGTGCAGATCGCCGGCTTCCGCCGACGTCTGGCCCAAGCGGAAGCGGATGTCGAAGCCGCCACGTTGATGGGATATCAGGCGGCCTCGTTGCTGGACAGCGGCCTGATTCCCACCGTGGAGGTCAGCATCGAGAAAGTGTTCAGCAGCGAATTACGTCAGCGGATCGCCGATTTGGCCATCGACGTGCTCGGCCCCGACGGCCTGCTGGCCTACCTCAGCCCGGGGGCGCCCGAGGACGGGAAATTCGAACGGCTCTACCGGGTGTCGCCGCTGATGCGCTTCGGCGGCGGCACCAACGAGGTACTTCGCGACGTGATCGCGCAGCGTGGCCACGGCATGCCGTCCTACGGACGCTGATGGTGACGACATCGTGAAACTGCTACCCGATCAGGACGAGCGAGACCTGGCGTCAATGCTCTCGGCGCTGTTCGCCGCCGAGTGCCCCGCCAGCCTGGTCCGCGAACTCCGCGACGCCGACCCACGCTCGATTCCCGACCGGCTGTGGAAGTCGTTGGCAGACGCGGGCGTATTCGGTCTGTTGCTTCCGCAGGAATACGGCGGCGCCGGCGGCACGCTGTCCGACCTCGGCATCTTCTGCGTCGAAGCCGGCCGCGGTTTGTGCCCGACGATCGTGCACGGCACGTTGCAGGCTGCTCTCGCCATCCAGCTGCTCGGCGGACCCGATCAGCATGCGGCGTGGCTGCCCTCGCTGGCTGACGGAAAGATCAGTGCCACAACATGTTTGTGGGGTCCACGTGATGCCGCGGTGACCACGCCGACGCTGCGTGTGCGTGCGGAGGCTTGGGGCGGCTGGCGACTCAGTGGCGCGGTCGATTTCGTCGCGGACGCCGACCTGGCCGATCACCTCGTCGTGTCGGCAGCCGCGGCGGGGCAGCGGGTTATGGCGTTCGTCGTGCCGTTGACCGCAGCGGGCCTGTGGATCGATCCGCTGCGGTTGATGGGCGGGCACCGCACATTCCGGATCGGATTCGACGATGTCGAGGTGATCGATCCGGCGGCGGTGCTCGACGGGGCCGATGGTGCGGGCCTAGCCGAACAAGACCTGCGCCGGTTGGCCAACGCCGCAGTGGCGTTGCTGTCACTGGACCTGGTCGGTGTCGGCGAGGCTGTGCTGCAGCGCACGGTCGATTACACGATGGCGCGCAAGCAGTTCGGCCGCCCGATCGCGTCCTTTCAGGCCGCACAGCATCTGGTGGCGAATATGCATATCGCGATGGCCGCGGCGCGGCTGGCCGCTCATTCGGCGGTCTTCTGGATCGGGAAGGGCCACACCGCCACCCGTCAGACCGCGATCGCCCGCATGCACGCGGCGACCGCGGCGAAACTGATCACGCTCGACGCGCACCAGTTGCATGGCGGCATGGGCTATGTGGTCGAGACCGATCTGCATTTGTTCTCCGAGCGGGCCCGGGTGCTGTCGACGCTGGGCGGCGGGGCGGATGTCGCGGCGACGTGGCTGGAGGACGAGGCGTGAACGAACCGCGACGACGACGATGCAGAGCGAAGCGATGAGGAGGAGCGGCGCACACGAACCGCGACGACGACGATGCAGAGCGAAGCGATGAGGAGGAGCGGCGCAGACGAACAGAGTCTGATCGACGCCGAATCGGCGTCACGAGTGGGAACGGTAGCGGCCGCGGCAACCGGTGAAGTCAACCGGCGCGACTGGCAACGGTGGGCCGCGGCGGTCGGTGATCACAATCCACTGTGGTTCGACCCCGAATACGCTCGCGCCCAGGGCTATCGCGACATCATCTGCCCACCGCTCCACCTGCAGTACGCCATTCTGGGGGTCACGCCGTTGGACGGGCTGCGGCCGGATGGCTCGTCCGGAGCCGTGTCGGGCAGCCTTGCTTTTCCCCGTGCTCCCAAGCGCATGGCCGGCGGGGAGAGCACCACGTTTCACGGGCCGGCCTACCATCGCGACGAGATCGAGATGATGCGGACGATCGAGTCGATCGTGGAGAAGCAAGGCCGCTCCGGCAGGTTCGTTCTGGTCACCTGGCGAACCGTATACCGCAACCAGCGAGGCGAATTGGTCGCTGAGGCAACAACATCGATGATCGCCCGACCCTAGGGAGAGCTGTGGACCGCGAGCAGATCTTCTACGAGGACGTCCACCCGGGCGACACTTTGCCGACGCTGACGGTGACGGCCGACGAAAGACAGTTGTTCTTCTTCAGCGCCGCGACGTACAACGGCCACCGGATCCACTACGACAAAGACTGGGCGCGAACGGTCGAGGGTTACGACGATGTCATCGTGCAGGGTCCGCTGCAGTCCGCACTGCTGGCCCGCGCCATCACCGACTGGATCGGCGGGCGTGGCCGATTGGTTGAGTACTCGGTGCAGAACCGGGCCGTCGCGATAGCCGGCGAGGAGCTGAACTTCGGCGGATCGGTGACCGCAAGGCGGCTGGCGGACAACGTCGGTCTGGTCGACCTGGAAATCGCCGGGCGACGCGGCGACACCGTGCTGATGCCGGGCACCGCCACGGTTGCACTACCGCTGCGCGGAGACCAGCCGTGACTGGCCTGCGGGGCGATGCCGCGATCATCGGGATCGCGGAACTGCCCGCCGAGCGCAAGCAATCCCGCCCGCCGTCGTTCACCCTCGACCAGTACGCCCTGCTGGCCAAGATGGTCATCGACGATGCCGGTGTGGACGGCGCGGTGGTCAATGGCCTGATATGCCACGGCTTGGCGGAATCCGACATGTTCGCCCCGGCCACCCTCTCCGAATATCTGGGCCTGCCCGTGAATTTCGGTGAACGGGTCGACCTTGGTGGCGCAACATCCGCCGGAATGGTGTGGCGCGCAGCGGTCGCCGTCGAACTCGGGCTGTGCGACGCGGTGCTCGCGGTCGTGCCCGGTTCGGCGGTACTGCCGACGTCGACTCGCCACCCACCGTCGCCGCCCGGGTGGCACGGCGCGTCCAGCAACAAGTACGGCTCACCCCAGGCCGAGTTCGAAATTCCATACGGCAACGTCGGCCAGAACGGACCCTACGCGCAGATCGCGCAGCGCTACGCCGCCCTTTTCGGTTACGACGCAACATCTCTGGCGAAAATCGCGGTCGACCAGCGTACGAATGCGTGCACGCATCCCGGCGCGGTGTTTCATGGCAAGCCCATCACCGTCGACGACGTTCTCGCCAGCCCGATGATCGCCGATCCGATCCACATGCTGGAGACGGTGATGCGGGTGCAGGGCGGCGCCGGCGTTCTGGTCGCCGGCGCCGACATAGCGCGCCGCGCCCGTCACCGTCCGGTGTGGATCAACGGATTCGGCGAGCACATCGCCTTCAAGACAGCGACATACGCCAAGGACTTGATGACGACACCGATGTCGCACGCCGCCGAGCGCGCCTTCGCGATGGCGGGTCTTACCCCGTCGGCCGTCGACATGGCATCGCTTTACGACTGCTACACCATCACTGTGTTGATGACGCTCGAAGATTCGGGCTTTTGCGGCAAAGGCGAAGGGATGGCCTGGGTCAACCAGCGCGACCTCACCTTCGCGGGCGACTTTCCGCTCAACACCGCGGGCGGGCAACTCTCCTTCGGGCAGGCGGGCATGGCCGGCGGCATGCACCACGTGGTCGACGCCGCGCGCCAAGTGATGGGCCGAGCAGACCGGGCCCAGGTTGCCGACTGCAATCACGCATTCGTCAGCGGCACCGGCGGGATCATGAGTGAACAAGTCGCGCTGGTACTGGGTGGTGCCTGAGATGACCGAAGCGACACCACTTCCCGAGGCCACCCCGGTGTCAGCGCCGTTCTGGCAGGCGCTCACCGAACACCGGATCCTGGTGCAGTATTCGCCGTCACTGAGGCGGTACGTGTTCTATCCCCGCACACTGGCGCCGGGCACACTGGCCGACGACCTGCAGTGGCGCGAAATCGACGGCACCGGATCAGTTTACACATTCACGGTGGCGCGCCGGCCCACCGGCCCACCGTGGGCGGATTCGCTGCCGCAGATCCTCGCCGTCGTCGAGTGGGACGCCGGACCGCGGTTCAGCACCGAGCTGGTGGACGTGGATCCGGCCGGTGTCCGGATAGGAATGCGGGTCAGCCCGGTGTTCTGCGACATTCCCGACAGCGGAATCACGTTGTTGCGGTATCGGCCGGAGCCAACCGATGTTTGAGACCGTGCAGCAGTTGCTGCGGACCCGGATGCGCGACGACACCCTCGCGGTTGCGCACGGCGATCAGACCTGGACCTGGCGCGAACACCTTGCCGAGGCAGCGGCCGAAGCGTCGGCGTTGATCGGTCTTGCCGACACCGGTCGTCCGTTGCACGTCGGCGCGCTGCTCGGCAACTCGCCGGCCATGCTGCGCTCGATGGCGGCGGCCGGGTTGGGCGGCTACGTGTTGTGCGGGATCAACACCACCCGTCGCGGCGCCGGGCTGCTGTCCGACATCCGACGAGCGGATTGCCAACTGCTGCTTGCCGATTCCGAGTATCTACCACTGCTGGACGGCCTGGATCTTGACGGCATCACCGTGCTCGACGTGGCGTCGCGTCGTTACCTTGACGCGGTCGCGGCCGCGCCGCCGCTGGTGCCGCGGCGCGAGGTCGAACCAGCCGACACCTTGATGATGATCTTCACGTCGGGAACCAGCGGCGATCCGAAGGCAGTCCGGTTCGCCCACGTGATGGCGATTCTCTGCGGCGCCAGCCTGATCGGGCAGTACGACGTCACCGCCGACGACGTGTGCTACCTGTCGATGCCGCTGTTTCACTCCAACGGTGTGGCGGCCGGCTGGGCGGTGGCCATCGGTAGCGGCGCCACGATGGTGCCCGCCCAGTTCTCGACATCGAGGTTTCTCGATGACATCCGCCGCTACAACGTCACCTACATGAACTACGTCGGCAAGCCGCTAGCCCTGATGCTGGCCACCGCGGAGCGGGCTGACGATGCCGACAACACGTTGCGGATCGCGTTCGGCAACGAGGCAACCGATCGCGATATCGACGAATTCGCCCGGCGGTTCGGCTGCCGGGTGGTCGACAGCTTCGGATCCAGTGAGTTCGCAGTCATCGTCACCCGCGAAGACGGCACGCCCGCCGGGTCTATCGGCAAGGGGTATCCCGGCGTCGCCGTGTACCACCCGGAATCGGTGACCGAGTGCGCGCCAGCGATTTTCGACGAGCACGGTGCGCTGGCCAACTTCGACGAGGCAGTCGGGGAACTGGTGAACACCGAGGGAGCCGGCCCGTTCGCCGGCTACTACAACGACCCCGCGGCCACCAGCGAGCGGATGCGCCAGGGCATGTACTGGTCGGGTGATCTGGCGTATCGGGACACCGACGGCTGGATCTACCTGGCCGGTCGCACGGCGGATTGGCTTCGGGTCGACGGCGAGAACCTGGCTGCCGCACCCATCGAGCGAATTCTGCAGCGGCTGACCCCGATCAATCAGGTCGCGGTGTACGGGGTCCCCGACGAAGTCGGCGACCAGGTGATGGCCGCCATCGTTCTCAATGACGGCCAGCCACTGACACCGGACGAATTCGAGAAATTCCTCGCGGCCCAGCCTGACTTGTCACCAAAAGCCTGGCCCCGATTCGTCCGGATCAACACGGAGCTTCCGCAGACAGCGACGACCAAAATTCTCAAACGCGAGTTGGTCCACGACGGAGTGACCGCCGGGTGCGGCGTGCTGTGGAAACGGGCGGACCGGGGGACCGGTTACGTCGTGACAGATTAGCGGAACGCCGTGATGTATTCCGACTGCATGATCTGGTCCAGCTGCAGGTCGACTTCTGCTGGCGTGCAGTCGTATTCGGCCTGCAACTGCGGGTTGGTCCGGACCGGATCGACCGTCCAGCCATGGGCAGCGAGCCAGTCGGCGGGTTTGGTTTTGTCGGCGTCGTCATAAGTCAAGGCGGTGAAGTTGACGTCGCCGGACAGGTTGAGGCCGGGATAGCTGTCTTCCAGCGCGGCGAGCCGATCCTCGTCGAGAGACGAGCCCAACGCGCCGATCGCGAGCCGGCTGCCCGGCGCCGAGAGTTCAGTGATTCGGCTGAACAGCGTGTCCTGGGCGTCACCGGTCAAGTAGGGCAGCATTCCCTCGACCGACCAGGCGCTGGGCAGACTTGCATCAAAGCCCGAGGCCCGCAATGGTATTGACCAGTCATCTTGGGCGCTAGCCCCGCGATTTGTGGCGGGGTTTGCCCATCCGGTGTGTTGTCGGGGGTAGCCCGGCGTTCACGGTGGTCGGGCTTGTCCGTCGATGTATTGGTTGATGATGGACAGCGGGGCGCCTGCGCAGGAGACGCCGAAGTAGGACGGCGACCAGAGGTGTCCGCGCATGCGGGCGCGGACACACACGCCGGTGAACTCGCGGCGCACCGCGTCGGCCGTACGGCTTTGAGGCGTTGGGCAAGAACGGAAATCGCCAGCGAGGGTGGATGGGCGACGAGCAGATGCACGTGGTCGGCCTCGCCGCGGAACTCCACCAGATCGACATCCAACTCGGCGCACACGGTGGGCATGGTGGTTTCGGCGAAGGTGAGCATCGGATCGGTGGACAGTTTGCGTCGGAACTTGGTTATGAAGACGAGGTGTGCGTGCAGCAGCGACACGCTGTGCCGGGCGCGGCGATAGGTCGTGGTTGTCGGTGGTCACCTCTACGGTTGAGCTGTGGGTAAGACCTACTGCATGGCACCGACACCGGCCGCGGGGCCGGCGCGGAAACCGCGTGCGCGTAAACGCGCGAAGGGCGCGCCTACGCATGTGCGGTCCTGGCCGCTGCGACCAAGCCCAACACAGTGTCGGGAGATCCGGATACGGTTTTTCACCGGGGTGCGGGTGTATAACGCGGTGCTGGGCGAGTTCATTGCGCGTGGCCGCGCGGTGAAATCGGATCCGGCCTGGCTGGCTGCGCGGGAGCTGCCGCGGCGCAGCCCAGCCGAGCGTCAGGTCCGGCGATCAGCGTTTCGGGCGATCGAGGCCGCGCACGGATTCACCGCCGACGCCGCACAATCATTCGCCTCGTCGCTACGCCTGTCGTGGGTACGCGAACACTTGCCCGCCCAGGAGACCCAGAACCTGGGCGCACGAGCGTTTGATGCGGTGCGTGGGTGGCATGTGGGCCGTAAAGGTAAGCCGCGGTTCAACTCGACCAAACGCGGGTTGCATTCGTTGGCGGCTAAAGACGGCAACGGTGCGCTGCGCCCGAAAACCGACGAGGCCGGACGGCTGGTCGGGCTGCAGTGGGGGGCGGGGTTCGTCGTGCCGATCGCCGCGCCCGCGCGGTCGGGCCGTCGCGGTAAGGAGCAGCAGGCCGAGCTCGCCGAGATCGAGGCGCTGACGGCGGCCGGCAAGGTGCTCGTGGCGCGGATTGTGCGCACGCTGATCAACGGCCGCGACGCCTACCGGATGCAGCTGGTGTGTGATGGGCGCCCGACCCGACGGCACGCGGTCAGCGACGGGAAAGTGTCGTTTGATCTGGGGCCGAGCCAGATCGCAGTGGCGGTGGCGCGTGCCGATGGCAGCTGGTCGGGCTGGGTTGAGCCGCTGGCCGATGCGATCCGGTTGGACACGATGCGGTTGCGTCGCACGCAGCGGCATCTGGATCGCCAGCACCGAGCCGGCTCACCTGAATGTTTCCGCTCCGATGGCACCCACACGACGGGCCGTTGCGTGTGGCAACGCTCGCACGCCACGCAGCACACCGTGCAGCGGGTGGCCGAATTGCATCGCCGATTGGCCGAGTACCGAAAGACGTTGCATGGGGCCCTGGGCAACCGCTTGTCGAGTTATGGCGCCGACATCGCTTGTGAGCGACTGGAGTACGTCGCGTGGCAGAAGAACTTCCCGCGCTGTGCGCGACCGGGCACCAGGGTTGCTGGTGGAGATGATGCGCCGCAAGGCTGAAAGCGCCGGCGGGCAGCAGCTCTACGAATACAACCCACGAACCACCGCCTTGTCGCAAACCTGCCTGTGCGGGAATCGTAAGAAAAAGCCGCTCTCCCAACGGGTCCACCGCTGCGGGTGCGGCATTCGAGAAGATCGCGACCTGTTTTCGGCTTACCTCGGACTACACGTCCGAACCCAGGTCGATGGGGTTGATCGGCTGGACTTGCGGTCAGCGCGCCAGGGCTGGCTGCATCGTCAGGACGTCGACGAGTTGCCGAAGTCCAGCCGTAGTGCATTAGCACGCAAGCGGCGAGGCCGCAGACATCCGCCCTCGCGGAGGTCGGTGGCGCGCATCAAAGCGCGGCGTAAAGCCGAAACGATGGTGCGACAGAGCCGCTCGGCGCGAACCTCCACTACCGACCAGCCCACGGCGATAGCCGCATGAGCGCCTATCGAGACAGCCGGCCGGCACGAGGAATCCTCGCAGTTCACTTTGCACGGAGGACGTCAACAGTCATCTCGTAGGTCCGCCGCGACGTCGTGCCGGTGCGCGGCCGGCTCGGCGGCGTGTTCGGCCAGCACCCGGACCTTGAACTCGAGAACCTTTGGTTGATCGATCTCGAATACCGTTGTGCCGCTGGGCCACTGAAGCCGGTAAGCGCGGGAGTCCAAGCCGGCCGCGACGATGACGGCTTGTCGGATTCCCCCTTCAGCGGAGGCCGAGAAGAACTCGTCGAAAAATCTGGTCTGCACCCCGTACAGCCGCGGGAACGCCGTCGCACCCGCCGAGGTACCCGGATGCCCGAGCGCACCGGTCAAAAACAGATCCTTCGACGCCGTGATGAAGTGCCTGGCATAGTCATCGCGCACCAGCGGTTGGGCACTCAGGGCATGCAGGGCGCGCCATCCCGCGACCAGCAGCGCGGTGTAGCCGACGCTGCTGACGATGTCCCACTCGTCGTCGTCGGAGCGAACCCACTTGTCAGTCAAAACGCCTCCTCATCACAGCTCCAGCAAGACCGTCACCGGGCCGTCGTTGACCAGTTCGACCTGCATGTCGGCACCGAAGGTTCCGGTTGCCACGTCGGCGCCCCGGTCCCGCAACACCTGCACGAACGCGCCGACCAGCGGCTCGGCGACTGCGCCCGGGGCGGCGGCGTTCCACGACGGTCGTCGGCCCTTCGCGGTGTCGGCGTACAGCGTGAACTGGCTGACCACCATGATCGGCGCGTGGATGTCGGAGGCAGACCGATCGTCGTCGAGAATTCGCAACTGCCACAGCTTTTCGGCAAGTCGTCGGGCTTTGTTTATGTCGTCGCCGTGCGTCACCCCGACGAACGCCAGCAGGCCCTGGCCGCCGGGCCGGATCGCGCCGACGGCTTGGCCGTCGACGGACACGGTTGCCGAGGCGACCCGCTGCACCAGAACCCGCATGGCCCGATGCTGCCATGAGTGCGCCGGTCTGACGTCGTGGGTACGCTCGCCAGGTGTCGGTATTGGTCGCGTTCTCGGTGACGCCGCTCGGAGTCGGCGAGGGCGTGGGTGAGATCGTCGCGGAGGCGGTGCGGGTGGTTCGGGATTCCGGGTTGCCGAACAAGACCGATTCGATGTTCACCGTGCTCGAAGGCAACAGCTGGAGCGAGGTGATGGCCGTCGTGGAGCGCGCCGTCGAAGCCGTGGCGGCGCGCGCGTCACGAGTCAGCGTGGTGATCAAAGCGGACTGGCGATCGGGTGTGACCGACGCGATGACCGGCAAGACCGAGTCGGTGGAACGTCACCTACTGTCGTAGCGGTGAGCGCACGCGCGGGCATTGTCGTCACCGGAACCGAGGTTTTGACCGGGCGGATCGGCGACCGCAACGGCCCATGGCTCGCCGACCGGCTTCTCGAGCTGGGCGTCGAGCTCGCCCACATCACCATCTGCGGTGACCGCGCGGCCGACATCGAAGCCCAGCTCCGGTTCCTGGCCGACGAGGGCGTGGACCTGATCGTCACCAGCGGGGGGCTGGGACCGACCGCCGACGACATGACCGTTGCCACCGTCGCCCGGTACTGCGGCCGCGAACTGGTTCTGGACGTCGAACTGGAGAACAAGATCGCGGAGATCTTGAAAAAGCTGATGGCACGCATCGGGGCCGGTGATTTCGACGCGGTACGCGCCGCCAACCGCAAGCAGGCGATGGTCCCGGTCGGAGCCGTGGTGATGGACCCGGTGGGGACCGCCCCCGGCGTTGTCATTGCGGGCAAGCCGACGGTCGTCGTGCTACCCGGGCCGCCGCGCGAACTGCAGCCGATGTGGAAGACCGCGGTGCAGATTCCCGCGGTCCAGGAAGCCATCGCCGGCCGGACGATCTACCGGCAGGACACCATCCGAATGTTCGGGCTGCCGGAGTCCGGCCTGGCCGAAACTCTGCGCGAGGCGGAGCGCGAGGTGCCCGACTTCGCCGCGCTGGAAGTCACCACGTGTCTGCGGCGCGGGGAGATCGAAATGGTCACCCGTTATGAACCCGACGCCGCCGACAGCTACGGCCGACTGGTCGGGTTACTCCGCGACCGGCACCGGCAGCACCTCTTCTCCGAGGATGGTTCGCAAGTGGACGATCAGGTCGCGCAGCTGCTGACCGGGCGCCGGATCGCGACAGCAGAGTCGTGTACCGGTGGACTGCTGGCGGCACGGCTCACCGATCGGCCCGGCTCGTCGGGCTATCTCGCCGGTGGGTTGGTGGCCTACGCCAACGACGCGAAAGCCGAGTTGCTCGGCGTGGATCCGGCACTGATCGAGGCGCACGGCGCGGTGTCGGAACCGGTGGGCGAGGCGATGGCCGCCGGTGCGCTGCGCCGCTTCGGAGTAGACACCGCGGTGGCGATCACCGGGATCGCCGGGCCCGGTGGGGGAACCGAGGAAAAGCCGGTCGGGACGGTCTGTTTCACCGTGGCGCTGGCTGACCGCGACCCGATGACTCGAACGCTTCTCTTGCCCGGCGGCCGCAACGACATCCGCGAGCGGTCGACGACGGTGGCTATGCATCTGCTCCGCCAAGCGCTCAGCGGAGCCGCACTACACCGTTAACATGACCGGGTGTCCTACCTGCTTCGGCCATTTGCCCTGGCATGGCGGTATTGGCCGCAGATAGCAGCGTGTTATCTGGTGGGGGTTTTGGCCCGTCGGGGCGCAGTCGAGGCGGCCGCCTACGTCGGGCACAACAACGCTTTCTGGGCGGCGATGATCATGCCCTTCGCCGGGCTGGCGACGCTGGGATCGTACGTGGCGATGTTTCTGGTGGTCCGCCGCGGCGTCCCGGTACTGGCAGAACTGCCCAGACCCTCGCTGCGTGGCGCCGACCTGTTCACCGCGGTCGTCGCGCCGTTTTTCGCGATTTACCTTGCGTGGCAGCTGTTCAAGGAAGATTGGCTGGCTTACCTGGGGCGCGCGCTGGACTACCAGATGGACGAGGCGTTCAGCGGCGTTGACGTCCACGCCCTGCCGGTGCCCAAAACCACGTGGATAGTCATCGTCGCCGCGCTGATCATTCGCTACCCGTTGCGCTACTTCGCCGGCCGGCTACCGCGGTGGCTCACGGCGGTGCGCATCTACATCGACTCGCTGTGGGTCTTTCTGGTGCTGAGCTATTCGCTTTCGGCCGGCTTCACCTTTCTGGTCAACCCGGCCGGCTGGGTCGCCAAGCGCCGAATCGTGGTGTGGTTCAACAGCACTCGGGCCGAGCTTTTCGCCCACTTCAAGCCGCTTCAGATCGGGTGGCATGGTCTGACGTGGGCGGTGAAGACCGTCTTCGGCGGCGCGGGGGTGCCACTGATGTGGCTGGCCGTGATCGGCATCGTCTACGGAGTGTCGACGAAGGTCGACTGGCACGCAGCGGCACGCCGAACCGTCGGCGAGCGCAGCGCGGCTTTCATCGAGAAGATGGTGCCGTCGGGCCGTCTTCAGCGCGGCTGGCGGGTAGTGCCCTCATCGTGGCGGGGCAAGGTGTCTGACTACGCGACTTCGAAAACTGGGCGGTACAAGCCGATCGTCGACTCGGCCCGGTTGATTCTGCACGGCGGCCCCGTGGCGCTGGCTGCCTACGTGCTGGCGTATCTGGCGCTGGCGTGGCTGGACACGTCTGGCAGTTTCATCGGGCCGTCAAACGATAATGGCTATCTGCTTCGCGGCATGGCATGGCTTGTCGGCCCGCACGATTGGGGGTTCTGGACTTCGTTCATGCCGACGCTGGGCCTGATCTCGCAGCTGATCGTGGTGCCGCTGCGCATCGCGTTGATCGCCACCGCTTTCGGCTATTGCTGGTTGCATGCGACCCGGGCTCAGCTGGTCGAGCAAGGTTCAGGTTCCAAGCATGATCCGGAACAGAATGGTGCTGCTCCCGTCGGTGACGTCGACCGCGCTGGGGATGACGTCGCTGGGCAGCAGGAAGTCGAACTGCAAAGGGCCGGGCTTGCTGCAGAACTCGGTGGCGCCGGGGGCGAGCGGGTAGACGACACCGG